>JAFIGG010000041.1 GCA_020831485.1 Opitutales bacterium
TTGAGTTTGCCGCGGGCGATCGCAAACAGCCATGCACTGAAGGTGCCTTCAGCCCTATAACGGGGCGCCGATTTCCAAACCTGCTCAAATACCATCAGGGTCAGGTCCTCTGCGTCGGCATGGGAACCGATGGAGCGGAAGATGAAGTTGAGCAGTGGGAGCTTCCAGCGGTCGAAAAGGGCCTGGAATGCAACCCCGTCTCCCTTGGCGACGGCCAGCATGGTGTGATCGTCATCAATAAGATCATTGTCCTTGCTGGCAGAGCTGTGGGGTTCCGGGGTCGACATTTTCAACGGGCGCTGCCGGGAAGTGTGCACAGGTCGAGTTCGGAATCAATTCAAGAGCGCGGTCCTTTGCCTTCACCGCGGGAGCCTTGGCGACGACCGTCTGCGGATTGCCGCTGACGCCGTTCACGCATTTCCTGGCGTTGAACCTGGCGGTTTTCGCAGCAGGGCACGGCACATTGTTGAAGTCGTTGGCGTTGACCGCGTTGAGAGGTTTCGGCCTTTGCAGGACCGCGTTCGGATTGAGCACGCACTTGCGGGCGTTCCACCGACTCGCTGTCGGCGGCAGTTAACTGAATAGGTCCCGCCAGCAGCGCTGCCGTCGCCAATGTCAGGGCGGGAATGAGTTTTAGGTGTTTCATAACACCCTACCTAACCCCTGGATCAGCCAAATCTTACAGGGGAATTGCTTCTGGCAAGCCGACTATTGGTCACACCACTAGCTCAGCGTGCCTTTGGTCGACGGAATTCTGTCGGCCTGCCGATCATCGATACGTGTGGCGGCATCGAGCGCGCGGGCAAAGGCCTTGAAAATAGCCTCGGCGATGTGGTGGGGCTCGTCGCCGTGGAGTAGCTCGATGTGCACGTTGGCGCCTGCGCTGTTGGCGAATGCCTGAAAGAATTCACGCACGAGCAGGATGTTGAAATCACGCACGAACTGGTGCTGGGAAGTCACCCGGTAGTCGAGTAGGGGGCGATTGCCGATGTCGATTACAAAACGGGCGAGGCACTCGTCCATGGGCAGGAGGAAAAATCCGTAGCGAACCATGCCTTTTTTGTCGCCGACGGCCTCTTTCAGAGCTTGGCCGAGCACAATGCCGACATCTTCAACAGTGTGGTGGTAGTCCACGGAGAGGTCGCCTTCAGCCTTGACTGTGAGGTCGAACAGGCCGTGACGGGCGAAGAGTTCGAGCATGTGGTCGAAAAAGGGAATACCGGTGTTGATGTCGCCCTTGCCCGAACCATCAATGTTCAAGCTCAGGGAAATACGGGTTTCACTGGTGTTGCGGGTGATTTGACTCAGGCGTTGCTCTGCCATGACTGTAAGCTCTCCATTAGGCGGTTCATCTGATTGTCCGTTCCGATGCTGATGCGGATGTAGTCCGCTGTCAATGGATTGGAGGGGAAATGGCGGACGAGGATCTTGCGGGCATTCAAGTATTCAAACGCACTGAGCGAACGCTCGGGCCCGCTGATACCATCTTTTTGCGGCGGCCGTGCGAAGAGGAAGTTGCTCTGCGAGGGATAGACTTCCCAGCCGGCGGCGATCAATGCTTCGCGGATGCGCTCACGGGTCTCAATAACCTTACGGATTACCTCAGCATAGTAGTCCGGATCTTCGAAGGCCGCAAGGGCACCGGCCTGAGACAGGCGGTTGACGTTGTAGCTGTCGCGGATGCGGTCGAGGATCGAGATGGTTTCGCTGCTGGCGAGAGCGAAGCCGACCCGCAGCCCGGCCAATCCATAGCTCTTGGAGAAGGTACGGGTGATGACGATGTTGGGGTGGTCCTTGAGCAACTCCACCGCGTTTTCTTCGGCAAAATCGGCATAGGCCTCATCGACCACCACCAGACCATCGAAACGGCTTAGGAGCTGACGGATGCTGGCATTGCTGAAACCGACACCGGTGGGCGCATTGGGCGAAGTCAGAAAGCAAATACGCGCTGGATGCTGCGCCAGTTCGTCGACCGGCAGGTCCATACCTTTGTCGAACTTCACCGACTGTAGCTTAGCATTCGCAATCGCTGCCAAAACCGGGTACAGTGAGTAGCTGGGGAAGGTCTGCAGGGCGTCGGCTTGTCCGTCGGAAAAGGCGCGCATCAGGAGATTCAACAGATCGTCCGAACCGTTGCCAATAATCACCTGTGAATTGTCTAGCCCGAACCGCTTCGCGATGGCGGAGCGCAATGGCCGACTGGCTGGGTTTGGGTACAGCGGCAGGCGATCCAATTCGCTGGCTATCGCGTCCTTGACCCGAGGGCTGGGCGGGTAGGGCAGCTCATTGGTGTTGAGTTTGATCCAGCCATCGCCTTCCGGTTGGGTACCGGGAGTGTAGGGATGGATGGCCTGGATATGAGGCAGGGCCCATTGTTCAGGGAATTTCATTGCGTGCTTTCCGAATCAAAGCGGATCTCCATAGAGCGGCCATGGGCGTCCAGGTCTTCGAGGCGGGAAAAGGTCTCAATTACCGGCCGTGCCTTCTTCAGCGCACTTCGGTTATAGCGCACAATGCTGCTGCGACGCATGAAGTCGGTAATCTTCAAGCCGCTGAAAAAGCGTCCGGTCCGGTTGGTCGGCAGGGTGTGGCTGGGGCCTGCAGTGAAGTCGCCCAGAACGGTCGGCGTCTCGTGTCCACACAGGATAGCCCCTGCCGTGTGAATTTCACGGATCATCCGGGTTTGCAGGCTGCGGTCGACGTGTAGCTCCAAGTGTTCGGGGGCGACCAGGTTTGCGACTTCGATCGCTGCCTCTACGCTGGGTACTTCGATCAGCATGGTGCCTTCCGCCAACACGCGGCGAATTGCCTCGGCGTGTTTGAGCTGAGCGAGCTGCTGTTTCATAGCGGCTTTGACCGCCTGAATCTGTTCCGCATCGGACGAAACCAGAAAGATCTTTTCCTTGCCGCTGCCGTGTTCGGCCTGAGCGAGCAGGTCCGCGGCCAGCCATTCAGGGTGGGCACTCGCATCCGCGATTGCCATCGCCTCGCTGGGACCAGGAATAAGGTCGATGCCAACACTGCCAAATACCTGGCGCTGGGCTTCCGCGACGTAGGCGTTGCCGGGGCCCATGATCTTGCAGACTGGGGCGATGCTTTCGGTTCCGTATGCCATGCAGGCTATGGCCTGAGCGCCGCCGATGCGGTAAACTTCCCTTACCCCGCAGAGGTGCAGCCCACCGAGCATCTGCGGGGAGATCTCTCCCGATTTTCCGGCGGGAGTGAATACAGCGATTTCCGGCACACCGGCCAGCTGGGCTAGGGTCACGGTCATTACCACGGTGGAAACCAGCGGCACGTTGCCTGCGGGAATATAGATACCAACCCGTTGAATTGGATACCAGCGTTCGCCTACTGTGGCGCCATGTGGATTGCGGCCTGTCCAGTTGCGCGGCAAGCCCTCTTTATGGAAAGCGCGCACACAGGCGATGGCATCGCGGATCGATGCTTTGTCAGTCTTGCTCAGGGAGCGTGCGCCAATGCTCAGGGCTTCGGGGGCAATCTGCAGATCGACCGCGCTGGATTGAAAGCCGTCGAGCCTTTTCGTCAGTTCGGTTACCGCCGCGTCGCCGCGTTCGCGCACGGACTGGAGGATGTCGCTGACAATCTGAACGACTTTGGGGTCCTGATTGCGGACCTCCATAAAGGACAAAAGCCTCTGCTTAAACTGGCGGGACGTGTATTTGTAGGTCTTCATTCCCATTCAATGGTGCTCGGGGGCTTGGATGAAATATCGAGTACAACCCGATTGACCCCGTTGACTTCATTGATGATGCGATTGGAGATTTTTTGCAAGAGCTCGTGAGGCAATTGTGCCCAGTCCGCTGTCATTGCATCAATACTCTCCACAATGCGCAGAGCGATGACGTTATCGTAGGTACGTTCGTCGCCCATGACGCCGACCGTGCGGACCGGGAGGAAAACAGCAAAGCTTTGCCAGACCTTATAGTAGAGGTCGGCGTTTTTCATTTCCTCAATCAGTATAGTATCAGCTTCACGCAATATATTCAGATTTTCCGGTGTGATCTCGCCAATGACACGGACCGCGAGGCCGGGGCCGGGGAAAGGCTGACGCCAGACCACGTTTTTCGGCAAGCCGAGTTCTTCGCCCAGGCGGCGGACTTCGTCCTTGAACAACTGATTGAGCGGTTCGAGGATTTTCAGTTTCATGCGCTCCGGAAGGCCGCCGACGTTGTGGTGGCTTTTGATCAGGGCTGCCGGATTGTCGCCAATCGGCACTGATTCAATGATGTCTGGGTAGATGGTTCCCTGGGCAAGGAAGTCGACCTCGCCGATTTTTTCGACTTCCTGCTCAAACACCTCAACGAAGATGTTGCCGATGATCTTGCGTTTGCGTTCGGGGTCGGTGACGCCTTTCAGCTTATCGAGAAAAAGGTCTGCAGAGCGTGCCACGACCAGATTCATCTCGAAGGTGTCGCCAAAGAGCTTTTCCACCGCTTCAACCTCGTTCTTACGGAGCAGGCCGTTGTCGACAAACACGCAGGTCAGCTGGTCGCCGATCGCGCGGTCGATCAAAGCGGCCGCAACCGAACTGTCGACGCCACCGCTGAGGCCGAGAATGACATGCTTGTCGCCGACAATCTCGCGAATGCGGTCGATGCTACTGTCGACATAGCTGGCCATTGTCCAGTCGCCCTTGCAGTTGCAGACTTTGAAAAGGAAATTACGCAGCACATCCATGCCGTATTCCGAATGGAACACTTCCGGGTGGAATTGCAGCCCGTAAAAGCTGCGCTCGGGGTCTTCGATAGCCGCGAAGTCGCTGTTTTCGGTGTGCGCTATCTGACGAAAGCCTTCGGGCAGGCCGATCAGTCGGTCCCCGTGCGAGTTCCAGACCTGAAAGGCTTCCGGCAGGTCCTTGAACAGGGAGCCTTCGCGGTCGATCGTGAGTCGGCTTCGACCGTATTCCCGGTGCGTGCTTTTCTCAACCTTGCCGTTCAAGAGAAAGCCCAGCAGCTGCAGACCATAACAGATCCCCAGCACCGGCACTCCCATTTCGAAAACCCGGCGGTCGGGCATTGGCGCATTCTTGGCGAACACACTGGAGGGCCCCCCGGAGAGGATAACGCCGCGCACATTCTCCTGCTGCAGAGTTTCAACGGGCGTGTCAAAGCGGTACACTTTTGAGTAGACCTGACATTCGCGCAAACGGCGCGCGATCACCTGTGTGTATTGGGAACCGAAATCGAGAACTGCGATGACTTCTGACATGATGGAAAAGAAACGGACTAATCAGCCGCTAAACCGATTTGATGGCAAGCATGAAAGGGGAGCGTATACGTAGGTGCGGCGGCCTCGCCGCACGTCGCGGTCAGGAAGCTAGGCGGACGAGGCGTCCGCCCCCCCCGGGAGCGGGCACGCCCTCGTGCCCCTGGCGCGGAAAAGAGAAACGCCCGGTCGGGGGGGGGAGTGACCGGGCGTTTCAGGGGGGGGTTACTGATGGGATCAGTAACGGGAAATTAGTAAGTCTCTCTGCCAGAGAAGTTCCTTTGGCATGTGATCCCAGAGCTTAAGGAAGAGTTCCTCGTGACCGAGGGTCTGTGCTTTGAGGGTTTCACGATCGACCTTCATTAATTCGTCCCATTCTTCCTCCGAAAAGTCAAGTCCTCTCCAGTCGATATCCTCATAGCGGGGCATCCAGCCGAGGGCTGTTTCGCTGGCGTGTCCCTTGCCATTGACGCGGTCAACGATCCATCGCAGGACGCGCATGTTTTCGCCGAAGCCGGGCCACAGGAACTTGCCGTCATCGGTGCGCCGGAACCAGTTGACGTGGAACATGCGGGGGGCGTCGGTGACGCGTTTGCCCATTTTCAGCCAGTGGCGGAAGTAGTCACCCATGTGGTAGCCGCAGAAAGGCAGCATGGCGAAGGGATCGCGGCGCATTGCGCCCACTTTGCCCTCTGCGGCGGCAGTTTGTTCGGAGCCAATGGTGGCTCCGAGGTAGACACCGTGCTGCCAGTTGAAGGCTTGGAAAACGAGGGGAATGGTGCTCATCCGGCGGCCGCCGAAAATCATCGCACCGATCTCGACACCCGCTGGGTCCTCCCAGGCTTCGTCGATGATTGGACAGTTGGCTGCCGGTGCGGTGAAGCGGCTGTTGGGGTGACTGCTCGGGCGGCCGGAATCGGGCGTCCAGTCCTTGCCATGCCAGTCGATTAAATGGGCCGGCGGTTCATCGGACATATCCTCCCACCAGACATCGCCATCGTCGGTCAGTGCTACGTTGGTGAAAATGCTGTCGCGACTGCACGAGGCCATGGCCATCGGATTGGTTTTTTCACTGGTGCCAGGAGCCACGCCAAAAAAGCCGGCTTCCGGGTTGATGGCGCGCAGCTTGCCCTTTTCGTCGGGTTTGATCCAGGCGATGTCGTCACCAATGCAGGAGACCTCCCAGCCCTCGTCGCGCAAGGGTTTGGGCGGGATGAGCATGGCGAAGTTGGTCTTTCCGCAGGCACTGGGGAAGGCTGCCGTGACATAGGTCTTGCGGCCTTTGGGATCCTTTACGCCGAGCACCAGCATGTGCTCAGCCATCCAGCCCTCGTCGCGGGCCATGACCGACGCGATGCGCAGGGCAAAACATTTCTTGCCGAGCAGGGCGTTGCCGCCGTAGCCGGAGCCGTAACTCAGAATGGTGCGTTCCTCAGGAAAATGGGCGATGACTGTGTTTTCGGGATCACAGGGCCAGGGAACATCGTCCGCTGGAGTCTCGATCGGGCGCCCCACGGAATGCACGCAGCGCACGTAGTTGCGGCTGTCTCCCAGAACTTCCCAGACCCGCGTGCTGACCCGGGTCATGATACGCATGTTGACGACCACATACGGCGAGTCCGTGATCTCAATGCCGACTTGGGAAATGTTCGAGCCGATCGGTCCCATACTAAATGGGATCACATACATTGTGCGGCCCTTCATGCAGCCTTCGGCGAGTTTGTTCACCCGCTCTTTCATGTCATTGGGCTCCATCCAATTGTTGGTCGGGCCGGCAGAGTCCACTGATGTCGAGCAAATGTAGGTGCGGCTCTCGACCCGGGCCACGTCTTTCGGGTCGGAACGGAAAAGGTAGCTGTTGGGCCGCTTGGCTTCGTTTAGCCGAATGCAATGATTCTTTTCGACCATCATCTTGAACAAAGCATTGGCTTCTGCGTCACTGCCGTCCACCCAATGCACCCGGTCCGGTTCGACCAGACGGGTGATGCGTTCGACCCAGCGCAATACGTCTTTATTGGACGTTTGCGGCTGGCGGTTCAACGGATACGTGCACTGTGGTGCTACGGTTTGGGAACTGGGATCAGTCATTGGGAAGCTTTCTTTGCTTGTTTGATTAATCAGGCTAATTGATCGGTGGTTTGTTTTTAGTGATTCTTATTGTTTGGGTCAAGTGGAATTCCTCGTCTCAGGAAGTGCTGCTCGAGCGGTTTGAGCGCTTGTAAGCCCGCATGATGCAGAGCACCAAGGCGAGGCCCGGAGACCAGATTGTGAGATAGAATGCTCCATCGGCCGCACCGTTGCGCAGCATTTCCAGCGCGCTGTAGTCCAGGCCCGCGAGGCTGCCAATGACAACAAAAAGCAGGGCGCCGGTTACCGCGCCACCGCCGACGAATGCCGCCACAATTGCGTGCCAGATGCCAGCCCAGCTGATCGCGTTGCAGAATGCGGCAGCGATGCGTCCGTCACCTTTCAGGTGGAGACTGAAAAGGATGCCGATGACCAATCCCCAGAATCCGCCGTAGATTGGGAAAAAATAACCCAATCCGACACCGAGATTACCGTCAATCCGGTTTTCGGCAACCTGGCCAATGAGGGAACCTATTGCCGCCAGAGCGATAAGGAAAAGCAGTGGATAAATCCAGAGTAAAATGGGTTTTTGGACAGTGTTCATACGGGTTTGCCTCCTTTTGACTGGGAAGGCGCGGGTGCTTTCCAGCGTTTTGCTTCGCGCCGGTACACACGGATGACATTGGAAACTACATCCTGCAGGCTGCGCCCTTCGGCGCTGACGCCAATACCGGTCCGCATGTAAATTTTTTCCCGCTCGGCTAGCAGACGGCGGATCCGGTCGTTCGGGTCTTCGACGTTGAGCAGGGGTCGACGGTTGTTCCCACTTGTGCGTTCCAGAATGGTTTCGGGACTTGCAAAGAGGCAGATGACGATCCCGCGCTCGAGCAGCAGCTCCCGCATTCCCGGTTCGACCGGCAGACCACCGCCGCAGGCGACTACGGTGCCGCTGCCCGGATGACCGGATTCGATGAAGCTCCGCTCCATTCGGCGAAAACTGGCTTCACCTTCGCTGGCAAAGATGTCGGCGATGGAACGGCCTTGTTTTTCTTCAATGCAGTGGTCGGAATCGAGGAAGCGCATGCGCAGTTGCCGGGCAACACTGCGGCCGACCGCACTCTTGCCCACGCCCATGAAGCCAATCAGGTAGAGATTGGCTCCGGTGCTTTCCTGCTCATTTCTCATTCCGGTCTTCTTAACCAGCTTCGCGCCTGTTCGACAAACGAAAACTTTTTCAATAGATGGAGTGTTGCGTTGTGGCCTGTATTCGGTCATTGTTTCCCTATGCAAAATGATGTGGTCAAAGTTGCCCTCAAGGGCGTAATGCCGACCTCAAACGGCTGTGCCTTGTTTTTGGGGCCGGAAGAGAAGACATTCATCATTTACGTGGACACCCAGATCGGTGCGACCATTTCCATGCTCGTTAACAACGACGTGCGCGAACGCCCGATGACCCACGATCTGATTTCCTCCATTTTCACCGCCCTTACTGTCAATCTGCAGCGGGTGGTGATCAATGATGTCGTCGAGCGCACCTTCTATGCCCGCATCATACTGCGGATGGATAATGAACTCGGTACCAAGATCTGCGAGATCGATGCCCGTCCGAGCGATGCGATAGCCCTTGCCCTGCGCGAGGAGCGGCCGATTTACGTCAACCGCAAGGTCCTGGAAGCCGAAGAGGATATGACCGAATTGCTCCAGCGAATCCTGAACGAGCAGGATGGTTGAAGGGCGGACGAGGCGTCCGCCCCCCGCACAACCGATTTTCCTTGGCATCCCGCCCGCTCTCGGGTTGATAGCCCTGCCATGAGTCCAGCCTCAACACCTACCGCTTTGCGGCCGCTTCCGGAACCCGTGGTTCCCGGCCAGGCGGTTTCGGCGCTTGCACCGATGCAGGATGTGACGGATTTGCCCTTCATGCGCTTGCTGGCGAAGTATGGGGTGCCGGACTATTATTTCACCGAGTTCTTTCGGGTGCACTCGCACTCGACTCTGGAGCGGCACATTCTGGAATCAGTCACGGACCACGGTACGGGGCGGCCGGTTTTTGCCCAGTTGATCGGCGAGGAACTCGACCACATGGAGCGGGCTGCCCGCGAACTCCAGCGCTACCCGATTGCCGGCGTTGACCTCAATATGGGTTGCCCGGCCCCGAAAATCTACAAGAAGTGTGTCGGCGGGGGACTGTTGAGGGATGTGGCGAAAGTGGATGCCCTGCTGGGGCGTCTGCGCGAAAGCTGCGAAGGTCGCTTCAGTGTCAAAATGCGCCTTGGTTTTGAAGAGCCGGACAACTATGACGCAATCCTCGGCCTTATCGAAAAACACCGGGTCGATCTGCTCAGCGTGCACGGACGCACGGTCAAGCAGATGTACCGCGGTGAGGTGGATTACAATTTGATCCGGCACGCCCGCGAACGCGTTCCCTGTCCCGTTCTGGCCAACGGCAACGTCACTTCGGCCCTTCGCGGCCAGGAAGTGCTGCAGCAGACTGGTTGCTTTGGCGTGATGATCGGTCGCAGCGCCATCCGCAATCCATGGATCTTTCGCCAATTCCGGGAGCTGCAGTCCGGCCAGGCCCTGTTCTTGCCTTTGCTCAGAGATGTGCGCCAGTATGTGGATGATTTGTGGGAGGCCCTGGCACGACCCGGCTTGGAAGACCGTTTCCGCCTCAACCGCATGAAAAAATTTCTCAACTTCATCGGTCAGGGCGTCGACCCGGATGGGGCCTTTTTGAAGGACATGCGCCGTGCCACAGAGGTCGCTGCCTTCTTCGGCGTCTGCGACCGCTACCTGATTCAAGGCGCACTGGGCGCACAGCGCTTCGCCACCGAACCTTTCCCAGGCGTAGAAGCCCGCCCGAATCGCGGCGACTGAAGTGCGCAGCTTGGACGGACGAGGCGTCCGTCCCCCCCAAGAATACTTGCCATATAATTTGAGTTCAGCTGGCATCGTAAATGCTAGGCAAAGGCCGTCGGATGCAAAAAGCTATTGGATTTATCTCGACCCGTTTCGCAGGCACGGATGGGGTTTCTCTTGAAAGCGCCAAATGGGCACAGGTCCTTTGGCAGGATCGCTATGTGAGCCACTGGTATTCCGGTTTGAGTGACCGGGCAGAATCGATCAGCAACTGTGTCCCCGAGGCCTACTTTGGCCATCCGGAGGTGGTATGGCTCAATGAGCGCATCTGGGGGCAGACCCGGCGCTCTCCGCTGGTATCCCGGCGCCTTCGTGAGATGGCGGAGTATCTGAAGTCGACCCTTTACCACTTTGTCCAGGAGTTTGGCATTGAAGTCCTTGTTCCGGAAAATGCCCTGACCATTCCAATGCACCTGCCGCTGGGTATTGCTATTACCGAATTTCTTGCCGAAACCGGCATGCCGGCGATTGCCCATCACCACGACTTTTATTGGGAGCGGACCCGTTTCACCATCAATGCGGTTCAGGATTATCTGGACATGGCATTCCCTCCGCGACTACCAAACCTGGCGCACACGGTGATCAATGCGGCGGCGCAGCAACAGCTGTCGCTGCGCAAAGGCGTTGGCAGCCTCCTGATCCCGAACGTCTTTGACTTCGACAGTCCACCACCACCACCGGACGATTACAGCAGCGACCTCCGCTCCGACCTGGGCTTGGCGGAGGAGGATATTTTTATCCTGCAACCGACTCGGATCGTTCCGCGCAAGGGCATTGAACATGCAATCAAATTGGTCAGCATGCTCGAGGATCCGCGCTGCAAGCTGGTTATTTCACACGATGCGGGCGATGAAGGGTTTGAATACAAGCACATGCTCCAGGAGCTGGCGCGGGAAGAGGGGGTCGAGTTGCGATTTATTGGCGACCGCGTTTCCGAGGTGCGGCAATACGATTCCGAGGGCCGCAAGCTCTACACCTTATGGGACCTCTATCCGCATGCGGACCTGGTGACCTATCCGAGTACTTATGAGGGCTTTGGCAACGCCTTGCTCGAAGCCATCTATTTTAAGAAGCCAGTGGTGGTTAATCGCTACAGCATCTTTATCGAAGATATTGAACCCAAGGGTTTTCGCTTTCCCTTGATCGACGGATTTATTACCCGTGAGGTCAAACGGCAGGTCGAGCGTTTGCTTTTAGAGGACGACTACCGCAGCCAAATGGTGGAGCACAACTACAAGGTGGCCCGGCTCTATTACGCCTATCCGGTCCTGCGGAGGAGCCTGCGAACTCTTCTGACCGGTCTTACCGGATGGAGTAACTGAAAGGACTTTATCGATGCAAAATTCAGCTCCTCTCGAACGCATTTTACAACGCCTTAAGCGACTCTATGGCGATGCGGCTCCCGCCTTGTTTCGCCGTTTTGAATTTATGCTCGGGCGCTATGGAGTAGGGGAGGATACGCCGCAACACAGCGCCTACTGGGGGTCGAACGATGTCGTATTGATTACGTATGCCGATACGGTTCGCGCCGAGGGCACTTCTTCCCTGCAAGTCTTGAAGCGCTTTGCAACCCGCCATTTGAAGGGCAGTGTCCGCACGATACATCTGCTGCCGTTTTATCCCTGGTCTTCCGATGACGGCTTTTCGGTGATCGATTATCGGGAAGTGGATCCCCGCTATGGAAGCTGGCGTGATGTGGAAGCACTCGGCAGTGAGTTTAAACTGATGTTCGATCTGGTCCTCAATCACTGTTCGGCGGGGAATCGCTGGTTTCGTGACTTTGTTACGGGCATTGCTCCGGCCTCTGGATACTTCCTGCCCACGGATCCCGATTTGGACTTGTCTGCTGTGGTGCGCCCACGGCCCTGGCCTTTACTGACTCAAACAGCGACCCGCGATGGCGTTGCCCATGTCTGGACCACTTTCAGCGAGGATCAGGTAGACCTCAATTGGCGCAATCCGGATGTGTTGTTTGAGTTTTTGGACATTCTGTTTCTCTACCTGACCAAAGGCTGCCATATTCTGCGCCTGGATGCCGTCGCCTTTCTGTGGAAAGAATTGGGTACGAATTGCCTGCATTTGCCGGAAACCCATGAGGTGGTCAAGCTGTTCCGCGATGTGCTGGAACTGGTGGCGCCGGACGCATTGATCCTTACGGAAACCAATGTGCCACATGCAGAGAATATTTCGTATTATGGCGATGGGGATGAAGCCCACATGGTCTACAACTTCAGCCTGCCTCCCTTGTTGCTGCATTGCCTGTTGCGTGAAGACAGCCGCCTATTGACTCAATGGGCCAAGAGCCTTCCAGAGCTGGAGCCCGGACAGACCTTCTTCAATTTCACCGCCTCCCACGACGGCATCGGCGTTCGCCCCCTGCAGGGTCTGGTTCCGGATGCGGAAATAGAATGGTTGGCTACCGAAGTCCGCGCCCGCGGCGGACAAGTGTCGATGAAGCGCAACAGTGATGGCACGGAGAGCCCTTATGAATTGAACATTACCTACCGTTCGGCACTCGAGCACGCGCGGGATCCGGATCTGTCGATTGCCCGCTTTCTCTGTTCGCAGGCAATTCTGCTCGCATTCAAGGGCATGCCGGCGGTCTATTTCCATAGTCTGGTGGGAACGCCAAATGACCTTAATGGGCTCCGGGAAAAGGGCGAAAACCGTGCGATCAATCGGCGTAAATACGACTGGGATGAACTAGATAAAATCCTCAAGGATGCGGAAGGTGATCAGAGCCGAATTTTCAGGATCTACCAGGGCTGGCTTCGCCGCCGCATGAACCGGGCAGTTTTCCATCCGGATGCGCCCATGCGCCTGCTGGATCTGGGGCCTCAGTTGTTTGCCTTCGAGCGCAGGTCTACAGGTGGTGAAGAACGCTTAATGGCCCTGTTTAACGTCACTTCTAAAAACTGTGAGCTGGATGTTAGCCAACTGGGTGAGTGCTGGTCCGGCCTAAAGGGTTGCAGGGATCTGCTGAGCGGAAAAAAGATCCGCTTTGGTGTCCGCCGGCGCCTGAAAGTAAAGCCGTTCCAAGCCTTTTGGCTGCATAGCTGATTGATGCGGATTGCTGTGCCGCTGTCCTTCTTGCCGCTATCGTTCAGAGTCTCGGGTTAACTGTGCGCTGGCTGCCTCAGCTGCCCATATTATTCCTTGCTTTTCAATAGGGAAGCTTTAGGGCAGGTTAAAAGGCCTTAAGCCTTTGCATGCGAAACCCTAAAAAATCCTGTATTTATGCTGCTTTTTTGTCCCAAAGAAAAAAGCCCGGAATCCCGTGTGGCCGTTACTCCTGAGAGTGCGCAGGCATTGCGCAGCCTCGGATTCAGCGTCTGCGTGGAATCCGGAGCCGGACTCGCCGCAGGCCACAATGATGAAGCTTACAGAAGCTCCGGTGCGGAAGTCGTCAGCGACGCGGCTACGGTCTATCCGCAGGCCGATGTCGTTCTGCGGGTGCGCAGCCCGGAGCCGGAGTCCATATCCGCGCTGAAACCGGCCTGCCTGCACGTGAGCTTCTTCGATCCCTTTTCACGCACTGACCTGTTGGAGGCATTTGCCAAAAGCAACGTTCGCGCGGTTTCGATGGAAATGATGCCCAGGACTACTCTGGCACAGAAAATGGACGCCCTCAGCTCGCAGGCGAATCTGGCTGGGTACTACGCTGTGGTACGGGCCGCAGAGCGCTTGAATCGCATCCTGCCTATGATGATGACTCCGGCCGGAACCATCGCGCCGGCGAAAGTCTTTGTCATTGGCGTTGGAGTTGCCGGCTTGCAGGCCATTGCCACGGCCAAACGTCTGGGGGCACGTGTGGAAGCCTTTGATACCCGGCCAGTGGTCGAGGAGCAGGTTAAATCGCTGGGTGCCCGATTTGTTAAAATCGACATCGGCGAATCCGGTCAGACCGAGCAGGGCTACGCCAGGGAATTGACGCCCGAGCAGCTGGAACTCCAGCGTGCCGGCATGGCCAAAGTCTGTTCACAGAGTGACATTGTCATTACAACTGCAAAACTTTTTGGACGTAAGTCACCGGTCCTGTTGACCCGGGAAATGCTTGCGGGAATGCGTCGTGGAAGCGTCGTGGTGGATCTCGCCGCAGAGTCCGGGGGCAACGTCGAAGGCGTTCAGTTGAATGCCGAGTTCGAGACTGATGAAGGTGTGCGGGTTATTGGCTACGGGACTCTGGAAGCCTGTGTCTCGACCCATGCCAGTCAGGTCTACGCATCAAATCTCCAGGCTCTGCTGGAGCATGTCTGGGACGCCGAATTGAAGACGCTGAAGTTGGACACTGCGGACCCGATCCTGAAGGGCTGCCTGCTGACCGATGGCGCTGCTATTATACACGAATGCTTTAGAAAGGAATCATGAGCCTGAGTTTATTGCTCTTTATATTCACACTCGCGGCCTTCCTCGGCTATGAGCTGATCAAGAAGGTGCCTTCGCAGTTGCATACGCCCCTGATGTCGGGATCGAATGCCATCAGTGGCATTACCGTCGTTGGTGCCTTGCTTGCTGTGCGGGCGGATTCCGGTAGCTGGGCTTTGGCGCTTGGTTTGTGCGCGTTGGTATTCGCGACCATCAATGTTGTGGGTGGTTATCTTGTGACAGATCGTATGCTCGCCATGTTTCGCCGGAAGGGAGGTTCGAAATGAGCGCGGATTGGGTGAATCTTGCTTACATTGTGGCCAGCATCCTCTTCGTGCTGGGAATTAAGATGCTCGGTTCCGCAGATACCGCGCGGCGGGGCAATCGCCTCTCGGCTTGCGGGATGTTGCTGGCAATCGTGGTAACCCTGTTGGACTCGGGACTTTCCTATGGCTGGATCGCCGGCGGACTGATTCTCGGTGGCAGCATCGGCGCTTTTGCCGCGCGGCGGGTACAAATGACCGCGATGCCGGAAATGGTCGCACTGTTCAACGGCTTCGGCGGCCTTGCCAGTTTGCTGGTTGGTTCGGTTGAATTTATCAAACTCAGTGGCAACGGCTCCCTTGTCAGTTGGGCCTTCGAGGTTCCGCAGAGTTTCACGCTTTCGGTGATCGCTTTGGCGGTCTTTATCGGAGGCATCACCTTTACCGGCAGTTTGCTTGCTTATGGCAAGTTGTCCGGAGTGACCGCGAGCCGTGCGGTACTACTGCCTGGCCAGCGCTATTTCAACGCAGGCCTGTTGGCGCTGCTTGTGGTGGCCGCCTTGGGTCTGGTCGTTGGTTCCGTGTTGGGTTTGAGCGTCTCCTGGGTCTGGATTGCCTTTGGCGTCCTCCTGACAGGCGCATTGCTGCTTGGCGTTCTCGCTGTGTTGCCGATCGGCGGTGGCGACATGCCGGTTGTTATTGCGTTGTTGAATAGCTGTTCCGGATTGGCCGCAGCCGCCGCGGGATTTGTGATTTTGAATAATGTGCTGATTGTTGCCGGCTGTCTGGTCGGCTGCAGTGGTCTTATCCTGACCATCATCATGTGCAAAGCCATGAACCGATCGTTGGCCAATGTGCTCTTCAGCGGATTCGGTTCTGCGGATCAAGGCGCGGCAACTGGTGTTGAGGGCGAAATGAAAGCGGCCTCGACCGAGGACGCCTACTATGTTCTGGAAGCGGCCTCGTCGGTGGTCATCATTCCCGGTTACGGTATGGCTGTTGCGCAGGCACAGCACGCGGTTAAAGAACTGACGGACATTCTGGAGGCCAAAGGCTGTGAGGTGCGCTACGCCATTCACCCGGTTGCAGGGCGTATGCCCGGACACATGAACGTACTGCTGGCCGAGGCCGATGTGCCTTATGAGCAGCTGGCAGAAATGGACTCGGTCAACCCGATCATGCCGACCGTCGATGTGGCCATTGTCATTGGTGCAAATGATGTGGTGAATCCCGCAGCGTTGAATGACCCGGCCAGCCCGATCTATGGCATGCCAATCATTCGTGCGCACGAAGCGAAAACCGTCTTTGCATTGAAGCGAGGGCAGGGCGCAGGTTTCAGCGGCTTGCTCAACGAACTGTATTTCCTCGAGAAAACCCGCATGCTCTATGGCGACGCCAAAACGACCGTCAGTGAATTGGTAGGCCAGTTCAAAAGCTGAGATTCATTACGGTTTGGGTTAGCTTCTCGTCGGGAAGCATTGCAATTTTCGAAGGCATGCACTAATGGGTGTTGGATATGTCTACTACACTCATTGTCTTGTTGGTGATTGCGGTCCTTTTGGGCCTTTACATGGTGGTGCTCTACAATGGGCTGGTCACCTTGCGAAACCGGTTTCGCAACGGCTTTGCGCAGATTGACGTGCAGTTGAAGCGGCGCTACGACCTGATTCCGAATCTAGTGGAAACCGCGAAGGGCTATTTGAAGCATGAGCGCGAAACGCTGGAAGCGGTGATTCAGGCGCGCAATGCGGCAGCCTCGGCTGAAAAGAAGGTGGCAGCTGCGCCTGAAGATGCCGGCGCGGTCAAGAGCCTGATGGGTGCTGAAACCGCGCTGACCGGAGCAATGGGCCGGTTCTTTGCACTCTCGGAGGCCTATCCGGACCTGAAGGCCAATCAGAACATGATGCAGCTGACTGAAGAGCTCTCTTCCACTGAAAACAAGATTTCCTTTGCCCGTCAGGCCTTCAACGATGCGGTTATGCAATACAATACGGCCCGCGAAAAGTTCCCGGCAGTGCTCTTTGCTCCTTCCCTTGGTTTTCAACCTGCTCAGTCATTCGAAATTCAGGATGCTCAGGAGCGGGAGAACGTGAAGGTTCAGTTCAACTGATCCCTTATTAAGGACGCATGGATTTTTTCCGCGCACAGGAACAGGCCCGGCAGCAAACCCGTTTGCTGGTCCTCTATTTCATCACCGCCGTGGCCTGCATCGTGGCTGCGATCAATGTCGCACTCTGGTTTGGCCTGGTCGCGATAACTGAGCCGCCACAGCCGGCGCCGCTGCTTTGGGATCTGGAGCGTTGGCTGGTGGTCAGCGGAGTCGTGCTGGTGGTCATTTTGGGAGCTTCGCTGGTGCGCACCCTCCAGTTTCGTCAGGGTGGTGGTTCGGTGGCGCGGGCACTGGGCGGCAAGCGCGTGGATCCGTCTACCCGGGACCCGCATGAGCGCCGGTTGGTCAACGTTGTTGAGGAAATGGCGATTGCTTCGGGGATCCCCTTGCCGGAGATCTATATCCTCGAGGGCGAGGAAGGCATCAACGCTTTTGCTGCGGGCCTCGAGACCCACGACGCCGCAGTGGCCGTGACCCGCGGCGCGTTGGAACAACTCAGTCGTGATGAATTGCAAGGGGTCATTGCCCACGAATTCGCGCACATTATGAATGGCGATATGCGCATCAATGTGCGCATGGCCGGGATCATCTTCGGGATCATCGTCCTGGCGCTGATTGGCCGGGTGGTTATGTATTCCATGTACTTTTCCGGTGGGCGCCGCAGCAGCGGTCGCAACCAGGGGGGTGGGGGCGCGATGGTTGTTGTGATGATCGTCGGCCTGACCCTGTTGCTGGTCGGCATCATCGGCGAGCTGTTCGGACGCCTGATTCAAGCCGCTATTTCCCGTCGGCGCGAATACCTGGCCGATGCGGCAGCGGTGCAGTTCACGCGCAATCCAGATGGCATTGCAGGCGCTCTCAAGCGTATTGGGGCAGGGCAGAGCCGCGTGACCAATAGCGCTGCCTCAGGCATGGCCCACTTTTTCTTTGCCAGTGCGATGAAGTCGTCGATGGTCGGCGCTTTTTCCACTCACCCCCCTTTGCCCAAGCGCATTCGGGCCGTGGATCCCCATTGGGACGGCAGCTTTCCAAAGCCCGGCGAGCGGATCTCATCCAAGCCCAAACCCACTGAGTCCAAAAAATCCAATCAGGCGGGTGCCGGCCGCAGGGGTCTGAAGACCGGCCAGCCTGTCTGGGACCTCGGCGTTATGATGGCTGCAATCGGCACGCTCGACAAGGGTAGTATGGATTGTGCGCAGCGGCTGATGGAGCGTTGGCCTGAGCGCCTGCGCGATACGGTGCACCAGCGCGAGGGTGCCAAAGCCGTTTTGTGTGGACTGATCTGGGCAGCCCAGGAGAGCGGTGATTTGCCGACACCGATGCGGGAAAAACTCGGAGCGGAATGGGCGGACACCATCGATGGCCTCTTGCCCGACCTTAGAGCCCTTCCGGAAGGCAATCGCCTGCCTTTGGCCGAGGTGGCACTTGGCCAACTGCGGGAGCTGATGGACAGCGAATCGGAGCGTCTGGAAGCCGCGATGCTCGAGCTGGTTCATGCTGACGGCGAAGAGTCCCTGTTTGAATCCTGCATTCTACAGCTCTTCCGCAAGCAAGTGCGCAAAGGAAGCAAATCCAGTTCCAAGACAGGATTGGCGCAGCAGATCGAGAGTGTTTCCCGCATCCTGTCGCGTCTGGTTTATCTGGAAATCGACGAGCAAGCCGATGCTTCAGACTTCTTTGAGCGGGTCAGCAAAGGGCTGCGGGAACGCTGGCAAAGCGGGCTTCAGCTAGTCGGGCCCGATGCCCTCAAGGAGGCCAATCCGGCCACCGATTTTGCGGTCTTGGAAAGCCTGCCGCTGGTGGTCAAGGGTTGGGTGCTGGAGGCCTGTGTGACAGCGGTCATCGACAACCAGTCGGTTTCCGAACGCGAGTCGGAATGGCTGCGGGTCATCGCCTTGACGCTGGACTGTCCGATGCCCTTGCTCTTGCCTGGGCCGATCGAAAATCCGATGGCTGGGGCAGAATAATAAATACGCCGATGTCGACGCTCTACGCTTTCAACAACCTCGTCCTCATCGGCATGCCCGGTGCTGGCAAATCCACCATAGGGGTTTTGCTGGCAAAAGCTCTGGGCCTCCAGTTCGTCGATACCGACCTTGAGATTCAGCGCCTGGAAGGACGACTGCTGCAGTCGATTGTCGATACCCAAGGCCACCTTCACCTGCGCGACGTGGAGTGTCGGGTTTGCCGCGAACTGGATTGCGCGAACAGCGTTATCGCCACCGGCGGCAGTGTCGTTTATTCGCCGGCTGCGATGGAGGCTTTGGCCAGCAAAGGCCGTATTATTTGGCTCGCCGTGCCGCTTGAGGAGATTGAGCGGAGGGTTGATAATATCGGCAGTCGTGGCCTCGCGCGATCACCGGGCCAAAGTCTCAAGGACCTCTATCATGAACGGCAGCCGCTTTATCAGCGTTACGCACAGATCACCGTGCATTGCGACCGGCATAGGCCGGATGAAGTGGTTGCGGAAATCATTACCCGGGTTGCGGGAAACCTTGCTTTGTGATTATTTCTTTTTGACTAATCTTTGATTTACATGAATCGTTTGCAGCAATGCTTGGAGGCCTGGTGGGACCGGCAGGAGTGGCCGGCTGAGTATTTGCGTCCTGTGCAGAAACATGGCTTTCTGGAAGTGCCCCTGAGTGCTGAGCCGCGACATTGGTTGGCGGGATTGAGTTCAGCCACCCTGAGAGGACGTTCTGCGGCCTTGTTGCCGCCTGACCTGCCGATTACGCTGAAAATGGATTTGATGCGGGCCTTGAATCATTTCGAGCCTACCGCAGGCAATCAGGAGTGGTTGATCCTCACAGGTGGAACAACCAGTCACGGCCGTTGGGTCCGGCATTCGGTGGCATCGCTGTGTGCGGCGGTGGACAGTTATTGGAGTTTTTATCAGAAAAAAAACACCCGCCTCAGTTTGATCGCACTTCCGGTTTATCACGTCAGTGGCCTGATGGGCTGGTTGCGTGCTGTGGACGCGGGTATTCCCGCCCTGTTCTGTGATTATAAAGATTGGCTGCATGGTCGGTTTCCGGATGAAGATCCTGAGGCGATGGTTCTTTCACTCGTGCCCACCCAGCTGGAACGCCTACTCGCCAATGAGCAGGCGACACAGTGGTTGCAGGCTGTCGGTCGCATCCATATCGGCGGGGCCGGGGCAAGGGCGTCCCTGATGGCCCGCGCCCGGGAGCTCGGTTTGCGCATCGCTCTGGGCTATGGGATGACCGAGACGGCCGCGATGGTCTGTGCCCTGCCTGAAGATGAATTTCTCAATGGAGCTTGCTGCAGTGGCCTGCCAATGCCTGGCGTTGAATTGAAAACGATCGGCGACGCAGGGCGGATCGCCCTGAAAACGCAGGCCTTATGCCTCGGTTACTGGCCGGATCGACCTGTGCCTATGCAGGACGGTTGGTATTTGACGGATGATGCCGGACGCCTGGACGACGGTCGTCTCACAGTCTTGGGCCGCTTGGATCGCCAGATCAATAGCGGAGGAGAAAAGGTCTATCCCGAAGCGGTCGAAGCGGCTTTGATGGATCACGAGGCTGTCCGGGATGCCATTGTCTGGGGTGAGCCAGATCCTGAGTGGGGCCAACGCATTGTCGCCGCCGTCGGCTTTTGGGAAAATAGCTCCTGTGAGGTCGATGCTCTGGAACAACACCTGCGGCAACGCCTGGCCTCCGCGGCGATACCCCGCGAGTGGCGCTTTGGCGAATATCCGCCCCGAAAACACAACGGAAAACCCGATTGGACCGCCCTCAGCGAATGGGGTAAGTAAGGCGCAGACGCAGTGGCTTCCACAAAGTTTTCAGCGACCTTCCGCTTGCCCCGTATTCTTCAGCAAAGAGACCAGCAGGGCGGCGACAACCAGTTGCAACGGGTGGAAAATGATCAGTGGGATCAGAACAATGCCGAGCAGCGACGGATCGAGAGCGGCAAAAAGCATGGCAGCCATCGGAACACCGGTTGCGAGCGTCTTCTGCGAGGCGCAGAAAAAAGCAGCCGTCTGCTCCGCTGAATCAGGCCCGACCCAGTGCCGGCTGAACCAGATGGCGGTGGTCGCGATGCCCATCAGTAACAGAACACCGACGGCGGCCTGGATGCCTATCTGCCAGCCACTTTTGGACCAGGTCCCGCTGATAATACTGTCGGCGATCGCCGCATAAATGATGAAACAGATTATGGCATTGCTGATCCAGCCTGCAGGTTTGCGGATGGTGTCCATCCAGTCGGAGCGGATCCAGCGCAGCAGTTGACCCAGGACCAGTGGTAAGGCGATCAGGTAGCTGAGTTGGAGGAGTATTTTGCCCATTTGAGCCCAGGGCAGATCGCCGGCACTGAAGAGCCATAGACTGATCAGTGGAACCCAGAGAATGCCAGCGAGGTTGGTAGCCACCGTGTTGAAAATGGAAGCTGAGACCCGACCGCCAGCGGCTTGAGTCAGGGCGACGGCCGAGGAAACCGTTGTCGGCAACAGACCCAGGAAAATAAGCCCCATGCGCACTTCCGGCTGCAGCCATCCGCCCATTACCACAGTCAAGAGCCAGGCAATCAGAGGGTAGAGCAGGAAGCACCAGGTGAAGACGTAGACGTTCAGTCGGTGCCGTTGACTGCCATGCCAGAGTTCCTGGGTGGCCAGCAGGCAGCCCTGCAGCAGGAATATAACGAAAATACCGATCCGGGTGGTCCATTCAGGCTGCAACCAGCCGCCCCTGGCGCCCGCCTCCGGCAGGGCGAAGGCCAGCAGGATAGCCGTTGCCAAACCAAGGATAAAGCCTCGGCCCCGGATCAGCGATTTCATCCCGGATTGACTGAAATAGAGTGCTTCAGCACCCAGTCGATGATGGCGTCGTCATCGTTTTCATAAGTGGCGACCACGTGGAGGAAAGTGGACGGATCTATGCCGTGCTTGCGGAAGAAGTTCCGGTCTCCGCCACAGCAGTACATCAGGTCCGGACTCATTTCACCCCGCAGCTTTGCTTTTGCTTTGGGAATGATGCGGGGCAGCCATTCCACTCCCCAGACCTGTTCGTCCTTTGGCGGCAGATCCCCGGTGTCGACGATTTTGTTGCTCCGCTCTCCTTTTTGGCGGATGATAAAGTAGTTGCGGCGACAGTCCGCCAGCAGCGCAAAGGTCAGAAAATCGGGATCCTGACCGTTTACCCAGTCTTCGGCGAAGTCAAAGACCTCCTGCGCGGAGGCTCCAATACTGTCTAGAAAGGCTTTTTGTGTCGGGTCGAAAAAGCGGGACGAGTCCCGTTCGCCTTTTTGGTATAGGACGACGGCCGTTTCCCAGACTGCCTTGAGTTGTTCTGTATAGCTTGGTGTTGAGACGATTTCTGCCATTCCGAAACACTATTTGGGGAAATGGAGCGCTTGCAAGTGCTGGGACGGGCATTTCTTGGGTTTTTTAGGATTGCCTCAAAACAAAAAAGGCATTCATTGGGGAGCAATGAAAGTAATCTTGCCGCTTTGTCTCTCGTCGTTGATTGGATTTGGAGTCGCCGTTCAGGCGCAGGAATTGATTGTTTCGGTGCAATCAATGCTGAATCCCACCACCTTTCATCTGAATCAGCAGCACGATCTGGATGTGCGGGTTCTGGAAACCGAGCGACTGGGGGATTCGACCTCTCATCTCTTGATCAATGGTCTGGATCGCTATTCGGACGACGCTCCGGCAAATGTGGTAACCAGCAATTACGAAGGCATCAACGCCTCTACCGGAGCTACTCAGGAGCGCGGCATCATTCAGCTGACCCTGCCGGATGGAGCGATTGATTCCAACGGAACTTCGTCGCCCATCGTTGGCGTCGTGGCACGCAGCGGTTCCTGGTCGGATTACAATGCCCAGCCGTCGGACACCGTTCTCGGTGGTCAGACCGGACTGAGCCAGTTCAATACCGGCTCAAATCTCGAGGGAACACTCGATATTTCGATCAGCGGTGGTTTCACTGGCACTGCGAATTACACCGCAGAGAGTGCAACCGTGTTGAACCTGGAAGCCTTCACGCTTTCTAACGGCAGCACGAGCCGCAGCTTTTTCCCGACGACTGTAACTTGGGATGGCGCTACCCGCAGCTATGTCGGACCGCTGATGACCTCCAATGATTACACTGCGGATCTCTACGATTCGACCTTCTTCACTTTGCGTTTGTCCAATATTCCGGATGCGGACCGCGATGGAATTCCTGATATAGCGGATCCCAACGTGCAGGTCGATCTCGTGGTTGCAATGGGCGAGTGGACGGCTGACAGCCGCATTGGGAATTTCCGGGGAACCACCTCCGAGTGGGCTTATTCGACCAAGTTGGGTTTCTTCGCTCCAGGGCGTTTCCCTTGGATCTACCAAGCACACTACGGCTGGCTTCGTTTCGAGACACGCCTGCCAAGCCCGGACAATCATGTTGTCTGGTATTACAGCGCCGAAGCATCGTCATGGGTCTATGTTAACGAGCGTTCAGCCGTTGGCGGTCAGTTCTTCTGGTGGAATGGCAGCTCGAACGAATGGGTCGAAGGCAATTTCCTGACCGGTCCTGAAACCATCCCTTTGGCAGATTTCTAATTATAGAGCGAATCCGTATGCGCAGTGTTCCCCACTGCGCTGCGCGGTATTTGTTAGTATGGTGGACGAGGCGTCCACCCCCCGTTTCCCTAATTCCTTCCATCAGCGGAGTTGACGAACAAGCCCTTTCCCTCGACAGTAGTTGTGTGGAAGATTTAATGGTAACTGTTCGGCATTTAAAGCTCTCGGATTATGAAGATTTGCGGGAGGCGATGGAGCTTTCCTATGCGGCAATTGATGAGGACGCATGGAAGCGCAGAGAGGTTGCCTCTCTGTTGAAGCGCTTTCCGGATGGTCAAATCGCGGTTGAAGTCAATGGTACGGTTGTGGGCTGTGCGCTGTCCATAATCGTGGACTACGAAAAATTTGGGGACAATCACACCTATGATGAAATTACCGGGAGTGATACCTTTAAGACACACACGAAGGACGGTGATGTGCTCTATGGAATTGATGTATTTGTGCATCCGGACTACCGCGGCATGCGCCTGGCCCGCAGAATGTACGACGTGCGCAAGGAGTTGTGCGAGAACCTGAATCTGCGTGCCATAGTGGCGGGAGGTCGAATCCCGGGCTATTCGGGCTATTCCGAGAAGCTGTCGCCTCGGGAATACATTCACAAGGTCCGGATGAAGGAAATCTATGACCCGATCCTGACTTTTCAGCTATCCAATGGCTTTCACGTTAAGAAGGTGCTGCGCAAATACCTTTCCGGTGACAGCCAGTCCAAAACCTTCGCGACCTTGTTGGAGTGGAACAATATCTACTACGAGGATAAGCCGAAGTTGATTTCAGCTCGTAAAAAGGAGATTCGGATCGGTGTGGTGCAGTGGCAGATGCGCCCGGCCTACGATCTGAAAACGGTAATCGACCAGGCGGAGTATTTTATCGACACGGTGAGTGATTATGAATCCGACTTCATTCTCTTTCCGGAGTTCTTCAACGCTCCTCTGATGGTTCAATACAATGACCTGAATCAGGCTGAGGCCCTGCGCCGAATGTCCGAATACACCGAGCCGATTCTGGAGAAGATGCGCGAGTTTGCGGTTTCCTATAACGTCAACATTATTGCCGGCAGCATGCCTGAATATCGGGACGGCAAGCTGTATAACGTGGCCTGGTTCTGTCGCCGCGATGGCTCGGTGGATGCCGTCCGCAAGATCCACATTACTCCCACAGAGCGGGACAATTACGGCATGGTTGGCGGCAATGAGGTCGTGGCTTTGGACAGCGATTGCGGCAAGATAGGTATTCTCATTTGTTACGATGTTGAGTTTCCGGAATTGGCGCGCTTCCTCCGCGAGCAGGAAGCCCGGATTTTGTTTGTTCCGTTCATGACGGATCTCCAGACCGGCTACAACCGGGTGCGTTTTTGTGCCCACGCCCGTGCAATCGAAAATGAGTGCTATGTGGCCATTGCAGGCAGTGTAGGCAATTTGCCGAGAGTCGATAATATGGACATTCAGTATGCGCAGTCGGCGGTCTTTTCTCCCAGCGATTTTGCCTTTCCCAGCAATGGCATCATTGCGGAAACCACGCCCAATACGGAAATGGTTTTGTTGGCGGATGTGGACCTCGATCTGCTGACCGAGCTGCATGAAAGTGGCAGCGTGACCAATATCAAGGATCGCCGCCACGACCTCTACAGCCTGAAGCTCAAAGGGCGGCGCTGATGTTCTGGAAAATTGGACTCCCTCTGCTGTTGGGCTTACTGATGGCGGCCTGCGGGCGCCCGCTTGCGGTTGAGCGGGCTCAGGAAGAGGGCTTTCTCCTCCTCGGCAATGGTCCGGATCCACAGGCGCTGGACCCGCAGATTACGACCGGGACATCCGAGTTGAATATTCACATGGCTCTGTTCGAAGGCTTGGTGAGTCCCGACCCACGCACCTTGGAACCGGTTCCCGCGGTAGCTGAAAGCTGGGAGGTGAGCGAGGATGGACGCCGCTACGTCTTTTCTCTGCGATCCTCGGCGCGCTGGTCGGATGGGAGCCAGGTCACCGCAGAGGACTTTGTTTTTGCCTGGAAGCGGATGCTCAGCCCTGAATTGGCCGCGCCCAATGCCTGGATGCTTTACGCCATTGATGCTGCGGAGTCCTACAATAAAAACGAGGTTGGTTCCGAAGAGCTGGGCATTCGTGCCCTCGATAGCGAAACACTGGAACTGCGGCTCGAAGCCGCCACACCTTACTTGCTGGACATGATGATGCATCCGGCCTGGTTTCCGGTCCACCGGCCGACGATTGAGCGCTGGGGCGATGTGCACGACCGCAGCAATCGCTGGGCGGAGACGGGTCGCCATGTAGGCAACGGACCCTTTAAACTGCGTGAATGGCGGGCCAATGTCTGGGTGGAAACGGTTGCGAATCCCTATTACTGGGATGCGGATACCGTTTCGCTGAATGGCATTCGGTTCATGGTTTATGAAGAGCCCTCAGCACAGGAACGCGCGTTCCTCGGAGGGCAACTGCATGTATCTTCGACCGTGCCGCCCGCACGCATTTCCTGGTGGAAACGGGAGCGGAGTGAGGAACTGCACCTGGACCCCTATCTCGGCACCTATTACGTGCTGGTGAATCACCGCCATCCGCAGTTGTCGGATCCACGGATCCGCAAAGCACTAAGCCTGGCGGTTGATCGGCGGGCTCTTGTCGAAAACTTGCTGGGTGCCGGCGAGATTGCTGCGCACAGCTTTGTCCCGGAATCCATGCCCGGCTACGACGCCCCTCAGATGCCGGGTTTCAACCCGGAACGTGCCCGCGAATTGTTGGCGGAGGCCGGCTATCCCGGCGGCAATGGATTCCCACGTATTCAGTACCTTTACAATACGTCCGAAAACCACCGCCGCATCGCTGAAGCTCTGCAGGGGATGTGGGAGCAGCATCTTGGCATTTCAATCGAACTCTACAACCAGGAGTGGCGAGTCTACCTCGACCGCCGCGAACGCGGTGATTACGCTCTGGCCCGCGCGGTCTGGATCGGCGATTACGTCGACCCCGACACCTTCCTTTCTCTCTGGAGCACCGGCTCCGGCCGCGTGTGGAGTGGCTGGGAACAACCGGAATTTGATGCCCTGATGCTGCGCGCCAATCAAGAGCAGGACGCCGATAAACGCATGCAACAGCTGGCACAAGCCGAACATATCCTACTGGAAGAACAAGCCGTGATTCCGCTTTATTTCTACGTTTCCAGCTCCCTGAAGCGTCCCGAAGTCAAGGGCTGGCATCCAACCCTGCTCAATTGGCATCCCTACAAGCATCTGTACTTTGACTCATCGGACAACAACCCTCCCGTCCACCAGTAGCCCTGGCTTTCAAGCCAGGGACCCGCGCCTGAGGAGGGTCCGATGCCGTAAGACTCCCTGGCCTGAAGAACCAGGGCTACCCTATCACTCCGGCCTTGGCAGTGTCCGGTATTTGCTCTCCGGCAGGGCCATCTGGCCCTCCGGCAAATATCCGTGGAAGGGCATGCTGATAACCGCCGAGTTTTTACCAAGCACAGTACCGGGTTGCAGCACACTGTTGCAGCCGACTTCCGCGCCTTCGCCAAGGAATGCGCCAACTTTTTTCAATCCGGTGCGGAAGCGGCTTTCCCCTATGCGGATGGTGACTTCATCGCGGTTCAATTTAAGGTTCGCGCAAATCGCACCCGCGCCAAGGTGGGCACGGGTGCCGAGAATGGAATCACCGACGTAGTTGAAATGGGCGGTTTCCACATCGTCCATGAGCAGGCAATTCTTGTATTCACAGGAATTGCCCAGCACGCAGTTTTCACCGACAATCACATTGCCGCGAATGAAACAGCCGGGTCGGATTTCGGTGTGAGCACCGATCCAGGCCGGTCCCTCAATGACGGCTGCCAGTGGCAAGCGGACAGTTGGATGGATGAATACGGGCCCCCGCACATACACGCCAGCGGGCCGGTTCTCAAGACTCATCAAGTTGTCGCTGCCCGCCAGCACCCCTTCCAGGGCAAGGTTGATTTGTTTCAGCCAATCCCAGGGATGGGCATCTTCGTCGAACCATGGGGCCACATGCGCTAAACTCGTAGGGAGAGAGAACAGTTCTTTGGCGAGCATAAGGACTGAAGGCTAAGCCCTTATTCCCCTGCCTGTCGAGGGTGTTATTTTATGCTATCTACAACTCAGATCGATTCCAACTCTTCTGCCCTCAATTCAATCTGTGGATCGAATTTTGGCCCTTGCACATACTTTTTCAAACTGTGCAGCAATTGACGGCAGACCAGGTTCTGCTCAGGCGTATCACTCTTTGCGAGAAGGTCGATGCTGCAGAGCAGGAGCTTTCCTTTGCCGACGCGGGCTTCCAGAATCAAACCGAGTCGTCGATTCTTGAACCAGTCGTCGATGACTTGCACGACGGGTCGACACTCCGGCGGGAGTTCATCGAGAACCATAGCTTCGGCGGCCTGAATAGGATACCACCATTGCCAGTTGCTGTGAGCATCGGTCGGGAAGTGTTCCAGGGCCGGATGAACGGGATCGCAAAGTATGCCGAGGGTGTGTGGCGGCTGACCTTGAGTGCAGGCGGTGTTCCAGAAAATGGATGAAAAGCCGAGTTCAACCCGATGTTCAATCTGCCCAGCTTCAGGGATACAAAGTACCGATTTCCCCTCTTCGAGCAGAGCTAGGGCCTCCGTCACCGATCGGACGATCGCCGGGGCTTCGGTTGCTTCATCGGTCAGTTTAGCCGGATACAGCCACAATTCCCAGTCATTGCGGATTGCATCGGCTGCGCCTTCCAGTTCAACGGAAAGGTTATACTGAGCCGGTGCGGGTAGCTCTGCCCAATCGATCTCGATGGATCCACACGCCTGCAAATTACCAGTCAAAAGTTTGGGGGCGGCGAGTCGGCCTTCCTTTACAACACCGTCTTGAGGTGTTGTGAGTTCCCAATGGATGGTCGCTTCGTTGAGGTCTTCCGGACCATAATGCGCTATTTCAAGAGCTGCCGAAAGAGTTTCATTGCTGGCAAAAACCCGTTTCTCAAGCCGGATGAGCGGGACTGTCGCGTTGCAGAAGCGACTCATCTCCGTGGCTTCCAGATAGCCTTTGTTGTCCCAAAAGGCGTCGACAATGCCCACAGGTGCTGTCTGCTGACCAGGAAAGTCCTGCAAACCGAGCAGCTGAAATCCTGCCTGCCCCTTGCTGCGGAGGGAAGCTTCGATCTCTTCCTTGTAACAGAGCGCCTGAAGCTTTCCGGAGGCCCGGACAAAGTCCCGAATCTGATCCCCCATGTGGTTGGCCTGCAAACTGTCGGCGTAGATCTCGTAGCTGCGGGCCTTGAGATGACCGCTGTATTTATCCGTGTCGTAAATCGGCGGATACGCACACCATTGGCCGATCTCATGGCTGATGACCGGCGCATCCCGTTCGGCAATGATGTCGCTGTAATCGTGGGAAGCAGCAGGAGGTAGGGCATTGATCCGGCTCTTGAGTCCATCGCCCCATTGATACAGGCGCGGAGCTGAGGGAATGTGGAAATCGCTTTCCGCCAGTTCGGGCCAGCCGGCACCTGAGCAGTAAAGACGGCGGGGATCTCGTTTGCGGAAATGCAGCAGCCATTGGCTCAGGTATTCACAATGATTGGGCCCGCCGGGCTCGTTGCCGCTGGCCATCAGAACAAAACAGGGATGGTTGCCATAGGCCTGAAGAATGCGCTCGCTTTCCTCGTAGACCCAGCGGTCAATCGGATCTCCGTCGCCAATGCCTGCAGGCGAATCGGATGCGAGCACGGCGTCCACATTTGGCCAAGTCGGACATTCGACTTGGAAATAGACGCCGAGTTCGTCGGCGGCGTCGAAGGCGGCCTCGGGCGGGCACCAGGAGTGGAAGCGCACGTGGTTGAGTCCATGGCTCTGAATCTGCCGGAGGATTTTTCGCCAGGAATCGACGTCCATCGGCGGGTGCCCGGTGAGTGGGAAAATGCAGCAATCCAGCGTTCCTCTGAAGTAAACCTTGCGGCCGTTGATTGCAATCTGGCTGCCATCCACCGAAACGGAACGAAGGCCGAAAGGGGTAGTTCGTTGGTCGCTGCCGCAGTCCGCCTGCAACTCGTAGAGAAAGGGGTCGAATTCGTCCCACAACCGCGCCTCAGGTCCCAGCTCAAGTTCGAGCTCGAAGGGCGTGATTTCACCGCTGGCTGTCAGAGGCAGGCTCTGTTGGACGAGGGGTTTATCCGTAGATCCGTCTTTCGGATAGACCTTAAGCTTCAGCGTGCGCTCTCCGCCCTGACCCTGCAGTATCCCGCGGACGCGGATCGAAAGACTGCTCGCGTCTGGGATGACGTCGAGTTGGGCAATGCGGCAGTCTTCAATGGCCTGCAGCTCCATTCGCCCCACGATGCCATTCCAATTGCCCTGGGTGTGATCGCTGATGCTGTGTGCGTTTTGTCCGACACCGATGTGCTGACGGTTGTCCACCCGAATGGTCAGGCGATAGCTTCGGCCCGCTTCCAATTGGCCCAGATTCCATTCATGCGGAGTGGATAAGCTGTCGCCCTTGCCGATTTCGTGTTCATCAATCCATACTTGAGTTTCCCAATGAGGCCGCTCAAGCATCAGGCGAATGCGTTTACCCGTCCATGCGTCATTAACCTTAATGGATTTCTGATACCAGGCCACGCCAATGTAGTGGGTTTCCGGTTGCAGGAAAAAGGGAACCTTAATATTCCCCGGCTCGCGGTAAGGCGCATAGGCGTCCTTGTCATAATAATCCCGGTTGAAGATCGTTCCCGTCCAGGGCGATTCCAGCGTCACCGGATGCCCAAGGCCTTGCGCGTCTACACTGCCCGGCAGCTGAATCGATTCGCTCAGCGATCGCCGAAACCACTCTTCGCGAATGCCCCCATCCGCCGCGTCCAGGGCAAAAGCCCAGGTGCCGGACAGGTTGAGGGTGGGGTGGTTTGGGCGAGGTGTAGCTGTATTTGGCATTGGGAAGATTGGAATGGTGGAATGGTGGAAGATTGGAATGGTGGAAGATTGGAATGGTGGATTTGTGGGGGGGGTGGTAGCGAAAGAACGATAGCCTTTCGTTGTGGGATTGTTGGGTTGTGGCGGATGGGCGATAGCCTTTCGTTGTAGTTGGCAGGACTAGACACTTTGCATCAGGTCACTGG
>JAFIGG010000042.1 GCA_020831485.1 Opitutales bacterium
AGGCGACCGGCAAAGCGGCTGAAATCGGCATCCCGCTCAATCAGGCTCTTGGCATTCAGGATGATGGTCTTATTAAGGTCATCCACCTTCATCTCGCTGTAGATCGAGCGCCGCAGTTCGGTTTCGATTTCGTCCTTGGTGAGGTTCAGGTCGAGGCCGATCGTAGCAAAGTCGATGCGCAGCTTCAGGTCCAGGCCATCCCAGAACACATTCGAGCCATCCTGCATCGAAATCAGAATCATGCTCTCCTGGCGGGCGTCCTCCTTTTCCTGGGTCAGCACCTCCGAGTCGCGCAGGTTGCGGCGGTGGGCACGGTAAAGGATGTAGGCCTCGGCGACTTTGAAATGCCCCTGGCGCATCAGCTCCTCCTGGACCAGGTCCTGGATCTCCTCGATGTGGACGCGTGAGATATTCAGGTTGCGAACCTGCTCGGTCACCGCCTTGGCGACACTGACGGCCGGCTCCGAATCGAAACCATGGGTCAGAAAGGCCTTGCGCACTGCAATCTCAACCTTGTTGCTGTCCCAAGGCACTTCCTTGGAATTGCGGCGGATGACGCGAATCGCCAGCGGGCGGGCATCCGGCTCTTGGCCTGAGTTACGCAACAGCAGCAGGCTTTTGGCGACATCCGGCGCATCGTTTTCAATCAGGATCTTTTCGATCAGTACATTAATTTCACGCTCACTAAGCGTCAGCGCCTGACCCTGCTCGGCCAGCTTGCAGAGGCGACTGGCAACCGCGCGCGCCACGGTGGCGACGAAACTGCGGTTCTGCTCGGTGAAAATCTGGTCCTCATCGGCATCGCGCGACAACAGCAGGTTGGTCAGGGCAGTGCCAATGGTGTCGGCCACTTCGGCCGGATCGAATGCATGCACTTCGTCGTGCAACTGAACTTTAACGGAACCAGGGGTAACGTCGTCGGAAAAAAGCGGATCGTCGGCCACCACGTCGCGCCAATTAAAGCGGGGTTTGGTGTCGGCGGCAGCGAGAGTGAAACGTTTGAGAGCGATGTCTTCGTCGTAGGGCGCGTGTTTGATCATGGTCAGCGGAATTGAGCGGAATTGAGAGAAGCCGAGGGGGGGGGGCGGGAACAACAGGAATCAGAGGTCGTCGTCGTCGACGGCCCCGAGGGCACTGGCTTTCTGGTATTCCGTGACGCGACCCTCGAAGAAGTTTTGCTCCTTGTTGATGTCCATCATCTCAGCCAGCCAGGGCAGCGGATTTTTGACCCCGGGGGTGAGGGCCGGTAGGCCCACGCTCTCAAGGCGGCGATCCGCGATGTAATCGATGTATTGGGTAAATTCAGCGGCACTCAGACCCAGTGCGTTCACCGGCAGGCAGTCTTCGATGAAGGCCTTCTCCAGAGCGACTGCCTCTTTCATGAGGTCGACCAGCTCCTGACGGAAGTCCTTCGTCCAGATGTCCGGATTCTCGTCTACCAGCGACAGCAACAAGTGCTTAAAGACCGAAATATGATTGGACTCATCGCGGAGGGTATAGCGGAACATCTGGCCGATGCCAGGGAACTTGTTCTGACGATATAGGCTGAGCACCATACCAAAGAGACCATAAAACTGGGTTCCCTCCATGCACTGACCGAAGAGGAACATGTTTTTCGCAAGGTCCTGCTTGGAACGGGTCTGGGTCAGGTCGATATCCCGGCGCAGGTTGCGGCTGTTATTCACCACCAGGCTGTTCTTGGCCTTGATAGTCGGCACGTCCTCGAACATCGCCTCGCACTCATGCGGGTTCAGGCCAAGGGAGCTAATCATGTACACCAGGCTATCGGCGTGAATATTCTCTTCGTGCGCGTGGCGACCCAGCACCAGCTTGAGCTCAGGTGCGGTGATGAGTTCCCGGGTCACGTGGAGAATGTTGTCTCCGACTATGCCCTCTGCGGCGCTGAAATAGCCGATCGCCATCTTGATGATCCAGCGGTCAATCTCTGTGATCTCGTCCGTCGTGCTGCGCCACTGCTCCACATCCTTCTGCATCGGGATGTCCTCCGGCTCCCAGTGGTTGTTCTTCATCGTCTTGTAAAGGTCGTACGCCCACTGATACTTCAACGGCAGAATGTTGAAGAACATGGTGTCGCGGCCATTGATCACCCTCTTGGCGTCAAAAGCGGCCTCGGCCTTGTCTTTGTCGAGAACGAAAGTCTTGTTTCCAATCGTGTATACCTTGGTTTCCATAGCTGGGAATAAAGTGAACGGGTTCTAAATACTTGAAAGAGAGAAATCTGCAGAAACACAGATTAAATCCTGAGAGCCCTACTACATATAGGGGTAGATACTGTTGTACTACACCAGATATAGTGTCAACGCATTTGAGAAGCATCCAAAAGGAATTTTTTCAAATAAGCCGAAAACACTGCAATCGGAGCTCGCGGGGGAATTCGCTGAACCTGATTCAGACCCCTGCAACATGCAAGAAATAGATATTCGAACTTATTCACCGAAATATCCACAATTTCCGTTGAGTTCAGCGCCTTATCCAGTAAGGTTCACCCTCTTTTTTTATCAGGAGGAAATATACGGTGAAAGGCGTCGCAAAACTACACGATAAATGGACCATCGACCGAGCGCGCGAGACCTACGGGATCCGCGACTGGGGCAATGGTTACTTCCACATCTCCGAAGAAGGGGAAGTCTGCGTACGCCCGAGCGGTCAGGCTGACGGACCCTCTGCGAGCATCATGGAAATCATTGAGGACATGAAGGCCCGCGGTTTCGACATGCCGATCCTGCTGCGCTTCGAGGGTATACTCTATTCGCGGATCAAAGCCCTGAACGAAAGCTTCAAGGCGGCGATCAAGGAATACAAATACACCGGCAATTACCGGGGCGTCTACCCGATCAAAGTCAACCAGCAGCAGCAGGTGATCGAAGAGCTGGCCACCTATGGTAAAGAATTTCACCATGGCTTCGAAGCCGGTAGCAAGCCGGAGTTGATCGCCGCTATGGCACACCTCGATGATCCTGAAGCCTTGCTGATTTGCAACGGCTACAAGGATGAGGAGTTCATCGACCTCGGACTGTATGCCCGCAAAATCGGTATTAACTGCGTCTTTGTGGTCGAAATGCCGCGCGAAGCGGAGCTGATTATCGAGCGTTCGAAGGCCCTCGACATCAAGCCTGTGATCGGCGTGCGAATGAAACTTTCCGCCACGGCGGGAGGCCACTGGAAGGACTCCGGGGGCGATCGCAGTGTCTTCGGACTCAACGCATTTCAGGTGATGCAGACCTTGGACATGCTGAAACAGGCGGACATGCTGGACTGCCTGCAGTTACTCCACTACCACCTGGGCTCCCAGATCCCGAACATTCATGATATCCGCAATGCGGTTACTGAAGCAGTCCGGGTCTATTGTGGGATGGTGTCCGAAGGTGCACCAATGGGAATACTCGATCTGGGTGGAGGTCTCGCGGTCGACTACGATGGCTCCCACACAAACTGCGCCTCGAGTTGTAATTACAGCATCGACGAATACGCCCGCGACATCGTCGAAACGGTGAAGAGCATTCTAGATCAGGAGAACATCCCCCACCCGACCCTGGTGACCGAATCCGGTCGGGCCACGGTGGCTTACTACTCGGCACTAATTTTCAACATTCTGGATGTAGGTCGTTTCGCGGTCGGTGGACGCGAGTTACCGGACACTCCGAAAGACGCACACAAATACACGCAGTATCTCTACGACGCAGCGCAAAACCTGAAGGTCAAGAACCTCCAGGAAAGTTTCCACGATGTCATTTACTACCGCGACGAGATCCGCCAACTGTTCCGTCACGGCCAGGTGAGTATGCGCGAGCGGGCGCTTGTCGAAGAGGTGTTCTGGGTAACTATGCAGCGGATCAAGGAAAAGATCGGCCACATGCGCTACGTGCCGGACGACTTTGAAAACCTGGAAACAGCCCTGGCCGACACCTACTACGGCAACCTCAGCGTATTCCAGTCGCTGCCGGATGCCTGGGCGATCGACCAGCTGTTCCCGATCCTGCCGATTCACCGGCTCAACGAAGCGCCAACCCGCAACGGGGTGATCGCGGACATCACCTGCGACTGCGACGGCAAGATCGACCGTTTCATCGACCTGCAGGACATCAAACGCACCCTGCCGCTGCACGAAATCGAAAAAGACGAGGAGTACTACCTCGGCGTTTTTCTCGTCGGCGCCTATCAGGAAACTCTGGGCGACCTGCACAACCTCTTCGGCGACACCCACGTTGTAAGCGTGCGGGTGCATGAAGGGGGCCGCGTCGAATACGTGCGCGAAATTGAAGGCGACTCGGTCGAAGATGTGCTCGGCTATGTGGAATACAATGCCAAGGAGATGCTCGACCGCTTTCGCCAGAAGGCCGAAGCCGCGGTTCAGCAGAAGCACATCAACGCCACAGAGCGGCGCGAAATTCTGCGCTACTACCAGGCGGGCCTGCGCGGCTACACCTACTACGAATCTACCAACGCTTCTTAATCACAGATACCAGACCCATGAGTAAAGTATTGATCATCGGCGCCGGCGGAGTCGGCGGAGTTGTTGCCCACAAGTGTGCCCAGGCACCGGAGGTATTTTCCGAAATCGTGCTCGCGAGCCGGACGGAATCCAAGTGCAGGAAAATCGCCGAACAACTACCGCGTCCGATAGAGACCGCTCAGGTGGATGCCGACAATGTCGAAGAAACCACCGCCCTGCTCAAACGCATCAAGCCGGACCTGGTGATCAACGTGGCCCTGCCCTACCAGGACCTCTCCATCATGGATGCCTGTCTCAACGCGGGCGTACACTATCTGGACACGGCCAACTACGAGCCGCCGGAAACGGCCAAATTCGAATACAAATGGCAGTGGGAATATCATGACCGCTTTAAAAAAGCCGGTCTGATGGCGCTACTGGGCAGCGGTTTTGACCCGGGGGTCACCAATGTGTTCACGGCCTACGCAGCCAAGCACCACTTTGACGAGATCCACGAGTTGGACATCATCGACGCCAACGCCGGCGACCATGGCCAGCCCTTCGCCACCAACTTCAATCCGGAAATCAACATCCGCGAAGTCACGGCCAAGGGCCGCTACTGGGAAAACGGCGACTGGGTCGAAACCGATCCGCTCTCAGTCAGCAAGACCTATGATTTTCCGGCAGGCATTGGTCCGAAAAAGATCTATCTGATGTACCATGAGGAGCTGGAATCGTTGACCAAACATTTCCCGAGCCTTCGCCGGGCGCGCTTCTGGATGACTTTCTCCGACAACTACCTCAAGCACCTCGAAGTGCTGCAGAATGTCGGCATGACCCGCATCGATCCGGTCAACTACAATGGCACAGAGGTCATCCCTCTGCAGTTCCTCAAAGCCTTGCTGCCGGACCCGGCCAGCCTGGGTCCACTGACCAAGGGCAAGACCTGCATCGGCAATGTCATCCGCGGTATCAAGGACGGCAAAGAAAAGAGCATTTATATCTACAATATCTGCGACCACGAGGAATGTTACCGCGAAGTGCAGTCCCAGGCGATTTCCTACACCACCGGTGTGCCGGCGATGATCGGAGCGCTGCTGATGGTCACAGGCAAGTGGAGCGGCCAGGGCGTCTTCAACATGGAGCAGATGGATCCGGATCCATTCATGGATGAACTGAACCGCCGGGGACTTCCGTGGAACGTCAAGACCTTGTAAAGATCCGCACTCAGGCACCGAGCCCGAGTTTTGTCGTCCACCTGGGCCTGCTGCGCCGGAATCTGGAAATTCTCGACAGCGTGCAGCAGCGCACTGGAGCCAAAATCCTGCTCGCACTGAAGGGTTTTGCGATGTTCAGCACCTTTCCGCTGATCCGCGAATACCTGCAGGGCATTTGCGCCAGTTCGCCGGATGAGGCCCAGCTGGGGCGCGAAGAGTTTGGCCGCGAGGTACACAGCTTCGCCCCGGCCTTCAGCGACTCAGACATGGAGGCGTTGATCGGGCTGAGCGATCACATCGTTTTCAATTCCTTCAGCCAGTGGAAGAAACACCGCGAGCGGGTAAAGGCCTCCGAGCGCAGGATTGAATGCGGTCTGCGCATCAACCCGGAAGTCTCCACCGGCAAAGTGGCGATCTACGATCCCTGCTCTCCGGGCTCCCGCCTCGGCATCCGCCGCAGCCAGTTTGAAGGCGAATCGCTCGATGGCATCGACGGCCTGCACTTCCACACCCTTTGCGAGCAGAACTCCGACGACCTCGAAAAGACCCTCGCGGGTGTCGAAGCCCAATTCGGTGAATTCCTGCCACAGATGAAATGGCTCAACTTTGGCGGCGGTCACCACATCACGCGGGACGACTACGACATCGACCGCCTGTGCCGCCTGATCGAACACTTCCGCGACCGCTACGACCTGCAGATTTATCTGGAGCCCGGTGAAGCAGTCGCGCTGAACACGGGCGTGTTGATTGCCTCTGTGCTGGACATCGTCGACGCCGAAACTCCGGTCGCAATCCTCGACACCTCAGCTCAAGCCCACATGCCGGATGTGCTGGAAATGCCCTATCGTCCGGTCATTGTCGACGGCGGCGATCCCAGCGAGAAGGCCCACACCTACCGTCTGGGCGGCATGACCTGTCTCGCCGGCGATGTGATTGGCGACTGGTCCTTTGATGCGCCGCTAAAACCCGGCGACCGCCTGGTCTTTCTCGACATGGGCCACTACTCAATGGTCAAGACCACGACCTTCAACGGTATTCGACTACCGTCGATCGCCACCTTCGACCCACAATCGGATCAAGTCAAAGTGGTCCGAACCTTCGGCTACGAAGACTACCGCAACCGACTGAGTTGAGCTAAAGTGCCCTATCAGGCTGGATAATACCCGCTGATCGAGGCTGGAACTCGACGCGAATATTGTCCTAGATTGCTGTCATGCTATTCGACCTCACTGACCAACACCGGGCCGTCGCGCCGAAAATCCTGTCCCCCATCGTTGCCCCACGACCCGTCGCCTGGGTCACCACAATCGACGCCGAAGGGGTCGTCAACGCCGCACCCTACAGCAATTTCATGCTGTGCGGTTTCAATCCGCCATTGATCGCACTGGCTCCGGGCAACAAGGAGGATGGAACGGCAAAGGACACAGCGGTCAATATCCGCAAAAACCAGGAGTTTGTCATCAACATGCTCGAAGAGTCCCTGCTCGCCGCCATGCATGCCACCGCCCGGCCCACGCCTTACGGCGTCAGCGAACTTGAGGGCAGCGGCCTCAAAATGGTAGCCGGTATCTCCGTCAAAGTTCCGCGCATCGCCGACTGTCCAGCCGCCATTGAATGCCGCGAACACAGCACCATTGAAATCGGCGGCAACCGCCTGGTGGTGGCATTGATTCAACGGGTCTGGGTCCGCGACGGACTTTTCAATCCCGAAGACTTAAGTTTCGACATTTCGGCCTACAGCCCCATTGCCCACAGGATCAGCCCAGCCTGGTATTGCCGCTCCAACGACGTGTTCGAGCACAAGGCTTAGAGCAGATCCCGCTCGCGCACAGGCGATTGCTCACGGATCCAGTCGATCATCACCGACCGGACCAGGAGTGGGTGCATTTTACGCTGGCTCGCAGACTCCTCGAGAACCTCGCGCAGAACCGTATAACGCCCGCCGCCCGAGGCGGCGTCGTAGGAATTGATGGCTACCCGGATGGGGCGGTCGTCAGGCCATTCGCGGCCGTCCTTGTCTTTGACGGATACGAAGCGCCGGTTGCCGCGTTGTCCTCGGATCTCCAGTTTTGGGAATCCAATTAAACTACGCAGGCTGCGGTGGTTGTAGGCTTCCTGCATGATGGCGATCAACTGCGCACGGCTGAACTGAGCGGTGACCACAAAATTTTCAAATGGTAAAATACTCCAGCAGTCCTCGATAGTCTTTTCCCCGGGCTCAATGGGGCTGTCCTGATAAATCAATCCATGATAACAGGCATCGACCTCGATCCCACGGCGGTTCAGCCCTTGCACGACCGCTGTACCGATCAGGCGCTCAATTCCGCTGGGGCGATTCGGCGCAGTCTCGACAGACAGACGGTCGGCCAAACGTCCGACCGATTCCGCCAGATGCGCCTGAGAGGCTTTGACCTCGTCGTGGGTCAGGGACAGCACTTCAGGATCCAGTTTGACCGAGCCGTCCATGTAGGACGTCATCGGCTGCACATGTATCAGCTTGCGGCTATCCCGGTCAAAGACCAGATCCAGCCGGCCGACATGGATGCCAAAATAATTGGCCTGGGTGTAGGGAATGCGGCCAACCCGCTGGTTCGGCTGATCGCGGTGCGTGTGGCCACCAAGAATGGCATCGATCTGGGGAAAGGCTTCGGCGATGGCAAACAGGCGGTTGGCGGTGTCGTCGCTTGTCATTCCCGGGCGAAGGCCCATGTGGGTTCCCAGGATAATCGCATCCGGCTTCGCCGCCTCCACCTGACGCAGGGTCATTCGCAAAGCACCCACTGGATCGGTTGCACGAAACTCCCCCAGCTTTTCAGGCAGAAACCAGTTCGGAATGCCCGGCGTAGTCAGACCGACAAAGGCCACCTTGTAGCCATTGACTTCCTTCAGGATCCAGGGCTGCAAAGGAGTCTTGCCGACCTCCCGCTCATTCCAGACCCGCTGTCCATCCCAGCGGCTGTTGGCACAGATCACCGGCATATCCGAAGCCTTCAGCGCCGATTCAAATGCTTCCACTCCCCAGTCAAACTCGTGATTTCCCGGAACCCAGGCATCGTAACCGAGGTGGTTCAAGCAGCGGATCATGACCTGACCCTTCGTTCGAAACCCGACATCCGTACCCTGATAGAGATCTCCCATATCCAACAGCATGTGATGCGGATTCTGCGCCTTCCATTGCTTGATTCGGGTCGCGCAGCGGGCGAGTCCACCCACATTCGGAACGCCACCATAGGTGGAAGTCGGCAGAATGTTGCCATGCAGGTCGGTGGTGTGAATTAGACAAACCGTATCCAGATTCGCGGAGCGCCCAAGCAAAGCCGAAGGAACCAGGCTGAGCAAGGCCGCTGAACCGCTCCAGCGCAGGAAGGCCCGGCGCGAGTAAACTGCGGAACGTCGATCAAGCATCATTCAGCAGGTGCCGGGTTCGGACAGTGGCATTTTTCCAAAAAAATGCGCACAGCCTCCATGGTTTCCTTACTGAGATGGTGTTCCATGCCCTCGGCGTCGGCGTCGGCAGTCCCTTCAGAGACCCCGATGTGCATCAGCAATTCGCGCATCAAGCGGTGCCGCTCGGCCGCTTGGGAGGCCATTTCCGCACCCGTTTCAGTCAGACAGACCCCACCCCCCTTTTCGCGAAAAACCAAATCCGCCTGCTCCAGCCGCTGCAAAGTTCGGATGACTGTGACATGGGAAACTCCAAACACCTTTTGCAGATCCGCGACCCGCACCTCGCCTTCCTCCTCAAGCCTGTCAGCAACTGCTTCGACATAGTCCTGAGCCAGTTCGTTGCCGTGCTGACGGCGCACGCGGGCATGGCGGCGGGCGGTGGATGGAGTAATCGAGGGACTGCTCATATCTACACCTCAGCATTCAAAAATAGATTGACATGTCAATACGTAGCCGATGCTACATGTAGCCTATGCTACAAAGAAACCTATTCATTTTCTGTGTATCGACTGTCCTTGGTCTGGGATTGGCGACTTCCGTCAGAGCAGAAATGGTCTTTGATCTGGAGGATTTCGAGGTCCGCGGATTCGGCCTGCCCGGAGCGGCCTTGGATTACGCGCAGCCGGTCAAGGAACTGAATGGACGCGACCTGCGACCGCAGATCACGGTTTCTCTTGGCGATTCCCTCGACGGACAGCTGGGGATCAGTTCCACCAGTTACTTTCCTGGTGCCAGTCGACCGATTCTGCGCGGTTTTACCAACGACCGTATTCGGGTACTGTCCAATGGACTGGATACGCTGGATGCATCCATCGGCAGCCACGACCACCCGGTCGGACTCGACCCAAACATGATGGACAGTGTCGAAATCATTCGCGGTCCGGCAACCCTGCTCTATGGCAGCAACGCAATGGGAGGTGTGGTCAACGTGATCGATAGCCGGGTCCCGATCACCGGGCCGGCACAAGGCAGCGAGGGGCATGTCAGGGGACAATATTCTTCTGTGGCCGATGGCTGGACGGGATCCGGAAAGGTGATTCACAGCGAGAACCGTTTTCTCTTCACTGGCAGCCTTTTATGGCGCGACCATGGCGACGTGCGTATCCCGGGCTTCGCCGCGACCGATCCCGAGCTGCAAGCCCAGCAGGAATCCGGACGCTCGGAAAACAGTTTTGTCAAAACGCGGGAAGCCGTATTCGGCACGACGGCACGCTTTGAGCGGGGATTCGTTGGGCTCAGTTACTCCCGCTATGAAACCGAGTACGGCCTGGGTCGGGAAGCCGAACAGGACTTCGAAGGCCGGGATGCCGAGGGCAACCCGATTATCGAACGCGAACTCGACGACCTCGTAACCATCGATGGCTGGCAAAACCGCTTCGACCTGCATGCCGGCCTCAAACAACCCATGCCAGGTTTTGAATCCCTGCGCCTGCGCATCGGCGCCGCCAACTACCGCCACGGTGAATTCGAGGACGGTATCGAAGGCACCACCTTTAAAAATCGTGGCTGGGAAGCCCGTCTGGAACTGGCCCAGGAAGTCCGCGATTGGATCGAGGGAGCAGTTGGTTTGCAGGCAAGCCGCAACCGATTTTCAGCGACCGGTGACGAGGCCTTCCTGCGCCCCACCACCAACCTCAAGCTGGCTGCCTTTGTTTTTGAGGAGCTTCCCTTTGAGCATTTCAAGCTGCAGCTCGGTGCCCGAATTGAACACACCTCCATCAAGCCGGAACTGTTTGAGCGCGATGACATCACCGGCGCAACTACCCCACCCGACCGCTACCGCAAATGGGGCGCCAATGGCTCGGTCGGGGCGGTGATTCCGGTCTCCGAAACGGCTGCTATCCGCAGCACCTTTGCCTACACCGAACGCCTCATGAGCGCTCAGGAGCTGTATGCGAATGGTCCGCACATCGGCACTTTCTCCTACGAAATCAGCGACCACCCATTCGGCGGCAACTTCGACCGTGAACGCTCCTACAACTGGGACATCGGCCTGCAGTGGAACAACGACCGCATGCGCGGTGAAGTTGCCATCTTCGCCAACCGCATCCGCGACTACGTGGCGCTGCGGGTAACCGATGAGCTGGCTTTTGAGAATGAGGACGAGAGCTTTACCCTGATCCCGGAAAGCCAGGTAGATGAGGCCTTCCTGCAGGACCGCGAGGCAGCGGGTGAGGACAACGAATTCATCGGGGTCACCCGCTACATCCAAAGCAACGCACTCTACTATGGCGCTGAGGCTGAGTTGATGCTGCGCATCTGGGAGGCTGAAACGAACCACTTTGATTTCGGCGGTATGGTCGACTTTGTCCGTGCCCGTGACCGCGACGCTGGCGAAAACATACCGCGCATCCCGCCGATGCGCGCCGGCCTCAAGGGAGAATTCCGTATGGCCAATACGGCGATTGAAAGCCGTTTAATGAGGGTCTTCAGTCAAACGCATACGGCACCCTCCGAAACAGAAACCCGTGCCTACACGATGCTCACTATCGCCGTCACTCAGCGCTTCAACTGGAACCAGCACAATGGCTCCATCTTCCTTCGCGGAGAGAACCTGCTGAACAGCGAAGCGCGTCCACACACTTCCTTCATCAAGGACCTCCAGCCCCTGCCTGGGCGCGGTGTTACCGTGGGCCTGCAGTTGGATTTCTAGAGGTCAAACGGGACCCGAATTTGAGTCGGAACGGGTTTTCCGTCGCGTATCCGCGGCTTGAATTCCCAAAGGCGCAAAGCATCCTTTACCGCAACACTGTGTTCGCTCCCTGGAGACTGCTCGATGTTGACCTTCTTCACATAGCCTGCGGCATCAATATCGACCAAGGCTGAAATCCTCCTCGAGGTGCCATCGGGAACCGGAGGCAGCTGTTGCGGTTCGACCAAATGCAGGACCTGAGGATGACCGTCCGGCGGGGATTCGCCGAGGCTCTGGATATAGCGCTCAAAAGGGGTATCCACGGTTGTATCATAGGTTGCGTCACTCAAAAAGCTGCGAATTTCGACGCCGCCACTATAAAAACTCAAACGATACCGGGCTTCTTCAAATATACGTGGAATCTCTACTTCGTAATCCACGGATTGAGTACGCCCGGCGCGCATCGAACCTACCGAACCGACAATTCGAAACTCACGACCGCCTCCCAGATACCAGTGCACAATGAGGTAAACCTCCTCAAGATCCCGATTCGCCCGAATCCGGAGGTCGACCAGGATGCTTTGCACATCGGATTGTCCAACATGATTGCCGAGAATCGTCCAATTCGTCAGTCTATGGCTTCTCACCTCAACGTATCCCGGAACGTAAGCCGGGTAATCGTGCAAACGGGTCGGAACCTCACCAATTCTTTTTGAGTACTCCGTATTCGCTCCATAGTGGTAGTGAGAACGGGTGACTTTGCGAACGAGCTCCGGACCTTCTTCCGAAGCCAGATAAAAAGCTCTTTGAGCTTCAACACTGGCGGGCAAACACACGGCCAGCGAAGCCATTGCAAACAATAAGAAAGTATTCATCGGATCTGAGGTAGGGGTAAAACAGGTCAAATTCGGCCAGACTAAGCACGCTTTTTAAAGCCCTAAATCATAAACTTTTAATGTCAATTCGGATTTTATATCCCGTGCTCCTACGCCGCATTGGAATCCCAAAGTATTGGTTGTCCATCCCGTAGCCTCGACCTATGTTGCCACCTATGACTTTCGACCTTATGGACACGCATGCGGCCTCCGCATACAAAATCCTTTCCTGCCTGGTCACGCCGCGGCCAATCGCCTGGGTAACCACGGTCAATGCCGATGGCATTGTCAACGCGGCACCGTTCAGCTTTTTCAATGTCTTTGGCTCCAAGCCCCCGCTGCTGGCCTTTGCCCCCGGCGACCGCGAGCCGGGCGTTCCCAAAGATACCGCCCGCAATATTCGTCAGCAGCGTGCCTTTGTCGTCAACCTGGTGGACGAGGGTGTGCTCCAGGCCATGAACGCCAGTGCCCGACCACTGCCCTATGGCGTCAGCGAAATCGAAGGCAGCGGCCTCAACCTGATTCCGGGGGAAGCCGTCGACGTCCCGCGTATTGCCGAAGCACCAGCCTCCCTCGAATGCACGGAGCACAGCACCATCGAAATCGGCGGCAACCGGCTGGTCATCGGCATCGTCCACCGGGTGCATGCACGCGACGGACTTTTTGACTCCGAAAACCTGGCTTTCAATGCCCCCGCCTACAATCCCATCGGCCGCATGGCGAGCCCATCCTGGTATTGCCACACCACAGACCTGTTTGAAATCAAACGCCCTCAATGATAGCCCAAATGCGCTGCTTCCTTCACCCTGCCCTTCTTTTACTGATCAACGCAGTCCTCGCACCTATGGCCTTATCCGATTCTCCGCTAACAAGCTTTCCGCTCTGGCAAGACAAAGTACCCGAAGCGCTCGGCGACGAAGCTGTAGACCGACCCCAGCTGACGGTTTACCCCGCAGATCCCGACAAGGCAACCGGTGCCGGTGTCATCGTGTTGCCGGGCGGAGGTTACCGATTCCTATCAATGGAGCATGAAGGCCACGCGATCGGGCAGTGGCTGCAATCCCTGGGCGTCAGCGCCTTTGTGCTCGAATACCGTCTGCCGGAAAATGGCTACCGTCATCCCGTTCCGCTGATGGACGCCCAGCGCGCCATCCGACTGGTCCGTTCACGGGCAAAGGACTGGGATCTAAATCCGCAACGGCTCGGCATCCTCGGTTTCTCTGCCGGTGGTCACCTCGCCTCCACAGCCGCGACCCACTACAACAGTGATATTGCAGCCCCGGCCTTCAGCGACACCATTGATCAGAAATCCGCCCGGCCTGATTTCCAGATCCTGATTTACCCCGTCATCACCATGGATCCGGCCTATGCCCATCCCGGTTCGCGCGCCAACCTACTGGGTCCAGATCCGGATTCAGCACTGGAGCAATTGCTCTCCAGCGAACTTCAGGTTCAGGCCGACGCCCCACCCGCCTTCATTGTGCACGCGAGCGACGACAGCGTGGTTCCGGTTGAAAACGCCCTGCGCTACTACCGCGCCCTGCAAGAACAGGGTGTTGCCGCCGAGATGCATATCTACCCAAGCGGCGGACATGGTTTCGGAACCCGCCCTGAAGCCGGCAGGGCTGCAACCTGGACGGAATTGTGCGAAGCTTGGTTAAAGGAGCTTTAAAGCCGCCGCCTTTTCCCTTGCCGCTGAAACTCCACGGTGCTTCTTTTCGGAGCTATGGCTTCGGTGAATCACCCACCTGAAAAGGATAGTTTGCTATACGCGGTCGATGAGCGGCCACCGGAATGGATGAGCATTTTACTGGGTTTCCAGTATGTGCTCATGATTGTGACACCGATACTGGTGACGCCCCTGGTGGTCACGCGGGCCGCAGGCCTCAGCGCTGATGAAGTGTCCTGGATCCTGTTTGCCTCACTCCTGGCAAGCGGTATCAGCACCTATATTCAAATACGGCGTTTCGGCAAGGTAGGTGCGGGTTACCTGCTGTTCATCGGCACTTCGGCAGCCTTCGTCGCCTGTTCCCTGGCGGCTGTTGAAGTCGGTGGCATGGCACTGGTGGCAACCATGGCGGTGCTCTCAGCACCCTTGCAGATTCTGTTCGGCTGGTTTCTCGGCCCGCTGCGCAATATTATCACTCCCCTGGTAGGCGGTGTGGTGATCATGCTGATTGTGGTCAATGTCATGCCGATCTCTCTGAATGTGATGGCCGGTGACCCCGAATTTCCAGCTGTCCGCAACATGCAGGTCGCGGGTATCACCGTACTCATCATCATTGCGCTGGCCATCTTCGGGAATGCCCGCGTGCGCCTTTGGAGTCCAATGATCGGCATCGCCTCGGGCACTCTGGTGGCCGCTGTGTTTGGAATCGTTGACTTCAGTTCGGTGCGCTCCGCCGATTGGATTGGCCTGCCCGCTGGTTCCTGGCAGGGCTTCCATCTGGAATTCACCGCCGAGGTATTCTCGATCTACCTGACCTTTGCTTTGATTACGCTGATTGGTGCGGTTGAAAGCCTCGGGGATTCAATGGCGATCCAGCAGGTCTCAACCCGTAATTTCCGCAAGATCGATTATGAACGGGTACAAGGTGGGCTCTATGCTGACGGGGTGGGCAATGCGATTGCAGGCGCCCTTGGAACCTTACCCAACACAACCTATTCTAACGCAATTTCAGTGGTGGAGCTCACCGGGGTCGCGGCACGCCGCGTGGGAATGTATGCCGCAGGCTTTCTGGCCCTGCTGGCCTTCTTTCCCAAAATAGGCGCACTCATCAATTCCATTCCCTCGCCGGTTGTCGGCGCTTTCCTTTTCGTCCTGGTCTCCATGCTCTTTGTCACTGGGGTTAAACTGGCCACCAGCGAAGGTTTTAATTACAAAACGGGCGTCATCATAGGCATCTCTTTCTGGACAGGATACGCCTTTCAGAGCCAATTGGTTTTTCCGGATTTAATCCCGGACACTTTGGCAACCTTCCTCAACAACGGCATGACCATGGGCGGATTGACCGCTATCGCATTGAGTTTTCTCTTTACCCTGCGCCCCAGCGGCGGCGCCCGCTGCAACCTCCCTTGTCGAGCCGAAGACCTGCCGCAGCTGCAGGCTTTTATCGACCGCTATGCGGACAAGCAAAAACTTAACAGCAGCCAGAAACACAACCTGCACCTGACCGCCGAAGAATTGTTTCTCCACCTAAGCGAATCCACTGACCGGCCCGACAGCCTTGCGGTGCTGCTCAATCTGGATGAATCCAAAATCGTCGTAGAATTTGTCGATCGCACCATTACCGACGACCTCGACATCGCGCTCGAGAAACTGGATCAAAAGGCCGAACCTGCAACGCCCGACGAACTCGGGCTGCTCCTGCTTGGGAAACTGGCCAAAAACATGCGCCACATGAAAATTGGCGGCGTCAACTACATCCGCTACGAAGTGGAATGAGGAAATCCGCTGACCGAAGCTGAAACAACTTCCTGCCAGCGGCTTGGGTGGATCAGCAAGGCCTGATTGTATTCAATCTCCAGTCCGATATAGGCCTCTTCGTCGAAGTGGTGGCGGAAGCTTTCCACCAAACCATCGTCGGTTCCTTTATACGGGGTGTTGAAAGCAATCACCAGCGAGGCATCGCGGGCCTGCATCTGCCGCGCCCAGGTTTCACACAGCCTGGCTTCCCGAGATCGCTGTGGGTCGAATAGCAACGCAATGTCAAACTCCCTGCGCTGACCATTGAGCTCAGGCGTCAGGCTATGGATCGAAAGGTGAACAGCCGTTCCGTGACGGGCTTGAACCCCTCGCAGAGCCGCTTCAACCTCCGCCCGGTAAGGATGGTAAACATCCCGGAGCAGCGCTTCCTTTGCTACAGCGGTCAGAGATTGGCTGAATTCCGACCACAATGACTGGCTGTCCACAGAACGGTTCAGCTCAATCAAAAGTCGATTCATACGCCCCTGAAACAATGGGCAGGCAAAAGCCGTCTGAAAACGCTCAGCAGCCTGAATCGCCCCCGGATCCCAGCCACGGTGGCTGTCGACGACAGCCTCTCCGCCTCGGAACAAAGCTTTATACTCAGCCGGGATCCAGGCGCTTGCATGCTCACAACTGAGCACCAGCGAAGTATTGGAATCTTCGTCAGACATCAAAGCGCTGGCCATTCTGCAGACAGTCTGCCAGACGACGGTAGATAGCCTGCAGAGCTGCCCGGTCCGGATGCTTGCCAGCAGCCCGCCGCAAACGCCGCGACAGGCAACCGCGCCTGAGGATAAACTCAATGGGTTCGCACCATGAATCATTCGGGGTTGCCACGCGCCGAAGTAGCTGCCATAAGACCTCACTGATCGTTTCCGGCTGCTCTTTTTCCAGGTTCAGGGCTTCGAGGTAATCGCCTTCGGGAATTCGTGCGTTTTCACCCTGTACCACTGAATCGTTCAACAGAAAGCCCAGTTCCCCGACAACCGGCACCGATTGCCTGGCCAGAGTGGACCAACGTTCCTCCACCAGAGCCCGGACCAGGGCCACCACAAATTGCACAATCGCCAGGTCCATGCCCGGGTGCTCCTGAATATCCAGAAGCCGAATCTCGATCGTTCCCCGTTCGAAGCGGGCAATCGCACCACGCGCATTGACCCACTCCGCTTCAAGAATTCCGTCCGGATCATGGGGTCGCAGGTCCGCATCAATACGGCGCAAAATCTTCTCGCTGTATTCAGCCTCGGAAGTGACCCGCTCGGGAATCACATGACCGGTTATCGACGGAATGCGCGCGCAGTTGCTTCGGTAATGGTCCAAGCGCATATCCAGCTTATTCGCGACCTTCCCTTCAACAAATGGAGAACTGGCCGCCAATGCCGGCAAAAGCGGCAGGACCAGGCGGATAGCAGTGTGCAAACGCTGAAACTCGGTATCTCCGGAAAAAGGCAAATTGATGTGGGTCGATTGCAGATTCGACCAGCCATGCCCCTGGCAGCCGAAGATACGGTCGAAGGTATCGTAAATGGCACGGTCGCCATGCGGCCAAAGCTGGGTCTCCTTCAAGGGGTTCATCCAGGGGTGCATCGCGGTGGGCAGGAGGCAACAATTTTTGGCAGCCAGCAAGCCATTCAAATAGTCCACTTCGGCCTGAAAATCCGCAGCAAGGCCGTGCAGGGAGGGAGAGGGCCCATCCGTCTTCAATTCGATAACGTGCATGACCAGTTCATTGGACCAGCGCAATTTGCCGTGTTTAACCTCGTTTTTACGCTCATTACCGACCGCATGCACCACCTGATCGGCAATCGGTCGAACATCCAGGGTATCGCGGTCGACAATCATGTATTCCAGCTCAACACCGTAACGTTCAAACAGGTGAAACTTTGTATTCGTTGTCTCGGACATACTTATCGGGATTCGCGTTTGGCTTCCATGCGGCGTAGAAATACCCGCATGATGGTTTCATAAAGCTGGTCGTGGGCGACGTCATCTTCCACCCCGGCATCAATACTCGGATTGTCATTGATTTCGATGACAACTGGCTTGCCATCGACTTCTTTCAAATCGACACCATACAAGCCATTTCCGATCAATGCAGCTGCCTTGGTAGCTGCTTCGACAATGGCGGATGGCGCATCAGCAATTTCGAGCGTATCCGCATTTCCGGTTGAGTCCCTGCCCTTTTTCGAGTGGTTGTATATCTGCCAATGCCCGCGAGCCATGTAATAACGGCACACGTACAGAACCTTGCCTTCCAGAATCCCCACACGCCAGTCAAAATCAGTCGGTCGAAACTCCTGGCCGATCACCAGATCGGAATCCTTCAGAAAGCCCTCCACTTTCGAAAGGTAATCGGCAGGATCGCTCGCTTTCACGACGCCATGCGAAAAGGCTGAATCCGGCTGCTTGAGAATAAGGGGTAAGCCAAGTTGCTCCGGAATGGATTTATAGTTGTCCCGGTGAATAATACAGGTGCGGGGTGCCGGAACATTGTGGCGCTGAAGCATTTCCGCGAGAAACACCTTATTGGCGCAACGCAGGATCGACAGTGGGTCATCGATCACAACCATATTCTCTGCCTCAGCTCGGCGTGCAAAGCGGTAGGTGTGATGATCGACCGCCGTGGTCTGACGGATGAACAATCCATCGAAGGCCGTCAGGCGGCCATAGTCGTCCGGCCCAATGAATTCGACGGCAATCCCGAGGCTGTCGGCAGCCTTTTCAAACAACTTGAGTGCTTTTTCGTTGGAAGGAGGATTGGGCTCTTTCGGATCGACCAGAATCGCCAGATCGAAACGGTAGGCTTTGCGGCTTTTGCGGACATAAACCGGCTTCGAAAAGTAGTTGCGCGCAGCCTCCTGGACAAATTGACGGTGATCCTCACCGAGTTCACTGGAAGCGATTGGAGAGATGTTGACCAAGGCCCAACGCTGCTGGGCATCGCGGGAAAACTGAGCACGCAGAAGCGGCGCTGGAAAGAGGTTGTAAAGCGCCCGACAAAGTCGCTCATAGCGACGCGCCATGTTCTGCCCAAAATAAATGGAGAGGGTAAATCGATCCGATTGCAGAGGCTTTAAAGCCTGCCCCATCAATGTTTCGATTTCAGAACCAACTGTACGCACAATCGATTGGGATTTCAGGTCCAGCATGGTCGACACACTCGGCAGCGGCCGGTGCGCGCGGGCTCCCGCCAGCAAAGAGACGTAGTAGCCGACGCTCTGGTAGCGATAGGAGCGGCACATGTTGATCACCTTGTAGCGCTTCGGAACCGCATAGGCGGGATCGCTGAGGTACTTACGGGCACTGACCAGCTCAACTCCGGGTAAGTCCAGCGGCCAGCGGTCAGGATTGTCTACTACAAGGAGAAACGAGTTCATTTGGGTGGTCTAATGATAAGGAGGTTAGCGTCGTAAGTGAGGATACCCAGCAGGATCGCATTGACCAGACGGTCCATACTGACCGCATAGCGACGCGCCGGATTGAAAGGGTTGGGCGTGTAGGGGTCGGCCACGATCACCTCGCGGCGTGTCCGGTCATAGCCGCAGAGCACGACAAAATGACCCGCCGGCTCGCCGCGGATATCGTCGTCCTCATTGGTCTCCGGAACTTCCCGCATGGTCTGATACAGATAGGTCGAACTCAATCCTGTGAGTATCGGAGCCCCCTTGTCCAGATAGCGCCGGATCAAACGTCCGGTCAGGTCCTGAAAACGGACCTCTCCGCCTTTCTTGCAGAACTTCAGATAAGCCCGAGTGGCCATCGAACGCTTGCGTGACAAACGCATAGCCGCCCGTGCCTCCAGCTTTGCTGCCAGCTGCTTGCGGCTCAATTCGGTCCAAGTTGGGTCAAAGACGCGAAGATTGTAGGAATACAGCCGCGCCCGCCAGCCGCGCTTCAATGCATGCTGTCCCAAAAGCACGGCCAGGGTACCCCCATCCTCAAGGGCGGGAATCTCTGCAATCAAAGTATCCAGCGCGACTGGGTCTTCGTAATACTGGTAAATAGCGTGCAGACATGTTGGGCCACAAGATGTCTCTGTGGGCTGAGCAAGCATCTCCAGATTGAGCGACTTCCGCGTCGCATCGATAGCTTCAGGCGTTGAGCCCATTAGGTGATCTTCAATGCTCCGCATTCTATCACAAACCCAGCCTGAATAACAAGTGTGCTTTCTGCGGATGAACACGAAGACCTAAAGCCGTACAAAAAGAAGCGCTCCCGCCGGGCCGGGCGGGAGCGCTGGGTAACTCATTTAACTTTACGTCAATGAACTCCAACAAGTCTTAGAACTCGAAGCGAGTCGTCACAAAGATCTGACGTGGGTCCTTGATGCGGAAGGCATAAGGAGATCCATCGTAGTTCACTGCGATTGGGGCCAAACCACCACTCTCGAAGGCATCGCGGACATTCAATTGAATGTGCATGCGCACGCGGTCGCTCATGATCATGCGGCTGTAGGATGCCCACAGGTCGACGTGGAATTGCTCCTTGTCAAAAACCGGGCGATCACGGTCAGCTGCATCCATGGTTCCAGCGGCATTGGGAATTCCCATATAACCGATGATTGCCTTATCCTGCCAGCGCAGACCACCACCGATGGCAACATTCTCCAGAATCCCTTCGGTGAAACGATAGTTGGTAATCAGATTGAAGCGATACTTGCGCTGTCCAGGAGACGCGAGGCCCTCACCCAAACGGATGAAGTTGACTTCACTTTCAACATTGATACGGAACCAATCCTCTGGATTATTGATACCGAACGGATTGTCATCAGCAAGTTCAGTTCCACGATATCCGAAGGAAGACCAGAAGCGCGAAATATCCACCTCACGTCCGCCACGCAGATTAAACTGGTGGGGGATGTTAGCAGGTGCAGTCGCACTGGTCCAGACCGGCAAACGATTGGCGATCCAAGGATCCCACTCAGGAGCAATCTGACTCACGAAGGTTTCCTGCTTGCCGCCGGTGAACTTGATGTTCCAGTTGCGCAGTGGATTGTAGACGATCTGCAACTCCATACCTTCCGCCCGACGGGTTTGAGTCGCGTCGACGGAAAGCCCTTGCGGGAAGTCGTAAGGCAAGCCTGTAATGGCTGCAACGGCGTCTTCCTGCGCAGGAGTCAACGGAATCACGGCGCCAGATGCATCCAGTTGCCATTCCTGGTCATTCGGGTCGCCACCGGCTTGCAGGCGAACAATCATTTCTGCCCAGCTGCGCATCAAGTCCTGGTCCACACGGTGGGTGCGGCTGACGAACACTGAAGCAACACCACGGCTGTTACGCTCTTCCAGTTCGAACCAGTTCAAGCGGGCAAAGAGTTTACCGCCGAAGAGGTTCACACCTATACCATAATCCTTACCGTCTCCAACGGGTTTGCCGAGTACGTTTCCGAAGAAGTCGGTACGGGCGTCATTGGGAGGGTTGAAGTTGTCGGACTCATTGTAGTGGAGAGTCAACTCACCACCTTGCCAGCGGACTGGCTTGAAGACAACACCACGGGTAGAAGTGGTTCCTGTGATTTCGTCCCAGTCACCCCAAGAGGTGAAGTTATCACGAAGGCCTTTTTCCGTGATACGACCAGCAATCATCTCGGTCGTATTGTTGTTCAGGTCAGAACTGCGAGCCTTGAACTCATCACGGCGCACGCCTGTAGTGGTGACGATACGCTCATCCCAGAAACGTCCCAACCAGGCGAGATTGTAGGAATCAATCACACGTTGGTCAGCACGCGTGGTTGCCCAGAAGTATTCGGTGTTGAGGTTGACTGGAGCATCATACCATTCGCCATTCGGCCAGCTGTATGTGCGAATCGAGAAGTCGGTTGGACCACCGCCTCCCAGAGGACCGGGATTGGCAATGCCCATGTTGCCCTGAGTAACCATGGCATCACGACCAATGTAATATTGGCGCTGGATATTGCTGTTGTTCTGCGCATAGGACTGAGTTCCCGAACGTGGAGTGTACCACCGGGAATCGCCTCCAACTGTAGCCAGTCGGGAACGAGTACGCAGACGGGTCACGTCGTGTCGGGAAGCAAAACCGAGCAAGCGGTGACTACCGAGATGACGAACCCAGTTACTGCGGTCGGTCAAGTCAAATTGGTAGGCCAACATTGCTTGATAACTGTCATTGGTTTCAGGCTGAGTAAATGTGTCAGCCTGATAGTCTTCGACGTAAGGTGCGCCAAAGTATGGATTTGCAGAGCCATCAAGCAAGTGTGTATGGGGATCGATAAAGATCGTAGTCGCTTGCTGCTGAGACAGCGGCCGTTGTTCAAGAGAATCAACGTGCTGACGGAACCAACTGGCGGCAAAGAACAGGTTTTGCGTAATGCGCTGCTCAAGGTCGAGGCTATAGCTCTTACCCCAGAGATGGCCGAAATTCGGGGCAACAACATTAACACGCTCATAGTCGTAAAGCGACTTGTCAGTCAATGCTGGTTCAAACCAAGGCTGCATGAGCAGCACTCCGTTCGCGTCGCGCGGGGCATCCCGCCAGGATGTTTCCATCATCTGACGATCATAGATCAAATGTTGGTCGTCCGTGCGATCAACACCCGGAGGAACAACACCGCCTGGAGCCCAGGTTTCAGTCACTACGTAATTCGTGTCACCTTCGAGGCCAACACGCAACCAAGGCACAGTCCGGCCAAAACGCAAAGACTGGATATAGAGAGGCGAATTGACATCGTTAATTGCGAGATCCTGGCGAACGTCTCCGTTGTTTGCATTCACATGGGCGTCACCGATCTGCAAGACCGAACCAGGAGAGTAAGCACTACGGGTAAATGGGCCAACCTGTGATCCATTCTGGAAGGTTACCATCCGTGTCACCGGATTGTAAGCCGGACGGCCGTCTTCGATCCATTGGGTAAGACGCTCGCGTGGGGTTACGTAATTGGGACGACGATTCTGGTTCTGATACCGCTCTATGCTACCACGGATAACGGTATTTTCAAACGGCTGGAAGGTAAACGCCCCATATTGACGCTGAGTGTTGTCATAAGACGGTTTACGACGGAAACCACGCTTGTCATCAACAGCTGCCACGTAGATGGCCAGCATGTCATCAATGATCGGCTGATTGTGATTAAAGCTAAAACGCTTCGAATCCCAGCTGCCGTAACGAGCCACCACTTGCGTGTTTTGAACGTTCAGCAGAGCGCGTGCAGTCGATTGATTGACAATACCAGCAGGACTGCCGAGACCGAACAAAAGGGAGTTCGGACCGCGGTTGATTTCAACCGAGCGGGTATTGTACTCATCGAAAGGCAAACGAGCGATGGTTGGGTGATTGTTTTGGGCGGTGTCCGCACGACCCAAACCGCGGACGCGGTTGGTGGTAGCAGCGGTTTCGGCCAATCCACTGTCACGACTGTGACCAGCGGCAAGGTCTTTAACCCCACCACGGTTGATTTCGTAAGCAGTGAAGTTGTTCACACCTTCCGTATTCGCTTCGTAGAGGAAGATGTCGTTGATGTCCAACGAACCCGTGTCTTCCAACTGTTGGCGGGTAACGATAGTGATGGAGGATGCCAGGTCAGCAACATTGGTGTTCAAGCGGCTACCGGCGAGGGTATTTTCCGCGTGATATCCGATGTCGCTGTCCGAGGTGACCACCGCGAACGGTGACAACTCGAAGATCTCCGAGTCGGATTGCGAAAAGGCAACCGACACAACGGAGAAAGAAGCCAGGAGGACCGTCAGTCTTCGGCCCTGTCGACTTATGCGTGATTTAATATTTGGAGTCATGGTTTTGGAGTTATTTGGTTAGGTAAGCACACGGATCCGAAACACCTAAAAACGAACCCATGCGTAATGAAATTCTGGTACATTCATACAAATAAAATGCAGGGGAATGTTAAAAAGGAGATGGAGATGGGCCGCGCGAAGTTCAGGCAACACGCCAGCCGGGGTAGGGAACAACGTCTATGTCAGGATTGGAGAATTATGGATGAATGGTTGAGTCAAGGGGATGGATACAAACACAACTGTTATTCTATAAGAACATTTAATCTGGAATTCATCCGACAAGCTCAACCCCATTCTTTTCTTACAGTAAGAATAGAAAATAGGTTATTTGTTCTTTTAATTTGAACGTCTATGTAAATAGATTTTTCCTTGTCAGAATTTTATGTAAAAAACCTGTATCCAACAGGAACGCCCTGAGAACTGAAGAGGCTTGCCGAAAAAATTCGGGGGCCCATATAAGTTTTGGAAATGCCACCCATCTCCCAACTACTGCGACCCGGCTGGGAAGCGTTTCGCACCTATTGGCCCCTATTCATCGTCATCCAACTGGCTGCGCTGGGAGTGCTGCTCAGCTACTATTTGCTGGAGGGCACTGCCCATTTCTACGCTTGGGTTGGAACAGTAAAGACCGAAGGAGGTTGGCTGTTCGCTGGAGTCGCTACCGTGCTGAGTGCAGGCATTGTTCCTGAATTGCTGAAATCCTTGCAGCGCCCTGCCCACGTTCCGCGGCCCAGCTGGGGCGAAATCCTGCACCAGTTGGTCCTGTGGTTCATCGTGGGCTGCAATGTATATTTTTTTTATAAGCTCCAGGCATTTATGTTTGGAGAAGGCACCGACTGTCTCACTGTCATCAAGAAAGTCTTGGTAGACCAGTTGCTTTTCACACCCTGGTACAACCTTCCGATCGTGGCCGCTTGGTATTTATGGCGTGAAATGGGCTATCGAATCGGTCCAGTCATGAGCGCTTTAGGCATGCGCTTCTACCGCGAACGGGTGCTGCCAATTTGGGCAACGGCCCTGATGTTCTGGCCGGTGATGCTGCTCATCGTTTATTCGCTGCCGGCCGATTTGCAGTTTCCTCTGTTTCTCTGCGCCAATGCAGCCTGGAGTATTCTGATGATCTTCATTCTGCGCCGCCAGGGAGAATAATTCAGCCAAACAACTTGCCGCATTAGGTTGGCTAATTCATAGTGGTCGGTTTTTTATGAAGCGAAAAGAAACCATTGCGGAACCGGATGTTGTCTTGATTGGAGGGGGGATCATGAGCGCTACCTTGGGCGCGTTGCTACACGAGTTGGATTCCAGCCTGAATATCCAGATTGTGGAAGCCCTTGCCGAGGTGGCCAAAGAAAGTTCAAACCCCTGGAACAATGCGGGCACCGGGCATGCAGCGCTCTGCGAGCTGAACTACACAAAGGAAAACCCAGACGGTTCCGTCGATGTGTCGAAGGCAATCGAAATCAACGAAGCCTTCGAGCACTCGCGCCAGTTCTGGTCCACTCTGGTCGAAAACGGCCTCATCAAAGATCCGGCGGATTTCATTCAACCGGTCCCCCACATGAGTTTCGTCCGCGGTGAAGCAGATTGCGACTTTCTCAAACGTCGTCACCAGGCAATGAGTGGCCATCACTTCTTCGAACGAATTGAACACAGCGAAGACCCGAAAAAAATCACTGAATGGGCTCCCCTGCTTCAGGCAGGCCGCAAGGCGACGGAACCAATGGCAGCAACACGCTCCACCGACGGCAGCGACGTGAACTTTGGCTCCCTGACGGAAAGTCTGGTGCGCTTTCTCGACTCCAGCGATAGAGTCAAAATCGCCACCCACCACCAGGTCCGCGACATCAAACGCAGCAAAGATGGACGCTGGGAGCTGACCGTTCGCAATCTCGAAGCGGGTATCAACCGCAGCATTAAAGCCCCATTTATATTTGTCGGTGCTGGCGGCGCGGCCCTGCCCCTTCTGCAAAAGTCTGGAATCCCCGAAGGCAAGGGTTTTGGTGGGTTCCCGGTCAGCGGCCAGTTTCTGGTCTGTAGCGAACTGGAAGTGGTCGAAAAACACAATGCCAAGGTCTACGGCAAGGCCCCAGTGGGCGCACCTCCGATGTCGGTCCCACACCTCGACACACGCATCATCAACGGCAAGCGCTCTGTCCTGTTTGGGCCCTATGCAGGCTTTTCACCCAAATTCCTCAAATCCGGATCCCTCTTCGATCTGCCGGGCTCCGTGCGGCTTTCCAACCTCAAACCGATGCTGGCCGTCGGCAAGAATCATATGGATCTGACCCGCTACCTGATCCAGCAGGTTCGCCAGAGCCCGCAGGATCGCCTCGAGGCCCTCAAGGCCTTCTATCCGGAAGCCCAGCTGGAAGACTGGAAACTGGTCACCGCCGGCCAGCGCGTGCAGATAATCAAGCAGGATAAGAAAAAGGGTGGCGTGCTCCAGTTCGGCACCGAATTGGTCGCCGCCGGCGATGGCTCCATCGCCGCCCTGCTGGGGGCCTCCCCGGGCGCATCTACTGCCGTTTCCACCATGATCGAGGTGATCGAACGCTGCTTCCCCAAGCGAATGGATGAATGGCGCGCCAACCTGAAACAACTGGTTCCTTCCTACGGCGCAAACCTGATTACCGACCGCAAGGCCTATGAACAACTGAAAGCAAGGGCCGACCAGCTGCTTGGGTTCAGTTGAGGCGGGGTTCAGGATTCTCTCGCCTGCTTGACCCCCGTCAAGGCGAGCCCAGGCGATTGCGGTTATGTTAGCGGCATGCTTGCTAAAACGCTGAGACTGACCGCCGCGGGTGAACCCTTTCGCCTGCTGTTTCCTTTGGGCTGGTTGCTGGGGCTCGTTGGGATTCTGCTCTGGCCGCTTTACGCGATTCAATGGCTGGAGATCTATCCAACAACGGCCCATGCGCGGGTAATGATTCAGGGTTTCCTGACTGCCTTTGTCATGGGCTTCCTGGGAACCGCTCTGCCGCGGCTACTCGATGTTCCGCGAATCCGGTTGAAGGCGACCGCCTTGCTGGCAGGGGGAATTATAGTGGTTGCCGCGCTCCACCTCGCCCAGCGGACCTTTCTCGCAGACCTGGCTTTTCTGGCGCTTTTTGCCAGTTTTATCGGTCTGATCCTTTCGAGGGCCAGACACCGTCAGGACACGCCTCCTCCGGGATTTGTGCTCGTCGGCCTCGGTCTGCTTTCCGCCTTGGTCGGGACCGCCCTCTTTGTCTGGACCAATGCTTCACCCGGAAATTATCAACCGACGGTTTACACCCTCGCCCGCCTGCTGCTCTACCAGGGATATATCCTGCTGCCGATCATGGGCATCGGGGCATTTCTGCTGCCACGGTTCTTTGGTCTGCCAAGTCGTCAAAATTTCGCGGAAAGCCTGAAGGTCACCCCGGAGTGGAAGCTGCGGGCACGGTTCGCAGCTTCCTGCGGTGGTCTCGTCATCATCAGCTTCGTGCTGGAGGCCGTCGGTTATTTTCATCTGGCCCATGGCCTGCGGGCCCTGGGAGTGGCACTCTATTTCTTCCATGAGGTTCCGGTCCACCAGGCCAAATTCAGCAAAGGCAGCCTGGCGCTCGCCCTCCGCATCGCCCTCTTCGCCATCCCTCTCGGATACGTGCTGATGGCCTTGATGCCGGCCTATCAAAGCGGCCTGGCCCACGTAGTTTTTGTCACCGGGTTCAGCCTCTTGACCTTTACCGTCGCGAGCCGGGTGCTGCTCGGACACAGCGGCCAGTCCGAAAAATTCAGCCAGGTCCTGAAACCGATTCTATGGATGACCGGCCTGCTGACCTTTGCCATGGCCCTGCGGGTGGCTGCTGATTTCCTCCCCTCCGGCCGCATCCACGCCTACGCCACCGCCTCCGTCATCTGGGCAATCGGCACCTTCATATGGGCCAAAGCCCTCTTGCCTTCGATCGCGCGGGAAGATACCGAATAAGGTCATGCGCTGGATGTTTCAGATAGCATGGGGATTCTTCGTTGTCACCGCCCTGCTGGGTTTTGTGCTGCGCCTGCAGTTAGTCCATCCGCTCCCAGTTATCCAATACGGCCACGTCCTGCACGCCCACTCCCACATCGCCTTTCTCGGCTGGGTCTTCAATGCCTTCTTCGCGCTGTCACTAAAGCGTTTTGTTCGCCCTGAACATTTCCGCTTCTTCATTCGCTGGTTCATCGTGCTCCAGGTGGCAAACCTGGGCATGCTGATCGCCTACCCCATGCAAGGCTACGGGTCTATCAGCATCCTGTTCACAACGCTCCACATGGTTGGATCCATCGCCTTCGCCCTGCGCCTGTGGAATGCCAATACAGCGACTGCCATAGCCCGCCCGTTTCTGAAAGCAGCGCTTGCCTTCATGCTGCTTTCAGGGATTGGCCCCCTGGCACTCGGGCCGCTCGCGGCCCTCGATCTGCGCAGCTCACCCCTCTACGAACTGGCTATCTACTGGTACCTGCACTTCCAATACAATGGCTGGTTCATCTGCTTCCTTCTGGCCTGGGTTTTTCGACAGCACCCGGAAAGCTCGTCCCACAGGGCCAAAGCAGCCCTGCGCTGCTGGGTCAGCGGGATCGTGCTCAGTTTTTTGCTCTCCGTGCTCTGGCTGCAACCACCGCTCTGGGTGTTCGCCATCGCCGGGGCAGGTGCCCTGGTGCAGCTGATCGGGCTGGGATACAGCTGTGCCATGCTGCAGGGACACTGGCCTCGACTGGCGGGCGGGACCAAGATGATCCAAACGCTCTGCGCTCTCGCCTTTGCCGCTCTGGTCCTGAAGAACCTGATGCAACTGGCGGCGGCCTGGCCCGCCCTGGCCGACCTGGCCAACAGCCGCTTTATCGTCATCGGCTTTCTCCACTGGGTCTTTCTGGTTGTGGTTACCCCCTTTCTGATCGCCGAAGGCTTGCGCCTGAAATGGCTTCCGGACAACAGCCTCTCGCGTGCGTCCATCGGCCTGCTGATCCTTGGCGTTCTCCTTACTCAATTGATTCTTTTTGCTGCCCCGGTAACAGGGACCTTTGGTCTGCCGATTCCAGAGACGAACTTGGTTGCTGCCGGGATGATGCTGCTGGGAGGGATCGGGGTGGGGTTTCGAAGGCAGTAGAAACCTAATCCACCACCACGAAGGGCTATCGCTCCTTCGCCACAGCCCACCCATCCAATCTTCCAAAAATCCAGCACTCCAACCATCCAGCCATCCAACATTCCCTCCTTGTCTTCAGTGTCATTCCGAACAAATATGGACACATGACAGCACAAAACGGGTTTTCACACCTGAATGCGGAGGGCGAGGCACGCATGGTGGATGTTGGCGCCAAGCCGGTGCAGCGGCGACTGGCGGTCGCCGAAGGGCGCCTGGTGGCCTCCGCCGAAACCATTACAGCTCTGCGCGAGCAGGCGCTGCCAAAGGGCGATGTCCTGGCAGTGGCGCGCATCGCCGGTATTCAGGCCGCGAAACAGACTTCCAGCCTCATCCCGCTGTGCCATCCCTTGCCGCTGAACAAAGTCGCGATTGAATTCAGCGTTGAGGACACGGCCATCGGGATTCGCTGCGAAGCCCGCACGGACGGCAAAACCGGGGTCGAAATGGAAGCGCTTACGGGCGTATCCGTGGCTGCGCTGACGCTCTACGACATGATGAAAGCGGTGGATAAAAACATGCGTATCGAAGGCATCAGGGTTACAAACAAGGAAAAGCAATGAAGGTCGGACGCATCACCCTGAGCGACCGCGCCAGCGCGGGGACTTACGCTGACAAGAGTGGCCCGGAAATTGAACGGGTTTTCCGCGACTGCTGGGGAAACGGAGAAGAACTGGAGTTTGTCAGTCACCTGTTGCCCGATGAGCGCACGGAAATTTCAAACTCGTTGCGTCGCCTGGCGGACGAAGAAGACTGCGAGTTGATCGTCACCACCGGCGGAACCGGCCCGACACCCCGCGACGTGACCCCTGAAGCCACCCGGGCGGTCATCGAAAAAGAACTTCCGGGCTTTGGCGAAATCATGCGCATGCGCAGTTTCCCCAATGTACCCACGGCCATCCTCTCCCGCGCAACCGCCGGAGTGCGTGGCAAATCCCTGATTATCAATCTGCCGGGCAATCCCAAAGCGGTCGGGGAATGCCTGCCGCTGTTGATTCCGGCTATTCGCGAAGGCATTGACCACCTGCGGGCATGATCCAGATCGAACACATTTTCATTTCGCCGGGGCACAACTTCTTCGGTCACCATGGCAAGCCTGCGGGTGAAAACGAAGTCGTCGCGGTCGACAGCATCGAATGCGTCGCCGGCAGCGGTATCCGCGGAGACCGCTTCTTCGATCACAAACCGGATTACAAGGGCCAGATCACCTTCTTCTCCATGGAGGTTTTTGAGGCACTCTGCGAGGCGCTCAACGTCTCGAACATTTCCCCCAGCGCAGTGCGGCGAAACGTCTTCACCCGCGGCGTCGACCTCGACCAGTGGATCGGCAAAGAATTCGAGATCCAAGGCATCCGTTTTTCGGGCGCCGAAGAATGCAAGCCCTGCTACTGGATGGACCAGGCCATCGCCCCCGGCGCCGAAGCCTACCTCAAAGGCCGCGGCGGCCTGCGCGCCAGAATTTTAAGCGATGGGGTGTTGAAACGAACCGCCTGAGAACTCCGGCCACGAAGCGCTATCGCAGCTTCGCTGGTATGAAGAGTGTCAAGTCGAGACGTATCCT
>JAFIGG010000128.1 GCA_020831485.1 Opitutales bacterium
AAACCGGCGACTTCGAGAATGTTTGATTCCTTGATTTCCACTTCAGCGGATTGCAGAGGCCAGGGCACGTGGTGGACTTCCACGCGGGAAAGGCCTTTCGCAGGTGAAAACGAATAGAGGCAGTAGCGTTCGGTAGCCCAGTGGGCGAAGCTGCCGGCTTTGGGATGGAAGACCGAGCCAACCGGGCGATAGCGGGCGGAGAATCTGGCCTTGCTGAAGTGGCGTTTGCTCGAAAACCGACACCAGTCGCCCTGCCAGTCCTGGCTCATTCGGGACCAGTAATACGGCAGCTTGTAAAGCAACCGTCCGCCTCCAACCATAGGCAGGGAATCGGCATCCAGACTGAAGAACCAGACCCCCGGTTTGCCGTCGACCTCCACATAAGTTCGCAGGTTTAGTTCGGGAAAGCTGGAAAATGGCCCCAGATCCGGCAACTGACGACGGGTCACCCCTGCCATGCGAAAGGGCACCAGACCCAGCCAGGCTTTGTTGTCGTATAGGTCCAGATCGAGTCCACGCGGCAGGCGGGACTGCAATGAATCCGCATCGATCTCATAATGCAGAAAAGCCAAATCGAGCCAATGCTGCTGCCAGGTCCATTCACCGGCAGGCAGTGGCCAAGGGCGGTGATTGATACGTTTGAGGGCTGGATGCATGCTTATTTCTGGTCAGCGACGGTTCCAACTCACCAGTTCGCTGTATTTAAACCCATTTCCACCAAAAATATCAAGCGCACTTCCAATTGTAACGTCCACAGCCCCCCGACTCAAGCGAGCCAACTCCTCCAGCTCAGCCATGCTTGAAACCCCTCCAGCATAAGTCAGCGGCTTCTTGCCCCATTCTCCGAGCAACGCCACCAGTTCGCGGTCAAAACCCTGACAGAGTCCTTCCACGTCCGCTGCGTGGATAAGAAATTCGGCACAGTGTTCGCCCAACCCATCCAGTGTTGCGTGGTTCAAATCAAGGTTGGTCAGCGTCTGCCAACGGTTCATGGCAACCGTCCAGCCCGTTTGCTTGCGTCGACAACTCAGGTCCACCACCAGCCGCTCAGGCCCCACCTCGTCCGCAAGCGCTTTGAGCGCCTCCGGCAGGAAACGTCCTTCGCTGTCGAAAAGACAGGAGGTCACAATCACATGCGACGCACCGGCTTCGATCCATTCGAGGGCATTTCCCGGTCGAATGCCCCCTCCTACCTGCAATCCACCCGGCCAGGCCGCCAGCGCCTCACGCGCCGCTTCATCGTTGCCCGGTCCCAGTTTGATCACGTGGCCGCCGGACAATTCGTCCGCCCGGTAGCGCTGAGCGAACTCAGCCGCGCCCTCCTGACTGACAAAGTTTTCCCGACAAGCCCCGTCATCATTGAGGCTCCCACCAACAATTTGCTTCACCTTGCCCTGATGCAGATCGATACAAGGCCTGAACTGAGTCTTCCGCTCTCTATTCACAAGAACCAATTAACTCGCATACACCCCCATTTGGCAACTGAACACTTGAAGCAAATCGCCAATCTGAACATGACTGAAAATCAGCCAGTTTTGCTCCCATAGATATACTTCAAAACCATCTCCGCGCTTGGTCGCCTTCGATTCGGAGAATACTGGGACAGACTATAGTCGCTTCTGCGTGACCACCATGCCGGATATTCCGGCAACGGCAAGAATGACACCGACAACAAGCATCCAGATCGCCTTGTCTGTGGGTGATCCAGTGAAGAAGTTGGAGATATCCGAACTAAAAGAATCGGCAGCACTGATCCCGAAAATGATCAGGACAATCCCACCGACAAGAAGAGCAATAGAAAGCATTTGGTTCATGCCCTCTACTCTACACCCCATCAGAAAATCAGACCATAGGGCATTCTACTACCAACCACGGAACACCTCCACCGCCTCACCGCCCACCAATTTACGGGGCTTGGATCTGACTGTCCAAGTGCTGTGGTCGTTGAGAATTCGTCCGGTTCCGAATGGACTGCGGGGATAGCGCTTGCAAAGGTGTCCCTGAGCGGCGCAACCTCTTCCTAAACCCTGTAATTGAAGACCTATAATGTTGACTCCAAATTCTCCCTTTTTGCCCAAGCCGGCTGTGCTGCGCTTGCTCACAGTTTTTGTTCCCATTGTTGTGCTGAGCCTTTCCGCTCAGGCATCGGACCCACGCTCGGCAGAGGTCCGTCTGGTCGAGGAAATCTGGCATTCGACGGTCAACGGAGCCGAGGTATACAGTGGCGACCAGCTGATCGACGCCATTCAGGCAGCAGTGGATGGGCTGACACCCGACCGCGACTGGAAAGAAACCGTGCGGGTGCTGAGCTCGGGAACAGTATCTGCCGAAGCCGACGCCGAGATCGTTGCCGTCCATCTCACTTCTTACACGGTTCTCGATTTTGACAATAACACCGTAAGCGCAGAAGGCAGCTCGATCATCCCGGTGCGCGCACAGGATGTGCAGCAGATTGAAATCCGTAACCTGCGGGTTATCGGCAATCCCCGCTTCGGTATCTTCCTCAAAGGCTGTGAGGACGTGGTCATGGACAACATCCATATCTCGCTCGGGCCAGATGGTCTGACCAATGAACGTGGAGGCGCAGGCATCCGCAGCGAAGGCGGCGACGCTCCCTGGAGTGGCCACTGGAACAAGAACTTTGTCATGAACGACATCTTTGTCGAAGACACACGGGGCCACGGGGTCGAACTCTGGCGGACGGACGGACTTAAAGTCGGCACCATCACCACCCGCAACACCGGCTATGCCGGCGTGCTCCTCAACCAGACCCGCAACGCACACATCGAGCTGGTCGATGCCTACCGGGCCAATTACGGCGGCGGCTACGCAGGATTTCGGGTAGCCAACAATGGCGGCCCAAACATTGTCGTCGACAAAGTCATAGCCATCGAATGCGGGCGCGGAGTTTTCACTGTCTCGGGCAGTCAGGGCATCACCATTCACGAGGTCGACATCCAGGGCAGCACCGGCCATGGCATGCTCATCGAGGATACTCAGGATTTCAGCGTCAACGGCGGTAGTATTGTCAACAGCGGCGCCGAGGGCGTCCGCATCAACTCCCGCTACATCGGCCAAGGCCCCGGATCCGACCATGAGCCAGCATCCAACGTCACCATCCAGAACCTCCGCATCTCCGGCGGTCCCTGGGGCATCCGTGAAACCCTCCCCCGCTCCAACAACAACTTCGTCCTCAACAACGACCTCCGCGGCAACGAAAACTGCTACGAAATCCAAGGCGAAGGCA
>JAFIGG010000004.1 GCA_020831485.1 Opitutales bacterium
CTCGAACCAGGCATTCACGGCGAGGCACTGATTGCCAATGCCCAGGTCGGCCAGTTCGTTTGCGGTTCGGCGGGCCTCTTTGAGGGCCGCTTTTTGGGGACGGCTGACTAAGACCACGCGGGTGCGCTTTGCGTCCTTCAGAACCTCTACCGCTTCCGCGTACAGCTGGCGTTGTTTTTCCAGACCTGCCAGCGGTCCCAGGCAGGAATTACCACTGGTGTTGTCATCGAAGAAGTTGGTCCATGCCTGCGACAGCGCCATCAAGCGGAGCGTGTGACCCGTTGGAGCCGTGTCGAAGACGATCTGATCAAAATCCTTTGCTCCGTCCGAACTCAGAAAGCTGGTAAACTCGTCAAAGGCTGCGATCTCCATTGTGCAGGCTCCGGACAGTTGCTCCTCCATCGCCTTGAGTGCCGACTCCGGCAGGATGCCCCGCATGGGGCCGATCACCTTTTCGCGGTAGGCGGCGGCCACGGCCTCCGGATCGATGTTCAGAGCGAACAGTTGATCCGTGCCTGGCACCTGGCGCGGTTCGCGACTCAATTCGAGTCCCAGCACTTCATCCAGATTGGATGCCGGATCGGTGCTAACCAGCAGGGTGCGGCGGCCGCTTTCGCTGAGGGCAAGTGCGGTTGCCGAAGCCAGGGAGGTTTTCCCCACCCCACCCTTGCCGGTGAAAAAGAAGTAGCGGGTCGACTGTTCCAGCAGAGCGGAAACCGGCTGAAACGCCTGCAATGTGGCTTGCGTGCTCATGCCTGAACCGCCTTGCGTGCCCGCTGGACCCAGTCGCCGCGTTCTGCAGTTTCCGGATAGCGGCCTTTGAGCGCCAACTCGCCATCGATGTAGATCAGCGGAAGCGCCTCAGGACCTTCATTCTCGAGAACCGCACGAACGTCGGGATTTTGGGCAAAGGCAATCGGTTGTTGGGCAAGATTGTAGCGTTCGATGCTCACACCTTCTTCGGCCAGTTTGCTCACCAGGCCCGCGAAGCGCGGCAGAATCGGGTCCACATCCAGACCGCAGACACCCGTGGAACAACACATTGCGGGATCGTAGATTTTCAGGGATTTCATATTCGTAAAGTTAAAGTGTTCAGCAGCCCTCAATCAGGCAGCGCATCTGACCCGGCAGTTCTTCCGCCTGATTCAGCAAACGCCCCATCAAGGCTTCGCGTTTTTTCAAGTCCTTCTTAAATACCGGCTCTTCGGAGCGCAGGTCCTGCAGGCATTTCAGGTTCACCTCAAGCAAGGCACTCGGGGCCTCCGGCAGGCTGCAGATCGTCCAGTTGTAACAGCGCTTGGATTCCAGCGCCCCCGCCTCCCGCAAAGCCTTCAAATGCCGCGAAACCTTCGGCTGCGGCACCCCCAGCACCTCGCTGAAATGACACACACACATCGGCCCCACCAGCAGCAGATTCAAGATCCGCAACCGCGTCTCGTCGCAAAAGCACTGGTAGACCTGGATTGATTTCATACTGCGAATATTCGCTTAAACGAATATTCTGTCAAGGGGATATTTGGGGTGGAGCAGTAGCCCCGGCATTCATGCCGGGGACCGCGGACAAAGCGGAAGCCATCGCACCGCTTTCCCGAGGCTGAAGCCGTCGGGCTACGGAAAAAGAAAGGGCCAGGACTTGCGTCCTGGCCCTTGAAGTTCGACGAAGTCGAACGAAACTAAGCGGTTTTATTGGCCGATATTTGGCATGAAGAACCAGAGGCCAGTCGGTGTATCCAGCTCTTCATTGACATACAGGTAACGGCCCCAGGAGTAACTGTAGACCCAAGGACGATTTCCTACGAAGAACCGGCCCATTGGGCCAGCGTCTACACGTTGGTGGTCGTCTACCGCATAGCCAAACCAAGTCGTTGGATCCGAAGGATCGAACGCCGGAGGAGGCGTAAGGGTATTGCCGTATTCAGCACTGCTTGAGCTGATCGAGAGGTCGGCAACGGAACCCGCATTGCGCAGATCGTTCTCAAGATAGAGGTTATCTCCCGTTGCCCTTCCGTATTCGCGGATACCGTAGGTTTGTTGGGGATCTTCACGATCATCAACAACCCTGAAACCGCGAACGGTTACATTAGTTGAAGCAGTAGTACCTTCCTCCCCGCTGGAGGACACGTCGATGCCGACACCATTTGTATTGCGAACCAAACCACCGTTGAGGCGGATATCCTGGGAATCTTCAACCAAGATGCCGAAGTATTCCGTATCAGCTATATCCACTTCAGCTACTGCAATGTCGTAACTTTCGTTGATATAGAGACCTGCTGCACCGCCGCGTGCATGCAGAAGTCCAACGCGGCCAGAGACAGAGTGACTGATCACCAGACCACCTCCACCGGTTTCGGCAGTATGAACTTCGTTCAACTGGAAACGATCCGTCTCATAGATCGCAACACCATGGTTCGATGCCCCGGAAACGGAAACAGAATCCATGCTGATGTGAGCAGAACGCGTTCCTTCACCGCCATCGACACGAACACCATAGCCAGAAACCTCTGGAGCCGCAGCTCTTACCCACAGAGTGGGAGGATTGCCTTCTTCGGCCTCTTTAGGCTCAAAGTCCCAAGAAGCTGAAGTGTCGTCATTACCCGGTTCAGTGAAGAGCAGGGTAATCGTTCCGCCAACGTTGTCCGCCAGGAACTGATCCAGGTTCAATGTCTCTGGATCACTGGTCTGCAGGCCTTCACCTTCAACAGAGAACTCTCCGAGTTCAACCCATTTGGACGAATCCGGAGCGTCATACGTGCCGCCAACTTCATTCGTTGCCAGTGTTCCCGTTATTCCATCGAAGTTCTCGAAGGTGGTTGTTGATTCGTCCCAATCAGCAAGAGATTCATCAATCAACCCGTAAACGGTCCAGGTGCGGTCGCGGCCTGCCCGCCATGTGATGTTCAATGAGACGCGTGCATCAACAAGCGAATCTGAATCCAGATCGGAGATGTCAAACCGGATCATTGGCAAACGGATACGCGATCCAACTGCATCCAGCATACGAACCGTATCAAGTTCGCCAAATGCGATTGAAGGGCTGCCACGAGACCAATCGCTATCGTTTCCGAGATAGGTATCAGCCCCGTTGCCATCCGCTGTTGTAATCGCTGCGTATGCTTCAACCTCCACCAGATCCATATCGATCTGGCCAAGATGCACGAGCTGGGACGACTGAATCCAGACACCAGTGCGGGCACTGCCTGCCAGATCCAATTTCCAGATCTGGACATGCTGGACACCATTCAACCAGAGGGGAACAACGGTGTTATCATCATCTTCCACTGTAATGGTACCGGCAAAGGTCAACGCCGTGTAACTGGGGACTTCAATTCCATAGAAATCGGAACCGGTAGTATTCGGGCCAATCGCTCCAGCGTCCTGGACAGTGATCGACTCGATCTGGCTGCGGTCAGGAGTCAGGTAACCAAAGGCAGTCGTAACAGCCGCCACGAGGGTATCCTCAGAATCAAGCACCGCACCGTCCCCGATGATCAGCCATTCTTCCCCGTCAAAGGAGACAAACAGATCAGCACCAAGGCCTTCTTCCGGCATGCCGGTCAACCAATTGTCATAGGCCAGGCTATTTTCCCCAACCAATTCAACTTCAGCTGTGGTTCCGGAATTACGGAGGTCGTTACCCGTAACGAGGTTGTTGTCGCTGCCAGCGCCGCTTTCGCGAACACCCCACTCTTGCTCCGGGCTCTCCCGATCGTCCGAGATCTTAACTCCGGAAATGCGGTTACCCGTAGCCGGAGAGGTACCGTCATCGCCGGTCGAGACAATGTGGACACCTGCAATACCAGCGTTTAGAATTTCACCACTGAGAACTTCTATACCCTGCGAGTCCTCGATCAGAACGGCTTCGGCTGAGGTGCCTTCAATATTGAGGCCATAGGCTTCGATATCAGAGGAGCCTACAGCGTGGAGGCCATGCTGGCCACCATTTGCGGCCAGACCATCAATCAGACCATCGTGGCTATCATTCACATAGAGTGCGGACCTCTGACTGCCCATACTCTGGAGACTATCGATTTCAAAGCCATCGACTCCAAGCAGGGAAATGCCATCGAGCATCGCACGGTGAATGTGCACATTGTGCATTGTAATGTTGCTGGAACGCTCTCCCAGGCTGTCATCGACGAGGATACCCTGGCCAACATCACCTGGCGCCCAGTCTGCCGCAATTATATTAGGGAGAAGAAGCGTCGGAGGGATATTGCTAGGGCCAGCGCCCTCCTTGGAAAACACATCCCAGTTCGCATTATTATCCGAGGGAGTGATAAGCAGGAATGTCGCCAGTCCGGAGCCATTTGCAACGGACTCCAAATACGAAGCAATGTTCGCCTGCGTCGGGGTTGAGGTATAAACCTGCGCTGCACCAGCTACCTGAATCGAGCCCAGATTCACCCACTTTTCGGCATCCAATTCATAGTTGCCAAGATTTGCCGGCAATACGCCATCGAAACTATTGTAACTGGTCGTCGATTCATCCCAATCCTGCAAATCTGGATCCGTAAGTCCCCAGATAGCCCAGTCACGCGTACGATTTTCACCCCACGCTATTTCCAGTGCAATCATCGCTTCGTCAAAATCTTCTCCTTCAAGGTGAGAAATATCGAAGCGAATCATTGGAATCTTCATCCGAGAGTTATTCAAGACACGGTGCGTCAAACGGCTTTCGCCACCGCGGACAGCATTTGGTCCCCAGTTGCCGGATTGACTATCATTCGTCAACGTCGTATCTGCACCATTTCCGTCTGCAGTCGTCAGGATTTCAAAGGGCGGGATGTAGATAATGTCAGACTCATCCAAGTCCTGCAATTCAACGTGGACGTTCTCAAGCTCGATATTACTTGATGACCGAACCCAAATGCCGTTTCGGGCCGTGCCCCTTACGTCGAGGTTCCAAACTTCGACGTCAGTTGCTTCCTCAATCAGGACAGGAACGATAATTCCGATATCGTCCTCAACCGTGATGGGCTCACGAACATCGAGAATCGTGTAACTCGGAAGTCGAATTCCCACGTAAGCATTGCCAGCCGGTTGAGCTTCGATCGTGCCAGCATCCCAAACAACAACCGAAACCTTTTCAGTCCGCTCAGGATCGAAAGACTCGATCGCGTTGTTCACTGCAGTAATAAAACTGCCGCCCCAGTAAATGAAGTCGCCATTGCGCTCGGCAACCCAGTTATTCTGGTACCGATACACCTCAGCGTCATACTGTCCGGGCTCTTCTCCCCCAGTTACGGCATTTTGGATAGAGGATGAGTCCTCTCCAATCAGCTCAATGTCGGCGACGGTTCCACCATTGCGCAGGTCATTGCGAAAGAAGATATTGTTGTTAACATCTTCGCCAACTTCGCGAATTCCGTAGGTCTGCTGCCGACTGTCACGGTCATCCGTGATCGTCATGAATTCAACATGATTTCGGGAGACCGAACCATAACTTGCCGAATCGTTTGAACTGAGCAGAATACCCTCAGCACCACTGTTGCGAATTTCACCTCCGTTAATGCGCACCAATCCGCTGTCCTCGATGAGGACACCTTGATTATCCACGCCAGCAACGCTCAATGATTCAATCCGAATATCCCAGGATCCTTCCGCGGCTAATAGCCCTCTGACACCCCCATCAACAGTCATGCTGTTGCTGCGAATTCGGTAGGTGTTGAAAGCTGCCAGGGCACCATACGCACCCGCATTCTCGGATTCAAAATGAGTCACCCAGATGTGCTGGCTGCCGTCTGCAAGAATCCCAGCACCGCCAGTGTTCTCTGTGACAACCGCATCCATCACAACGTTTTGAACTCCGTAAAGCTCAATGCCGTGTGAACTTGTTCCAGAAATCATTCCAGCAACGAGTCTTACGTTCTCTGTCTGAACGTCTTCACTGCTCTCAATGCGAATACCACTTCCACCTTCGGAAACAGCTTCGAGTTCAAGCGTTATATTTCCGAGTACAACGCCTTTGGAACCATGAATCCAAACACCGTGGCGGGCATTCCCGACCACGTGCAGGTTTTCGATTTCAACCTGATACACCTCTTCAATAATGATAGGGATGATGGTCGGATCGCCTTCATCGGCAACCGTCAGGGTCCCTTCAAAATCCAGAGTGGTGTAACTGTCGACCACGATGCCGGCGATTTCGGAACTGAGGTTTGGGCCAATGGTTCCCGAGTCACGAATGACAACGCGCTCTTTCAGAGTACGCTCAGCGGTGAGGCTGTCGATTGCAGCTTGAACAGCCGCGACCATATCGCCACCAAAGTTACCGTCTACGCTGGTATCATTGTTCACAAAGACCCAGTCTCCGCTATCCAAATAGACTTCGGCGTTGGCAGTCGGGGCGGGATCAGCTGAAGTGACCGTTCCGGTAGTGTCGGTTCCGCTGAGAACAGCCATTTCGACTCCACCTGAATTGCGCAGGTCCAGATTAAGGTATTGATTGTTTTCGGTTCCGGATCCCGTTTCCTGCAGACCATGGCTCATACGGCTTGGCGACTGAGTCTCACGCACGACAACATTTTCAATAATATTGTTCTGCGAATTCCAGTGATTGGCCGTCGAAGTTACGCGAATGCCCTGCGCACCGGTATTCCGAATGATTCCGCCCTTAATGTGCCAGTCCTGAGCGTCTTCAAGAAGGATACCGTGACTTTCCATGCCCTCGATATCGATCCAATCAACAGTCACACCTCCACTGTTGGAAACGCTGAAAATTCCACGACCGCCGCCGCGGACGATGACTTCGCCAACATGAATATTGGGGCCATTGGTATTGGCCGTCCGGAATCCTGCATAACCGGTTCCCGAACCTGCATTAATCGCGTAAACCCGATCAATGGTAGCATTCCTGGTCAGGTTCAGCAAGACACCCGCATAGCCGGTGTCCACAGTCTCAATGGTGCCGACCGTCAGACCGTCGACGCCATAGGTTTCAAAGCCATGACCTCCTGAGCCACGGATGTATGCGTAGTCCACGGTAATGTCGTTGGAACGGCCATCCAAGTGGATGCCTCCGGGATCGGAACCTTCCTGTCCTCGGCCATCGTCAATACGAATTGCGAGACCACCGGTCAGGTCCATGTGGATGTTGTGGAAATGAATATCCTTCACTGCGCGGAACCAGATCCCGTAGCGGGGGTTCCCTTCGAGGTGGAAGTTGATGATTTCGATGGATTCGGCCCAGGTCGCACGAAGAGGAGCGGTCAGCGGCTCACCAGTGTCTTCAACGCGGACAACGCCTTGAAAATCCATTGTGGTGAAACTCGGGATCTGAATCGCCCGCAACGGGGTCGAATTGTGCGGTGGAATAACCCCATCGTCGCGGACGATGACCGTTTCCTTTTCGGTGCGGTCAGGGGTGAGGTGGGTAAAGGACTGGTTGACGGCGTCAACAAAGTCCCAACTGGAATCAGCACCGAGAATGGTGCCGTCGGCGGCGGCGATGGTCCACACATCGTCGTCGAGATAGACCTCGACGTCAAAATGGTCGGCCGCCCACATCTTGGGTACCAACATTGATAATGCGAGCACCCAGAGGGTCATAAGGTTAGTGTAGCGTAGCTTCATAGACTGATTGAATCTTGAGTTGGTTAGTGAATTTAGGTTGAGATCAGAAACCCTCCATTCACTGGAGCCAGCTACCGCAGGACACAATATCCCGAAGGACAATGGATTGTAATTGGTGGATGGGCAGGGGATGGAGAGCTGCGAGCATAACAGATAATCTTTTTCACTCAGGCAATCCCTTGAATTTCGCAACAACCTCAAGCGATGGGAATTCCGCCTGAATTATGTGAAATTTCGGTTATTCAGTATAAATCCCGAAGGATTTCCAAATTCACGATACCATTAGACAACAACCAGTTTTTGTGGCCATTTTCAGCTACATATCTAATTCTTAAATTCCGTAAACTGCCGGATTGTAAGAGGTTGGAAACCTTACACAATCCAACTCGATCAAAATGTGTTCAGCCCCAAAAAACAACAAAACCGCAGGAAAGCACTCCGAAAACAGCGTCTTACTGTCAGATTGTTCTTACTGTCAACCCGCCTTAGGTAACCTTTTAAAAAATAGGTATTATCTGGGTTTTAGCCAACTTCGATTGTGCCATCCCTGTGCGCATACACATCATGCGCCCGACCGTTGTGCTGAATTTCAACACGCCAGCCGGAATTTGTATCTTGAATTTTGACTACAGCAGGCTCTGCTTCAGCTCGCTGGGCTGCGCTGACCGTCAAAAGACTGTGCTCCATCGCAGGCACGCTGTCCAAAGCTACATAAGGATATTCCTGGTATTCCTTCTGAATGTTTTCCTCCATGCCGATAAAAGTATCGGCTGCGACACCGGGCTCAATATCCAGACGGCCTGCGGACACCTCCATGCCGCCAAGGGCGCGGCAGAAGCTGCTGACAAAGGCATTTGGACGCTCAATACGGAAACTGTCGCCGCCTGCAACGGCTTTGCCATTGCCGTCGTCATTGTAGACCTGGAATCGTGCCTGGACCGGGGCAGCCGACTTGTCCAGTAGAACACGGTCCAAAATAATGAGCACATCGGGTTTAAGGAAAAGGATTGTGCGCACAATTGATCGCACGTTGTCATCGACAAGCCGGTAGGCCGAGGTGGCATCACTGCTGGCCAGCATCCAGTGTTCATTGGCCTCGTATCGGGTGATATGCGACTCCGCCCATGAGGGATTGGTACCCTCGCTGCCATCGTGGTATTGATGGCCTTTGCCATCGATCAGTACAGCTGTGTGCGCCGCCGTCTGGCGGAGTTTCCACAGCGGCAGGGTCGGCATGTAGGCGGCATTGAAGGGATCGTGGAAGAGGCGTTCGCCGTAGGCTTTGAAGATCACACTGTTGCGGTCGGCGTGTTCGTGATTGGCGGGTCCGCCGCTGCGGAAGGCAACCTGGCAGGCATCGATATCCCAGCCGGTTCGCGAGAGAACCCAATCATTGACATAGCGCACATCCAGCAGGCTGGCGTCGGGCGCTGTTGGGCTAACATCCGGATCAAACCAGCCGATGCCATACTGACTGCGGATCTCTCCGAGGTTGAGCAATGTGTGCTGAGCAATGCCGTCGTTGCGTAAGGACGCGATCCATCCAGCCACGGACAGGTCACCGATGGTCTTTGCATCGCCGAAGTTCACCGCGTCATTGGGATTGCCAACCGTCGGCATGGACATCTGCAGGGCGTGGCGCACCGTTCCGCCGAAATCAATGATGTCGCGGTGGTCGATGCCAAAGGTTCGGTACAGGGTTTCCGCAAACAGGGCAAGGTGCAGGGTCGTATAGCCCCAATAGCTGATACCTTCGTCGTAACTGCCGTCCCGCCCATACATGGGCGCAAAGGCCCGCGCACTCTGAATAGCCATATCCAGCCAGCGGTTGACCTGCGGGTGCTCATCCTTGAGCACGCAACAGGCCATGGTGAGTCCGGCAATGGGAATGACTTTGAGGTTGGTCGAATTCAGGATAATCGGCCAGCGACTCATGTCATATTCGAAGTCGTGCTCGCTCTCAGGGTCAAAGGCCCAGCCGCGGACACGGTCCGGATAGCGCATTGAGTAGAGGCTTTGGAAACATGCCGGTGCGCCCTTTTCCGCAATCTGCTTTTTGACCTCAGCCTTGGTTGCGTCGTCCAGCACATCACCCAGCCAGCCAAGGGCAAGGCTCATTGCGATGCTGGCCTCGGGAGCCCGCTGCAAGCCGATGACCAATTCGCCGCCGTCGAGGAAGTAATCCCATTTCGGGTAATCCAGAATGCGCTGCAAAGCCAACACGGCGACATCGCGGTGGCCGGCATCGCCATCCACCGCGTAGACGAATGCGGACCGTTCGAGAATCCGCCGCGCCCGGAGCATGTGGCGGACGTGGTCGTAGACGTTCAACTCATCGCGCAGGAAACGGGTATCCGCCTCGAGGTCAACGACGGTGCCGGTTTGCGCCAGCTCCGCCCCATCGCCCACCGCTGGGTCCGATGCGACACCATCCAAGCGCTTCCGTCCGGAAATTTCAGCCCACAATGCCGCGAAACGGGGGTGCCGAATGCTTGTGCGGATCCTTTCCAGATCCTCCGGCCCAAAAAGGAGCCCTGAAGCAGGACCGCTCCCCCCAGTGACACCAGTCTCCGCGACCAGTCGCTGCCAGGGGGCCAGGACCATTCCGGCACCGGCAAAGAGTGAGGTATTCAGAAATTTGCGGCGTGAGTCATTCATGAAACTTGCATAGTCTCTGGGAATTCCCGAGAGAATCCGTCCTTCTGTTTATGGTAAATAACACAAAAAAGCGCCTCCCCCGTTTCCGGAGGAGGCGCTGAAAGCTTACCTAACTTTTGTCTAAATCAACCCAGCTCGAATTAGAATTCGAAGCGGGTGGTGATGAAGAACTGACGGGGATCCTTGATGCGGTAGGCATAAGGGGAACCGTCATAGTTAACCGCGATCGGAGCGATACCGCCGCCTTCAAAGGCGTCACGAACATTCAATTGAATGCGCATGCGGACACGGTCGTCCATGATCATGCGGGTGTAGGAGGCCCACAGGTCAACGTGGAATTGCTCCTTGTCGAAGACCGGGCTGTTGATGTCAGCGGCGTCCATGGTGCCCTCATCATTGACAATTCCGAGGTAACCAATGATCGCTTTATCCTGCCAGCGAAGACCGCCACCGATGGAAACACCTTCCAACAGACCATCAGTGAAGGCGTAGTTAGTGATCAGGTTGGCGCGGTATTTGCGCTGACCAGCGGAAGCCTGACCTTCAGACAGACGAATGAAGTCCACTTCGCTCTGAACATTGATGTTGAACCAATCTTCAGGATTGGTGATACCCCACTGATTGTCAGGAGCAATCTCAGCACCACGGTAACCAAAGGAGCTCCAGAAGTTTGAGAGTTCGACTTCACGGCCACCGCGAAGGTCGAAGTTCGTCGGAATACCGGAAGGAGCTGTCGCGCTGGTCCAGACAGGCATACGCTCAGCAATCCATGGATCCCACTCGGGAGCCACTTCGCTGATGAAGGTTTCCTGCTTACCAACGGTAAGCTTCATGTTCCAGTTGCGCATTGGGTTGTAAACAACCTGAACTTCCATACCTTCAGCACGTCGGGTTTGGGTTGCGTCAACCGACAGGCCTTCGGGGAAGTTATAGTCGAGACCGGTAATTTCCGCAACACGTGCTTCCTGCGCTTCCGTCAATGGAATGACGGAACCGTCGGAATCAAGGTTCCAGTCCGGATCTTCCGGATTACCACCGTCTTGCAGGCGAACAATAATATCAGCCCAGCTGCGCATCAGGTCTTCATCCACACGGTGCGTGCGGCTGACAAATACGGATGCGACACCACGGCTGTTACGTTCTTCCACTTCGAACCAGTTCACACGGGCAAACAGTTTGCCGCCGAAGAGGGTCACGCCTACGCCGTAGTCCTTACCATCACCAACCGGCTTGCCGAGTTCATTACCGAAGAAGTCGGTTGCGGCACCGGAAGGCGGATTGAAGTTGTCGGACTCGTTGTAGTGAAGACTCAATTCGCCACCTTCCCAGCGGAAGGGCTTGACGACAATACCGAGGGTTGATGTCGAACCGCTGATCTCTTCCCAGTCACCCCAGGAAGTGAAGTTGGCTCGGAGACCTGCTTCGCTCATGCGACCGGCAACCAGATCACTGTCAGCAGGCCCCAAGTCGGAACTGCGGGCTTTGAATTCGTCACGACGAATACCTGCGGTGGTCACAATGCGCTCATCCCAGAAATAAGACTGAGTCGCGAAGTTGTAGGAGTCGATAACGCGTTGGTCGGCACGGGTAGTGGCCCAGAAGCGCTCGGTGTTGAGATTCACACCGGCGTCATACCAAGGCTCTTCACCGGCAGCCCATGCGCCTTCGTCTTCCCAATTGATGGTACGAATGGTGAAGTCGGTGGGGCCACCGCCACCCAGGGGACCTGGATTGGAGATACCCATATTAGCCTGATTGACCATCTCATCCGAGCCAATGTAATAGTGGCGACGGATGTTACCATTTTGCTGGGCATAGCTTTGAGTTCCAGTACGTGGAGTATACCACATACTGTCACCGCCGACCATGGCGATACGGCTACGGGTGCGCTTGCGGGTCACGTCGTGACGGGAAGCAAAGCCCAACAAACGGTGACGGCCGAGGTGACGCACCCAGTCATTGCGATCCGTTAGGTCGAACTGATAGGCGAGCATCGCATAGATGCTGTCATTGGTTTCCGGCTGAGTAAAGGTATCAGCTTGGTAGTCCTCAACAAAGGGCGCACCATAATTCGGGTTTTCACGACCGTCGACGAAGTGCGTGTTCGGGTCGATATAGATAGTGGTGGCCTGTTGCTGAGAGAGCGGGCGCTGCTCCAGTGAGTCCATGTGCTGGCGGAACCAGCTAACGCTCAGAAAGAGATTGCGTGCCAAACGCTGCTCGAAGTCGAGGCTGTAGCTCTTGGCCCACTGCCGGCCGTAGTTGGGAGCGATCACATTGATGTTTTCCCAGTCGTAAATATCACGATCGGTCAATGAAGGCTCGAACCAGGGGCTCATAACCGGTGTACCATCCGGGTTGGTAGGAGCTTCCGGCGCACGAGTGGTCATCTGACGGCGGTCATAGACTTCGTGCTGTGCATCCGTGCGGACACGCACTTGATTGCCGTCTTCGTCTTCTTCAAACACTGGCGGAACATTTGGGCGCCAGGTTTCGGACATGACCCAGTTGGTGCTCAGATCCGGATGAACCTTGAGCCAGGGAGCCGTGTGGCCCACTTCCAGACTGCGCACATAGAGCGGGGAGTCAGGATCATTGATGGCAACATTGTCACCTACCACACCGGCAGAACTGACATGGTCATCACCGTAATCGAGAACGGATCCCGGAGATTCAACGTGACGGGTAAACGGACCAACCTGAGAACCATTGTCATAGGTGACCATCCGGGTCATCGGGTTGTAGGACGGACGACCGTCTGCGATCCAGTTCGTCACGCGCTCACGCGGAGTGATGTAATTCGGACGACGATTTTGATTCTGATAGCGCTCGATACTCCCACGGAAGGTGGTGTGCTCGAAGGGCTGGAACGTGAAAGCACCGTATTGGCGCTGAGTGTCGTCGTAGGAAGGCTTGCGCTTGAAGCCACGGTTATCATCCACAGCAGCAACATAAAGTGCCAACACATCGTCGATGATGGGCTGATTGTGGTTGAAGCTGAAGCGGTAGGAATCCCAGCTGCCGTAGCGGGCAACCAATTCCGTCTGCTGCACATTCAACATCGCCTGTCCAGTCGTCTGATTAACGATACCGGCAGGGCTACCCAAACCGAACAAGAGCGAGTTCGGCCCACGATTGATTTCAACCGAACGGGTATTATACTCGTCGAATGGAATCCGCGTAATGGTTGGGTGGTTATTCTGCGCCGAGTCCGCAGAACCCAGACCGCGAATACGGTTGGTGGTAGCTGCGGTTTCAGCGAGACCGCTGTCACGGCTGTGACCGGCGGCCAAGTCTTTCACCCCGCCACGATTGATTTCGTAGGCAGTGTAGTTACCAACACCTTCGGTATTGGCTTCGTAGAGGAAGATGTCGTTGATGTCCAGCGAGCCGGTATCTTCCAGCTGCTGACGGGTAACGATCGTAATGGAGGAAGCAAGGTCGCTGACGTTTGTGTTCAAACGGCTACCTGCGAGTGTGCTTTCGGAGTGATATCCGATGTCAGCGTCCGACGTCGTAACGGCAAACGGAGACAATTCGAATACATCCTCGTCAGCAGGGACGGTCTGGGACCATGCAACGGAGGCAATCGACAATGATGCCACCACCGCTGCAAGTCGCCGGCCCTGGAGACTAATGCGTGAATATATTGTTGGAGTCATGGCGTTGGAGGTTTTGTTTGGTTAACACCGGATTCGAAACACCTAAACGAATCGAGTGTGTATTGAAGTCAGAGTAAAAATATATTAAAGAACGGTCTGTCTTGGGAAACGGCAAAGCACGGCCCGATGCGTTTTGTCGTCGTTTAAAACCAGCACTCGAACAATGGCCCGAACAAGGAGGAGGGGGTAATTTGAAGGAGGCTAGCCCCAAAATATGTATTGTAGGCTGACCAAAGGTGGGAAACCCGTTCAAAAACAGCAATAGAAAGTTGAGTCTGACAGTCAGACAGGAGATTTAATTCGCATTCTATAAGGAAGATCCTTCAACTAATTTATGACTACTTATCAGGTGGCTATCACTGGATCGGATCGGGGCCTGGGCCTTGAATTGTGCAAGGCTTTCGCGCGCGGAGGACACACCGTGTTCGCTGGGCAATACATGCCTGATGCAGACTCACTGGCTGAACTGCAACAGCAATATCCCAATACAGTCTTTCCCATAGCCCTTGATTGCGCCAGTGATGTATCTATAAAGCACTTCGTAGGAGAAACTTACAAACACACTCCAAGGCTGGAGATCCTGCTAAACAACGCTGCGGTCCTTGGGGATATTGAAACAGGCATCGCTAGCACTCTGGATTTTGATGAAATGCAGAAGGTCTTTAACATCAACGCCCTGGGACCCTTGCGCCTGGTCAATGCGTTGTTGCCGCTGCTAAAAGCGGGATCCCGGAAGCGTATCGCGTATATCAGCTCAGAAGCCGCCAGCATCAGCGAAAATTTCCGTGATCGCTGGTTTGCCTACTGCATGTCGAAAGCAGCGCTCAATCGGCAGGCTGCATTGATTCATGAGGCCTTGAAATCCGAGGATTTCTCCGTGCTCTGCCTGCACCCGGGCCATTTGCGCACTCACATGCGCGGGGAGCTGGACGAATCGGCCTCCCTAACGGCGGAGGCGGTGGCGAAGCCGCTGATGGAGTTGATCCTGAATCCTCCTAAGTCCTTCGGGTTCTGGGATTTCGAAGGTAAAGAGATGGGCTGGTAGGAAAGGACGATCGCAACCGTCGGCATGGGCGGACTAGGGCGTCCACCCTCCCGGGGACGGGCACGCCCTCGTGCCCGTTTTCGCTTAAAACCGCACCTTATTCAGGATCTTCTGCATGTTCAAACCGAGGATATTGCGTTTATCCTGCTCACTGATGTCGGCATAGACAACCCAGCCAAACTGCGGAATGGGATCCCGCATGGGTGCGTCGGAGCCGTAAACAACGCGTTCGGAACCCAACTGCTCGACCATGTATTCGATGGTGCCGTGAGTGACACTAGTAAATGTGATCTCCAAAAAACAATTGGGATGGGCGCGGGCTATTTCGATGTGTTCGCGGCAGACGGGCCAGGTCCAGCCAGAATGGGCGAGCAGGAAGTTGATATTCGGAAAGCGGCTAGCAAGGTCATGCATTTCCTCGGTAAAATTGTCCGACATGTGCATTTTGGCGAAGAGGTGGTGTTCATTGCCGTATTTCCACCAGGGATCAAAGCGGGGATCGTTGTAAGGGATGCCCATCCGTGGAAAATACGGTTTAATGCCCCGGCAGCCCTTCTCTTCATACCAGTAACGCAATTCGCGGTCCCAGTCCTCAACATAATTGGGGTCGAGCACCGCATAGGCAACGAACTCCTCGGGAAAATCCGCCAAGCCTTCCACGGCATCGCGGTTGCCCAATTCGTAATCCGTGACAATGGCGGTCCAGGAGCTGCCGCAACTTATCTTGACGCCAAGACGTCTGTTTCGCTCGACCAGCCCTTTCACGTCCGCATTGCCCATGTAAACGGCTCCGGCGCCCTTCGAGCCTTTTTTCAGAAAGTGGGTGTGCGAATCAATGACAATTGAATCCTCAATCGGTAATCCCTCCAGCGCACGCGCCAAAACCGCGTCATCCTGCCGCGGTTTGGCGTAGGGCTTGGGCAACTCAACATTCAGCAGCCGGGCCAGATTGCCACCGGCAATGGCGTTGCGCTGAGCCTCGCTGAGTTCCGAATAATCGATAAAGGCCCGCGCCGCGCCGAGGGACTTCTCAAGGCCCTCCGTGCCAAAAAGCAGCTGCTCGGGCCCGATATCCGCACAGAGTTGCTCCAGCAGGCCGTTGGCCTGGTAATTCGAACACTCAATGTGCAGGTTTGGAAAGGCCCTCAGCAAAGGCAGAACACGCCGGGTAGCATCAAAGCGAACGGCCTGCAAGAGAAGGTTCAGGCCAGGATAGCTCTTGCATATCCATTGCACTTCAGGCCAGGAAATCTGCTCCCGCAGCGAACCCTGCTGGCCGCACTCGACCAGCAAAGGAATACCTTCCGCCTGCATGGCGTCCAGCAAGGGGCCAAGGGTCAGGGCATCCACTGAGAAGTTGAATGCACGTGGATAAATCTTTAAAGCGCGCACGTTCTGCGCCCTCGCTTGCTCCAGCAAAGCTCCGGGCTCCGGAAATTCACCGCTGTGGTGGGGCAGCGCAACCCAACACGCGTAGAGGCGCTCGTGCTGCCGACAGGCCTCGCTGACCAGCGGGTTGCCAACATCCGGATGGACCTCTGAGCCCACGTGGGCGGTGATCAAGGCCCCCTGAATGGCACAGCGCTCCAACTCGGAAAGCAAGGTATCGGTACCCCAAGGGGCCAGGATATCCTTCCCCGCCCGACGCCCGATGTGGGCATAGCTGTCAAAATAGATCGTGTCCTTAGCCATGATTACTCAGTTCCTGCAAAGATTCGCGCAGTTTGGCAACGGTATCGTCGATATCGCTCTCGCGGTGTGCGTAGGTGATGAACCATTCATTGTTGGCAAAAATGCCTTTTGCGTAGAGCTTCTCAAAAAGGTCGTGACGATTCTTAAGCTTCTCCGCATCCGTACCGGAAAAGGCTATATCCACCGCCACATCAACGCCAATGGTTCGGGCCGGAAAATCGAATTCCGCAAACGCGGCATCAAAGCCCTCACGCAGCCGTTTACCCAAACGAAACAGGTGGGCATGCACCGGTTCCCGCTCAAAGACCTGCATAACCGCGATCGCCGCCGCCAGCGACAGCGTTTCCCCTGCGTAGGTGGTCGTGATGATGCTGCGGTTCAAGGTGTCCATGACTTCAGCCTTACCGGCGTAGGCCGACAAAGGGTAGCCATTGGCAATGCCCTTGGCATAGGCCGATAAATCCGGTTTTACCCCAAAATACTCCGGCGCCCCACCCTTCGCCAGGCGGAAGCCGGTCAGGACTTCGTCAAATATCAGAACAACCCCGTATTGATCACAACGTTCACGCAGCAATTTCAGATAGTCCGGACGAGGATCCTGTGACCACTCTACAGGGGACACAATCACAGCCGCCAATTGCTCGCCGTGGGCCTTGAAAACTTGCTCCACAGATTCCAGATTTCCGTAGGTCAACTTATGGATGTAGTCGTTCAAAGCCACCGGCACTCCCGGATTGGGCCAACCAAAGGAAAGGGCAAACCAGTCCTGATAGCCGTGGTAACCACTCGTCGCCAAATGATCGCGGCCGGTATAAGTCCGGGCAAGGCGCAGGCAGCAGGCACACACGTCCGCTCCGGTTTTCATGAAGCGAATTTTGTCGGCCCAGCCCAACGTCTGCAAAATTGCCTCCGCCGCTACGGCCTCCACCGGGCTGGCCATGCTGAACAAAGTGCCCTTGTCCAACTGCCTGCGCACGGCCTCCTCGACTTCAGGATAACGATAGCCGAGCACAATGGGGCCCAGGGCCGCGCGGTAATCGATGTATTCGCGGCCGTCCATGTCCCACATCCGGCATCCTTCAGCGCGCTCTATAAACGGCGGCCGAGTGGCAATGAAATCATTGTCGTAGCGTTTGGCATTGGTCTGCGTTGCCCAGGGCATCATAGCCTCGGCCTTCTGATAGTGCGCCCAGTGGCGCGGACTCATGCAGCCTTCGGGAAGAGCTGTGCTTTGGGTGTTCATTATTTCTCAGACTAGCTTAACTACCGGTATTTGTCCACGGGTAATCAACAACGCCTGCAAACGCCCAGCTTTGATACGCCAACCATCGGCGCTCTGCTCAACCGAATGCTGCGGCTGGCCGGAACGATCCGGCTGATCGCTCGCAGTCAAAACAGTCAGCACCTCATGCCGCAGAGCTTTATCCGAACGAAGTTCAACGTATGGAAAAGTTTCCGCGTCGTCAGGAATGTCCAGCTTTGCCGTGCGAATATCCACTCCCGAGCGGGAGAAGACCTGCCCGTCCAGGCGTGCTTTCGGACGCTTGATCGAAAAACGTCCTTCACCGTCCGAAGCGACCTCTGCAGCACCATCACGGTTGTCCGGATGAAAGCGCACATCCAGAGTCTGCGGCCAATAGCGCAGCTGAACCTGATCCAACACGACGACAATGTCCGGCTTGGCAAAGATCACCGTCCGCAGGACTTTGAATATATGGTAATTGTCGATCCGGTAGGCGGCAGTGGCATCACTGGTCCACCAGGCAACGTGCCCCAGGTCCTCAAAGCGCATCACGTTGGAATAGGAAAGACCGTCATTGGTTCCCTCTTCACCACGGTGGTACTGCTGCCCCCGGTCACCAACCAATACGGTGTTGTGCGCTTCCGTCAGCCGCAGCAGCCACCGCGGCTGGCGCCAATCGTAATCGGCACGAAACGGATCGTTCAACAGGCGCTCGCCGTATATCTTATAAATAAAGCTGTTGCGGTCTGCATGCTCGTGATTGGCCGGACCTCCGCTGCGGAAGCCGAGTGCGGCGTCATTCTCGCCCCAGCCGGTCCGACAGAAGATCCAGTCCAGATCCGTGCGCACATTCAGCAAAGCATCAGACGGTTGCTTGACCGAACGCTCCGGATAGTACCAGAGGAAGTCAAAAATGAAACGCGGCTCCGAAACCTTCTCCGCAACGAACTGAGCCAGCGGATTCCCAGTCTTCGTCCCAATCCATGAGGGCACACAGGGATTCACGCTGCCAAATGTATCTCCAAAATTCATTACATCTGGAGCTCCCTCAGGTTGACGTCCAGCTTGGGAGACAAGCATAAAATCGAGAAACTTGTCCAGTTCGATCTCATCGCCCCAGTCGATCGTTCCCCTCACGCGCTCATGGGCTTCAAAAAAGCTGAAGCCTGTGCGCCAGGTATAGGCTGCGTAACTGATCGCCTCAAAGAAACTGCCATCGTCCTCAAAGAATGTCATAACCCGCCGCATGCTGTCTTCAGCAGTTTTAAGCCATTTTTCAGCACGGTCATCGTAACCCAGCAATGCCAAGGCTCCAATCCCCAGCGCTGCAGATGGATCCGAGCGCAGGTTATTGGCCCCGACAATCATCGGCCAACGGCTCATATCGATGTCGTAAAAGCCTTCGTGCACCTCATCAAAACCCCAGCCTTTAACTTTGTCTACATTGTCCATGCCAAAGACCGTCCGGTAACAGGGCAGACAACCCTTCTCCGCGACCGCGTCCATCAGCTTGCGGTCGAAGTCGGCATCAATCCGGTCCTGGATGACTTGGCGGGCAAACAAGGCCACCTTCACGCCCCAGGGCGCCCGCTGAAAGCCGATCACCTTGGTTCTGTCCTCGCGAAAGTAGTCCCAGTTCGGCAAGGCGACCAAAGCCTCCAAAGCCTCGAGAATATGCTTGGCCCGGCTTTCAGAGGGCTCAACCAACTGCACCAGCGCACTGTGGCTCAGTGCATACAGACCCTGATAATACTCTCGAATCAAATCGAGGGTTTCCAGAGCTGTTTTGAACATCTGCGTCGGTCGGGCTGGATCCTCCTGCTTCCACTCCTCAAACTTAGCTGCCAACAAAGGCGTCTTTGCATTGGCCCGGATGCGAGGGAGGTCATCGGGGTGGTAATAAAGATTGAGTTTGCGGGGAGATTGACTGCTGCCGGCTGCCTGAACAGCCTGAGGCAAACCTGCCATTGCCAGAGAAGAACCACCCAGCTTGAAGAAATTACGTCGATTCATATGAAGTGTAATAGGGATTGATGTCAGATAAATTTAACCAGTGGATCCTGGCCGGAAGTAATGATTTTGGCATTCAGGCGCCCAGCATGTACCCGCCAACCGTCGGCGGTTGATTCGACGCGGTGTCGCGGAATCTGCGCACCGGCCGGATCGCCGGAAGCTGTCAAAACCGTAAGCACTTCATGCCGCAGGCCTTCACCTGTCTTGATGCGCAGGTAAGGATAGGCACCGTGCTCCTCGGGAATATCCAGTTTCTGTCCGGAAACTTCAACCGGGTCGTGACTGAATACCTGGCCATGGAGCGATGCCATGGGACGACCAATTCGGAAACGATCCGAAGCTCCTGCCGTATCCAGAACTGCGGCTCCATCGCTATTGTCCGGGAAGAAGCGGATTTCCAAATCCTGAGGCCAGTAGCGCAACTGGACCTGATCCAGGAGAACGACAATGTCCGGCTTCATGAAAATCGCGGTGCGCAGCACTTTGAAGATATGGTAGTTATCAATCCGGTAAGCGGCAGTTGCGTCACTGGTCCACCAGACTACGTGACCCGCGTCTTCATAGCGGGTAATATTGGCGTAGGACAGGCTATCGTTGGTACCCTCCGAGCCATCGTGGTAGTGCTGCCCGCGGCCACCGATGTGCACCGTGTTGTGGGCCTCGCTCTCACGCAGCAGCCAGAGAGGGTGATGGCGGTCGTAGCTGGCATTGAAGTAATCGTGCAACAGACGCTCGCCATGGGCTTTCAGAATCAGGTGGTTGCGGTCGGCGTGCTCGTGGTTGGCCGGGCCGCCACTGCGGAAGGCGACAACTGTGTCGTCGGCGCCCCAACCGGTGCGGCAAAGCACCCAGTCGAGGTCGTTGCGTACGTTTCGCAAGGCAAGCGGCGGCGCCTTGCTGGGCCGGCCGCCGTCATACCAGATGAAATCCTGGAAAAATCGGGGGACAGAGGTGTTTTCAGCGACGTACTGAGCCAGAGGGTTACCCGTCTGACGACCGATCCAGGATGCGGTCCCCGGAGTGACATTTCCGCCCCGGGCGTCACTGAAGTTCACCCAGTCCGGACTTCCATCGGCATCCTTACCCAATTGCATCGTCAGGAAATGATCAATGAAGGGATCAAAGTCGTAGCGCTCATTCCATTTAATCGTTCCCAGACGACGCTCATGCACATCGAAGAATGCAAATGCCGACCTGAGGGTGTAGTCCGCATAACTGATGCCCTCGAAAAAGCTGCCATCCCGTTCAAACAACAACATGACGCGATCCATGCTATTCACGGATCGCTCCAGCCATTCCTCAGACCGGGAATCGCGGTCGCCAACTGCGATCGCGGCGGTCCCCAGCGCCGAGGCAATGACACCGCGGAAATTGTTCGCCCCAAGGATCATCGGCCAGCGGCTTAGGTCCAGATCCAGAACCGTCATATCCCTGTGCATTTCATCGAAGCCCCAACCTTGAACACTTTCGGGGTTGTCCATGCCATACAGAGCCCTGTGACAGGGCACGCAGCCTTTTTCTATAATGGCCTGCATGATCTCTTTATCGAAATCCTCATCCAAGTCGTCGGCAACGACCTGCCGCGCCAGCAACAGGTTCACGATTGCCGCAGAATTACGCAGCGTTCCGAGCGGCGTGGTCTCCGCTTCACGATAAAAGTCCCATTGAGGCACCTGAATCAGAAGCCGCATGGATTCGCGAATAGCGCGGCTACGTTCACGGGTAGGACTGACCATCTGAGCGACACATCCGTGCATCAAGGCATTCAGTGCCGGACGGTTGCCGCCGCTCAGAAACTGAAGCGTGTCGGCAAACTCCCGCATAGTGCCGACAATCTCCGACGCATCCAAAGAGGCCCACTCCCTGTACATCGGAGCCAGAAGCTCTGAGCGCGCGTTGGCCCGTATCTGCGCCAGGTCATCACTCCGGTAAAATAGCATATGTCCGTCACCACTGCGACCTGCCATTGCCCGCAGAGGCCCCGGCATTCCGGCGAAAAGAAGTGAAGAGCCCCCCAAACGAATAAAGTCACGTCGATTCATCATAATTCTGTCCTTTCAATTAGTTTCCTCAAAACCTCATATTTCGGTGTACCCATGTTTGCGGCAGTAGCTCCGTAGACCTTTCAAGATTGTTACCCCGATGGCGATGGCGATCACGCCCACAATCGCATTCAACCAGCCTACCCGATCCAAAGTGAATAGACTTATGGCAATCATTGCGACGCCGATACCGATGGAAATCTTTGCTACCAGGCGGTAGACCTTGAGTCCGTCCGGGCTCACCTTGACTTCCTCATCGGCATAGGCCGGCGTGCGGATGTCTTTCTCGTAGGCCTCAATTCGATCCTTAAATTCACCTTCGCGTTTATTGAGGAAACTCGACCCCCAGAAAACGATGCTGGCGACAATCAAACCGGTCAAGGCATTGACTTCATATCGAGTCAAGGCATAGCCGAACCAACTCACATTGTAGTCGGCAAAAAGGATGTTCATGAAACGCATCGGCAACTCGCTTTGAATAGTTGCCAGAATACCAACGATAAGGATTGCAAACATGCCCGTGCCGACCGAGGCAATGGCCGACCACCAGGGCGTTTTAGTAAACCACAGCCCAAACAATACAGGGACAAAAAGCGCGATCTTGTACAAGGACTCCGCCCGCAGGTAGACTTCAAACGCACCTCCAAAACGCTGCACATTGAAGGCTACCCAGATGGCAATGACCCCCAGGATGGCTACGATCGTTTTCCCCACAATCAGCTGCACCCGCTCGGTGGGCTCACGACCTTTGACAGCCTTGCTGATCGGTACGTAAACATCCTTGGTCAGCACTGCACTGAGCCAGTTGAACATTGTGTCCGACGAGCTCATCGTTGCAGAAAAAATCGCTGCAGCCAGCAAGCCCAGCATCCCGTGGGGCAGCACTGCGAGGGCGAGAGTTACAAAGGACGCCTCGGAGGGCTGGGCGAGGTCGGGCCACAGGGCTTCAATATTCGGGAACAGGATCGGTGTCGTCAGCACCGGCAGAATCCACAGAGCTGGCAAAACGAAAGAGAAAACCCCGCACCACAGCGCCATTTTTTTGGTATCGCGCTCGTCGGCTACGCTGTAATAACGCTGGGCAATGTGCCAGTTTACATTGTAGCCAAAAATTAGATAAATGAAATACACCGGCCAGAACATTGTCGGTCGGTCACTGAGGCCAACCTTGAAATACCCTTCGGGCGCCTCCGTGAATAATCGGCTGATGCCATCAATTACATTTCCATCCCCCAACAGGGCAAAGGCCATGGGTGTCATCACCAGAGTCACCAGCAACACAATAAGGAACTGCACCGCATCGGTTACCATCACCGCCCAGAGGCCACCGAGCGTGGTATAGATCATGATGACCGACCCTGTTACCAACAGGGTCATTTCAAATCCGTTCAGGGTAAACGGTCCAATTTCATAGCTGAGGTTTCCAATACCCAGAGCTGTGGAAATGAAAATACACAGGGTATAGATCATGATGCCGAGAATCAGGGTGTTCGGCACCACCGCCATGAGCGTGTAGAAATAGGTAGTCCCCTGCGAGAATCGGCGGGTTAGAAATTGCAGCGGTGTATCAATGCGCGTTCGCCGCCACAGGGGACCATATAGCAAGTAGCCTAGCAGATAGGCTGGCAGGGCCAGTGTGAACAGAACCATGGCACCACCTCCGCTACCGTAGGCAATGCCGGAAGCACCGACAAACATGAAGGCCGAGAAGCCCGATATGAACAGCGAGACACCGGCCAGCCTCCAGGGCACCCGTCCACCGCCTTTGAAATAGTCGTCCGTTACACGGTTGAAACGTGAAACATAGAAGCCTATGGCGACAACGATCACCATGAATGCGCCGAGGACCGCGTAATCCAAACCGTTGAGAAAGTGTAATTGTGGCATATGGAAGGTGTGAGCAGGAGACCTGAAATCGAACGGCCAAGTGTGGCCGAGGAATCCGCATTCAAGGCCAAAAACTGAACACAAGGGATTCATCCCGGGGTTTATAGTAAAGCCGCCGATAACGCATCCCTAGCCGACCCAAATGATTGACCGTAAACCAGTTTTTGCAATGACCCCGATTCGCATAAGACATTTACTCCTCTGCCTGAACTGAAATTGCTCCTCTAAAAACACCCATGAGAAAAACTATTCGAATCTTACTGTCCGCAGCTGCGGGAATCTCTCTCCTGATCTTCTTCGCCGGTTGCGATGGCAACGACAGTGATACAGGCAACACTGGCAACACCAGCAACCGCATCACCCAAGCCAATCCGAATTTCGCCGGCAAATGGGAACTGCGCACCGACCTGAGCACTGCAGTGGATCCCTGGCGGACCATACGCCTCGACATCGATGTCGACGGCAGCGTTATCGACATCGAAAAAACGGTGACCACCGGCCGACGCAATACGACCGAAAACTACCGCATGGACACCGCAAACGAAGAGAACTTCGTACCCATTGCGGTCTGGCTCGATAACCGCCACATCGGCGCTTTTCTACCGCACAACAGCGGCAAGACCATCCGCGCCGACTGGTTGGATGATGGCCAGACCCTGAAAATGGAATCCAGCTATACACTGGAGACGCACCAGGGTGAAACACCGGTCAGGGCCTACATCGAATACCGGCTTTCACGGGGAGGTGACCGGCTCACGATGCTCGAAATCCGCTCCTCGCGCAACCGTCCGATCCTGCACGTTTACGAACGTCAGCAATAAACCTTTAAATTTTTCAGCAAAACATGAAATCCCTATTTAGCCTATCCCTCAGCCTGATGCTGATCTCAGCGGTCAGCGCCATGGCCGGCAACAACCGCTCCTACGCCTACGCATACGATCCGGAGGAGTTCGATTTCCCAATGTATTCCATGGAGATCGGCGAAGGCTGGTACATCGATGAAGATATCGGAGAAATCGCCATGCTTCTCAGCTTGCAGGGGCTCGCAAACAAGGAACGCCCGCAGCTCTACTACGTGTATCCCGAAGACTGGATCTGGAAGATCACCCGTTCGCTGAAGGCTTTCTACGAGAACCGCTGGGGCTTTGACTTTATCGAGTTGAGTTCACCGGAAGAAGCGCTCGAGACTTTGGGCCACCACGCCACAGGTTATGTGGTCTGGGATAAGGATGAACGCCTGACCCTGATGCTGGCCTTCACCCGCGCAGGCCTCGACAATGTGCTGGTGGTCGACGAGGATAACATTTCCCGGGCCGAAGCCATTGGACTTGAAATGGTCGAGGACTACCGCGGCCAGTTCAACGGCATGACCGACGCGGAGATCTTTGAAATCGCCATGGACCGCTACTGGGAGCGCTCGAACAAGGATATCGCCGTCTGGCAAGGAGGCTTCTTCCACAGCCGCCGGATGGAACCGGCCATTGCCGACTACGGCATCTTCCGGGGCGCATTCCAGACCGACTTGTCTGCGAATCCTGAAGACGTTGAGGAAATGATCCTGCACCGCAGAATCCTCGAAGAATTGAATCCACGCAGCCTGATCATGGGCTGGCACTCCTACTCCAAGGACACCGAGGGCCAGCACGTTTCCCTGACCTCAAGCTACGGCCACATAATGGAGGGCCTGAATAGCCTGCCCAACATCAGCTTCAACACACAGATCCCCTTCACTCCAGGATTCGAGTTTCGCAACAATCACAACGTGGAACCCGATGAAATTCTGATTCCCGAAGAAAAGGTCTACATCTCCCTGATTCAGACCGACAGCATGGGCATCGGTGCATGGGAGCTCGAAGGGCGGGGTGAGATTCCCTACGCCTGGCAGCCAACCGGGGGTTGGAGCTGGCTCTCCCCGGCAGCGGTCCAGTATTTCAACGAAAGCGCCACACCGAATGACTACTTCATCGCGGGCGGACTTTCCGGACCGGGCTACATGTATCCGAAACCGATCCCGGAAGAGCATTTCTGGCCGTTGATGGAAAAGACCAAAGCGCGTCATGAACTGCTCGATCTGCGGGTAATGGAAATCATGGACTATTCCGAAGGCAACCGCCATGTCGGCAATCAGGACCTCCCTGAAGAGCTGGTGGACCGCTACTACCAAGCCTTCCCAGACGTTATTGGCTTCATCAATGGCTACGGCGCCGCCCGCACCTTCGACAACCGCGACGGCGTTCCCTTCATCTCCTACGACTACTACCTCGGACTGGGTCGCCCGCCCGAGGAGGTAGTTGCAGACCTGGAAGAATTGATGCGGCTCAACCAGAAACGGCCTTACTTCCTGCTCATTCACGTACGCGAATCCCAAAGCGTTGGACACGTGGCAAGCATTCTGAACACCCTGCCCGATGCCGCCGAGGTGGTACCGCTGGATATCTTTCTGAAGAAAGCCGGACAGGCCGATACGATTCAAAGGCGCTTTTTGTCCGAGGACGACCCAGTGGACTACAATCCCTACTGAGCGACTTTCCTCCCAAAACAAACACCTAAAAAACCGGAAGGGTCAGCCTTCCGGTTTTTTAGGCGGACAACGTCTCCACCACTGACAGTTTTGCTGTGGTTCGGTTAGCAGAAAGGACGAACATAAAGCAGACACAGGCTGCCCAAAACGCAAAAAGCTTCAACCTGTCTGCCCAAGACCGTAGAGTGCACATGTGTTAAACTGGAGAGACTGAAGCCCACTTGCTACTAATCATGCACCTCCTCAACCATACCCCTGCAACCCGCTCCGAGGTAGAGTCTGTTCTACGCTGTGAATCACCGCAGCGCCCTCCCCTTTTTCTGCCGGCAATTTATGAACACAAGGCCTCGTTCATAGGTTCCAGCCCCTCTGCGATCTCACGGGACGCGAAGCTGCTGACCAAAGCCCTGCTCGCCGAATTTGAAGCTGTCCAGGCGGATGCTCTCACCGTCGGCGTCGATGTCTACAACATTGAGGCCGAAGCCATCGGCTGCAAATTGACCTGCCATGACAGCGACGATTTCAGTATCCCGGGTATAAAACCGGGCGGTCAGGTGCTCCATGTGGGTGATGACATCAAAAACGCCAAGCTGCCCAATCCACTCATGGATGGCCGCATGCCTGTGAACATTGCCGCAGCCCGCGACATCCGGAAAGCGCTGGGTGATGCCTTTTGGATCCGTGGGGCCGTCTGTGGGCCTTTCTCGCTGGCCGTTTCACTGGTGGGCGCTGAAGAACTTTTTATGGCTTGTCTCGATGACCCTGAATGGGTGCAGGATCTTCTCGCCTACACATCCCGCATCGTCCGTGAATTCTCCAAAGCCTATTTGGATGTGGGTGTCGAACTCATCATTTTCGATTCCCAGGCATCTCCGGATCTGCTTTCGCCCTCAATGTTCAGGCAATTTGTCCTGCCAGCCACTCAGGGATTAATTCAGTGGGCAGCGGATCAGGGTCTGCGCGACATACCTCTGGTAATAGGAGGAAACACGACGCCAATTGCCCAATTGCTGATCAAGACGGGCGCGAACAATCTGCTCTGCGATTTTACCGGTGATCTCGATGAATGGATTAACCTTTGCCGTTCCCACAACCGGGCACTGCGCAGAAACATCGCTCCAGGGCTCATCGAAAACAATTCAGCTGAGGAAATTTACGCAGCCACCAAAGCCGAAGTAGCAAGCTGCATCGATCTGCCGGGTTTTATTCTTGGAACCGCTGTCATCCCTTTCGCAACGCCAACCGAAAAGATTCTCGCCGTAAGGAAAGCCTGTATCGATTCCTGGAAAAATGCTCCTGAACAGGCTTCAATCCCAAAAGTTGAGTCGTAACCCCTTAACCGACAAACCTATCGCCTGATCAATGACTTTCGAAGACAAACTGGTCCATCAAAACCAATTCCTTCTCGGAGTCGAATTGGTTTCCACCCGGGGTACATTGGCTGAGTCCAAAGCCGGTCGCACCATTCAGTTCTCCCGTGATCTGGCTGCCTCTCCAAAGGTTGACTGGGTATCCATTACGGACAACGCAGGCGGCAATCCCATGCTGGCTCCCGCCGCACTCGGCAGACCCCATCTGGAAGCAGGCGGAGATGTGGTTATCCACCTTTCCTGCAAAGATTTCAACCGCAATGGCCTTGAATCCGAAGCATGGCACCTTGCAAGTGAAGGCTTTCACAACCTACTCGTGCTGACAGGTGATGCCGCAGGCAAAGGCATTGCCGGAGGCGCCAAACAGGTCTTTGATATCGACTCGATTGGCCTCCTGACTCTGCTCCAGCACATGAACGAGGGACTCGATAACACCCGGCCAGGCAGTAAAAAACTTATCCGTCTGGCTCCCACACGCTTCAACTGCGGAGCCGTGGTAACAAACTTCAAGTTACATGAAAACGAGTTGATTCCCCAGTTGTTGAAGCTCGAGAAAAAAATCGAGGCAGGCGCCCGCTGGGTGATCAATCAGGTCGGTTACGATGCGCGCAAAATGTCCGAACTGATCGTCTGGATGCAGCAACGGGGGCTGGGAAACATTCCGCTGATCGGTAACGTGTACGTTCTCAATCCGGCCGTCGCCCGGTTGTTTCGGTCGCAGCGGATACCAGGCGTTGTGATCTCCGACGAACTGGCCGAAATCTGCGAAAACCAGGCCTCCAGCGAAGACAAGGGTCGCGCCTACTTTCGTGATATGGCGGCACGCCAGGTCGCAATCTACCGAGGGTTAGGCTACCGGGGTGCCTACTTGGGCGGGGTTCACAGCATGGCCGAACTCGAACTCCTTCTCGATGCGATTGAAAGCTATGAAGGCTGCGACTGGCGGGAGCTGGTGCCTTCGCTGAGTTACTCCCGTCCAGGCGAATTCTTCTTCTACGAGCGCGATGCCGCAACCGGCTTGGCTGACGCCCAACGCGTCAACGCAGACTACCTTGCATCTCTCCAGAAGCGCCCTGCCAGCGCCAATGTGACACTGAATTACCGCCTGTCCAAATTCACCCACGACCTCATGTTCACGCCTGGGAAAGGACTCTGGAAGCTCGGCGAAAAACTGTGCGCAAATTCCAAAGATCCGATGCAGGGTCCGGGCTGGATGCGGTCCATAGAACACGCGGGCAAGAGCCTGATGTTCAAGTGCAAGGACTGCGGCGATTGCTCACTGCCGGATATCGCCTTCCTCTGCCCGGAATCTTCCTGCGCCAAAAACCAGCGCAACGGTCCCTGCGGAGGCACCCGTGACGGCAAGTGTGAGGTTGAGGATTTCGAATGCATATGGTCCCGCGCCTACGACCGGCTCAAATACGAAGGCCGCGAACAGGAACTGCTGAACCACGCACCCGTTATTCAAAACCAGTCCCTGCGTGGGAGTTCCAGCTGGGCGAATACCTGGCTCGACCGCGATCACCTTGCTAACCCAATCAACAACGGCCATCCTCCGGAGGCCAAAACCTGAACAAAAAATCCTCCTTATGCCTTCCACACCCCAAATCAAAATCATCGGTGAACTTATCAACAACGCCTACGCCCGCGCCCGCAAAGCCTGGGAGGCCCGCGACCTGAGCAGCTTCCAGCAACTTGCAAGGCTACAGGACGAAGGTGGCGCTGCGGTCATCAACCTTAATATCGATGGGACCCAATCCGTCTCTGTCAGCACCGACGAAATGCTTGAGTTTCTGCCCAAGCTGATTCCAGCCATTCAGGAGGTCAGTGATATCTGCCTCAGCTTCGACAATCCAAACATCGAATACCACAAGGTCGCACTCAAGGCCTACGATCCTTCCAGAGCCCGCGGTAAGGCAGTCCTGAACTCGCTCGCCGCCTCACGCCGCGACCTCAATGCGATGGTCGACCTGATACGTGAATACGACATGCGCTGCATTGTCATGGCCTCGGAAAAGTTCCTCTCCGGCGGGGGCAGCGCCCAATGCCTGGATCCCAAGGATAGCCACGCCACCGTATTGCAGTTTGTCGATCTGCTGGCGTCCAAAGCCGATCGTAAACTCGACGACATCATTGTCGATCCGGGCCTTGCCCCTGTCGGTGCCGACACCTATGGACTGGTCAACATTGGTCTCGACACCATGCGCCTCTGTCAGGAAGACCCCAATCTCAAAGGCATCCACTTCTCGGTCGGGCTGTCCAACTTTGCCTGGGGCACGCCCAACAGCCTGAAAGCGAAACTGGAACGCGCCTACCTGACCATCGCCGCGCGCTACGGCCTCGACATGGCTCTGGCCAATGTGGAGAAGAACGCCACACCGCTGCCCGAAGGCGATCCTCTGGTTTCCGCACTCGAGAGGGCCTTGGAAGAAGGACGCAGACAAGGAGATGAAAGTATCGAAGAAGCCGGCTTCCGTCAGGCGGAAGCAATCATGGACCTGTGCAATGAGTACCGGAACAATGAAGGCTGAGTCCTCAGGCACGCCGCTTGAGACCCAGCTGCGCAATTGCTCCGCTCCGGTCTGGATCCAGCTCGGTCAAGCTTTTGACGGTGAAAATGTGAACAAAGACTTTCACCTCGTCTACTCCGAACGCGAAATCCTGTATGCAGGCGAGCAGACTCCGCCAGCAGAGCTTGTCAAGTCAGGCCAACAAGATGCGGACCTGCTACTGCCAAACCACACGGTCATGCCCGGCCTTATCGAAGCCCATGCCCATCTCTTTCTCGCCGGCGCTGAACGCGACCCAAGCGTCCGTGCAGAAACCTTAAAACTCGACGCTGAAATTCTGCTGGCTCAAGCCGAAGCCCGTCTGCCCCGCCTGCTGCGCGCCGGCATCATCGCCGTGCGCGACGCCGGGGACAAGGACGGTGTCGGACTGGCCCTGCAGGCTCGCTACCGCAGTAACCGGGGAGTACCTATGCCTTATGTCGACAGCCCAGGACCGGCCATCCACCACAAGGGTCGCTACGGTAAATTCATGGGCGAAGACATGGAAGCACTGGGCGGGATGGAAGCAGCGGTTGCCGACCGCGTCCAACGCGGTGCCTACCGCATCAAATTGCTGGCCACGGGCATCATCAACTTCGAAAAAGGGGCGGTCACAACACAGCCGCAGATGTCCGCCGAAGAATTGGTCGCAGCAGCTACAGCGGCCAAAGGCTATGGCAAACAGACCATGGTACACTGTTCCGGCCACTCGGGTGCAGACAATTGTATAGCCGCAAAAGTGGATACCATTGAGCATGGCTTTTTCATGGACCGCGATCAACTAGCGCAGATGCGCGACCGCAATATGGCCTGGGTACCCACTTTCGCTCCAGTTCAATTCCAGCTCGACGCCCCGGAGTGTATCGGCTGGAGTAGCCAGGTCTGTGCCAACCTGCGCCGGATCATCGACGCCCACTCACGCCTGCTGCAGGCAGCCGCGGAACTGGGTGTCTGCGTAATCGCCGGCAGCGACGCCGGCTCCCATGGAGTACCGCATGCACACGGTTTTTTCGACGAGCTGGAGCAGATGGAACGCGCAGGCTATCCGACCCTGTCTATCCTCCAATCAGCGACATCCCGAAGCGTGGAGCGGCTCGGTTTCGACCAAGCCATGGGCCGCCTGAAAAAGGGGTATTTACCCCGCTTCATCCTCAGCGATCGTCCTCTCCTGGACAGCGTCCGCCACCTCCGCTCTGGGGCCACGGTTGTGTTCGACGGCCATATTTTCAGTGGAGGCGATGACGCAGGACAACCGGGCATGTAAAGCGATGGACAAGAATCTCTCCATCAATTCCAGGAGCTGTCAGGCCGTTGTAGGCAAAAGCCTATTCCAGCTGGCCGAAGGCATGGGCCTGGCGGTGCCGACTTCCTGCAACCAGCAGGGCAAATGCCATGAATGCCTGATGGAAGTCAGCTCGGGCATGGACTGCCTGACACATCCCGCTGAACAGGAAACCCGGCTGAAGGAGGGTTTTCGCCTGTCTTGCCTCTGCAAAGTGATTCGCTCCGACGGCCACATCCAAGCCCATACCCTGAACCGCGGGAAGATGCAGATTGAGGACAAGGCTGTGTTCCTGCCAGGCACAAGCAAAAGGCCACCACTGGACCCCGCCCTTCGGCGTGAGGGTAATGAAATCCGGCTCGATGGTGACATCGTCGACAGGGGCAAGGGTCCTATTCTTGGGGTCGCAATCGATCTGGGAACCACCACCGTGGCCCTGCGTGTGCTTGACCTCGAATCGGGGAAACTGCTGGCCTCTGCAGCCTTTGAAAATCCACAACGATTCGGCGGTTCGGATGTCATGGCCCGAATCCAATACGACACGGATCACCCGGGTCGGCAGCTTCAGCGCACCCTGCTAGCCTACCTCCGCCACAGCCTGGAGCAAATGCCAATCGATACTGCACGCATTTTCGAATTTGTGATTGCCGCGAATCCGACCATGCGCGACCTGTTTTTCGGACTGAACGTTCACTCCATCGGACAAAAACCCTACCGCTCAATCACAGAATCCGAGTGGCGGTCAGGGAAACGCAAAACCACCGCCTTGACCCGTAAAGCAGCTTCGCTGCAGCTTCCCTCCCACCCTCAAGCCAGAGTTTACGGGCTGCCCCTGATCGGCGGCCATGTCGGCGGCGATGCCTCAGCCTGTCTGCTGGCGATCGAACCACACCGGCGAAAGGAACTGACGGCGATCATGGACCTAGGCACCAACACCGAATTGATCCTTGGCAACCAGGACCGCTTGATGGTCGCCTCCTGCCCTGCAGGGCCAGCTTTCGAAGGTCGTGGGATAGCCTGCGGCATGGCCGGAGTCGAGGGGGCCATTGCCCGAGTGCGTTACGAAGATGCGAACGCAAGCTGGCAAAGGGAGGTTATCGGCAACGGTCCCGCTCAAGGCATCTGTGGCTCCGGCCTAATCGACCTGGTCAGCGAGCTACTCCGCACTGACCAAATGGATTCATTTGGTCGTTTTGGGGACGGGGCTGAACGCGTTGTGATTGACTCCAGATACAATGTTTTTCTCCACAAAAGTGATATCAACCAGCTGGCCCAGGCGAAGGGCGCCAACGTAGCCGGGCTAAGGATTGTTGCCCAGCAATACGGAAAGCCATTCGCTGAATGGGATCATTTCTACCTAGCCGGCGGCTTCGGTCGCCACCTCAATGCAACCGCAGCCAGCAACATGGGTTTAATACCCAACCTTCCTGTATCCAAAATACAATCTCCAGGCAATCTTTCAATTGAAGGCGCCACCATTGCCCTTCTGTCTATGACCAAAAGACATGAAATAGAGGCATTGGTGCCCACCATACAGCATATCGAACTTGAAACGGATCCGCAGTTCTTCGATCACTTTGTTGAGGGCTGTCAATTTGGAATCCTGTCCAATGAACTGGAAGACCTGCCATGAAAGCTTTTGAAACCTGCACAGCTCCGGAAGTGCCCGAAGCCACATACAAACGATTTCTTCGATTTCCCCCAACGAGAGCCCTTGAAGGAGCGATGGCCGAAGCCGCCGATTGGGCCCGAAACTGGTATGCTGAATACGGCCGGCCATGGATAGCTCATACAGCTGTTGAGATGGAGATTAAGAACGGTCAGCAACTAGTGGTCGAGGGCTTGCCAATGGGAGATGCTCGCATCGCGCAATTCTTTGGCCGGGTATCCGGAGAGGGACGGCTGGTATTTGCCTGTGCGGGGATAGAGGCCGAGCATGAAGCTCAGCGGCTTTGGGATGCAGATGAGCCGGATACCTATTACTTTTTAGAAGCATACTCGGCTGCTGTCACTGAATCTCTGCTGACTCGACTGAGGGCTCAACTACAAGCCAGGGAGAGCGCACACACCTGGACCTCACACCGATGTCCCGGCCACGGCAAATGGAACATTCTCGACAATCTGCAACTGCTGCGCATCGCGCGCCAATCGCTGGAACTGCCTCTGGAAGTCGAAGTATTGCAAAGCGGCATGCTGCGTCCTAAGAAGTCGCTACTGGGACTTATGGGGCGCAGGCTTCAGGCGCCCGATGCATGAAAGCAAAAAGGCTTACTCGTCGGCGGGAACACCTTCATCCGTCTGGGCGGCCTCTGTTTCCAATTGCTCGACCAAACCGGCCAGTGCGTTCACGCGCTCGACCAACTGCATCAATCGACCGGTCAGTTGGCGTTGGAGCGATTCTTCGGTCTCGTTTAGGGAAAACTCCAACTCGTTGATCAAACCTTCAATCTCCGACACTTGACCCTCAAGTTCTTCCTGACGGGCAGCCACTCCCCGCAAGGTTGCAATTTCGACCCTTTGAATCTCAAACGAACTGCGCAACTCGCTGACATCACTGACCAGGCCCGCATTTCGCTGATCTATCGTATTGAAGCGGGTTTGAATTTCCGCCTCCAGATCGCCCCTACTGTCGTGCATTGCCTCCAGTCCGGAAACTACCCGGTCAAAATCGGTAGTCAACGTTTCCAAATCGGATTGAAGCACCGCAATCCGGCCTGAATTGAGGTTGGCAAAAATCAAGGTGATGACAAAGGTCAGTAAAAAAACCAAAACACAAGCCAGGCCAAAAAAGAGGCGGGAAACAGGTTTTTCAATTAAGTTTGAAAGTATGCGATACATGGGAGGCCTCTCCTGAGAGGGTAAAGTGGTTTTCAATGAATGATTGGGTTGGGTTTTTGAAGAATCGTCCGGCTTGGAACCTTCCGACAGCAAGACGACAGTCAAATTGTCGCGCCCGGAACAGCGGTTGCCCTCTGCTATAAGTTTTTCTGCGGCATTTGCCAGGCTGCCACCCTTATCCAGAATTTCCGCGAGAATCTCCTGTAAATCCGAGGCAAGCAGTCGGTCCGTCAGACCGTCACTACAAAGTAGATACAAATCGCCACTGCGGTATTCGAAAAAATCAATCGCCACATCGAGCTTGCGGTCTTCCATGCCCATGGCCTGCTCAATTTCGTTCTTGCCGGCCCATTCGAGAGACTCCTCCTCAGTAATCCGGCCACTGGCACGCATGCGGCCCACCCGACTCTGATCTACCGATAGCTGCTCAAACTGACCTTCCCGCAGGCGATAGATCCGACTGTCACCCACCTGGGCAATACAAATCCGCGAACCCCTCAACCAAAGCGCTGAAAGCGTCGTTCCCATGCCTTCCCGATCGGCATCTTTCCGGCCTTCCTCTATCAGCTTAAAATGGGTTTCCTCAGCCGATTCCCGCAACAGATCCCCGCCATCCTGTAAACTCGGCGCAGGGTCGATCTGCAAACGCTTGCGCATCTCGCACGGCAACTGATTGACCACGAAGCGACTGGCATAATCACCGGCGTTGCCCCCGCCCATACCGTCGCAAACCAGAGCCAGCAGGTTGTCGCGACCACAGCTTCCAGAACGGCGATCAAGCCCCTGCAAGCAGTCCTGCCCATCCGACAGGCTGATTAGTCCGCAGGCATCTTCGTTGCGCTTGCGCACCCGGCCGACATGGGTAACAGCAGCATACTGTATTGAAGATTGATTCGATTTCGCTGTTGTCATGATTCGCCTTTATCCTGTGCGTATTCGAACGCGTTTAAACCAGCCGTCGACAGCCGCCATTTCCCTTCCGGCAAGCGTTCAATCATTTCCAGCCAGTCGATTGCCTGGCCATTGGGCCCCGTGTATTCAAATCCTCCGTCGCGCCGCTTCAGAAAAATCTCAGGCTCACTCTCGGACAAGCTGCCTTTCCAGGCCTCCAGGATCAAAAGCACATCCTCTTTAATCAGGTCCAGTCGATGAAGCCGCAAAGCCACCAACCGCTGGGCGTTGCTGCCGGCAGCCTCTGCCAGAACCTGACTGGCCGTGAAGTATTCGATTCGCCAGTGCGGGACACTTTCCGCGGCAGCCTGAGTCGTCAATTGCAGGGCATCGCCACGACCCGGCTGCAAAATTTCCGACTGGATTCGCTGACCCTCCAGACAGGTTCCGCCAGTCGACGGCGAGCGGCCTTTTTCAGACAAACTTCCATCCTGCAGCAAGACCATGCCATTGACCGCCTCAATGCGAAAGTGCTTTCGACTGATGCGGCGATTGGCCAGATCTTCCTCCTTACCACCATCCGGATGCCGAACCCGAACCATAACATCGCAATCCCGACTCCGGCCAAAGACAACTGCAGGCAGTGTCAGCACATGAATCCGATCGCCCGTTTCCCGATGCACCAACGTCAAGCGATCCGCCACCTTCAGCTCCACCGCCTCTGATTCAGGTTCAAGCGGCTCTGGTTCCTTCGCCTCAGGCGAAGTCTCCGGAGCAGTCCCCGGCGTCTCAGGCTCAACCTCCACACTGTCCACCCCGTCCACCGAGTCCACAGTCTCCACCTTGTCCACTGGAGCCTCCTCCACAGGCTCCAATTCCCCCAGATCCGCCCGTGCCTCTTCCAGCCGTAGGCGGAAGCCCTCGACCAGACCGGCCGATTCAACCAGACGCTCTGCCTCCTTCAGCGCAACCTTGGCCGCGCCCACACGGTTCTCGGCCAGCCGCTCCTGAAAACGCTGGAGCTGCAGCTCCGCCCGTTCGCTGGCAACCGTTCGCTCGACTTCAGCACGAAGCGCCTCCACTTCTTTAAGCGAACGCTTGGCCGCGACCCGCTCGAATTTGTTGTCCGCATCTTCAACCTCCCGCTGATAACGCTTCAGCAGGTCATTAAAGGCGCCTTCGATGGCATCGGCCCCCGAATCACCTCCGAGGCCCAATTTACGCAGCAGTTCTTCGTGCGACATCATGAATCAAACCCTCAGCCAAGAAGAAAACCGGCAATTGAGCAAGTCATTCGAAGGTGGGGAAGGCAATAGTCTGAGAGCAGCGGCGGTCTCAGCGAGACCGCCCAACCCTGGTATAAACGGCCAGAGACTGTTTAAAGGGCAATTTCCACCAGGGTTTTCACCCCGAAGGGCGAACCCCATTCCGTTTCACCCCGAAATTCAATCGTGTAGCGGCCAGTTTCTTTCAATTCAACGGAACCAGAATCCCCAGAGCCCTCGGCGACACGCCGGTTTTCCGGTCCGGTAACGCGCCAGCCATCAAGAGTGAACTCTCCCTCACGATTACCCTCGGAAAGGCGAAAGTCGATGGCGCGCCCGTCTTCGATTGAACGCTGATTGGTGATGCTCACATTAAAGCGCCAGGAACGGCTGTCTCCAGCCTCCACTTCCCAGCGCTCGTTCTCACGGCCCTGATTGGCCAGACGCAGGCGTTCTTCAGTTTCTTGCACCAGACGCGCACCCTCGCCGCCAATGTAACGGCGGCCAACACCGGCACGACCAAAATTGGGCGGGAAGTAGCGGATCTCACCGTTGATGTTCACCGGCATGTCCCGGATTTCAAAGTCGCCAGCATTCGGCGCAACTTCACGGCGCACCTTCTGAATGATTTCGCTGACCTTTGCGTAATCTTCGTTTGCCAGCGCTTCACGCGCCTGATCCAGCAGGTCACAGGCGATTTGACGGACTTCAGGATCCTCGTGATTCTCACAAATATCTTCCAGGGTTTGCAGCATCCAGTCCACTGTTTCCTGGTCAAGGCTTCCGGGTATACTCCTTTCCGGGCGGGGCTCATCCCCAGGCCGGGTATCCCGTTCATCATCGCGTGGATCACCATCTCGGTCAGTCCCAGGACGATCGTCCTGGGGTCGGGTGCGGTCACCCGTACGCCGTTCCAATTCGTCGTCGGCTTCATCCAGAAGATTCTGAATAGCATCTGGATCGCCCTGATCGAGCAGGCGCTCAAATCGTTCGATGAGGCGGCGCGCCCATTCACGTACGCTTTGGTCCGGATGGTTCTCCGCTAGGTTGTGCAGCGTGCTCAGCAAACCGCGCACGTGGTCCATATCCACCCCAACATAGGGCAGGATGTCCCGACTCAGCGATTGTGCCCGACGGTTCAGTTCAAAATACTGCTGGCGCAATTCCGTTCGCCGATCGTTCAACTCTTCGCGATCTGCCGGGCGACTGCGGAAAATAGTCGCACGCATATTGGCAATGTTGTCGATCTGGTTCTCCAGCGTTGCATCTGCCCGCGCCAGGCGGGAAGAAGCCTGCGACAACAGCTCAAAGGAGTAGTTATAAAGCGTGCGATCAAAGGAGGTGCTGGCTTCGGACAGGAAACGCTGCGCTTCGCGCAAGCGCTCAGCAGTGGCACTCTGCTCGCGCTGGAGTTCGTGATAGGATGGATACTGGTGCTCCTGAGCTGAAAGTATCAGCGGAAAGCAGGCAAAGATGAGACAGAGTAAGGCTCGCTTCATGACAAAATGGGACTAAGGTTTTCTTGGACGCGATTGAACTGTGATCACTAAATGCCTTATAGGCAACAGGACGGCAAGATTATTTTATTGCTCTAAAGGGCTGAAAGCGATTCCCTGTGGCCATACAAGTGATGGATTTCTCTGCTGAAGAATACGCTGATCTCGCACGCAAACTGGAAAGTTGGTATTGGCAATTTGGTTTACACCGCGAAGAGCCTTACGCCCTGCCTCCAGGCAAATGGCTGACGGATATTTCCCGCAGTGCGCGCACGCTCGAACGCGGGCATTCGGCCCTGCGCAACAGCCGCCCGGCAATGGCGATATGGGGCCCCTCCCAGACCGGGAAGTCAACGGTGATTTCCTCCTACATCGACGCAGGCATCAACATGGCCGATGGATCCGCACAACAGGAAGGCGAAGGCCTCGGCCTGCACTGGCCGGGTGGGCTGCCGTTCTTTTTCATGGCTCCGCGGGTTGCTGATCCGGAATCACTGCCATCGCACCTGACGCGTATGGTGCTCAATCCTTTCAATAAAGGTATGGATGGCTCGGCCTGCCTGACACGTTTTGTCCCAGGCTCCACCGAAGCCCGTGAAGATCACCACCAGGTAACGGACCCGAAGTATCCGGTGGAACTGCATCTGGTCCAGCTGGATGACCTCTGGCACGCGCTGGCGCGGGGCTACAGCACGGAATGCCTCGGCCGCAACGACCGTCAACCGAAAGCCTGGGACCTGGAACGCTTACAGCGGGCGACACGCGACGTGCTGGCCGAATCCAAGGGCAAACCGGGCCCCGCCAATGCCGGAGCCTTTAACGAGCTGATGCGCTTGCGCGAGGTGTTGAACGATCTGGCGGCATCCGACGATCCGGTTTTCTCCGAACTTTCGACCGACCGCGACACTTGGCACAGCTATCTGCGTGGTCTCTTTCAGGAACCGGCACTGCTGGCCTCCCGAGACATGGTGCGCCGCCTGGCCGAACGCATTCTTTGGGACGACGCACCGACGCTGAGCCGCTGGTTCCGTCTGCTGGCCCAACGCTACGATGCCTGGCTCGGCCCCGACGGAAGCTGGGCCAACCGCCGCCTGCTGTGCTCTCTGGAAGCGGCTGCTCTCTTCCTCAACATGGGAGCCAGCGCGATTGCCTACGCGCCGCGCCAGAATAATCCGGATGCGCCCTATGCCATTATTCAGGACCTCGTCAGCCGGCTGGCCTGCGAGGTCGACGATGAGACCGTGCGCATTGGCTGTGAATCCGGCCTGTCGCAACCGCTGGGGCAAAGCGCCGAGGAGTTTTCCATCCTCCAGGGACTGGTCTGGGAACTGGTGGTGCCGATCAACATGGACCACTTGCCGGAGCATCCTTTTGCGGACGATCCGGAAATCGACCCCGAAGCCTCCAAGCGCCCCAACGCCCTGAAAAACTTTCTCGAAGTTGCAGACATCCTCGATTTCCCCGGAGTGGGCAACGAAACCAAATCGCTGGAGAACCGCATTATTATCGACGAAAAGCAGATTGCGGAAATTCAGCAGCGGGCCAAGGCACCGGACGCAACCCCACAGGACCAGTCCCGTGCGGAAAAGTGCTTCACGCCTGTCCTCTTCTTCCGCGAGATCCTGAAACGCGGCAAAACCGCTTCCATCGTCGCCACCTACGGCAAACGGCTGAATATCGACGCCTTCGCCATCTTTCAGGGGGCCCGCGGCTACGCCTGCCCAAATGCCGACCAGATCATCAATGGCGTAAAAACCTGGTGGCGCCACCTCGCCCCGGACTACCTCAAGAACCCACAAGGCGAAAGTCCCTTCCCGCTCAACCTCGTCATCACCTGGTGGGCAAAACAGCTAAACCTCGCGCAGAATCCGGACGACACCAACATCTACGGGGTCATCGAGGGCATTGTCAGCAATCTCGGCATCATCCGCGATGCAAAGGTCTCAACTACTTTCGCCATCCACGACCACCAATCGCCTGACCGCGATCAGGCCGAACTTAAGGTCGACGTTGCGCCAGGATCGACGCGTTACAAAAATCTGACCAATGAGACCGCATTCAAACATCAGTTCGCCCGCGAGATCAGTCGCCAGTCCTTTGATGCAATGGTCAGCGACAAACTCACCGGCGGCGCGGAATTTTTCTTTCTCCAGGCCCGCGAGCAGATGCTTGCCCTGCGCGAACGCAGCGACGGCCGCACCCAACGAATCCAGACGCAGATGGTCCGCGCTGCTGAAAACTTGCTGGAAGCCCTGAACTGGCCCGACCTCGTACCGCAGCCAAAAGTCCAGGACAAGCGCCGCGAACACCTCGAGGCCTTCCTGGAAAAAGTCCGTACAGCCATTGAGCAAACGGACGTTGAAGCACTTCGCGGCCTGAATCGCTTCCTGCGCGAATTGGTGAATATCCACGCCAGCAACCTTCCCGGCGTCCCCGAACGGAACCAGGTAAGCACCGCTGCAATCGAAAATGCCTTCGACAGCTGGGTCGCCGAACACTCCCAAAGCCTTTCCGGAGATGCCCGCTTCCAAACGGAGGCCCGCCTGCTTGGACTGAACGAAAGTGCGGAAATCCGCACCCTCCTGCGGTCACTAGTAGAATCCATCCGCCCGGACCTGCCCGCCATCTCCGAATGGCTTAAAAAGTCCCTCGCCGTGGGCTCCGTTGCCAGTTCCGCCCAATACCAGCGCCTGCTCGCCCTGCGCATGGGGAACGCCCTGGTCTACGGCGAAGACGGTCCCCGCACCAGCAACCAGGCCGCCTACAGCCAGGGCACCAGCGACCTCACCATCGCCGACACCCGCGATGCCGCGACCCGCTTTTTCATCGCTCCGCTGATTGGCGACGGCGGACGCATCCAATCTCTGGCCGAACGCGAAGTCACGCCGCGCAAGCGACCCGACCTGGCCGGGGACGACGCGATCCGCAGCCTGTTCGAGGCTGCCCGCGAACTCAACCTGCCCGAAACCGCACAATCCTGACACCGCCGGATACACGATCATGCAGCTACGCGTCTTTCCCAATACCGGACACCAATTCTTCCACCTTCCCCTGGCCGAGCTTCTGCCGGACAAGGATGAAACCTTTCTCCAGGACTTGGTCACGAAGAACCGCGCCCCCTGGAAAACCTGGAAGGGTATCCCCTGGGTGCTCTATCAGTATGCCGAGATCGAACACAAGCCGATGCTCAAGGTCGCGATTGAAACCAACCTCGGCCTGACCTCGCGCGGCCTGCTGTTCGACTACGAGGACGAGCTGGTCGACGAGCGCCCGGATGAGGATGAACAGATCGAAGTCTACGCGGCACCGGAAGAAGCGCGCATTGAATCCGACTACAAACACCGGACCATGCGCCTGAAGAATCTGCCAAATGTGGATTCCCTGCCCCTGGATGTGAACCTGGAGGTCTATTGGCCGCGCCGCGGTGGCTGGGATCCGGTGGATGTCGACCTGGTCATCGACCTGGGCAACACCCGCACCCTCGCCCTGCTGCTGGAAAGCCCTGGCCAGGACCACTCCGACAAGGCCATCGGTCGCCGCATTTCCATCCTGCGCTTTCTGCCACGCGGAACACCCTACGAGCAATCGGCAGGCCCCGCCGACGGCGGCATCCTGGCCGACGACTGCGCCATCATCGATTCCTGGCTGCTGCTGAACCGTCCGCTGTTCTACCACCTCGAACCCCCGGCCAATCGCCAAAAGCTTTCCCAGCACTACAAGGCCGTCGGCAGCCCAGCGGAGGGCAATGTGCGCTACCGCATTCAATACTACCTGCCTCATGCCTTCGTCGAATTGTCTCCGGCCCTGATCGGCGGCGGCCGTTCACACCCGCTGGGTGCGAGCAAGACACTTGCCGGAGTGCCGCTCGACAAGGATGCCCGCTTTGCCCTGAGTTCTCCCAAGCGCTACGCGTGGGACGACGAACCCCAGGGCCGCCACGGGGGCACGTTCTGGAAGCAGATCCCGAATGACACCGACGAAAAGCTGCCGGACTACTTTGACGAATTCAAAAGCCTGATCCGCTACTTCATGGAGCCGAGCGGCGTCGACTGGGACATCGACAGCCCGCCTCAGGACGAGGCGGAGTTCCCGAGCCTGCCGAGCATCGACGCGCCCGCCGAATACCCGCGGCGCGACGCAATCAGCTGGTTCGCCCTGTCGATCATTGAAGCGGCCTACCGGCAAATGAATGCGGAAGCCTATCTGCGCAAAGTGGGCCGCGAAAGCCTACCCCGGCGCCTGCGCAGCATCCGCGTAACCTACCCGGCAGGTTGGATATTTGAAGAACGCAAACGCTACCTCGAACAGTGGCAGCGCGCAATCAACCTGTTTACCCTGACCCGGTTCGAAAACCATGCACCGGCGAACATGCACGACGCCAAGGCAGGTGGTTCACGGCCCCTGCTGATCGACGACGAGACAGACGAAGCGGTCTGTTCGCAATTGCCCATCCTTTACGCCGATGTCCAGGCCGTCGGCGGACCACGTGCCTGGACCGAGTTGTATGGCAAAGAAGGTTCGGTAAATGTGATGAATGTCGACATCGGCGGCGGCACCACAGACCTGGCCATCATCCGCTACTCAGCCCGCGGCGAGGAACGCCGCAACGGCGCCAGCAAGACTCTGCACACCCGCCTGCTGTTCCGCGATGGCTACACCGTCGCCGGGGACACGCTGGTTAAAAAGCTGATCGAGCGAGTTCTACTGCCACGCTGGCTTGAAGCGGTCGGCACGGAGCAATTTGACGATGTGCCCGAATCCCTGCGCTGGCTCTGCCGCTTCCTTCAGGATCCGGCCCACGCGGAATTCAGTCCGGTCGACCCCAAGGCTTCGATTCGCATGATGCGCATCACCCGCCTGGTGTTTGTGCCACTGGTGAATGCTTGGCTGCAACGCCTGGGCGACCTCGACACCAATCCGGACCGCAGCTGGGATGCACTGGATCTGGAAGACCTGATCGAACGGGGAACCATCGACCGCAACGCCCTCAACGATCTCAACTCCCTGCTCGACCGCGTAATCCGGCTGAAATGCCCACGGGGCGCCGACTGGCATGGCAAAGCCTTTGATTCCAGCGGCGTGCTGCTGCACGCGACGATTGAGGAAATCAGCGCCTGCATCGACGAAGTTTTCAACAAACACTTCCGCTTCCTCGGCACCCTTGCCGGCGAGTTTGACTGCGATCTGGTGATGGTTTCCGGCAAACCGTCGGAACTGCCGCGCATCCGTGAATTGTTGTCGGCATCCTTCCCGCTGCTGCCGCAGCGGATCATCCATGTGAAGAATTTCCCGGCCGGCTCCTGGTATCCATTCAGCTCCTTTGACGAAGGTCGCATCGCCGACGCCAAGACCTGTACCGCCGTGGGCGCCGCCCTGTTTCAGGACATGCGCAACGGCGAATGCGATTCGCTCAACATCGTGCCGGATACCCAGACCGAGATTTCCCGACGCTATTACTGGAACCTGGTCAGCGACCGCGGTCCGACCGAGGACTTTCACCGCGACTACCTGTTTGCTCCGGCCGATTATCCGGATGCCGCAGACGGAGGACGCAAAGTTCAAACTGATATTCGCAGCTTTGACCTGCCGGCCAACTGCAGGATCGGTCGCCAATTAGTGCGCATGCCGACAGTCCGCGCGGAACCCATTTATGAATTCCGCTGGCGCCCCAGCAATGTCCAGGTCAATCCGGACGCCCAGATTCGCGTCAAGATGCGCTGGATTTCCGTGCTCGGTGAGGGCGAAATGCTCGAATGCGTCGAAGTCCTGCCCCACCCCAGCTTCCCAGACGTGCGCCCGGAAGATGTCAGTTTCCGTCTGAACACGCTTTTCGAAGAAAGCTTCTGGCTGGACGCTCCAGCCTTCGACACCACCCCGATTCTCAACCATTGCCAGTCCGGCTAAGCCACACCCGCCATGAAAGCTCCCTCCAGCAGAGAACTTCGCAATCCCTACTTTCTCCTGCGCACTCCGGATGGCCTGGGCAGCTACATCAAGCGCGACTGCATGCGCCTGATCCAGTCCGAACGCGAACCGCTGTCCGCCTTTCTCGCCCCCGTTGCCACCAGCGATGAAGGCAAAGGCGGTAAGATCGAATACCGCTTCGATGCCCTGCCAATTGACACCCTCGAGCAGGCCAGCTTTGTCCCCGAGCCCCAGCTGGAAGCCTTCGAAAAGGCCGTCGATGCCTTTCTCGACAAAGCCAAAACCGAGCGCATCAGCGACCACGAACAACGCCTGCGCAATCACTTCCGCCTACCCGATCCGGACCTCGAACCGGATGCCTACTGGCTCTATGGCCCGGTCGACGACCGCCGCCTGCTGATCCTCTGGGGCTGCGAATTTCGCCAGAACAGCTCCCTGCCACTGCGCGGCAACGGCGGTGCGCCGGGAGTTCTCGAAAAGCTGCGTGCGCGCAAAGCGAGCTGGCGTCAACAACAGGACTCCGCACTGCAACTGATCCGGGATAAACAACTGCCGCTTGCCCCCTTTCTCGCATCGGCCACAACCGGTGCTTCCGGATCCGTCGATGGCTACCTCGTCGAAGGCCGCAAACTGCCGGCAGAGGAATGCAATCCCGCAAAACGCTTGCCGGCCAACAGCATGCAGGCCTTCCAGAAAGCGGTCGAAGCCTTCTACGCCCGCGCCCTGCCCGACAGTCCCGCCAGCGACTACGAAAAGTCGCTGATCACCTCCTTCCAGCTTCCGGACCCCAGCCGCCATCCCGACCGTTACCGCCTGCACAAGGACCGCTTTTTCATCGTTCTGGACGGTAAGGAAACGGAATCCGACTGCCTTTATCCCGGAAGCGACCAGCGTCTCGGCATTCCACCCAAATTCGAAGCTGAGGATGGGACGACGATGATGCCGGACACCGTGCTCGATAAACTCGGTGCCAAGGCGAAGAAACCCGCCAACAAGCCGCTTTACGCGGGCCTTGCAGCAGCAGTGCTGGTTGCAGCGGTTGTTGCCTTTATCCTTTTGGGTGACCGCAGTCCTCCGGAACTGGTGGAAATTCGCGCGGTCGATGACCCGGAATGGGTCGACGTTGTCTTTTCCGAAGGCATTCACGAGGATTCCCTGCAGCCCGCCGAGGACGGCAGCCAACCCTTCCGCATCCGCCACGAACGTGGCCATTTCCTGGATGTTCTGGAGTCGAGAATTGCTGCCAACGATTCCAGTATTGTGCAATTGAGGGTCGAACCGCTCGAAGAGCGGAACTACACACTCAACGTGCGCAACGTCACCGATCGTTCCCGTGCCCGGAATGTCTTCGAGGGCCCGGTGGACCGCAATTTTTTATTCAGGGATACCATACCGCCTGAAATCGAGCACATTTCGGCCCATCCGGAGAATCCCCGTGGGTTGGTCATACGGTTCAGCAAGGAACTGGACCCCGGCTCCGCCAGCAACCCGAATGCATTTCGTATTCCGGGCTTCACGACACGCTCTGCGAATTTGATGGAAGACGGCCTAACTGTTCAGGTGGAAACCGAAGAACGCTTTGAACACCGTCGGGAATACACGCTCGAAGTCCGCAGTATCCGTGATGCCTCGCGCGAGCGGAATGAAATCGCCGAAGGCACTTCAATACCTTTTGAATACGTCGACACCATTCCTCCGACGATCGAACGCGTTGCAGCCGAAAGCAATCAGGTCACCGTTCGGGTTTTCTTCAATAAAACCATCCAGCGCGCCCGCGCAGAATCTCCCGGCAACTACCAGATTCTGCAGCACCCCGCCGAAGACCCGGAAGCCGTCAGCGCTTTGGAGATCGAAGCCGTTCGCCTGCTGCCCGACGACCGCACCGTGGACCTCATCACCGCGCCGATGGCCAACGGCATTCAGTATCAACTGATCGTATCCAACATCCGCGACCGAGCCGACCCACCCAACACGCTTGAAGAAAGCGAGCCGGTCGAATTTCAATTCAGAGGCCAAATGGATACCCGCGCCCCACAGGTGCGCACGGTACGCATGAGCGAAAATGCCGGACTGGATGTCCTTCAGGTCACCTTCGACAAACCGGTCAGAGAATCCACCGCCCTTAACCCCCTTCACTACACGCTGCTCGATTCTCATGTGACGATTGAAGAAGTTGAGCCAACCGGTGACCCCTCCCAATACGTACTGACTCTTTCAGAGCCACTCGCCCCGACCGATATCCACCGCTTGATCGTCGAAGCCGTCGAAGACCACATCGGCAACCGAATCGACGGCGAGCACCAATCCCCCCGCTTTTCAGTCCCGGGAGTATCCATACCGCCAAACGAGGACGTTGAAATCGAAAGTGTGCGCGTTTCCAGTGATGGCCAGCGGGTCAGTTTGGCTTTTGCCATCCCCTTGGTCCAGAACCCGGCAGGAAACCTGAGCAACTACCAATTCTCCGGCAACAACCGCGTCCAATCGATCGAACTCGATCCAGAGGACGCTCCCACCGAGATCACCCTGACACTCGACCCCGAAACCCCCATCCAATCCGGCAGCCATCAACTAAGGGTCCGCAATCAACGGCTCGAATGGGAACCCGAGGTCCCTCAGGCCGACGCGGTTAAGGAGTTCCAGTTCTGAGGGTCTAAAAGGTAGGGTTCCTTTCGCCGAAAGGAAGCGACCAGTAGACTTCGTGGACGAAGTAGACTTAAGTGGACGGGAAGCGATTCGGGGCCTCCGACTCTACCTGGAGTATTCCAACACCAGCCGAAAGCCGATGTCGTCTAAACCACTGCGACGGCCGGTGGCTTCGCGGCGAGTGCTTGTGACCAGCATGGCCACCGGATCGCGGGTGCGCCAGGAGGCGCCGGTGGCGATGGGTTCGCCGTTACGCAATTCGTGGGTCCATTCCCAGACGTTGCCGCCGATGCCGTAGAGGCCAAAATCGTTGCGGCCCGATTCGTCGACCGGAGCGGTCACCAGAAAGCCATCTTCATACCGATTGCGATGGTTGAAATCCGAATCAATGCGCCGCCAATTGAAGGTGGAGACTGTCTCGCGATCGGCGTAGTTTCCATAGTCTGGCGGCAAGGAGTCGCCCCACATATAAGTCCGCTCCTCGCCCGTGCGGGCGAGCGCCTGCGCTTCTTCCAGGCGAGGCAGGCGAACTCGGGTGCCGGTTTCGGCAAGGGCTTCGTTCAGGCGGTTAATGAATGCCTGGGCATCTTCGTAGCTGACTTGGACGACAGGCTGACGGTCGTCATTGAGGGAGTGGCCTTGATAGAACCCGCTGTCGTGGTCGGGCCGATACCTGCGAAACTCCGCGTTGGTCACGGCGTAGCGGCCAACCCACTTCTCGAGTGAGGCCAGCCAGACAAACTCGATGGCCTCGCCCTCGCCGAGCTCAAGTGCAAAAGGCTGGCCTCGGTTGGGAGCCGTGGCGTCAGGAATTGGGTCGGGCGTAGGCTCGGGTTCGGCGGCGGGAGGGTCCGGGGTAGAATCGGAGGAATGGGAAGTATGGGAGTCAGGGGAATCATGGGATTCGGGGTCCGGGGTGGGTTCGGGGCTAGGCTCGGGCTCAGGCGCAGCAACCGTAACCCCATTACTCTCATAAATCCCATTACTCCCATCATTCCCAGGCTCCACGGGCTCTCCAGGCTCCACGGGCTCTCCAGGCTCCACGGGCTCTCCAGACTCCACCACCTCATCCCGTTCTGTCACCCCAATTGGATCCGGGCTCTCACGTGAGCCCAGAAAATAGGCAAATGCGCCTGTACCCAGAATCAAAGCAAATAGCAGTACTCCGCCCAACCATTTACTTCCGCCGGAGGCGGTCTGGCGTTGACCCGGCAAAGCAGCCAACGCGGCTTCAGCAGTTTGAAAGCGTTCCTCCGGCTCCACGGCCAGCAGGTGATTCAGCCAGGCATCCCAAGCCTTATTCAGGCCGGGGACCAATTCCGAGGCATTGCGATAGCGCCCAACGGGCTTGCGTCCGGTCAGCCACTCATAGGCCATGACTCCAACAGCATACAAATCACTGCGCGGATCGGCAGGGCGGCCTTCAATCACCTCTGGAGCCATGTAGTGGAGCGTACCCACATAATCCGATGAATTCTGGCCACTGCCCCCTGATAACAGAGTCGCAGCATCTCCCATCCGCGTGCGAGCGACGGTTTCCTGAACGACCGTCTGCATAAAATCGTCCCCAATCACCCGGGCAACCCCGAAGTCAGCAACCTTCACCTGTCCATCTGTCCCTTGCAGCAGATTTGCAGGCTTGAGGTCCCGGTGCACGATGCCCAGATCGTGCGCGTAGCCCAAGGCTTGCAGCATAGCTGTCAGAACCTGAACCACCATAACCTCCCCTTCCACAGACCCGAGAGGCTTCAACAAATCCATCACCAGAAAGAACCGCCCTTCCACCTCTCCAGCGTGTTGCACAGAGACGATGCTGCTGTGCTCCATTGCCGCAAGGGTCCGGGCCTCCTGCCTGAATCGATCGCGGAAATGCGCATCCCCACTCAATTGGGCCGGCAAGACCTTGAGCGCACAACGCCTCCCCAAATGGCTGTGCTCAGCTTCGTAGACCTCTCCCATGGCACCAGCGCCCAAGCGCTCAACGATCCGGTAATCGCCGACAATGTCACCGCAATTCAGCGAAGAAGGATTTTCGCCGGACGATCCGGGGCCCAATAAGGTGGGATCATCCGGCATAGGTCTTCAACTGGGAGTATTTTTCCATAACGGCCTTCAATAGGGTATTTTCGCAGGCCCAACCTGCATGTCAAGCTACCCACTCATGTCTACAGAAGGATAAAACAGAGCAGCTTTGCCAGAGGATACTCCAGCTGAAAACAAATTTTTTAAACATGGAACCTGTTTAAAAACCGATTGTCGCACGGATTTGTACAGCTCCTGTAAATCACTAAATTAACTAATAAATTTCGCTTGTTTTACTTTACATATAGCTATTTAGAACCAAATTACCTGCCGTCTTTTTAAATAAAAATTGTGGGAAGAGAAGTCCTCCAAATCAATTTTTCCATAACAAAACCCTAAGACAAACATGAAACGAACGATTAAAACCCTTATTGCCCTGGCAGCCATGCTGGGGTCCTCGGCAGCCGCTTTTGGTGGGCTGCTCGGCGTCAATTACTACGGTGCTGGCATTGGCTACGGTCAAACCTGGTTCTCGAACCTGCCTGACCTCGAAGGCTACGGCGCCGGCGTTGGCGTGAACCACAACTTACTACAAGAAGCTGACTACGCAATCGACCTTACGGCAGGCTACACCTACACCCGCGGGTCGGGCCTCAATATTCGGTCACGTGGACATGCAGTCTCAACTTCGGCTGTCATCTTCACCGAGATTGAAGGCGGACGCCCATTTTTCAGCGTGGATACCGGCTGGAGCTGGAACCGCAGCTATTATCACCACTGGCGGTCCAGTGACGACAGCTGGTTCTACGGATGGACCGGTGGTATGGAGTTCGAAATAGCCGAAAACTGGTCGCTGGCACCTTACGTTAGCTGGACTCGCTGGGATAGCTACAGGCACTCCGAATGGTCCGGTGGCGTTCACCTCCACCACTGGTTGGATGAAAACTTGGGAATTGGCGGTAGCTACAGTCTGACCGAAGGGCCAGACAAGTCGGCGTTAGTGACGCTGGAAGTCAACTTCCGCTACTAAGCAAATACTGCCGATTCAGTAAAAATTCTCCAAAGGGCATCACTTCGTGTGATGCCTTTTTTTGTCCATTATTCCCGCAGTAAGGATCCATCAATCCTCATAGCCCCAGGGAGCGGGCGGAGGATCGATGGGGCGGCTCAGGTCGAATTCCCAGCGCACGACGACTTCGACGCCGTCGCGTGTCAGCTCGTAGGCAAACATGGGAACGGAGGGGTCTATCTCAATGGTCCAGACGTTGTCGATGGCGTGTGGAACCAGCTGGCCGGTAAACTCGTCGGCGTGAAAACGCTGGCGGGTTGCCGTTCCGGTGGATTCTGTATCGCCGCCGTACTGGGTCCGCTCGGATTCGCTGCCGTCGCGTTCGCGGTGATCGTGCTTGAGGCGCAGGCCATCCGGCTGGCGGGTTATGATCCAGGTGCGTGAACGGTTGTCGCCGATGTGCAGTGGGATCTGAATTTCATTGGCTTCACAGTGACGAAAATGAATCACCAGGTCCTGGTCTCCGGTGTCCTCATAGGCGGTTCCGCAGTAAGCCAGCAATGCGTTCCAGAAGGCATCCTGCTCTTCTGGCAGAGGAACAATCGCCTCGGAAGGCTGCGCAAGGGTGTCCTGATCTTCCCCGGAACCGCAACCGATCCAGAAAAACGCACTGAATGCCAGGAGTAAAAATACGAAAGAGCTTGAACGTACCATGCCTTGAAGCTGCCGATCAGCACAACCGGAGCCCATCCCCTGGCGGTTTTATGGAAAAACCGGACGAAACTGGCAAGCGCGGCAAGAGGGAGTAGTTTAATGTGTTGATCCATTGATTCAGTTTCTCTCTCCGACTCTCAACCAGCTCTATTTACCATGGCGCCACCGGTCTCAAAACCTTCGAAAAATCCACACGCTGTCCCCCGCGACGGGCTCAAACGCTGGGTGCCCTTCGGCATCGGCCAGACCAAGCCGAAGCATTTCCGCGACATGGCTTCGGTCATCTGGAACAACCGGGACAATCTGGGCTACGCCTGGAAAGTTCTGAGCAAGGGCGTCTGCGACGGCTGTGCACTGGGCGTCGCAGGCTTCAAGGATTGGACGGTCAAAGGTCCCCACCTCTGCATGACCCGGCTCAATCTGTTGCGCCTGAACACCATGCCCGAGCTGGATGTGCAGCTGCTGGATGACCTCGGCCAGCTCGAGGGGTTGGACAACGCGCAGCTTCGCAAGCTGGGCCGCATCCCCTACCCGATGCTGCGCGAAGGTTCCGAGCGGCGTTTTCGCCGAATCAGCTGGGACGAGGCCCTCGACCGCATCGCTGCAAAAATTAGTGCATCCGACCCCAAACGGCTGGCCTTTTTCGTGACCGCGCGGGGCTTGACCAATGAGGTCTATTACATGGCCCAAAAGGCCGCCCGCTTCCTCGGTACCAACAATGTCGACAACGCCGCGCGCATCTGCCATGCGCCGTCCACCGCAGCGATGAAACGTACCCTTGGGGTCGCCGCATCCACCTGCAGTTACAAAGATTGGTACGGCACCGATCTCATTGTCTTTTTTGGCTCCAATCCAGCCAACGACCAACCGGTCGCCACTAAATTCATCCACGAGGCGAAAAAACTGGGGACCAAGGTCATCATGGTAAACCCCTACATGGAGCCGGGAATGAAACGCTACTGGGTACCGTCCAATCTCGACAGCGCGGTATTTGGCACAGACATCGCCGACGAATGGTATCCAGTATCTCAGGGCGGGGACATTCCCTTTCTCTTCGGCACCATCAAGGTACTGCTGGCGAATGACTGGATCGACCACGCCTTTATCCAGGCGAATGTGGAGGGCCTCCGTGAACTGCGGCAGAAGGTGGAACAGCTCGACTTTGAAACCCTGGAACGCCAGTCCGGCCTCAGCCGCCAATCCATGGAACAGTTTGCCGAGGCACTGCACGCGGCCCGCAATGGAATTCTTATCTGGAGCATGGGCATCACCCAGAGCACCTTTGGCGCCGATGCCGTGCAAATGATTCTTAACCTGGGCCTGCTAAAAGGCTGGCTGGGACGGGACAAATGTGGACTGGTACCCATTCGTGGACACTCCTCCGTGCAGGGCGGTGCGGAAATGGGTTGTTATGCAACCGCGCTGCCCGGAGGCAAACCGCTGACAAAGGAAAACCTCGATTCGCTGGAGCAGGCCTACGGCTTTCCCCTGCCACGTGACCCCGGCCTGACCACGACCGAAATGGTGGAAGCCGGCGCGCGCGGACAGCTGGACTTGATGTACTGCGTTGGCGGCAACTTCTTGCGCAACCTGCCCGATCCGGATTACGTCCGCGGGGCAATGGCCAAGGTGCCGCTGCGGGTGCACCAGGACATCATTCTCACCGACCAGATGTTCATTCCAGCGGAAGAAGCCGTCATCCTCCTGCCGGCCAAAACCCGCTATGAGCAGGACGACGGCGGCACCGAGACCTCAACCGAACGCCGCATCATGTTCAGTCCGGAAATCCCCCGCCAGGTGGGCGAGGCCCGTGCTGAATGGAAAATTCTCCGCGAAATTGCCCTCAGGGCTCATCCGGACAAGGCTGACCTCTTTGGCTGCGCCAGCGGTCAGGCCATGCGGGAGGAGATCGCCCGGGTCGTCCCCTTCTACGACGGCATTCAGGACTTCAAAACCACCGGCGACGCCGTCCAATACGGCGGCCCCCACCTCTGTGAAAACGGTATCTGCTCCACCCCCGACGGCAAGGCGTACATACATTCGGTAGCCCTGCCGGAGCTGCGGCCGCTGGCCGATCAGTTCCGCATCAGCACCCGCCGAGGCAAACAATTCAATTCCCTCATCTATGCGGAAATCGACCCTCTTACCGGCGCTGCACGTGACGCCGTCTTCATAAATCCTGAGGACGCCGGCCGCCTTCACCTGATTCAGGGCGACCGCATACGCCTGCGGAACGAGACCGGAAGCATGGAGGGCCGGGTGTTCCTCGCCCCCATTGCCCGGGGCAACCTGCAAGTCCACTGGCCCGAAGGGAATGTACTGATTCCGAAAGGCTTGGTTGACTCCCACAGCGGAGTACCTGATTACAATGCCTATGTTCAGGTTGAACGATCCTAGACTGATTACCCCGGGGATCCAAAAAGGGCATCTTTTGCGACGCCTCGCCGATGGCAGCATTGCCACCGCCGAGGACGATGTTGCTGTGGAGGAGCCACTGGACCTGCGCATCGGTCGCGAAACTCTTGCCATCACCATGCGGACGACCGGCAACGACGAGGAACTCGCCGCCGGATTCCTCGCTGCCGAGGGCATTATCGACCACCCGGACGACATTAAAGCCATGAGCCATTGCTTCCGTGCGCCGCGACCGGAGAATGAGCTGCGCGTTTTGCTCAACAAGAAGGTGGACCTGGAAAAGCCCCTGTACTACGGAACCATCAGCTCCAGCTGCGGAGTCTGTGGCAAAACCTCCGTCGACCAAGTCGTGCAGCGCCGAGGCAATCTCCTCAAAAACACCGCAGCGGCAGACGAATCCGTCATTCTCAACCTGCCCGATAAGCTCAACTCCGCACAGAACAACTTTCATAAGACCGGGGGCCTGCACGCCGCCGGCCTGTTCAACCTCAAAGGTGAACTCGAAATCCTCCGCGAGGACGTCGGCCGCCACAACGCCGTCGACAAAACCCTCGGCAAAGCCTTCCTCGACAAGCAATGGCCTCTGAGCAACCGGATCCTCCTCGTCAGCGGCCGAGTTTCCTTTGAAATCCTGCAAAAAGCCCTCGCCGCCGGCATTCCCATCATCGCCGCCATTTCCGCCCCCTCAACCCTCGCCATTCGCTTCGCCCGCGAAAGCGGTCAAACCCTCGTCGGCTTTCTCCGCCCCCCGACCTTCAACACCTACGCACACCCCCAGCGAATACACTTCGTAGGGACAGTGAAAACAACTACAGAGGAATAAGGGGAGGCGGACGCCCCCGTCCGCCTCTACAAAGCAAAGCACCTTACCTGCGTATGGAAAACGGAATCGCCTGCCGAACCCAGCAACTGACCGCCTTGCCATCGACCTCACCCGGTTCAAAGGTCCAGGTCTTGACTGCATCGATGGCAGCCTTCGAGAAGTCGGGATGTGCCGTCCTTTCGATCTGAATACGATCCTCGAGGACCCGACCATTCTGATCAATCACGAATCGAACAATTACCGTACCTTCAACTCGGCGCTCAAGGAGTTGACGGGGATATGTGGGTGCGCGTTGCCTTACTCCTCTCGGCATCTTAGTCAATTCTACCAACTCGAAAATCTGCTCCTCAGCCCTAAACCGCAGGGGCAAGGTGACAGAAATGCCATGAGCAGATTCCGGGATTCCCTCAACATTGAATCTCCAGTGCAGTATGTAGTCGACAATCTCGTCCTTAAGCTCCGGTACCGGATTTTCTAGAAAGACAGGGAACCTCGCCTTCCCATCACGACCGATGACAACATTAACCATGACGTCCTGTGGACCATACTTCAATGCCAGTTCATGCGGATACGGTGGGACCACAATTTGCCTCGGTTCAAATCGCCCTACCTCACGATGCGACACGAGGTTCAACTCCTTCTGAGACCCCTCCTTCAATCCTCTATCCATCATCAGCGACTGAATTCGGTGTGCATCATAGCGTTCGGCTACTCCCCAACTCGGGAATCCACCCGGAAACTCAAAATCAACATCAATGCATTGCGCCAGAGTAATATCAAATACTGCAGGAATGTCGTAGCGAAATGCATCTTCCAGTAGCTCAAGTGCACTGTCCGGAGTGAACTCACAAATGGCACCGGCCTCGACCAGATGGGAAACCGCTTGGCGCTGGGCCAAACGAGTCGCCAACCACAGCAAGTGATGGCCGTCTCCAACCTCAATATTCGGGTCAGCGCCCCCTTCTAAAAGAGCGAGCACCGCATTGATATTCTCGGCGACAAGGGCAATCCCCAGAGCTGTCCATCCGTTCTCAGTCAGTGCATTCGGGTCGAGACCTTGCTGTATCAGCCAGGGGATGACCGTTGCATTGGCCCCGGCAGCCATGTGTAATGCCGTTCGACCCTGAGAATCAACGACATCCAGCTCCGCTTGCTTCTCATGAAGCAGTTTCATCATATCCGGAGAAGCGGATCGGGCCGCGATCAAAACGGGCCAATCATCGCCCAATCGCCTCTGAACGGACATCCGCTGGTGCTCAATCTGCATACGCACCAACTCCAATCGGTCTGCCCGAATGAACTGAGCCAAAACAATATGTGCGGTATCGCGATTCAGGGGCGGCACCTCCCGCTTTTCGACCAGAAGAGGGACCACATCGTCCCGGTGATGATTCATCGCTTCAATACCCGGACTGCGTCCATCGGACCAAAGCATGGACGATCCGTTTTCCACCAGAAATTCGATGTAAGAAAGGTCGGCCGAACGCATTGCGGGAACCAAGGCACTCTCCGAATCCTCAGTTAGCAAACCGGAACGAACTCGTCGCTTGAAAAGTTGTTGCGCCGCAGGGAGGTTTCCGCGCGTTGAAGCGTAGTACAATGGCGTCCGGCCCATACGATCACGCAGGTTCACGTTGCCCTGCTCTGCCTGAAGCAGCTTAAGGGCGGCTTCGTTAAACAAGGTTGCCGCCAAGTGCATGGGCGCCCAGCCTTCGTTGTTCATACGATTGGGATTCATCCCGGATTCAAGCAGGCGGCCAAGCTCATCCTTCTGATCCAACAGCAGTGCTTTGGCCAAAGCCTGACTTTCACCGAACTGTCCCGAACAATCGAGAATGCCCTCCTCGGGATTGAATGCGAAAACGATGGGAACTCCGCCCCTTTGATTGTCCGCGATAGGATGCAACTCCGTATCCAAACGATACTGATCAACCCCAGTCGCGGAGAGCATCGTAGGCCGGAAGGCCAATTTATTATCTCCCGTGTACCAGGCATTCACCAAGAGATAGTTTCCCGGATGCTCCACAGACTTCTGGACTGAAAGCATCCACTCCAAGTCTCCTGTAATTTGTTCGTGGACACCCAGATTACTTCTGTCCTGAGGTCGCCCCCGGGGTCCCATCAACAACTCCACCCGAGGCGGCACATAGACCTTTGCGAGCAAGTTTTCCGGAAGATCTTCGAGAGCAAACGTGCCCGAATCGCCAATACGGGTAAGCGCATGCAATTCACCGTCGCGCTCTATGTAGAATACACGGTTCTCAATCCTGACAATGCGTTCCTTGCGATCGCCTTCCAGGAAATAAAGGACGGGCTCTGACGCTACCGCCATACAAGCCATGGCAAAGCAAACGCAGGTAAATGATGTCACACGAAAACAAAAATCACGCAACGAAGAGGTTAACATACGTAAAGAATAACCTAAATATTCGCAATTTTTCAACTGGAATTTAAGGTGAAATAGCATGCCGGACACCCATGGCGCAGATGGCCGCAGCAATCACCGAACCGACCCCACCCCTTCTTTCAGGCCACCAACAGCAGCTCGAAATCTGACGGTCAGACACCAAGTGGGGCGGCGATCCGGCGACTCTCCTTGACGGGTGCGGACAAGCCGATTTGATCAAGGGCTTTCCATCATTCGAAAATCCCATCATTCCCCGCGGAGAAACGCACCATGAGCAATCCAACCGAAAAAGGACATTTCACCCTTCCCGGCGAAGCCGGTTACGAAGACCTTACCCTCGAACTCGCTGAGAAGTGGGGTGCCGACTGCATTCGCGACAGCGATGGCACGACCCTGTCGGACAAGATCCTGGATTCGGGTTATGACATTTATTCGACGCTCTGCCTGGTGCGGGCCGACAATTCCTGGGCGAAGGCCAATCGCGACAAGCTGCAGCAGAACTTTCTGATGTCCGATCCGGTGATTGCCGAAGGCGATACAGTAACCGTCGACCTGATGAAGGGCTACTTCCGCGAGCAGTTCCAGGTGAACGCCAATGACGATGCCAAGGAATGGTGGCAGGTGTTCGACCGCACAACCGGCGAAGAGGTGTCCAGCGATCAGTGGGATTTCGACAAGGCCAACGGCAAAGTCACCATCTGCAACACCCAGCCCTGGCACAAATACACGGTGAATTTCCTCGCCTACCGTATCTGGGAGGCGATTTCGATGTACAACCACATCACCAACAACTGGGGCGATCGCGAGCACCTGATGCCGGTTGACCCGGTCTATCCGGAAACCCAGGAGTTCATGCTGAAATTCCTGCGTCAATGGCTCGAAGAGCACCCGGCCACGAATGTGGTCCGCTTCACCTCGATGTTCTACAATTTCTGCTGGTTCTGGGGCGAAGACGCCAAGAACCACCGTTTCCGCTACTCCGACTGGGGATCCTACGACTTCACAGTCAGCCCCCTGCAGCTGAAGAACTTTGAAAAGGCCCGCGGCTACCGCTTGACCTCAGAGGATTTTGTCAACAAGGGCTACTTCCGCAGCACCCACAATGTGCCTTCGGAGCGCTACCGCGACTGGATGGACTTCGTCAACGAGTTCGTCACCACCTTCGGCCGCCAATGCGTCGACCTGGTGCACGAATACGGTAAAAAAGCCTACGTGTTCTACGATGACCATTGGGTAGGCGTGGAGCCTTACAGCAAGCGTTTCAAGGACTTCAATTTCGACGGCCTTATCAAGTGTGTCTTCAACGGCTTTGAAGCGCGTAAAAACGCCGCCGTGGAAGGCGCCAAGACCCACGAACTGCGTCTGCACCCCTACCTTTTCCCTACCGGCCTGACGGGCGAGCCGACCTTCAAGGAAGGGGGCGACCCGACGCTGGACGCAAAGAACTTTTGGGTCCAGATCCGCCGCGCCCTGCTGCGGGCGCCCGTTCAGCGTATCGGCCTGGGTGGCTACCTGAGCTTGGTGAAGCCTTTCCCGGACTTCATCGACTACATTGCCAAGGTCGCCGACGAGTTCCGCCTGCTGCGCAGTTTCCACCAGGACGATGCCCCATACGTCGCCCCGGCGAAGGTGGGCGTGCTCACTTCCTGGGGCAAACTACGCTCCTGGATCTGCAGTGGCCACATGCACGAACAGCCGGAACTGGACCTGAACCACGTCAACGAAGCCCTCGCCGGCCTTCCGGTCGATGTCGAGTTTCTTAGTTTCGACGATATCCGCAAGAACGGTGTGCCATCCGATATCAAGGTGCTGATCAATTGCGGCCGGGTGAACAGCGCCTGGAGCGGTGGACAGCATTGGCAGGATCCGAAGGTTGTCACCGCAATCACCGAATGGGTGGCCCAGGGTGGCGGTCTGGTCGGCATTGCCGAGCCGTCGGCGACCGAATTCAGCAGCCAGTATTTCCAGTTGTCCCACGTGCTGGGAGTCGAGCGAGAAATTGGCCGCACTCTGTCCAAGGTCAAATACAGCTATGCTCCGCCCAAGGAGAAGCATTTCATCCTCAAGGACAGTGCGAAATCCCCAGAATTTGGCCGCGAAGTCGATAAGGTATTCGCCGTCGACGGTGCCACCAAAGTGCTGGACGACGCCAAGGGATCGATCCGCATTGCCGCACGCAGCTTCGGCAAGGGTAAGAGCGTCTACTTCTCTGGATTCCGCTGCAATGCCGAGAACACCCGCCTGCTGTTCCGTGCCCTGCTGTGGGCATCCAACACCGAGGAAGCCGCGGAAACCTGGATGACCTCCAACGTGAACACCGAAAGCGCCTACTATCCAAAACGGGGCAAGCTGGTGGTTATCAACAACAACACCGAGCCGGAAAAGACGACCGTCACTACTGCCGACGGCAAAAAGCTCGAACTGTCGCTGAACGCGCACGATATCCAGATTGTGGACGTCTGAGTTTTTTCAGTCGGCTGAGTGGACAGGGTGGACGGAGTGGACATAGTGGATTAGGGGCCTGCTAGGGGCGCCTGCAGATTCTTACCAGAAAGCAGAGTCAGGGTTCTCAGAGCCCTGGGGCCTGCTATGCCTACCCTCAGCATCCATGCAACGTAAACAATTTCTCAAGTACCTCGCGGCCGGAGGTTCCGGCCTCGCCATGGGCCCGCTGTTTGGCAGCACGGTCTCAACCAGTCATGCCAGTGCACCGCGTCCAGTGGACGATGTGGACTTCAGTGACTGGGCGAGCATTCGCAAACTGTTCCCGATCAGCAACGACCGGATCTACCTGAACACCGGTGGCCTCGGACCACCATCCCAACCGGTGCTCGACGCCGTCTGGGAGCAAACCATGGAGCAGGCCCGCACCGGCGAAACCCACCACAATCTGCTTCACGAACACCGCGAAGTGGCCGCCGAATACCTTGGTGCCGATCTGGATGAGATCGCTTTCACGCGCAATGCTTCCGAATCAAACTCAATCGTGGGCGCCGGACTACAGCTGGAAGCAGGCGACGAGGTCATCTTTGAATCCCATGCCCACCCTGGCGGATCCTTTCCCTGGCTCAACCGGCAGAAACTGCACGGAGTCAAGGTACGGATCTTTGAACCCGACCCGGAAAGTCCGGAAGGCAACCTGGAGCGCCTGTTCGCCTTGGTCAACCGCCGCACCAAAGCCATTCAGGTCAGCCATGTCACGGCGCCGACGGGGATCCTGTTCGACGTCGATGCGATCGCGCGCGAAGCGAGCCGTCAAGGTATCTGGTTCCACGTCGACGCCGCTCAGAGCGTCGGCATGCTGCCCGTGGATGTGCACGCCATCGGCTGCGATTCTATGGGTATCAGCGGCCACAAATGGATGAATGGACCACAGGAAAGTGGCCTGCTCTACATCCGCAAAGACCGCCTCGACGACGTTTCCGCCCACCATGTTGGCGCCCACAGCAATGATGCCTACGAGTTGCCGCATACCTTCAGCTACCGGGACAGTGCAATCCGCCACGAATACGGCACACGCAATGCCGCGACCTCAGCAGGCATTCGCGCGGCCATCGAATTACAGAACCGCATCGGCCGGGAACGCATCCTTAAACACGGCCGCTCGCTGGTTAAACAGACGAGAGAGGGCCTGAAGCAACACTCTAACGTGGAAATCCTGACCCCGGAACGCGAAGACATGCACGGCTCAATGATCAGCTTCCGCGTCAAAGACCAACGGGGCAGAGAGATCGCCAGCCGACTCAACACCGAGCACAACCTGCGCTGTCGCCCTGTAGACGAAATGGAACTCAATGCCGTTCGCATCTCCTGGCACGTCTACCACCAGAAAGCGGATGTCCAGCGCCTGCTCGAAGGCATTAAGGCGGTTCTCAGCTGAGTATTCTTCGGAGTGAGTGCGTCCTCGCGCCCACAATAGGACCCAAGCCCCACAGGCGGACGAGGCGTCCGCCCCCCGTAAGTGCGCCCCCCGCGCCCACAACAGACCCTTTGGCCATTTGTCTCAATAATCGTTGAATCCGCCGGAAAGCTTGTGCAGCCTCAGTTGCACCATGTACTTCAGCACCACCGACGACAGTATCGAACTGAGCAAGATTCAAGACGACCTGGCCTACATGCACGCCTGCTTTATCAGTGTGCTTGAAGGACTGGGCGAACATGAGGTGGTTCGCTACCTTGAGGGCGACCGCGAAGCACAGGCGGAACCGGCAAAGATCAGCAAGGCCTCCTCACTCTATTTCAAGTTCATCACCATTGTTGAGGAAAATGCGGCGGTTCAATTGCGGCGCAAGCTGGAGAATGATTATGGCCTGGACCGCGTCTCCGGACTCTGGGGCCGCACCCTGAAAGAACTCAAGGAAGAGGGCTTAACCGCCGAAAACATTGCCGAAGCCCTACCCGACATTCGGACAGAACCGGTCCTGACCGCCCACCCGACCGAATCCAAACGCTCGACTGTGATCGATCAGCTGCGCACCATTTATCTGCTCATGGTCAAGCGGGAGAACCCTATCTGGACCGTCAGCGAAAGCACCCGTATTGAGACCGAAATCAAGGCGGCCATGCAACGGCTATGGTTCACCGGCCAGGTCTTTCTGGAAAAACCCAGCCTGCAGGATGAACTGCGCAATATCCTGCACTACTTCAAAAACGTTTTCCCCGATGTAGTTCCCATGCTCGACCAGCGCCTGCGCGAGGCCTGGCAGGCCGTAGGTTTCGATCCCAAGCTTATTCGCAGCTACAAGGAATTACCCAAGATTTCCTTCGGCAACTGGGTCGGCGGGGACCGCGACGGACACCCATTTGTCACCGACAGCGTGACCCAGGACACCCTGATGGAGCTTCGCTCCTCTGCCTTGAAGTTGATCCAGAACGAGCTCGGCCAGCTGGCGCGAAAAATAAGCCTGTCGTCCTATCAAACCACTGTCCCGGAAATCCTGACTGGGCGCATTGAAAAACTGGCTGGGAAAATGGGCACCGATGCCAAAGCCGCACTCGACCGCAACACCGGAGAGCCCTGGCGACAGCTCCTCAACCTGATGCAGGCGAAACTGCCTCTGGATGCCTCGGGGAACTCTATCGAACGCCCCACAACCGGCCGCTACTATGGCAACGAGGACGAGCTGCTCGAAGATCTCGACCTGCTGACCGAATCCGTTCGCCAACTTGGTGCGGAGTGGATCGTCTCCACCGACATCGAACCGGCAGCGCGCAAGGTCGCCACTTTCGGTTTTCACCTGGCCGCACTGGATATTCGCCAAAACAGTAAATTCCACGACCTCGCGCTCTGTCAGTTGTTAAAAGCCGCAAATATCGAAGATGGCGAAAACTTCCCTAACTGGTCCGAAGAAAAACGTCTCGCCTTCCTCAACGAAGAGTTGAAAACCTCACGCCCATTTGTCCGCAACCGCAAGGGCATCGGCAATGAGGCGGACGCAGTGCTGGCCTGCCACCGCGTACTTTTCAAGCAGCTCGACCGCTTTGGCCACCGCGGCATTGGTTCCCTGATCGTCTCGATGACCCGCAGCGTCTCCGATCTGCTTGTGGTCTACGCATTAGCCCGCGAAGCGGGTTTGCTGCTCCAGACCGAGCACGGTCCGGCCTGCGCCTTGCCCGTCGTCCCCCTGCTGGAAACCATCGAAGACCTCGAGGACGGCCCACAAATCCTCAACAGTTTTCTCTCGCACCCGATCACGCGCAGCAGCTTGGCCCATCGCAAATCACTGGATGGTATCGACGCCTGCCAGCAGGTAATGATTGGCTACAGCGACAGCAATAAAGACGGCGGCATCCTCGCCAGCCTGTGGAGTCTAAATGTAGCCCAGCGAAAGCTCACTGCCGTGGGTAAGGAGCACGATGTCCGTATCCGTTTCTTTCACGGTCGCGGAGGCACGATCAGCCGCGGCGCTGGCCCGACCCGTCGCTTCGTAGCCGGACTGCCTCCGGAAACCATTCAGGGCGACATGCGCCTGACCGAGCAGGGCGAGATGATTTCACAAAAGTATTCAAACCCTCCGACTGCGACTTACAATCTGGAACTACTGCAGGCCGGAACCGCCGGTCTGACGCTGAACCATAAAAATGCTACTGAAATCGATAGCGCCGAGGCCACACTGGATCCAATCATAAACCGTCTCTACGACCACAGCTTGGTAAGCTACCAGAAACTCGTGCGCTCGGATGACTTTGTGCAGTTTTTCTCACAAGCCACGCCGATTGATATTCTTGAATTGAGCAGTATTGGATCCCGCCCCGCCCGTCGAACAGGCCAGCGGACCTTCGCCGATTTGCGCGCAATTCCCTGGGTCTTCAGCTGGAGTCAGTCGCGGTTTTTCATCACTGGATGGTATGGCATTGGCTCCGCATTGGAACAGCTCCAGAAGGAGGACAGCGAAGCCTTCGAAACGCTGCGCAAACAGGCAATCGCTTTCATGCCCTTCCGCTACATCATCACCAACGCCTCCTCGGCAATAGCGATTGCGGATACGTCCATCATGCAGGAGTATGCCTCACTGGTGGAAGATCCTCAATTGGCTAAGAATTACCTCAAGCAGATCACTGAAGAATTCGCCCGCACCCGCACCTATCTGGAAATGCTCTACGGCCACAAACTCCAGGAACGACGCCCACGAATGTACAAAATGATCGGCTTCCGCGCAGAACGCCTCCGCCCTTTGCACGCAATGCAAATCGAACAGCTCCGCACCTGGCGCGAACTGAAAAAACAGGGCGAAGAAGAAAAGGCCAAGAGCATGCAACACCGCATGCAACTGGTAGTGAATGCTATAGCCAGCGGTTTGGGTACAACCGGCTGACCGAGGCGCTACGAAAGGCGATCTTTCAACTTCTCAACTGTCCGGCCCATTTCCATTTCCTCTAAAATGGAAATGGCACGGTCCGCGTCAACCGGCGGGATCGCTTCGGTGTCCGCGATCACGTGATCGGGGTCCAGGGTTGTCATTTCCAGGTTTTGCCGAAGGATATCCTGTTCCGTGTGGATCAGTTGCTGAAAACGCTTGGGTTGGAGTTCACCGCAGTGCTGGATAATACTCTCGATATTCTTGTATTGGCGCAACCACTTCACGGCGGTTTTAGGGCCGACCCCTTTGATGCCGGGAATATTGTCCGCCGTGTCTCCAATCAAGGCCAGGTAATCGGCGATCTGACTTGCGGGCAGGCCAAACTTGTCCTCGACCCCCTGTGGGTCCAGGCGGCGCCAGCCGAGCTTGGGGTTGGCCGTTGGAGGAGGCACCATGATTGAGATTCGCTCATCCACCAACTGGGCCAGATCCTTGTCGGCACTGACGATGGTAACCGACTCTCCCCGGCCCGCCCAATGGCGTGCCCAGGCGGCGATCAAGTCGTCTGCTTCCACGCCATCTTTTTCAATGCCTCCGTATCCCATGGCCCGCGTCCATTCTTTGAGAATTGGAATCTGCTGTTCGAGAGCCGGCGGCGTTTCACTGCGGTTCGCCTTGTAATCCTCGCGGATAGCGAGTTGCCGCTGCGCTCCCCCGAGGTCAAAAAACACCCGCATCGGATCGGGCTTCAACTGATCTTCGATCCACCACATGGTGCGCACCCAACCGTGCAGTGCGCCTGTAGGAAAACCATCTTCACGCGTCAGCTCCGGCATTCCGTAAAATGCGCGAAATGCCATATTGTAGCCGTCAACCAGTACCAGGTTCATATCAATTGTCCGTCGTTTCCGGTTGCACCAGCTCCCACATTGGGTCGACATCCGCCCAGTCCACCTGGGTCGTGGTCACCGCATTGCCAATCCGGTTTAGGATCACAAATTTGAGCTGTCCACTGCGCACCTTTTTGTCACGCATCATTGCTTCGCGCAATCGCTCGATCGGCAGCGGTTCGCGCAGGCGCATCGGCAGTTGATAACGGGCAAGCAGCTTCAGCAATTGCTGACGGGCGGTCATCTCGTCGCCGCGGAAATAGCCCTTGCGGATCGACAGTTCCAGCGCCAGGCGCAGGCCGATGGCAATCGCTTCGCCATGCAGGTAGGACTTGTATCCAGTTGCCGCCTCGATCGCATGGCCGAAAGTATGCCCCAGATTCAGCAGTGCACGCCCGTCCACAGCTGCGGTCTCGGTTTCATCCAAACCCACCATGTGGGCTTTGATGCCCACGTTTTCGGCAATGATCTGCGCCAGTGCTTCGGTGCCCGGCTCCAGGCGATCGCCATCCAGCAGGCGGGCAAAGAGTTTATCATCAGCAATCAGCGCGTGTTTGATCACCTCGGCCATGCCTGCGGAAAACTCACGCGGCGGCAAAGTCTTCAACAGCTCGACATCGGCATACACCGCTTTGGGCTGGTGAAAGGCCCCGACCAGGTTTTTCCCTGCCACCAGGTTGATACCAGTTTTGCCACCTACCGATGAATCAACCATCGCCAGCAAGGTTGTTGGAACCTGAACGAAGTCGATGCCCCGCTGGTACGACGCTGCCGCAAAGCCAGCGAGGTCGCCTGTTACACCCCCGCCGAAAGCAAACAGCAGACTGGAACGATCCAGGCGCTTCGAGGCCAGCCATTCGCAGCACTGCTCCAGCACGCGGAAGCATTTGCTCGGCTCACCCGCCGGAATCGAATGCACTGGAATGTCGCCAAAGACTTCGCGTACGAAATCGGCCTGAGCCCCGGCAACACGCTCGTCGGTGATCACGGCCATTGAACGGCCCTCTGCCCGTGCGGTTTCTATTGCGATCCGCAGCGCTTTGCGCAGATTGATGCCCACATGCACCGTGTATTCGCCATGGCTCAGCTCAACCGACTTCTGAATGGGTTCCATACCCCCACTCTTTTCAAGCACCGTGCCGGAGCAAGCCATTACTTCTGTCCACCGATTTTACAGATGTGCTCGTAATGTGCCTTTTCTACCGGTTGAATGGAAAGGCGTTGTCCCTTGCGGATAACCAGCATATCCGCCAGTTTGGGCTCTTCCCGAATCTGACTCAGGGTGACCGGACGCTTAAAGTGGGCCTTGTATCTCAGGTCCACAAGCAGCCAGCGCGGCTTGTCCTTAGTCGCTTTCGGATCGAAATAGTCACTCTTCGAATCGAATTGCGTCGGGTCCGGATAGGCCGCCTCGGAGGCGATCTCCGCAAGCCCCACCACTCCGGGTTCCTTGCAGTTCGAGTGATAGAAGAGCACCTGGTCTCCCTTTTGCATATCGTCCCGCATAAAATTGCGGGCCTGATAGTTGCGAATGCCGTCCCAGGGTTCCTTCTGTCCCGGTCTTGATTGGAGGTCGTCCAGCGAAAATGTATCCGGCTCTGATTTCATTAACCAATAACGCATGCGCAGCACTGTAGAGTGGATGAGGGATTTGTCGACTTCAGGATAAAGCCTGTGCCCCAATGTTACTCCGAACGACCGGGACACTGCTTACAGCGGCAAATGGATAATAAAACAGGTGCCCTTACCGGTTTCCGTTTCAAATCCGATGCGGCCGCCGTGGGCTTCGACAACGGACTTGCATATTGCAGTGCCCAGTCCAGTGCCCTCCCTTTTACCGTGGGTCACAAAGGGTTCGAAAAAACGGTCCCGTATTTCCTCGGGAATCCCGCCGGCATTGTCCTCGATCCGAACCTCAACCTGATTTTCCGCAGCTTGCTTCTTAGCTGAGATTCGGATCTGGCCGCCATTGACGCCAAAGGCATCGATGGCGTTGCCAACCAAATTCTGAAAGACCCTCAACAATTTGCTTTCAGACGCCTGCAACTGAATTCGGGGAACATCGACTTCGAGCTTAACCCGTTTGTGTTCGAAGAAAGGAAAATTGTTCGCCTTGAATTGCTGCATCAGTTGCTGGAGGCACACCGGGGTTTTTACCAAACTGCTCTCACCCCGGGAATATTCGGATAGTTCACTGGCCATTTCGACCATGCGCTTCACCTGCCCCATGATGTTATCACAAAGGTAATACAGATCCGGATTCGAAATCTTCTGCCGCAGCAACTCGGCGCTGAGGCTGATCACGCAAAAAGGATTCTTAAAATCGTGGACGATCGAGTTCACCATGCTGCCGACCATGGCCATTTTCTCCTGATGCAGTCGCTCCTCAATAAAATGCCCTGTGGTGCGATCCAAATGCTGAACGACACTCTGCAAGAGCTTTTCAACCGGGTGGGAAATGTTCCTGAGGAAACCGCGTAAAGCATCTCCCGGCACATACAAGACCCTCACTTCATTCAGCGCCACCGCGCGCAAGGCCCGGGGTTCACCCGTCAAAACACCTATTTCGCCAAAGTAGGTTCCTGCCTCACCCTGATTGACAGTCAGCCAGTCGCTTCCGCCCACTTGTTTCTGAAACGAGACTTTTCCTTCCAGGATCAAGTAGAGCGCATCCGAGCTGGACCCCTCCTCAAAAATTACCTGTTCAGACGTATATTCTTCGAGCTGAGTCCGCTCAAGAATGCGGTCCAACTCCTTCGGATTCACATCGGCGAAGAAAGGGTGAGAGGTAACGTCCATCCAGTTGTAAAGGGTCCTTTAAACTCAGCTAATCGGCAGGCAGTTGCCAAACCCTTACTCTGCCAATCCCCCGCGCCGGGTCGAGTGTAAAAACCTTCAAATACCGGAGTTGAAACGGCGCTCCCAATCGAATTCACGGTCGGTAACAATCCCTTCCATTCGCCGGGTGCGGCGGTCCAGCTGATCGAACTTTCGCTTCAGGCGCTGAACCGCCATCGAACGGTCGGTCGAGTAGGCGCAATGCAGGTCCCATTCCTCCCCAGTCTTTGGCGCTTCCACTTCGGGCAAGGGACGCATGAAGATGGCTGCAACAATATAAATGAGGACCAGCGGCCAACCGGAGGTCAGAAAGAATCCGAAGACCGCCAGCAGGCGGACCCAGACAACGGAAATTTCGGCATAGTCCGCCAGGCCCCGGCAGACACCAAATATCCAGCCTTTGCGGGAACGGGCCAGTGGGCGGCGAGTGGAATTCATGGACATAGGATAAAGTGGGTTAACTGTTTTTGGATTTCTGCCGCTCAATGATAATGGTTTCCAGGGCCTCAATGCGCTCTTCCATGCGGTTCAGGTTGCGGTTCAGTTCGGTTAATATTTTAAGATCCTCCGCATTGCCGGAAGCATTGCTTCCCGATCCACTCCCTTTCAGGATTTTTGCGAGCACGATCAGCGTCACACAGATAATCGGGATACCGATGACGATGAAGACAATAAGGATGGCGTCGAGCGGGCTGTTCATAACAAAGAGTTCTATTGGTTCCGCAGCCTAAACTCAAGTCGCTTTGCCAGCGTCCTTGTCGCTGGCCATGCGCTTCCGCAGGGCGGCCAGCTCCGCTTCGATGCTGTCGTCGGTTTCCAGCTTTTCAAAGGCCTCATCCAGGCTCTCACGCCGCCCCGGCCGGACCAGGTCGGCCTCGGCCTCCATGCGGTCAATGCGACTCTCAAACTGGTCGAAGCGCACAAAGGCATCGCTCGTCTCGGCCTTGCGAATACGGGTTTCCGCAGTCTTCTTGCGCGAGGCATGAATGTGGCGCTGAACCAGGATCCGGTGCTTGTTACGCGCACCCTCCAGCTTGTCTTCGAGCTGGCCAATGTCGTCCTGATACTGGCCAATCAGCTCTTCAAAGTGCTGCATTTCCTCTTCGCGGGCCTGGGCTTCCTGGTCCGCGTGGCGACGCTCAAGCAGCGCCTCGCGGGCGAGGTCATCCCGTCCCTTTTCAACCGCCAGCTGAGCCTTGGCCTCCCATTTTCGTGAGCGCTCCCTGGCAGCATCCCAAGCCCTCAATACCCGAGCCTTGCCCGCCATCGCCCCCGCACAGGACGCCTTCAGCTCAACCAGAGTGTCCTCCATCTCCTGAATCATCAGGCGGATCAACTTTTCCGGATCCTCCGCCTTGTCCAGCATCGCATTCAAGTTCGACTGAATGATGTCCCTAAACCGTGTGAATATGCCCATAATATGTGCTCCGATAAAAAGTGTGTTTTTTAGACAGTTCCCACTCGCTTCACGAGGTAACTCGATAAACCTACAAACAGGAGCCGTGCCAACTTTGCTCAACAGATCCTTAAAAAACCCCATAAATCATTGTTTATAAGAGGGTAAAGAAACAAATACCCTGCCGAAGATAATTTTTATCGCCTTTATAATTCTTCGAAATTAGATATTTTCTATCGTTTATCGATAATCTTTTACCTTATGCACTACACAACAAGGCAATCCAGTGGAGTCGAGGCGCTCGGCGAATCGCCGACATTTATGGCCTTTCAGGAGCAGCTGTCACGTGTCGCCAAAGTCGATCGCCCTGTCCTGATTCTGGGCGAGCGGGGCTCGGGCAAGGAGTTGGCGATCCGCCGGCTGCACTACTTGTCTGCGCGCTGGCAGGGGCCATTGGTTGCTCTGAACTGTGCCGCACTTTCGCCAGGGGTTTTGGAATCCGAGCTGTTCGGACACGAGGCCGGAGCCTTTACCGGAGCCAGCGGCCGCCGGAAAGGACGCTTTGAAGCGGCGGAGAGCGGGAGCTTGTTTCTGGATGAAATCGGCCTGGTGCCGATCAACGTGCAGGAGAAAATCCTGCGGGTGGTTGAGTATCGGGAATTTGAGCGGGTTGGAGGCAGCGAGCCGATTGAGGTCGACGTGCGCATCGTCGGCGCGACCCATGCCGATTTGCCAGCGCTGGCCGAGACGGGTCAGTTCAAACGCGATCTGCTCGACCGCCTGAGTTTCGAAGTGCTTTTTCTGCCTCCGCTACGGGAGCGTCGCGAGGATATCCTTCTCCTCGCCCGGCATTTCGCCAACCGCATGGCGACCGAACTCGGGCGACCCGGTCTGGTAGAGTTCAGTCCGAATGCGGAATCCCAACTGGAATCCTACCCTTGGCCGGGCAACATCCGTGAATTAAAAAACGTGATCGAGCGGGCTGTCTACCGCAGCACAGGAACCCGCATCGGCTCGATAGAGTTCAATCCATTCGTCTGTCCGTGGACTCCGCAGGCCGAAACAACTGCTACCCCGACGACGGAATCATCCCAACAAACGGCCCCTGTAATCGCTCCGACCAAAAGACTCAGCCTTCAGGAAGCCATCGCCCAACTGGAGGTCCAACATATCCGTGAAGCCTTGGAAAAAAATGGTTTTCATCAAGGCAAGGCCGCAGAATCACTCGGTCTGAGTTATCATCAATTCCGCCGCCTGATGGCGAAACACAAGAAAGCCCTGTAAGGAAAAAATGGCGCTCCCGCAGGGATTCGAACCCCGATTCCAGCCTCCGGAGGGCTATGTGTTATCCATTACACTACGGGAGCGAGCAATAAGAAGGCTGCATTGTTTGCCAATTGCCGGAACGGTCAATGCAATTTTCACAAGCAATAGAGGGGGCGGGCGCGCCCTCGCGCCTGCTGCAGGTCCACGGTTTTGGGCGGACGAGGCGTCCGCCCCCCTTGCTACTCCCGAACCAAATGATAAACCGCGTAGCCCGCAAGCAGATTGGGAAGTACGGATATCGGCGTGCGCCAGTCGCCTTTCAGGTAGGCGTGCTGGCGGATGCGGATGTTGTTGCGCTGGCAGAAGGATTCAAAGCCGTGAATGCTGACCGGATTGCCGCGATGGCTGCGTTCCCAGGGTTCGGGGTAAACCTCGTTGCGAATATTTTCTCCGGTTTTCAGAAGCGACCAACGGTTCAGCCAGAAGCCGTAATTGACGAAACCCACGGCCAGATGGCGCCCGACGCGAAGGGCTTTATCGATGATCTCACCTGGATCCGAAAGCTCCTGCACCATGCGCGAAAGAATAACCCAATCGAAATAATGATCAGGCATTTCGTCTAGAAACTCAGAAGCATCGCCGTGGTAGACGTTGATCCCACGACGCACGCAGCTGGCGATCTTCGGCGGGCTCACGTCGACACCAACGCCGTAGGTGTTGCGGGTCTTCTTCAGGTATTCCAGCAAAACCCCGCGACCGCAACCCAGATCCAGAATCCGGGCTTCCGGCTCGATCCAGTCGCTGATTATCTGCAGGTCGGTCTCCCGCTTGATCTGTTGTCGTCTAGGTGGCATCAGGATAGAAAACTGCGAACCAGTTCATACAATTCGGGCGCATGCACCAGGAAGGAGTCGTGGCCAAGGCTCATATCGATCTCCGCATAAGAGGCATCTTTGCCGCAACGGAGCAAAGCGTGTGTGATCGCCCGGTTCTGGGAGGGCGGAAACAACCAGTCACTGGTGAAACCAACGACCAGGGTGCGCGCTTCGACCTTTTGCATTTCATCTTCCAGACGTCCGTCTGGGCCGTAAAGGTCGAATCTGTCCAAGGCCTTCGACAGATAAAGGTAGGTATTCGCGTCGAAGCGGTTGATGAAACTCTGCCCCTGATAGCGCAAGTAACTCTCCACCTGAAATTCAGCCGCAAACAGATCGCGGGCAGCCGCCGGCACCCGGGAGCGGCCAAACTTCTCCTCCAGTCCCTCGTCACTGAGGTAGGTGATGTGCGCCATCATGCGCGCTACGGCGAGGCCAACCCTTGGCCCCTCTCCGACCGGGTAGGCACCGTTTTGCCAGTCCGGATCCTGCATGATGGCCAGCCGACCTACCTCGTTAAAGGCAATCGCCTGAGCCCCCTGCCGCGCCGTTGTCGCCAATGGCAACAGGCGCTGGACCACGTGCGGATAGTCGATGCCCCACTGCAACACCTGCATGCCCCCCATCGATCCGCCGACCACAGCAAACACGGTATCGAGCCCCAAGCCATCTGTCAGCAGGCGGTACTGCGCCCGCACCATATCGCGAACGGAAACCACTGGGAAATCCAGATGATACGCGTCTCCAGTCTCCGGATTGATACTGCTCGGCCCAGTCGAACCCTGGCAGCCACCCAGCACATTCGAACAGATCACGAAAAAGCGGTTTGTATCAATAGGCTTGCCCGGCCCGATCATGTTATCCCACCAGCCGGTCTTGCGGTCCTTCATCGAATGAATCCCGGCACAATGGTGGTCGCCGCTCAGCGCATGACAGATAAGAATCGCGTTGCTGCGGTCCGCGTTCAGGCGTCCATAGGTCTCATAGCGCAGGGTAAAGCCCGGCAAGGTCGATCCACACTCGAAGGTAAAAACCTCTTGAGATGTGTAATCCTTCCATTCCACCAGGCCGATATCCCCTGGCTGGTCAACCGTAGAAACTATGGGTGGTTCGTTCATTGACGCAAAGAGCCACAAATAAGACAGCTGGCCCAACCGGAGCAAGTTCATATCTTCGCAAGGGGCTCGCAGGCTACTTTTGTTTGACCCTTCTATACCGCTTTCATAGCTTCCAGATGCTTTGAAATCGCCTTTCAGCTGTAAAACTGTCCCACAAGTGTTTTGCGGAATCTTTGCATGCATTCTGCTGAGCCCCGCCCTGCTACCCCATAACCTCGCAGCCGACCCCAGAGACGAAGAAATCCGCCTGCTGCGCCAGGAGCTCGAAGCACTCAGAGAACGTCTGGAGCGCCTGGAGCAGGCCGACAGCGACCGCGCCGCGGAACCTACCCGCCGAGGCCCGTCGAGGCCGCCAGCCAGCGATACTCCAGAGGATAGCAGCCCGATGATCGCTCAGGAATTAACGGAACCCCAGCCTCCGCTCCCAGCCGAAGAAGAGACGGCCGAGCCAGCCATTCGAATCACCGGCGCCCTGCGCTTCAACGCCTACCTGCGCGACTTCGATCGCGGCTCCAAAAACCGTAAAGGCGACAGCGGATTCGAGCTGTTTCGAATCGGTGTTCAAGGCAAGCAGGATGACTTCCTGATCTCCGCGGAATACCGCTTCTACCCCTACATGGACGTGCTTCACCACGGTTGGATCGGCTACGAGTTTGGCGAAGACCATCAGGCCATGCTGGGCGTCTCCCAGGTTCCCTTTGGCCTTTTGCCCTACGCGGCCCACAATTACTGGTTCGGGGTGCCCTACTACCTCGGCCTTGCCGACAACTACGCAATGGGCCTGCAGTATTTGAAAAAGACCGGTGACTGGGACCTCCATCTCGCCTTCTACAAAAACCCGGCGATCGAAGACGCAACCAACCTCAACCGCTACGCCTTTGGCGTTGTCCGGGTCGGCGATCAGCAGAACCAGCAATCCAATCAGCTCAACGCGCGTCTGGCGCGCACGCTTCAGACCCCTGAAGGCGACAGCCATGAAATCGGTCTATCTGCCCAGGCAGGTCAACTCTTCAATCAGGTCACCCAGCGCAACGGCAACCACTGGGCTCTGGCCGCCCATTGGGACGGCCGCATCCAGCGCTGGAACGCGCAGCTTCAATTGGCTCGCTATCAATTCAATCCCAAGAACCCGACTGGTGTTTCCGATCGTTTCATCACTTTGGGCGCATTGGCGGGCCACTACAATGCAGCCGCCGAAGGCACCGTCGCCGTCGCCAATCTGGCCTACACAGTGCCCCTGACCCAAACCTTCATCGACCAGCTGATCCTCTACAACAACTACTCCATTCTAATGAAGGACGAGAGTGCCTTCCGCGACTCACAAATCAATACACTGGGTGCAGCGATTGGAATCGGCCCATTGTTCATGTATCTGGATTGGATTCAGGCCAAAAACATGCCCTATTTCGGAGACGGTTCCCTCGCGGATGAAGGCGAGTCCTCCTGGAAGGGACGCTTCAACTTCAACCTGGGTTATTACTGGTGAACGCCAAACGCTTATTGTCTATGGCCTCAGTGGCTGCCCTGCTGCCTCTGTGTGCCTTTGCCGAAACCCTGACCGTCGCCTCCTGGGGCGGAAGCTACCTGCGCAGTCAGATGCTCGGATTCATTCGTGACTTCGAAGAAGCCACCGGTGTGCGCGTCGAGATCGTCGAATACGCTGGCGGCATCGACCCCATCCGTTCGCAGGTACGGTCCTACAATGTCCGCTGGGACGTAGTGGACCTGGAACTCTTTGATGCGATCCGCGCCAACGAAGAGGGTTTGCTTCTGGCCATCAATCCGGAAGACCTGGAGCCCGGCAGCGATGGAACCCCTCCGACCGAAGACTTCATCGATGGCAGCCTGTTTCCTTTTGGCGTCGGCAACATACTGTTCTCCATGGTTTTTGCCTACAATGAAGCCCACACGGAAAAGGACCCCACCTCTATCGCCGACTTCTTTGACCTGCGCAAATTTCCCGGCGAACGGGCCCTGCGACGCACGCCGGTAGCCAACCTGGAGTGGGCTCTGCTGGCAGATGGCGTTCCACCGGCCGAGGTCTATCCCACACTTGAAACTGATGTCGGACTCCAACGGGCCTTCCGAAAACTGGACCGGATCAAAGCGGTCACGCGCTGGTGGACAGATGGTGAACAACCGGTCGCCTGGCTTGAAAGCGGCGACGTCGCCTTCGCCTCCCTCTACCATGGCCGGGCCTACAGCGCAGCCCAAAGGGGCTCTCCGCTTGCCATCCTCTGGGACCGCCAGATCACCTACAAAAACGTCTGGGGCATCCCCCGCAATGTCCGCAACCCCGAACTGGCCCTGAAGTTCGTCCGCTTCGCAACCTCAACCGAAAGTCTCGGCAAGCAGACCCGCTACATGCCCTACGGCCCCATGCGCCAATCATCCCTTGAACTGGTCCCCGACGAAGTCCGCGCCTACCTCCCCACCAGCGACGGCAAACTCGAGCAAGCCTTTACCAGCGACCCAGCCTGGTGGTCCAAAAACCTGGAGCGCATCCAGCCCCGCTTTGACCGCTGGCTAAGAACTCCCACCCAAGTCCCCGAACGCCTGCGTCGATGAGTAGCAAATCAGGCAGGTCAGTCTCGCCGATAAGGTGGGGCGGTCTCGCCGAGACCGCCGGTGATCAAGAAAACCCAACCGATCGTGGACAAAGTGGACGGGGTGGACGCTGTGGACTGGGGAAGTCGGCTCTCCGCCAACCAGGGCTCGACATTCGTCGCCGGCCCCCAGACACTCTCGGATATGGATGATCCTTCATCGACCGAAGCAATTCTCCGCGATCTAATTCGCAGTCGGCGTAGTATCAAGCCTCGGCTGTTCAATGGGCGGCGGATTGAGGACGGGGTAGTCCGGGGGCTGATCGAAGATGCCTGTTGGGCTCCGACGCATGGGCTGACGCAGCCCTGGCGCTTTCATGTTTTCAGCGACGCTGCCTTGGAGCGGCTGGCAGACTTTCGTCAGGAATGGTACCGCGATCATACGCCGCCGGAAGCCTTTGATCCGAATAAGTTCGATCGCCTGCGCGAGAACCTGATTCAGACTTCGCACGCGGTGCTGCTCTGTGTGCATGTTGATCCCGAAGGGCCTATTCCCGAAATCGAGGAGATCGAAGCCGTTGCCTGCGCGGCGCAAAACCTGATGCTCAGCGCGCATGCCCAAGGCATTCAATGCTTCTGGGGCAGCGGGGCAGAAACCTATACAGCCGAACACCACGCATTTCTCGGCCTCGGTCCCAGCGAACGTTGCCTGGGAACGCTCTACCTAGGATACAGCGACCGGCGCGCGCCTAAATCGAAACGCTTGCCCGTCGAACAACGCTTGGTCTGGCACAGCTAGGAACGACCCCTTTGTACCCAAAATCATGAATGACATCTTCGCCGCCTTACTCCTTATTGGAATTCTAATTGTCGCCGCAAAATGGATACGCCGTCGCGTTTCCGTGCTGCAGCGCCTTTTTCTGCCCAGCTCCATCATCGGCGGCACTCTAGCCTTGCTTCTGGGACCACAGGTCATCGGTAGGTTCTTTAATGATGAGCATTGGATGGCCCAGGGCTTTTGGAGTGAAGGCGTGCTCGAAACCTGGTCCGCCCTGCCTGGGCTCCTGATCAGCGTGGTCTTTGCGGCACTGTTTCTCGGCAAACCGCTGCCGAATATTCAGGCGATCTGGAAAAAGGCCGGGCCTATGGTTGCGCATGGACAGGCATTGGCCTGGGGCCAATATGTGGTAGGGCTACTGCTAGCGGTGTTTCTCATCGTGCCGATCTGGAACACCAGTCCACTTGCCGGGGCCTTGATTGAGATCGGTTTCGAAGGTGGGCACGGCACTGCGGCGGGACTAGGCGAAACCTTCCGTGAACTTGGCTTCGCCGACGGCGCGGACATGGCCCTCGGCCTGGCAACGATAGGTGTGGTCGCCGGGGTCATCCTCGGCACTCTGGCAATCAATTGGGCGGTATGGAAGGGCCACATCGAGCCACCGAACCGGGATCCCAAAGAAGATGAATCCATCACCGAACACGAAAACCGTGAACCGGCCGACAAACCGACTTTCAGTGATCGGTCGATTGAACCCCTTTCCATCCACCTTGGCTTCGTCGCCATATCCATCGGACTCGGCTGGCTGATCCTCGAAAGCATGGTATGGCTCGAAAGGCATTTGCTAATGCCACTGGGATGGCCGGAACTGTTGAGCCACGTGCCCCTCTTTCCCCTGGCCATGATTGGCGGAGTCATTGTGCAAATGCTCTCGGGTCGCCTGAACTACGCCTGGATGATCGACCGCGAACTGATGAACCGGATTTCCGGGACCGCCCTCGACATCCTCATTGTCGCCGCGCTTGGAGCCCTGTCACTGGAAGCTATTGGCAGCAACGCGGGGCCCTTTGTGCTGCTCGCCATAGGCGGCATCGCCTGGAACCTGTTTGGCTTTTTCGTGCTCGCCCGCTGGATGTTCCCAAAGGACTGGGCCCCCAACGGCCTTGCCAACTTCGGCCAGGGTATTGGCATGACCGTTGTTGGTCTGCTACTCGTCCGCATGAGCGACCCCCATAACCGCTCTGGTGCGATGGAGGCCTTCGGCTACAAACAGCTCCTGTTTGAACCCATCGTCGGTGGTGGCCTGTTCACCGCGGCTTCCCTCCCACTTATCTATCAGTTTGGCCCAGTTCCCGTGCTCATCGGAGTAACCGCAATGATGTTCTTCTGGCTGGCCTTTGGGCTCTGGCAATTCAGGCCTGTGGGCAAGTAGTGGCGGTTTAGAGGGATCTGGTGGACCAAAGTGGACAGGGTGGACGGAGTGGACGAGATGTTTGAGAGCCGTCTACAGCTGTAATTCCGGGTTCACAACGATGCTGGAATTCAAGACGATTTCGCGCCAGAGGCCGAAGCGTTCCATGCTGCAGCTGTCGGTTTTGCAGTTGTAGGAAAGGCTGTAGATTGCATCCGGTCCCTTCATGAAGCGGACGATTGAGTTCTGGCCGATGACCTCGCTGCTGTAGACGAAGGCAATCGCCTCATCGGCATCTTCGATGCGCTCGATCTGAATGTCTTCATCCTCGGCTTTAAGGCCTTGATACCAGGCTTCGACAAAACGTTCGAAGCCGAGGTCGTTGAACAGAATCTGCTGCACCAGCAGTTCGGTCCATTCACTGATTTCATGTCCGACTGGGACCATTTCAATCAGGATGCCGCCCTCGCCTTCGCTCATGTTCTGCGGCTCCCACTGGACCGGGTCGGCCTGGAGAGCGAAGCCAACGGCCTTTTCTGGTTCCGGCAGTTCGGTTCTGGTCGTTTCACAACCAGTCAGCGTTATTATCAGGAGGGCGGGTAGGATAAGGATGCCTGTCTTCATGTTTCTAATATAAAGTGAAGGAAAACAAGTTAGCAGAGATTCCCGTGTCGTGCAACGATACGACCTGAAGACTTGAAAGCGGATGGTCATTGGCCATACTGAAATGCATGGAATTCTACCGCTGGCGACCGCATCCCTGGCATGGTCTGGAAGTTGGACCCAAGCCGCCTGAGATCGTAAACGCATATCTGGAACTCACCCCTTTTGACTCGATGAAGTATGAGGTGGACAAAAAGACAGGCTACCTGCGCATCGACCGCCCGCAGTCCGGTTCCTCCCTGCCACCCTGCTCCTACGGCTTCATTCCACAAACCTACGCCGCTGATCGGGTGGCCAAGCTCTCAGAGACTGGCGACAAAGGCGACGGCGATCCGCTCGACATCTGCCTGATTTCCGAAATGCCGATCAATCGCGCCGAGGTCATTGTCAGAGCCCGGGTGCTCGGCGGCTTTTGCATGATTGATGACGGCGCGGTGGACGACAAAATCATCGCCGTTCTGGACAACGACAAAATCTGGGGCGAAGCACGCGACATCAAAGACCTACCTGCCGGCCTGATGGAACGCCTGCAGCACTACTTTTCCACTTACAAACTCGATTCCTTTCAGCAATCACCCGTTAAGCTGGAAGAGCCCTACGGAGCTAAGAAAGCGCAGGAAGTGATCCTCGCATCGATGAAGGATTACGAGGAGCATTTTCCGCGATAGAAAAAAGGGGGCGGCGGACGCCTCGTCCGCCCCATTCAAGTAAATCGTATGGGCGCGGGGACGCGCCCACCCCGGATGGGAGGGGGAATCGCGGCGGCCTCGGCGAGGCCGCCCTACCCTTTTATTGAATCAGGGAAGATTCGTTGCGCCCATCAGGAAGCGATCGACTTCGCGGGCACAGCCGCGGCCTTCATTGATGGCCCAGACGACGAGGCTCTGGCCGCGGCGCATGTCGCCGGCAGCGAAGACGCCGTCGACGCCGGTGCGGTAGACCTCGTGGTCGGCTTTGACGTTGCTGCGGGCATCGGTTTCGAGACCGAATTTTTCGATGACCTGCTGCTCAGGACCACGGAAGCCCAGGGCAAACAGAGCCAACTGGCAGGGAAGCACCTGCTCACTGCCTTCGACTTCAACCGGGGCCATGCGGCCGTCGGCATTCTTCTCCCACTTGATGTCGACAATGCGCAAACCGGTGAGCTTGCCCTGCTCGTCTTTGACGAACTCTTTGGTATTCACCTCGTAACGACGGGGATCCGCACCAAAACGCTCTTTGGCTTCGGTCTGGCCATAGTCCAAGCGGTAAATTTTGGGCCATTCTGGCCAGGGATTGCTGGCGTCCCGCTCTGCCGGAGGACGCGGCATAATCTCCAGCTGAGTCACCGAACGACAGCCGTGGCGCAAAGAGGTACCCACACAGTCGGTACCGGTATCGCCGCCACCGATGACCATAACATCCTTATCCTTTGCCGTGATCGGCGCGCCTTGAGGCACGCCGTCGGCACCAGCGGAATCGCTGTCGAGGATCGCCTTGGTATTCCCCCGCAGAAAATCCATGGCAAAGTGTATACCCTCGGCATCGCGACCGGGAACCTTGGCGAGAAAGTCATTGGGTTGGGTCGCCCCGCAGCAGAGCACAACTGAATCGAACTCATTGCGCAGGCGCTCGACACTCCAGTCCTCGTCCTTGCCAATAAATACATTGCAGACGAACTCAATGCCTTCCTGCTCCATGACATTGATCCGGCGCTCGACCACGTCCTTCTTATCGAGCTTCATGTTCGGAATGCCATACATCAGCAGGCCGCCCGGGCGGTCATCGCGTTCAAAGACCGTCACCTGGTGTCCGGCTTTGTTAAGCTGGTCGGCGCAGGACAGTCCCGCGGGACCCGAACCGACAACCGCAACGCGTTTGCCGGTGCGCTTCTGCGGTGGATTCGGCACCACCCAGCCTTCTTCCCAGGCACGGTCAATGATCGAACATTCGATGTTCTTGATCGCGACCGGCGGTTTGATCACGCCGAGCACGCAGGAACCCTCACAGGGTGCCGGACAGACACGGCCCGTGAATTCCGGGAAGTTGTTGGTTTTCCACAAGCGCTGAGCCGCGTCCTTCCAGCGTCCCCGATAAACGAGGTCGTTGAACTCCGGGATCAGGTTGTTGATGGGACAGCCGCTGGCCATGCCCGACAAAGTGATGCCGGTGTGGCAGTACGGCGTGCCGCAATCCATGCAGCGGGCGCCTTGTGCCTGCAGTGCTTCCGTATTGTGGTGTTCGTGAATCTCGCGCCAGTCTTTGAGGCGCTTGATTGGGTCGCGATCGCTGATAGTCTTGCGATCGATTTCGAGAAATCCGGTTGGTTTACCCATTGATCTAAAAATATTCGATGTGAGGAGGCAGGGTTTATTAGTGGCCGACTTTGGCGTTCTCTTCGAAGGCGGCAATGACCGCATCCTCTCCGGAGAGACCGCTCTCGCGAGCCTTTTTCTGGGCGAGCAGCACCCGTTCGTAGTCGGCGGGCAGGACTTTGACAAAGTGCGCACGCGCATTCTCCCAATCGGCGAGAACGGCACGGCCTTTGGCACTGTTGGTCCATTCGACGTGTTTTTCGATGCGCTCCCGAACCGACTGAATCTCTTCGTCCTCGCATTCGATCAGTTGGTAAAGGTTGACCATCTCTGCATTGAGGTCCTTGGAAAAAACACCCTTTGGATCGTAGACGTAGGCAATCCCGCCGCTCATTCCAGCCGCGAAGTTGCGCCCGGTGCGGCCGAGGACCACAACGGAACCACCGGTCATGTATTCACAACCATGGTCACCCACACCTTCGATCACGGCATGCACCCCACTGTTGCGCACGCAGAAACGCTCTCCAGCCACACCCGCGATGAAGGCTTCACCAGCAGTTGCACCGTAAAAACAGGTATTGCCAACAATGATGCTCTCGTCGGCCACGAAGTCCTTGTGTGCATTGCGCGGAGGATAGACGACGATGCGGCCGCCCGAAAGGCCCTTGCCGCAGTAGTCGTTGGTATCACCCTCAACTTCGAGAGTCATGCCCTTGGGCGTGAAGGCACCCAGGCTTTGACCAGCACAGCCAGTAAACTTGAGGTGGATTGTTCCATCCGGAAGCCCATCCGGGCCCAAATGGCGACTAATTTCAGATCCGGTAATCGTACCGGCAACCCGGTCGGTGTTGACGATCGGCAGGTCGAGCTTGACCTTTTCACCCTTCTCGATGGCCGCTTTGCAGGCCGGGAGGATGGTGGTCATGTCCAAGGTCTTTTCGATGCCGTGATCCTGCTTCATCTGGCAGTAGGTGCCGACTTCGGGACCGAGGTCCGGACGATACAGCAGCTTGGAGTAATCCAATCCCTTTGCCTTGTAGTGTTCAATGCCTTGACGCATGTTCAGGCGGTCCGTGCGGCCAACCATTTCGTTGATCGTGCGGAAGCCGAGCTTGGCCATGACTTCGCGCAGTTCCTCGGCAACGAAGGTCATGAAGTTCACTACGTGATCCGCAGCCCCACCAAAGTTTTTGCGCAGGGTTTCATTCTGCGTGGCAATCCCCACCGGGCAGGTGTTCTTGTGGCAGACGCGCATCATCAAGCAGCCCAGCGAAACCAGTGGTCCGGTGGCAAAACCAAACTCTTCGGCACCGAGCAAACAGGCAATGGCGACATCGCGACCAGTCTTCAACTGACCGTCGGTTTCCACCACCACACGACTGCGCAGGTCATTCAGCAGGAGGGTCTGGTGCGTTTCCGCCAACCCGAGTTCCCAGGGGCAACCCGCGTGCTGGATTGATGAGCGCGGGCTTGCGCCCGTGCCGCCGTCGTAGCCGGAAATCAGAATCACATCCGCCTTGGCCTTGGCCACACCGGAAGCAATCGTTCCAACACCGACAGCGGACACCAGTTTCACGTTCACCCGTGCATGGTGGTTCGCGTTCTTGAGGTCGAAAATCAGCTCTGCGAGATCCTCAATCGAATAGATATCGTGGTGAGGCGGAGGCGAAATCAGTCCGACCCCGGGAGTGGTCCCGCGCACGCGGGCAATTTCCGGGAAAACCTTTGTCCCCGGCAACTCACCGCCCTCGCCGGGCTTGGCACCCTGGCACACCTTGATCTGTAATTCATCCGAATTGACCAGGTAATAGCTGGTGACCCCGAAGCGACCGCTGGCGACCTGCTTGATCGCACTGCGCTTGGAATCGCCATTGGCCATGGGCTTGAAGCGCTCATAGTCTTCGCCACCTTCACCGGTGTTCGATTTACCGCCGAGGCGGTTCATGGCAATGGCCAGAGATTCGTGGGTCTCCTTGGAAATCGAGCCGTAGGACATCGCACCGGTTTTGAAGCGCTTAACGATCGACTCAACCGATTCGACTTCTTCAATCGGAATCGATTTTTTCGGATCGAAATTGAATTCCATCAAGCCCCGCAGCGTGTACAGGTCACGGCTTTGGTCGTCGACCAGGCGGGAATACTCGGAGAAGATTTTCCGACTGCCCAAACGTGCGGACTTCTGCAACAGGTGGATCGCTTCCGGGCTGAAGAGGTGGCGTTCGCCGCCCTTGCGCCACTGATAGGCGCCACCCGGATCCAGCTCGTCGTTTTCAACCTCGCGGTCCTTGAAAGCCGAGTCGTGGCGCAGCTTCACCTCGCGGGAAATCACGTCCATACCGATGCCCTCGACGCGGGAAGCGGTCCAGGTGAAATAGCGGTCGATCACATTGCTGCTTATGCCAACTGCCTCAAAAATCTGAGCGCCCCGGTAACTGGCGACCGTCGAGATCCCCATCTTGGACATGGTCTTAATCACACCCTTGATCGAGCCCTTGAGGTAATTCTGGACCGCCTTGTCGGGGTCCATCTTCAGCTCATCGGTGTCTATAAGCGCCTTGATACTGTCGATCGCAAGGTAAGGATTCACCGCGTCGACGCCATAGCCAAGCAGGACTGCAAAATGATGCACTTCACGCGGTTCCGCGGATTCGAGAATAATTGAGACCTGGGAGCGTTTGCCGCGACGAATCAAATGGTGGTGCAGGCCTGCGACCGCCATGAGCGCCGGAATCGGTGAGCGACGCGAGTCGACCTTGCGGTCTGAAAGTATCAACAAGTTGGCACCTTCCCGGATGGCTGCATCCGCCGCCTCACACAGGTTGTTCATCGCCCGTTCGAGTCCACGGCCCGTCACCTCATTGACCTTGTGGAAGTCCACCATGTCGGTGCGGCCGCTTTTACCCGGCAGCAAACCGCCGGCAAGGCCCGGTTCATTCATCTCCGGACGAAAAAGAATCGGCAGAGTAATGGAACGGAAGCCCGGCTTGTCGATCTTGCGCAAGCGGGAAAGGTCCTGATTGCTGATGATCGGCGATTCGAGGCGAATCATGCGGCAGTTGTCGGGGCCTGGGTGCAAGAGGTCGCTCTCGCTGCCGAGAAAGGATATCGAAGAGGTCACCAGTTCCTCACGGATCGGGTCAATCGCCGGATTCGTCACCTGAGCAAACAGCTGCTTGAAATAGCTGTAAAGCAACTGGGGCCGTTCCGAGAAGACCGCCAGCGGCGCGTCGTTGCCCATCGAACCCAGCGGTTGGTTGCCGGATTCGGCCGTCGGCCCAAGCGTAAAGCGCAGGTCCTCGTAAGTGTAACCGAAACAACGCTGAAACTGGGTTAACTCATGCCCCTTGAGCGCCGGTTTGGCTTCCTTCTCAGGCAGGTCCTTGAAGAAAATCCGGTTTTCGTTGAGCCATTTTTCGTAAGGGTTGTTCTGCGCGACCTGCTCCTTGACCTCTTCGTCTGGAATGATCCGGCCCTCCTTGGTGTCGACCAGGAACATACGCCCCGGCTCGAGGCGGCCTTTTTTGACTACCTTGGACTGGTCCACCTTCAACACGCCGACCTCCGAGGCCATGATCACCAGATCGTCCTCGGTGACATAGTAGCGTGAAGGACGCAGGCCATTCCGGTCGAGAACGGCACCGATAGACACCCCATCCGAAAAAGCGATTGAAGCCGGGCCATCCCAGGGCTCCATCATGCAGGCGTGGTATTCGTAGAAGGCGCGTTTTGCTGCCGACATCTGATCGTGACGCTCCCAGGGTTCCGGAATCATCATCATCACCGCCTGGTGCAGCGGACGCCCGGCAAGCACCAGGAGTTCGAGGCAGTTGTCAAATTTGGCGGAATCGGAACCGTCGGTGCGCACGATTGGCAGGACTTTGTCGAGGTCCTTGCCGAGCAATTCACTCTTCAGCAACTGCTCGCGGGCACGCACCCAGTTCTCATTGCCGCGCACGGTGTTTATCTCACCGTTGTGGCACATGTAACGGTAGGGCTGCGCACGCGGCCAGGACGGGAAGGTATTGGTCGAGAAACGGCTGTGGACCAGGGCCATCGCGGTTTCCATGTCCGGATGGTGCAGGTCGGGGAAGTATTCACTGAGCTGCCCGGTCGTGAGCATTCCCTTGTAAACCATCGTTCGGGCCGACAAAGTGGCTGTGTAGAAGTCGTCGCCTCCCTCAACACCGCGGTAGCGGATGTCCATCGAAGCGCGCCGACGGATCACGTAGAGGCGGCGCTCAAAGTGGTCGGCATCCTGAATGTCAGGCCCGCGACCGATGAAAATCTGCCGCATTACCGGCTCGCGCTCTGCAGAAGCCTTGCCCAGCAACTCGCTGCGGACCGGCACATCGCGCCAGCCGAGGAATACCTGGCCCTCTTCGGCAACGACTTCTTCGTAAATCCGCTCACACTCTTCACGTTCCTCGGGGTTCTTGCTAAAAAACACAGTGCCCACGGCATACTGGCCCTCGTCGGGAACATCGATTCCGCACTCAGTGCCCACGGTTTTGAAAAACTTGTGGGGCAATTGGAAGAAGATCCCGGCGCCATCACCGGTGTCCGGATCACAACCGCAGCCACCACGGTGGTCCATATTGCGGCACATCTCGAGAACACCCTCGATGATAGCGTGCGACTTCAGGCCTTTTAAATGGCACAAAAAGCCCACTCCACAGTTCTCATGCTCCTGGGAAGGGTCGTAAAGTCCCTGAGGAGACGGCAATGCGGGGTCGTTGAATTTAGGCATATGGGCAGACATAGGTAGCAGTTTAATAGGGAACCACTTTATAATGATGCAAGTCCGATATTTAATATAAAGCCTTCGGAGGCCCAATTTTACATTCGAAACCAGCAGTGGAGACCGCTTTCAGCCAACAATTAGCCCTCCTGAGCATTGACCTCGGTTCGACTTGCAACAATCGTTCAGGAAATGGGGCTGTATGGAGTTTGATATCATTGCACAACTGGGCTGGATCGTCATCGCGGGAACCGTTTTTGCCTACCTGGGCAAGCTTATCCGCATGCCGACGATCGTCGTCTACATATTCGCGGGCTTACTGCTGGGGCCAATAACAGGCATTCTGGATATGGATTACGCCCTGGAGCTGATTTCCGAGCTGGGGATTGCCCTGCTGCTATTTCTGGTCGGGCTCGAGCTGAGTTTGAATAAAATTCGCGACGTTGGCAAAGTCGCTCTGGCTGCGGGAATCGGCCAGGTAGTTTTTACCGCAGCCTTTGGCTTTGTGATTTGTTGGTTATTGGGCTTCGAATTGATGGAGTCCCTGTTCCTGGCCACGGCCCTTACCTTCAGCAGCACCGTTGTGGTGGTAAAGCTGCTGGACCAAAAGGGCGATCTGGACAGCCTTTACGGCCGAATCGCAGTGGGGATTTTTCTGGTCCAGGACCTAGTGGTGGTCATTTTCCTGACCGTGCTGGCTGGTCTGGCCCGGGGCGGTGAGGCCGCGACCATGGGATCGATCCTGCAGGGCGTGGGGATGGCTTTCGCCGGGATGATTCTGCTATTGGTGGGCATTCTTCTGGCGGCGCGCTGGATCCTGCCCAAGCCCTTTTCCTGGGCGGCACGCAATCCGGACCTGATTTTTGTCTGGGCAATTGCCTGGTGCTTCCTTATTGTGCTGGCAGCCGAGGGCATCGGGCTCTCGCTGGAAATCGGAGCCTTCCTGGCCGGGCTGAGTCTGGCACAGTTGCCTTACAACGACGACCTGCGGCGACGGGTTCACCCCTTGATGAATTTTTTCATCGCGGTGTTTTTTGTCACCCTGGGCATTCAGATGGAATTTGGCGAAGCCGCCGCCTTCTGGAAGGAAGCGATTGTGCTGAGTGTGTTTGTGCTGATCGGCAACCCGCTGATTTTCATGCTGATCATCACCCGCATGGGTTACGCGGAGAAAACGGCCTTTTTCACCAGCGTCACTGTCGCTCAGATCAGCGAATTCTCCTTTATTTTCGCCGCCATGGGGGTGGCCTCCGGCCTGATCGGCAGCTCAATCCTCTCAGTCACGGCCTTGGTCGGCGTCATTACGATCGCGGTTTCGGCCTACATGATTATATATAACGCGCCACTGTATGCCTTCTGTCGAAAGCTCAAGTTGCTGAAAATGTTCGGGGCGAATCAGGTGGACGACGAAAAACCACCGGAGAAGCTGGAGAACCACGTCATCGTGATCGGAATGAACTACATGGGCCGCTGCCTGGTGAAGGACATCCACAAGGCTGGCTATGAAGTGCTGGCGATCGACAACGACCCGGGCAAACTGTTCGATCTACCCGGCCATCAATTGATCGGCAACTTCGACTACCATTCGGTTCAGGAAGCCTCATACTTGGAATCCGCGCGACTGGTGGTTTCGGCCCTGCAAATCGAAGATGCCAACACCCTGATCGCCTACCGCTGCCAGCAGTGTGGTGTTCCTTGTGCGATTCACGGTTTCGACCAGACGATTCTGGAAGACCTGCTTGAACTGAATACGGGCTTCATCCTCACCCCGAAACTGGACGGCATGGTCACCCAGCGCGGGCACCTCAAAGAGGAGGGCTTTTGATATGACCGGTTTTATCCTGATTATCCTTGTAGCTGCAGCGGCACACGGAATTGCAGCCTTGCTGCGGCTACCGGTCATTCCCATGTATCTGCTGGGCGGTATTGCCCTGCAATGGGTCGGCGGCAATGGCGTGCAGCCTGAAAACTGGGTGACTGCGGTCGAACTGGGCCTGATCTTCCTGGTGTTTTTTGTCGGCATCGAACTCAACCCCAAACGCATCAACCGCCAGCTAAATGCGGTCTGGCGGGTCGGTCTTTTCCAATTTTTTGCCGTCGGCCTGCTGGGCTACCTGATCGCATACGCACTGGGTTACAGCCAAATCGAGGCGATCTACATCACCTTTGCCCTCTCGGCCAGCTCCACCCTGGTTGTGGTCCGCCTGCTCAAGCAGCGCCAGCAAATGTTTGAACCCTATGCGCGCCTGGTATCCGGGGTGCTGCTGCTGCAGGATGTATTTATCATCGTCATTTTGGTCCTGCTGCTCCGCTCCGGGGCAGGCCCCGAAGCAATGGCCTGGGGTCTGGGCGCAACCCTGTTGCTGGGCATGCTGGCCTGGATCGGACACCGTTGGCTGATCCAGCTGGTGATCGTGCGGATGCGCCAGGATGAGGAAACCCTCTTGCTGACGGTGCTTACGACGCTGTTCATTTTTGTAGGCCTGGCGCACCTGCTCGAACTGCCACTCGCCGTTGGTGCCTTCATGGGCGGATTCGTGCTGTCCGCCTTTCCGGTCAGTGGCATTGTCCGCGGCATGGTGAGTTCCTTGTCCGGCTTTTTTATGGCGCTGTTTTTCACCGCGCTGGGCGGGCTGATCGTGATTCCCTCTCTGGGCATGCTGTTGGATGGCCTGATCCTGGGGGTCTGCCTGATCGTAATCACGGTCCCGCTGGTCACCTGGGTTGCGGAGCGTGCAGGCATCTCCGCCCGTTCGGCCATTGAGTCCGGGCTGCTTTTGAGTCAGACCAGCGAATTCTCGCTGATCCTGGTATTCCATGGCTTTCTGCTCAACCAGATATCCGGCGAACTCTTTTCACTGGTTGTATTGATGACAGCGGGGACGATGGCATTGACGCCCTTCCTCTCCCACGACCGCGTGGCCATTTTCCTGATGCGCCTGCACCCTTGGGTCGGCAACCGCTGGCAACTGCCGGAAGACCTGAAAGACCATGTGGTCATTCTGGGTTACAGCCGGGCGGGCGACTACATGGCCTTGCCGGTCCGCGATGCGGGCTGTCCGGTGGTGGTAGTGGATGATGACCCGGTCATCGTGCGCCGCCTCAAGGGCATGGACATCCATGCGGTCGCGGCTGAGGCCTCCGATGAGAAAACGTTGAAACGCGTGCATGCCGACAAGGCCCGGCTGGTGATCGTCGCCTTGCGGCGCTTCTCGGACGCGGCCAAAATCCTGAAATTCCTCAAGCCTTATAAAGTCAAGGTCTGGGTGCGGGTCTTCGACGAATCCCAGGCCGCTGAAATCGAACGCAGCGGCGGCAAAGCGATCATGGGTGTGCACAAGACCATCGAACGCTTCATGGAGTGGATTAAAAAGGAATTGCCTCAGGACGACAAAGCAGGCGAAGACTGACTGCGTGCGTCGACCCAGCAAAGCCTGGCAGCCTCCTCCGCTGCCTCCGATCGAATACCCCGCCGAACTGCCAATCTCCAGTCGGGCGGAGGACATCGTCGCAGCTATCCGCAAGCACCAGGTGCTGATCATTGCGGGTGAAACGGGGTCCGGAAAAACCACCCAGATCCCGAAGATGTGCCTGCAGGCGGGCTTAACCGAATTCGGTCGCATCGCCTGCACCCAGCCGCGCCGGGTAGCGGCGCTGTCGATTTCCCGGCGCCTGTCCGAGGAGCTAAAAACCGAGTGGGGCCAGTTTGTCGGCGCCCGGATCCGCTTCACCGACAAGACGGCTCCATCCACCGCAATCGCGGTCATGACGGATGGCATGCTGCTCAACGAAGTCCAGTTCGACCCTGATCTGCGGCGATACTCGGCGCTGATCATCGACGAGGCCCACGAACGCAGCCTCAACATCGACTTCCTATTGGGTTACCTGCAAGGCCTGCGCAAGCGGCGGCCGGACCTTAAGATTCTGATTACTTCGGCGACAATCGATACCGAAGCCTTTTCGAAAGCCTTCGACGACGCCCCGGTCATCGAGGTCAGCGGCCGCACCTACCCGGTGGACGTAATCTACGCGCCGATCGACGAACTGCAGGAAGACAGTGGCGACTTCACCTACATCGAAGCCATGGCCACCGCCGTGGAGCGCATCCTCAGCCTCAATCAACCGGGCGACATCCTCTGTTTTCTCCCCGGAGAAAAGGACATTCGCGAAACCGCATCCCTGCTGGATGGCGGACTCAGCGAACGAGTCGATGTGCTGCCCCTGTTCGGACGCCTCAGCAACAGCGACCAGCAAAAGATCTTTCGCTCGAGCCAGCGCCGCAAAGTTATTCTGTCGACCAATATCGCGGAAACCTCGATCACGATTCCGGGCATCCGCTTCGTCGTCGATGCGGGTCTCGCCCGCATGAGCCGCTACCATCCGCAGAGCAACGCCCTGCGTCTGCCGATCGAGCGCGTGGCCCGCAGCTCGGCCGACCAGCGCAAAGGCCGCGCCGGCCGCATCGCGCCAGGGGTCTGCGTTCGCCTCTACGACGAAAAGGACTACGAGTCCCGCCCGGCCTACACCACCCCGGAGCTGCTGCGCAGCAACCTGGCCGCAGTCATTCTGCGCATGATGGCCTTCCGCCTGGGTGACATCGAAGACTTTCCCTTCATCACACCACCCAGTGCCGGTGCCATCCAATCGGGTTACAATCTGCTGCACCAGCTCGGTGCCATCGACGAAGACAGGTGCCTGACACCATTGGGTAAGCGCCTTGCCCGCCTGCCGGTGGACCCGACCGTGGGGCGCATGATCCTGCAGGCCACCCAGGAAGGCTGCCTGCGCGAGATTCTGGTAATCGCCGCCGGCCTGAGCATTCAGGATCCGCGCGAAAGGCCCATGGAAGCGGCGGACACGGCAGATGCGATGCACCGCAAATTCGCTGACCCGCAATCGGATTTCCTCAGCCTGCTGAACATCTGGAAGGCCTACCATGAGCAGATGGAGTCGCTGACCCAGGCCAAGCTGCGCAAGTTCTGCAAGCAACACTTTCTCTCATACCTGCGCATGCGCGAATGGCGCGACATTCACAGCCAGCTGGAGCACTCCATCCGCGACATCGGCGGCTTCAAATTCGCCCAGGCCGAGGCCGAATACCACCAGATTCACCGCGCCCTGCTCAGCGGCCTGCTCCACGGAGTTGCCGAGAAAGAGCTTGGCAACACCTTCCGCATGGCCCACCAGCGGCGGATCGACCTTTTCCCGGGCTCCGTCCTCTACGACCGCAAGGCCGCCAAAGCGGCGCGGGCTCGAAAGAAGCCGGCCACTCCGGTCAAGAGCAGCACGCCCGACTGGATTCTGTGTGCGGAGATCGTCGAAACCAGTCGGCTTTTCGGCCGCAATGCGGCCGAGATCGACCCAGCCTGGGTTGAAGAGCTCGGCGCCCACCTGATCCGGACCAAATACACCGAGCCGGTCTACGACGAGCGTTCCGAACGGGTCGTTCTGCACGAGCGCAAACTCCTGTCCGGGCTTGAGATCTCCCGTCGACGCCGCAGCTGCTTTCCGCTGCAACCCGATGTCGCCACCGAGCTTTTCATCCGGCACGGCTTGGTCCAGGGCGGGCTGCGCACCCAACCATCCTTCCTCAAGAAGAACCTCGCCCTGCGCGAGAAGATTGAGGATTTCCAAACCCGGGTGCGTGCCGTCAACACCTGGGAGCTCGACGATCGGATCTTCAATTTCTACAAGCAGCGTATTCCGCCAATGGGCTCGCAGAAGGAGCTGACCCGCTGGATTCGGCACGAACTGAAGGGCGATGACTCGACGCTGGAAATCAGTGAAGACGACCTGGTCGACCGCGATCGCTTTGATTTCGACAAAGACAAGGCTTCCTTTCCGGAATCCGTGCGCATCAACAATGCGGTCTTCGGCATCGATTACGCCTACAAACCCGGCGACGAAACCGATGGTGCGACACTCAAGGTGCCGATCGAGACCTTTCAATCCTTCGATCCGGCTCAGATTGACTGGGTGGTTCCCGGCTGGATTGAGGAACGCATTCTGTGCCTGCTCAAATCCCTGCCCAAGGATCACCGTCGCCACCTCATCCCGCTGGCCGAAACCGCGCGCAAATGCCTGCGCGAAGTGCAGCAGGATAAAGGGCCACTGGTCGAACAATTGACCCGCATCCTCGGCGAGCAGTACCAACTGCGGGTCTGGCCCGAAGACTGGAATCCCGACAGCATTCCCGAACACCTGCGCCCGCGCATCGCGGTGGTCGACAACCGCAAACGCACCCTCGCCAGCGGCCGCGAATGGCAGCAGGTGGCCGAGCAAGTTGATTCCGTGCAGCACGGCAAAGCCAAGGAGGAAACCACCGCCGAACGCCGCCTGAAGATCTGGCACAAGGCCCGCGCGCAACACGAGCGGTTCAACCTCACCCGCTGGGACTTTCCGGATTTCCCGAAGCAGATCGAAATCGGCCAGATCAACGGCATGGGAGTGCCCGCCTACCCCGGCATTCAAAGGGAAAAAGACGAAAGCCTGTCCCTACGCCTGTTTGAAACCCTCGAGGAGGCCGAAGCCGCCAGCCGGGTCGGATTCATCCACCTCGCGATCTATCTGATGGGCCGCGAACTCGGCTGGCTGGAAAAGGACCTGCAAAAGGAACTGAAGCGCGTCGAATGGCTCGCCAGCCCCCTGTTGTCGGCAAAGGCGCTCTTTGCCCAGGTCCGTTTCATGCTCTGGAGCCACCTCTTCACCTGCAGGGAAGTCCTGCCCCTTGAGCAGCAACGCCTCGACGCCACCATCGCCCAGGCCAAAGAGCGCTCCCGCGGCCTGATCCCGCAATGCGTCGACCTGCTGGAAGGGGTTTTCAACAAGTGGACGCAACTGCAGCTCGGCCTCAAGGACTTCCCGGACGCCCTCGAAACACTCAACGGCCTGGTCCACCCGCGCTTCCTGATCGAAGTCCGCTGGGCGCAACTGCAGCACTACCCTCGCTACCTCAAAGCCCTCGAAATCCGCCAAAACCGCGCCGCCCAGAACCCCACCAAAGACACCGACAAAGCCCAGCGCCTGCGCCCCTTCGTTCAGGCCTTGAAGCAACTTGGCACCAACACCGCAGCCAAGCGCCAATACCGCTGGCTACTGGAAGAATACCGCGTCCAAGTCTACGCCCAGGAACTCGGCACCGCCGAAAAAGTCTCCCCCACCCGCCTGGAAGAGCAGCTGAAAGCAGCCAGAGGCGCATGATTGTGCCGCAGTTTTGACAGTCCGGCCCCCTTGGCTAGACTTTGAGGTCATGGATTCAGGCCGCAGTCAGGCAAGTCGGACCGAGGCTCGTGCACAGCTCGTGCCAACGAATCAATGGGTCGCCTTTCTGGCACACTTTCTATTCATTCTCGCGGCCTGGACGGTGGTGATCAAATACCTGTTTCCGATTGCCTACGCGCTGGCCGAAGGCACGCCCCTGACCAGCTATATTTACTGGGATCTGTGGCCTGTGGCCCACGTCTGGCTGGGTTGGGCTTTGCTGCGACGTCCCGCCTACACGCGGGTGCTGGCGATTGGGATGTCGGTCATTGAGATCGTCATCATCGTCAGCCTGTTTATCTGGTTCCTCGCCGATCCCGACTGGTCGATCTGGCGGACCAACTGGTTCATCAACAAGATCTTCGTGCTGCTCAGTTTTGTCCTGATTCTGATCACCTTCATACGCCGCTGGGAACATCGACCCCAACCCTCAACCGAAACCGCATCATGATTACCCGTAGACAAGCCATTTCCCGCATGGGCATCGGCGCCGCCACCCTCAGCCTCGCTCCATTGCAGGTATTTGCCGGCATGGAGGAGCTCCGCAGGCATCCTATCCACTCCACGGGCGAAAAAATACCGGTCATCGGCCTCGGCACCTGGCGCACCTTCAATGTCGGTGATGACGAGGAGCTGATGCTGGATCGCACGAAGGTCGTAAAGTCTTTCTTTGACGAAGGCGGCGGCATGATCGACTGCTCGCCGATGTATGGCTCCGCGCGCGAGCTAATGGGCTTTGCATTTGAGCGCCTCGGCGTGCCGGACACTTTGTTTTCAGCCGAAAAAGTGTGGACCCGAGAAGGCTCCGCCACCCGTGAGCAGGTTCGGGAGTCCGAGGAGCTTTGGGGCGTGAAGCCCTTCGACCTCATGCAGATACACAATCTGGTTTCCTGGGAGGCCCACCTCGAAACACTCAAGGAGATGAAAGAAAACGGCGACATCCGCTACATTGGCCTGACCACATCCCACGGCCGCCGCCACCGGGACCTCGAAGCCATCATGCGCCGTGGCGGCATTGATTTTGTGCAACTCACCTACAACCTGACGCACCGCAGTGTTGAAGACCGACTGCTTCCCCTCGCCAAGGATGAAGGAATAGCGATCATTGCCAACCGTCCCTACGACGGCGGCCGCCTGATTCGCGACCTCAAGGCCAAGCACGAGGTTCCCCAGTGGGCCAGCGACGCGTTTGACTGCGAAAGCTGGGCCGACTTCCTGCTCAAATTCATCACCTCCCATCCGGCGATGGCCTGCGCCATTCCCGCTACGACAAGTGTCAGCCACTTAAAGGAAAACATGCAGGCCGGACGAGGCTCTCTGCCCGATGAGGAAACACGTCAACGCATGATCCGCCACGTTGAATCCCTATGATTTCCGAATGGCGTAGCTACGCGATTGAAGACTTCATCCCCTTCACCGCGGATGTCTATCTACGCCTGATCGAACGCGTCAATAGCGGTCAATGGCCTCTGCAGCTTCCCATGCTGATAGTGGGGCTGGCGGTCATCGTGCTGCTCGGGCGCAAGCGAAAGCTCAGCGCGGGCGCTCTGCTGGCGGCCGCGTGGGTCTGGGTCGGCACAGCTTTCCTGATCCAAAGATACGCACAGCTCACCTGGGTCGCCGATTACTGGGGCTGGGCCTTCTGTGCCCAGGCCATTGTTCTGTGTGCATTCGCCTTCGGTAGCAAAAGCGACTTTCGCTTTCGCAAGCCATTTCCGATCAGCGATTGCCTCGGCCTGGCCATCGCGCTCTACGGTCTGGTCGCCTACCCACTCCTGACAGCCTTCGCCGGCAGCGGTTGGGCACAATCTGAGAGCTTTGGCATTCACCCGGATCCCACCGCCATTGCCACTCTGGGTATTCTAATTCTATTCAGTCGCGGATGGCAGCTCTGGATCCAAAGCCTCATCCCCCTAAGTTGGTGTGTTTTCAGCGCCCTTACACTCTCGGTGCTGGAAACTTCGGGCTTTTATATACTGGTTAGCGGGATCGCATTGTTCCTCGTAAGTATGGTCTGGGTAAGCGTGAGTCCGTTTTTTGAGCGGGCCCAGGCGCAGTCTGAACTTGATTCGCAAGGATTGTGAACCTATGCGGCGGCCTCGGCGAGGCCGCCCTACCAACCCATCCACCCCTCCACCAATCCAACAATCCACCCATCCAACATTCCACCCCCTCCACTCCCTCACTCATTTCCCTTGACATCAAGATATAATCCGCTTTCTCTCCTTTCCCAATGAGCAAGATCTATCAGCATTCCGGCGCCCATTTGTTCCTTCTTTTCTGGAAGGCTTCGCATGCGGTGCGTCGATTTGATGAAAACAGCATTCGTGACAGTGGGTTTCGCTCGTTTTCGGACTTTGCGGTGCTGGAAGTGCTTTTGCACAAGGGGGCTCTGCCGGTAAACACCATTGGCGAAAAGGTACTCCTGACCAGTGGGTCCATCACCACTGCGGTTCAGCGTCTGGAGAAGCAGGGGCTGGTGCGCCGGGAAAAGGCCGTGGACGACGCACGGGTGGTCATGGTTCACCTGACCGACTCCGGGCGCGAGCGGATTGAATCGGCATTTTCAAAGCACACCGACAACCTCGAAAAACTCTTCGAAGCTCTCGACGGCAGTGAACGCGCGCAGTTTGCGGGACTCATGCGCAAACTCGGGCAGCATGCCGAAGGCCTCAACCTCTAATAACTTCATATCAAGCCAAACAACCCTTATCTCAACTCAATCATACTATGAGCATCAAAAACACAATCCTGAGCACTTCTAACTCCGCAGCCTTTCTGCCCATCCGGATCGCCGTCGGCGCGGTGATGATCGGTCACGGCGCACAAAAACTCTTTGGCTGGTGGGGCGGCCATGGACTGCAGGGCACCGCTGGCTTCTTCGCTGAAAACCTCGGCCTCGAGCCCGGCATGCTGATGGCAATCCTCGCCGGTGGCACCGAATTTTTCGGCGGCATCCTCTTGATCCTCGGCCTCCTGACACGTCCGGCAGCCCTGCTCATCGCGGCAACCATGGCCGTGGCCATAATCAAGGTCCACCCGGACGCCTTTTTCCTTTCAAACAACGGCATGGAGTTTGCGCTGACTCTACTTCTCGCAAGTGTGGCACTGGTTATCGGCGGCGCCGGCGCGCTTTCGGTCGACCGCAAACTGGCGAATCGCTGATCCTTTTGCGCGGACACTTTTAGTCATCCGCAGACAAAACCGGCCCCGTCGATCCGACGCGGCCGGCTTTTTAACAGAAGCAGGCCTTCTTCAACCCCAAAGCCCGTCTTCTGAATGCAATTCTTGAGCCTTTCTTAGGTATTCGACAATAAACACCCTGTTTCAATTGACACTGGAATGATTCTTGCAAAAGTCCGCGGCTTATGGCTGCTAGCGGAATTCTAATTGCCATCTTTGCACCACTCGTCGGGATGGTGTTATTGGCGCTGTTGGGTGAGCGTTTGAAAACAAACGTTCGCTGGTTTGCACTCCCTTTTCCCTTGCTCTCTTTTGCACTGATCGTGCTGGAGACCATCGGACACTCTGCCGGGACGCAGAATTTCATTCATGTCGGCAGCTGGATCCCCGGGCTCGGCCTGGATTTCCTGATTCTGATCGACGGCCTCAGTCTCTTTTTCGGGCTGGTGGTCAGCGGCGTCGGGGTTCTGATTTTCTTCTACGCGAGTCAGTACCTTGACGACCACTACGCGCACCATGACCGCTTTTACGCCTACCTGCTGCTGTTCATGGCAGCCATGCTCGGAACGGTCTTCAGCGGCAACCTGCTGTTGATGTTTGTCTGGTGGGAACTGACCGGCATCGCCTCCTTCTTCCTGATCGGATTCCTCCACAACAAGGCGGAATCGCGGGCTGGCGCCCGCATGGCCTTCATGGTCACCATCACTACCGGCTTGTTGATGCTGGCCGGCATCATGCTGGTTTCGGAAGTCACCGGCAGCTTCAACCTGAATGAGATTCTGAGCCAGCCGATCGACCCGAGCCATTCGCTCTGGGTTGCGGCCTTCCTGCTGATAGCCATCGGTGGATTTGGCAAGTCCGCCCAGTTCCCCTTCTACTTCTGGTTGCCGAATGCGATGGCTGCGCCGACACCCGTTTCCGCCTACCTGCACAGCGCAACGATGGTGAAGCTCGGCGTTTTCCTAACTGCACGCATCTATCCGATGTTCAGCGAGGTTGATCTTTGGACACCGGTGCTGACCACCATCGGCCTCACGACCTTCATCATTGCCTCGGTTTTTGCCCTGATTTCGCACAAGCTGAAAGCCATTCTGGCCTATTCAACGGTCGCCGCCCTCGCTTTCCTGATCTCCTTCTACGGCATGGCCCCCGCCGCCGGCGTGCAGTGGGACCTGATGCACATTCAGAACCACGTATTCTATAAAGGCTGCCTGTTCATGGTGGTTGGCATTGTCACTCACTGCACCGGAATGACCGACATCCGCCAACTCGGAGGCCTGCGCAAGCGCATGCCCCTGCTGGCGACCATAACCGCGATCTCGGCGGCTTCGATGGCCGGCGTCATCGTCACCTTCGGTTTCCTCAGCAAGGACTATGCCCTCGCCGAGAAGTTCGACTACATGACCGAATACGGCAGCTTCATGCCCGCCATGCCGCTCGTGCTCTTCATCCTCGGCTCCATTCTCAAGGTTGCTTTCTCGCTGCGGCTGTTCTGGCATATTTTCATGGGTGAAGAGCCCGAGGCTGTGGGCAAACACTTCCATGCACCCTCCTTTGGGGTCCAGCTGTCCCCCCTGATTCTGGCGGTTGCCACGGTCTTTTTCGGCCTCTTCCCTTCACTCCTGCAAGGCTTCTATGAGAAGCTGGCCGTTCCCGGGCTGCACGCCGAGCTGAAGCCCAACTCTCTGTATCTCTGGCATGGCTTCGACAACATAGCTTTCCAGCTCAGCGCGGCCATCCTCGCCATTGGTGCCCTGCTCTACTTCGTTCTGGATCGCTTCACTGGCTGGCGCTGGGAAGGCATTCCAAAGGCCATCCGCCTGGACGATGCCTTCGAATGGGGCGTCGCCCGTATTCCGAAGTTTGGCAATCTCGTCAACCAGTCCGTTCGCGCCGACACCGCCACCGCCTACATTCCGATCATTTCTGCGACCTTCATCGCCGTGTTTGGAGCCTACATTGTCTACAACCCCGCAGTACTCGGGGCTCTGGCAGGCAAATGGCAGATGCCCTTCCACGAGGCCGAAGTGATTGCCCTCCTGACCGCTACACTGATTGCGGTTGCAGCCCAGGGCATTCTGATCGCCAGCCGCTGGACGACGCAGCTGATTTTCACCAGCATCGTGGGCTTTCTGATTACTTTCTACTTTGTTTTGTTCCGCGCTCCTGACCTGGCGATGACTCAGATCCTGATTGAGGCCGCGACCCTCATCATGGTCCTGCTGCTGCTGGCGCGCTTCCCGCGCCGGGCTCAGGCAGGCGAGGTAACCGGCAAGGCCCAGGCCCTGCTGAAAACCAGCAACTCGGTGATCGCAATCGGTGTCGGCGTGATTGTCGGGTCCCTGACCCTGATCTTCGGCTTGGCACCTTCTGCACCCATCGGCCCCTGGTACATCGAGAATACACTTGAAAAAGCCTACGGCACCAACGCGGTGAACACCATCCTGGTCGATTTCCGGGCCTTGGACACCCTGCTGGAGGTCGGCGTGCTGTTGATTGCCGGGCTCGGAATTCTCGCCCTGCTCATGCGCCGCAAGCGCACCCCTGCTGAAATGCGCGAAGGCGCACATGGTCAAGGCGGCCTCGGCATCGACCCTGAACCCAAACGCTAAGGAGACCCGATCATGCCAATGCAATCCACAGATTCTCCGATTTTCAAAAGCGTCGCGGTTGTGATGTTTTTCATCGTCAACCTGTTTGCGCTGTACCTGCTTTTTCGCGGCCACAATATGCCCGGCGGCGGCTTCATCGCCGGGGTGGCAACCTCTGTCGCCGTCATCCTGTTGAGTTTCGGCATGGGTTTGGAAGCTGCACAGAAGATCCTCCGCAGCGATCCCATCCGCATTGCAACCTGGGGCTTTCTCATCGCTACCCTGAGTGGCGTGCTGCCAATGTTCTTCGGTCTGCCCTATCTGACAACTTTCAACTACAAGGCCTACGAATTACCGGTTATCGGTGACTTCTACATCGGCACTCCACTCAGCTTCGATATCGGCGTCTACATGGTTGTCGTCGGCGTGATCACCAAAGTGATTTTTGTCATCGCCGAATCCACCAGTCAGGAACACCGCCTAGTGCGTATAGCCGAATCCGGCTACTGTGCCCGGAGTGAAGAGCCGATTGAGGAAGATCCACTGAGAAAATCCGAAGAGGTACCCATCCATCCAGACAAATGATCCTGCTCACCGCCATTCTTGTGGGCGTGCTTTTCGCCCAATCCACCTACTTAATCCTGCAACGCAGCTTCGTGCGGATTCTGTTCGGGATCATCCTGCTGGCCAATGCCGCCAATCTGGCAGTGCTGGCCATGTCCGGTGATCCCAGCGGCAAAGGCGTGCCCATCGCGGACGGCCGCACGGAATTGTCGGCCGATCCCTTGCCTCAGGCACTGATCCTCACTGCCATTGTCATCGGCTTTGGTGTGGCCGCGTATTTCATAGCTCTGCTCTACCGCACCTTCCTCGACTGGAAAACCACCGATGCAGGCGAGCTGTTTGCGAAATCCACTACGGACGATTCCAACTCTGAATCCTGATGATTATCATCCTGCCCGTTCTGATTCCCTTGCTGACCGCAATCTGTGGTCTGCTGGTACAAAAATCTTCGATTGGAAGACGCTGGTTCTTTGGCTTCTCGGCCTGGGTCCAATTTGGTCTGGCCATTTACCTGGTGCGCGAAGCCTGGGTTTCCGGCACCCAGGGCCTTTATTTAGGCGGCTGGGAAGCCCCCATCGGCATCACCCTGGTGCTGGACATGCTCAGCGCCCTGATGGTCGGCATGGCGACGCTGATGACGCTCGCCTGCACAATTTACGGCTTCTACGAACAGAAGGTCGAAGACAAACATCCGCTGCGACTGCCTTTGATTCAGCTCCTGCTGGTAGGCATGAACCTGAGCATTCTCACTGGTGACCTGTTCAATCTATTCGTCGCCTTTGAGGTCATGTTGCTGGCCTCCTATGCGCTGATCACACTGGAAGCCGACGACTGGGATGTCCGCCAGGCCTTTCCGTATGTCGCGATCAACATTTTCGGCTCCGCCTTTTTCCTGATCGGCTGTGGTTTTACCTACGGACTCTTCGGCAGCCTCAATTTCGCCGACATTGCCCTGCAAAGCGAGCAGATGCTCGCAGATGGCGAGGGATCGCCCTATCAGGTGGAACTGCTGGCGATGTTGATGGTGTTCGTATTTGCAATCAAAGCCGGCGCCTTCCCGCTCTACTACTGGCTACCCAATAGTTATCCAATTCTGCCCCCCGCATTGGCCGGCCTCTTTTCGGGTATGCTCACCAAGGTCGGCGTTTACGTGCTGATTCGCTGGTTGGGCACGGTAATGCCCCACGATCTGGACTTTATCTACAACGTTCTGGTCTGGGTGGGCATCGCCAGTATGTTCTTTGCGGTTCTGGGTGCGGTTTCGCGCAACTTCATCCGCGGGATCCTCAGTTTCCACATCCCGAGTCAGATTGGATTCATGCTGCTGGCGATCGGATTCTTCACCCCTTATGCCTTTGCCGCCGGGATCTTCTTCCTGCTCCACAACATCATGGCTAAGGGAAGCCTCTTCCTCTGCGGCGGCGTGGTGACCTTCCTCTGCGGTTCGGACGACCTGAAAAAGACCGGCAACCTCTGGGTCGCCAGCCCGTTGCTCGGTGTGGTCTTTTTCGTGCAGGCCATGTCGCTGGCCGGCCTACCACCCTTTTCCGGCTTCTGGGGCAAATACATGATCATCCGCGAGGGCATCGCCCTCGGTGAATACGTGCTGGTCGGATTCGCTCTGGCCGCCTCGGTGCTGACCCTTTTCTCCATGCTGAAGATCTGGCTGGCGTCGTTCTGGACCGAAAACCCGGACGTCAAACCGCGGGTCGACGACAAACGCTGGCGCAAAATGACCTACGCGGTCGGCGGCATTGCCATCGTTTCACTGTTCATGGGTCTGGGCGCTCAATTGTTTGTTGAACTGTCCATGATGGCATCCGAACATGTGCTGGACCGCGTCGGCTACGCAGAAAGCATTCTGACCGGGAGGGAATTCCGATGAAAGTCCTGATTATCCACATTCTACTGGCTCTGACCTGGTTGTTTCTCAGTCAGGGGCGCACCATGTTTGACCTGTTCATGGGCGCCGTGCTCGGCTTCGCCATCCTGTATGTATTTCAGTCGGTGCTGTCGACCCGCGGCTACATTCTGCGAGTCCTGGGCTTCTTCCGCTGGTTCATCATCTTCCTCCGCGAATTCATCGTTTCCAACCTGCACGTGGCTTGGATCATCCTCAGCCGAAGCGGAAAGTCGATTGAACCCCGCTTTATTGAAATGGACGTCAGCGATCTGCGCGAAGAAGAGATGATCGTGCTCTCGCAGACGATCACCCTCACCCCCGGCACCTGCGCCGTCGAACTGGAAGTGGAAACCGGCAAACTGTTGGTCCACATTCTCGATGCCACGGATCCGGAAGCCGTTGCCGACTCTATCAAAAAGAACCTACGCGAACCCCTTCTCCAATTTACCCGCAGCCATGGATAAGGTCTTTCTCATATCTGAAATTTGTGTCTCCATTGCGATCTTCATCGGCTTGATCCGCATGATGCAGGGGCCCACCGTCGTCGACCGCATTCTCGCCTTCGACCTCGCGGCTGTCAGCCTGGTGGCATTCACCGCCCTGCTTTCCATTCGCTGGGACACACCACACTACCTGGAGCTGATCCTGATCATCTCATCGCTGGGCTTCTTTGGAACCGTCGCTCTGGTACACTACCTGATGCGCACGATTCCGGACCCGGAACCAAAGGACGCTGAGAAGGGAGGCGAATCGTCATGAGCATCACTGAAATCATCATCAGCTTTTTCATTCTCTCGGGCGCGATCTTCATCCTCATCAGTGCCGTTGGCATCTATAAATTGCCGGATGTTTTCTGCCGCAGCCACGCGCTGGGTAAAGGCATGACGCTGGGCATTTCCCTGGTCCTTATCGGGCTCTGGATTCACCTCGGCTTACAGGATGCGGGGGTCAAAGTGCCGCTTGCGATTCTGTTCCAGTTCGTGACCATTCCGGTCGCCAGTCACCTGCTGGCACAGCTGGCCTACCGCAAGCAATTACCCCGCTACAAGGCAGAGAAGGTGGACGTGATCAAGGAGACGCCTGAGTTCAAGGTGACGGACAAGTCCTGATCCACCTGCCTGTATGCTGCTCGACCTCGAATCCCGCACGGTCTCACTGAGTGTAGGCGAATGTGCGGGGTTTTCACCTCTACCCGCAGTCGGATCCGGAGGCTTCAGTGGAAACTGGCGACTCGAGAGCGGGCGCCAATGGCACCAGACTCTGGGCGAACAGACCCAACTCGAGCATCCGACTGCCTGCCTCGAGCACGCGGTCGAAGGAACCCTTGAACACCGCAGCTGGACTCTCAGGCTGCGGGGTCGCATGGATCAGTGGATCCCGAGCGACGCCGGCGGCCTGATCCGCGAAGTGAAAACAGTGAGTGGCCGCCTCCCGGACGATCCGGAAAACCTCTGGCTGCACTACCCCGAATACTTCTACCAGATCGGGCTGTATCAGCGCCTGATGGAAAGCACGGAGCTCAGCGGAGCCATCACAGAAGTCCACGCTGAGCTGGTCTTCCTGGATATCGACGACGGCCTGACCCAGGTCGTGCCGCTGACCGAGGCCCACCACCGCGCCCTGCGCGATCACCTCCACCAATGGGTCGACTATCTGGAAACCCGGCGCGAACACCGCATGGAGCTTCAGCGCCTGCCGGATCAAAAGCCCTTCAAGCGTTGGCGGCCGGGACAGGCAGACAGCAGCAGACGCCTCAAAAACAGCCTGCACAGCCAATCCGTCAGCCTGTTCGAGGCCCCAACCGGATTTGGCAAAACGGGGATTGTCCTCGATGCCGGAGTGGAGCTGCTGCGTTCGGGGGCCGTGGACCGGGTCGTATTCTTAACCGGCAAAACCAGTGGCCAACTGGCCGCCGTGCAGCAATTGCAAAACGCCTATGGCGACCCGCAGAGCCTGCTGTTTTACCGCATGCGCAACCTGCAGCAGCACGCAGACGGGCTGCTCGACCCCGGCCGACTCAGCCCGGAGGAGCAACGCGAACGCTGGCTCTCAGCCGGCATTCAGCCACACCGCCTTTTTCAGAAGGGAACCGTGGATCTGGAAACGGTGATTGAGCTGGCCCGGAACACCGGTGTGCCCGGATTCGAAATCTCGCGCCTGCTGCTGCGCTACGCGCAGGTCTGGATTGGCGACTACAACTACATCTTTCATCCGGGCAGCAATGGAGTCTTCACCAATCAGCCGGATTTCGATCCCTCCCGCAGCCTGCTGATCGTTGACGAGGCGCACAACCTGCCGGACCGCGTTGCCGACGCCTGGAGCGGCACCCTCAGCGTGGATGCGCTGCAGTCCCTGCACGCCTACGCCCACCAACAATGGCACCACCACCCAATTCTCCGAGACCTCGACCGCATGCTGCGCTGGCTGCCAAAGATGCCGGTCGAGCAGGAACTGGATCCACCCGACGAGAGCTTCGTGCACGAGTGGATCGACGGTCTGGTCGAACGCATCCAGTCGACCCCCATCCCCTGGCAGGAGGTGCCTGACACCATTCGCGAGGGCTTGTGGAACCTGTTAAGCCTACACCAGCTCCAGAGCCATCCGCTCAACCGCAGCCTGACCTGGAAACCAAACCCGGGGCGTCTGGCGATCAGCTGCCTCGATCCGGCACCCTTGTTGCGCGAAATCCTCAGTCCCTACCACCGCAGCATCCTGTTGTCGGCAACTTTTGGGCCTTTGGAAACCTATCGCAAGCGCTGTGGGCTCGAGGGCCTCAGCGCGCGTCACATTCCGGGAAAGGCAGACTGGATCGCCCGCGCCTACCGCATCGCCATCGACCTGAGGGTCAACACCCGCTACAATGCCCGACGCGCATCCCTGCCGCGGATCTGCGCAAACCTGAACGCACTGCGGGAGCAGAGCGGGCCGGCCGTCGTCGCTTTTGCACCCTCCTACGAATTCGCCCGCCAGATCGCCGAATACCTTCGTTTTCATCTCCCTGCGCTGCGCGTTATTGAACAGCCACGCAACAGTCAGTCCAGCGGGACCAGTCCGGACGCCTTCCTCGCCGAAAATCTGCCATTCTGCGACATTCTGCTATTGATCATGGGCAGCCCCTTCGCCGAAAGCATCGACCAACTGGGTGGGAAGGTGCACTGTGCCAGCATCATCAGCCCCGGCTTACCCTCTCGCGACTTCCTCAGTCTCCAACGCTTTGAAGCCGATCTTGGAAATGAGCGCGAACGATTCCTACGGCACTCGCAGATCCCCGGAATGATCCGCGTCGCCCAGGCTATGGGCCGGCTCGTCCGCGACCCCGCCCACCGGGTCTCAGTACTACTCCAATGCGAACGCTTTGCCGAAGCCTCAACCGCACAACTCCTGCCCGACTACTGCCGCAGAGCCAAACTGATTACCGACGACGCCGATTGGGAGCAGTGGGTGGCGGACGGGCAATAGCACTTGCGCACCCGCCACTCAGGAGGCTTTCAGGCAATTCCCAGAGTCGACCTGGTGCGACCACTAATCACTCTCCTCAGACTCAACCCGATGCCGGCGCATCTGACTGAGCGAGGCGTGCCCAAGGCGAAAATTGACGGCATACTCCATGTAGGGCAGCAGCGAACCCAGCTCCTCAAAGCCCCGTTCAGAACGGGCCGTATTGAAGCGATCCAGCAAAAGCACGTCGAGAATGACCGGATCCACAGCCAGCCACATTAGCGGCTCCGAACGCGTGTAGTGGGCATTGAAAAAGGGTCCGCCGATAAACTGATAGCTCTCCAGCGTAACGATCGAAAACGCCCAGGTATCCATTAGCTCGGGAATTGCCGCGATTTCGGCCACCGCAATAGGAGCATTGACCGGACTACCCAGGAAGCGTCGGTGATTGGTGACATTCCAGATCGATGCGTTTACCATAGCACCCGAAACCCCCACCGCATACTGCTCGATCGCCATCGGCAGATTGATCCAGAAATCCACCTCATTGATCAGCGGTGATGCCAGGTAACTGCGTCGCATCTGCCCTGGATCCAGATCAAACTGGGCACTACCCAACAGTTCGCGCGTCATTGGGTTGCTGAATTCCTCCGGCAGCGGACTTTCGTAATACCACAGTGGATCCCGCAGAGCCGGGTCGTCCAGGTGCAGTACGCGGACCCCTTCAAAATAAGGGCCCCTATCCCGCTCCGACAATGGAGGCAAGTACCCCGCGGACCGCAGCCCCGTCTCGCGGGTATCAAAAAGCAGAATGTCATCACGGCTAAACCCGCGCTGCTCAAGTGCGGCTATAACGGCACGGGTCAGGCCGTGAGGAGTCTTCAACCCTGAACCGGAATGGGTGTAAAGCTTGATCCCGGCCTTGCCCCTGCTCCCAGGTCGCAAAGCTTCGCCCTTGCGGGCCTCGAAGGCCTCGATCACTCGCTCCACTGCTTGTTCGTAGGAGCTGTCACCAAAACCATCCAGCGGTGTTTCCCAGACATGGCCATGAAAGGCTTCCCGTTCTCCGTCAAATCCCCAGAAATTTCCGCCCCAAACCCACGCAGGAAGAAGCAGTAAGAACATTGCATTAACTGCGTAAAGGTATTTCACTTATCTATCATTGCGAATAAAACAGGATGATTGTCCAACCAGAAAAGTTTTTGTTCCCGCTCTTGCTGGTGCTGTTGTCGACCCTGATGGCCTGCAGCAAGCCGGAGCCTACCCTTGAGGAACGCCTTGCACAGGCCCAATCCCTGCAGGATACCGGCGAACTGGCGGAAGCCATTGAGCGCTTCGAAGCCCTCAGTTCGGAATATCCGGAACGAGTGGATATTTTGGAATCCCTCGCCTTCGCCTACATTGAGGCGGACCAGCAATTGCTCGCCGGTTTCACTTTCACCACCATAGCGGAAATGGTGGAAAGCGCGCCGGAATACCGTATCTACGCCGCCGAGTCCTTCGCCAGCGCGAATGACCGCGACGCCATGCTCGAACAATACCGCGCCTACCTTCAGGAAGCCCCCAACGACCGCAGCATTTGGATTGTCCTGGCCGAGACGCTGGATGAAGCCGGCAATCGCAGCGATGCGCTGGACGCCTATCTGCGGGTCGACCGCCTGCGTGCGGATGGAGCCACGCGAATCCGAATCGGACAACTCTATCTTCAGGCAGACAATTTATCCCAGGCACAAAACTGGTTTGCCCGGGCCCTGAACGATTTTCCACACACCGAAGAGGAGGCGCTCTACGGCCTGTTCGAAACCGCCTGGTTGTCACGCCGCTTCGCGGATGCGGAGCAGTTGCTCGAGGCCCTGGAGGAAATCAATCCGGAGCGGGTCGATGAATCAGAGCTGGCGGACGCGAAAGAGCAATTGCGCGAATGGCGCCGCCGCCAGGACGAAGCCGCGGCCGCTGCGGCCGCCATAGCGGAACGCCGCGAGCGTGAAGAAGCGGCCGAGCCTTTCGATGTCGATCTTGCCGAAGCCGCCCGAGCCACGGAACCGGAAGACACCGAGACCGAAGCGCGGCAAAGGGAACGACCACCGCGGGAAACCGAAACCACTCCAGACACTGCTGAGGACGATCTACGCGTGCGGGCACGCGCGGCCTTCAGCCGTGGCGACGCCAGTGAAGCGGTCCGCCTGTTTCGCCAGGCACTTGTGGACCACCCGGACGATGCCACCCTTTGGCGCCAGCTCAGCGACGCAGCCCTGCAGACAGGCGACACGGGCTGGGCTCAGGCAGCTGCCAGCGAAGCCCTGCGCCTCGACCCAGACAACCCGCGCACCGTTCTGCAATACATCCGCGCAAACAGTGACCAGTGGGCCTCGGATCGCTGGCTGAGGGAAATGGAGTCGGCCTATCGCCGCTTCCCCCGCACCCCAGAAATTATTTTACACCTCGCCCGCGGCTACCTGAGCCTCGAAAATAATCGCCGCAGCGCACGCCTGCTGTTTGATGAATTCCTGCGCATTGCGCCCGAAGACCATCCGGAACGCCCGATGGTGGAAGCCGAACGCCGTCGGCTCTGATCGCCTCCCGCATCCATGCCTCGCATCACAGCCGCATCCATTGAAGCGATCAAAACCCGTATTCCCCTTGAGGAAGTCGCGGGCCGTCTGGTGCAACTTAAACGGGCAGGCCGCAACTGGCGGGGGTTAAGTCCCTTTTCCAACGAAAAGACCCCGTCGTTCTACGTCCTGCCCGACAAAAACATCTTCAAATGCTTCTCCACCGGACTCGCCGGCGACGTCATCCGTTTTATTCAGGAAACCGAGAAGCTGGAGTTCGTCGAAGCCATTGAGACCCTCGCCGAACGCCACGGAGTCAACATCGAATACGAAGATGGTGGAGGACCATCAACCGCCTTCCGCTCCCTCCGCAAGGAGATCCTCGAAATTCACGAATACGCGGCCGACTTCTATCACCGCCAATTTCTCAGCGACGAGGGCGACGGCCCCGCGATCCGCAAGTATTGGCAGGACCAGCGAGGATTTCCCATGGAAGTCGCCAGCAATTTCAAAATCGGCTACGCCCCACCGCAGGGTAATGCGCTCAACCAGCTGCTGCTGAAAAAAGAATTCAGCGAAGAGGCCATCCAGCAGTGCGGTCTCTTCTACGATGCCCGCGGACGCCGCGAAGTCGGCCAATGGAAAGCCCGCTTCCGCGGAAGACTGATGATTCCCATCCGCAACATCCAGGGCCAGATCATCGCCTTCACGGCCCGCCAGCTGGACAGCACCCCCGACGACGATCCCGCCCGCGAGGCCAAATACGTAAATTCACCGGAAACACCCGTTTTCCACAAGGGGCGCATGCTCTTCAACCTCGACCGCGCCTCGCGTCCGGCCACCGAGCGCAACTGCTTCTACATGGTCGAGGGTCAGCTGGACGCCCTCCGCTGCACCCACGCCGGCTTCGAAAACACCGTCGCTCCCCAGGGCACCGGCGTCACCGAAGAACAACTGAGGCTGCTTGGACGCTACAGCCACCAGCTGACCATTCTGCTCGACGGCGACCGCGCCGGCCGCGAAGCTGCCCTCCGCATCCTTCCCATCGCCCTGCGGGCCGAGATTGAAGTAAGCTTTGTGACCCTTCCCGATGGCAGCGACCCGGACAGTTACATCCAGGAACACGGCAAGGAAGCCTGGCAAAAACTGCTCGATCAGGCCATTACCGCAATGGAGTTTGCCCTGCCTGCCCTGCTGCAGCGCCACCCGGATACACCCATCGGCCGCCGTGAAGCCTTCCAGGACCTCTTTCACATCCTGCGCGAGAGCGAATCCGCCATCGTCCGCAACGCCTACCTGGAAGACGCCATCGTCATCTCCCGCGAAGAGGCCCACGCCATCCGCCAGGACTTCGAACACTTCCTCCACACAGCCACTCCGGTGGTGCGTCGGAGCCAGGATTCCGAGCCTCCGGCCCCGGTAAAAAAGCAGCACGATAGTTTGACAACGCTGGAAGGAGTCTTACTTTGGATCGTTTTGCAGGATGTTAATTGGGCACAAAGACTGGCTCAGGTCATCGACCACCACTGGATACAATCCGACTCTCCCGAAGGCAAAGTCCTCGCTCGAATCCTGGCCGAAGCAGAAGCAGAAACTTGGGAAGGCGCTCATCAGATTGACGAGTTGCTTGACACCCAAGCCGAACGCGACTGTTTTTTTGCGGTTTACGCAGAAGAACGCCCGATGGAAAACGTCGAAGCCATTGCAAATGAATGCCTTCTCAAACTTGCACGACGCCATATTCAAAACCAGATTGAACAGCTTTCCGGTCAGCTTGCGGACCGCTCGACCGACGCAGAGACCCTGCGCCGGATTTTCAGCGATCGCAAAAAACTGAGCCAACTGAAGCAGGACCTGATTAAACATCCTCCGCAGATCCAATTGCCAACCACTGAAACGAAATCCCTCAACTGATTTCAACCAGCATGCCAGCAAGCACCAAAAAAACCGCTAAAAAAGCCACCACCAAAAAGGCCGCAGCCAAAAAGACTGCGACCAAAAAAACTGCTGCCAAAAAGGCTCCCACGGCAAAAAAAGCCGTGAAAAAAACCACCAAAAAGGCCGCAGCTAAAACGTCTGAAGGGCCTGAAGAAGCTCCTGGCAAGACCAACGCGGAACTGGCTGCAGAGATCCATGAGCACGCAAAAAGGGCCGCCAAGAAGCGCAAAGAAGAAGCAGGTGCGGAAGCCAGCGAAGCGCCAAAAGGCGATGTCAATGAACGCATTCGCAACCTGATCCGCAAGTCCAAGGAACAGGGCTTCCTGACCTACAAGGATATCAACGACACCCTGCCGGAGACGATCGACAGCCCGAACGAGATCGAGAACGTTATCACGATTCTTGAAAACCTCGATGTCGACATCATCGATTCCGAAGAGGTCGAAGGCTACAAGCAGCGCCAGGAGGAAAGCAACGAGGAGGAAATGCGCACGGCGCAGTCCGATATCCTCGACGACCCGGTTCGCATGTATTTGAAGCAGATGGGCCAGGTGCCGCTGCTGACCCGCGAAGAGGAAGTTGCCATTTCAAAGCGCATTGAAGATGCGGAAATGCGCGCCATGGACACCTTGTTCTCGGTCGCTTTCACCCGCGGTTTCCAAAAGGAACTGGCGCAGAAGCTGATCAACCGGGATGAACGTTTTGACCGAGTCGTGCTCGATAAAAAAATCGAAAGTCGCGAGCAGTATTTCAAGCTGATCCCCACTTTGATCGAACAGATTGAAGATCTGGAGAAGAAACTCGACAGGGCCTGGGGCGAAATGCACGGCGAAGACGAAGCCGCGGCCAAGCGCGCCACCAAGCGCTACGACAAATACGAGTCCGAGCTGAAGCCAATCTTCCGCAAATTCTGCTTTAAACTGAAAGTTTTTGAAGAGTATCTGGAGACCTTGGATCCGATGGTCCGGGAGATCCATGACTTGGTGGAAAGTCTTGCCCTCGCCGAGCGTGCGCAAACCCGTCGCGGTCGCTCGATTGACGTGAATAAGGTTTCCCGCCGGCTCAGCGAGATCCACCGCCAAATCCGGGTGGAGCCCGATCGTTTTCTGGAGTTGATCCGCGAGACCCGTAAGGGCATGCGCCAGGCCCACCGCGCCAAAACTGAGATGGTTGAAGCCAACCTGCGTCTGGTCATTTCGATCGCCAAAAAATACACCAATCGCGGCCTCAGCTTCCTCGACCTAATTCAGGAAGGCAATATGGGCCTGATGAAGGCGGTTGAGAAATTCGAATACCGCCGCGGTTACAAGTTCAGCACCTATGCCACCTGGTGGATTCGTCAGGCCATTACGCGCTCGATCGCCGATCAAGCGCGCACGATCCGCATCCCGGTGCACATGATCGAAACGCTCAATAAGGTCATGCAGGTCCAGAAACAGTTGCTCCAGGAGCTGGGTCACGAGCCAACCGCCGAGGAAGTCGCCGAGGAAATGGATCTCCCGGTGGAGCGCGTGCAGCAGATCATGAAGATGGCTCAGCAGCCAATCTCCCTGCAGAGTCCGGTCGGCGACAGTGACGACACCAATTTCGGCGATTTCATTGAAGACAAAGGCGCTGAGAATCCCTACGATATGACTGCCTACAGCTTGCTGCGGGAAAAGATCATGGACGTGCTGGATTCCCTCACCGACCGCGAACGCCGCGTGCTTAGCCTGCGCTTCGGTCTGGTCGACGGCTACAGCCGCACGCTCGAAGAAGTTGGCCGCCAGTTCAATGTCACGCGCGAACGCATTCGTCAGATCGAGGCTAAAGCCCTGCGCAAAATGCGTCACCCAACCCGTATCCGCCAGCTGCATGGTTTCTTTGAGCCCGAACACATCAAGGGTCAGCTCGAAGCCAATCCCTGATCGGCAAAAACGGTTTTCATGACAAACGAATCCTCCTGGATCCAAACCTGGTCAAGCGAACGCGCCGCCGGCTCTCCAAACCTACGCCTGCAATGGGAACACGCCTTGAAGCAATTGGCTGCCTGTGGCTTGAGTCAGGAAGCGGGCCGTTCGCTTTTCGACGACGCCGCCTCCCCGTCCGCGCTTGCAGCTATCTGCCACTGCTTACAGCGGGAGGAAGCCGCGCAGCAAAGTGTCTGTCTGGAAAACCTGTATAAAGCCGTCGACGATTATGCCTTTTCGATACAGGACTGGCTGGAATCCTTCGTGCCCATGCACCAATGGCTCAAAGCCAATGGCAAACGTGCCCGCTTCGACGACGCTCTCGGCTTTATCGAATGCTCCGCCTCCATGGCGGAAACCACTCACAGGACTGCCACCTTCCAGCAGATCACTGAGTCCATGCTGGCCGAACACGGCTTCGATGCCGCCGAGTAGTGCTGCGACCAAGAAATTAAGCCTTCTGAATACTGACAGTCCCAGGACCGGTAAACAGCAAGCCGGCAAAAACGGCGCCAAAGGTCAAGGCCTGCGCGTAGCTGGCAAACGCATCCCCGGCGTTCAGGTGCATTGCAAGCGCAACGACCATGATGAAGAGCAACACGGCGGCAGCAGGACGAAACAGTAAACCGATCGCCACAAGAATACCTCCGATCAACTCACCGCCGGCTGCGAGGATCCCAAACAAAAGCGCAAACACACTGTCCCCACTGACCGGGATGCCTATATTCGAAATCGCACTGCCGATAAACCGCAGGGTCTCCTCCCCTTCGCGGAACTTATTCAG
>JAFIGG010000129.1 GCA_020831485.1 Opitutales bacterium
CCCCCCCCCCCCCCCCCCCCCCCCCTCCCCGGGGGGGGCGGACTCCTCGTCCGCCGTACCCTCAAATATGAATCGCCTGATTGTCTGCGCTGGCCGCTGCTTCGGCGAGGGCTTCGCTCATGGTTGGGTGGGCGTGGATGGTGGCGTGGATTTCTTCGGCGGTAATTTCGGCCTTCATGGCGAGCACGTATTCAGTGATCAGCTCGGTGGCGTCGTTGCCGATGATGTGGGCGCCGAGAACTTCGCCATACTTGGAGTCCAGGATCAGCTTCACAAAACCTTCGGGCTGATTGATGGCGACGGCTTTGCCGGAGGCAGAGAATGGGAACTTGCCGACTTTGTAGTCGACACCCTGCTCCTTGGCTTTCTCCTCGGTCAGGCCAACGCTGGCAATCTGCGGGTGGCAGTAGGTGCAACCCGGATAGGTGGTGACGCGCTTCGGCTTGGCAAAACCAAACATGCCATTGACGGCCTGGACGGCTTCGTAGGTCGCCACGTGGGCCAGCCAGGGGGGTCCAATGATATCGCCGGCGGCGTAGATGCCCTTGATCGAGGTTTCGTAATTGTCGTCCACCACCAAGTAGCCACGGTCTGTCTTCGGCTTGACGCGGTTGGACAGGAGGCCTTCGGTGTTGGCTTCGACGCCAATCGACAACAGAACGGAATCCACTTCGATGGTTTCCTTCTTATCGCCTTTGGCGAGCTCGAGCTTAACGTTGTTCTTTCCGACTTCAACCCGCTCGACCTTGGTTCCGGTGCGCACGTTGATGCCCTGCTTTTTGAAAGCGCGGGTCAAGCCAGCGGAAATCTCGTGATCCTCGACCGGCACCAGGCGGTCCATTACCTCCACAATCGTTGTCTTGGTGCCCAGGGTGTTCAGGAAGTATGCAAACTCGACGCCGATGGCACCGCCTCCGATGATAGCGATGGACTTCGGCTGCTTTTTCATCACCAGTGCCTCGCGACTGGTCATGACGCGCTCGGCATCGACTTTGACATCCGGCAGGCGCCGCGCCTTGCAGCCAGTCGCAACAAGAATCTTGTTAGCAGTCAGAAACTTTCCCTTGTCGGGGCCATCAGTTATCTCGACGATGCCGGGAACCGTGATGCGGCCGCGGCCGAGCAGGTATTCGACATTGTTCTTTTTAAACAGGTATTCAATGCCGCCAGCCATTTTGTCCGACACGTTGCGGGAACGGGCCATGACCTTGGCAAAGTCAACTTTGACACTGCCGACTTCGACACCGAATTCACCGGCCTTGCTGATGCTTTCGAAGGTTTCCGCCGCCTTGAGCAAGGCCTTTGACGGAATACAGCCCCAATTGAGACAGGTACCACCGGCGCGCTCGAGTTCGATGCAGGCGACTTTTTTGCCCAGTTGTCCGGCGCGGATAGCCGCTGCATAGCCTGCAGGACCGCCACCGATTACGACGAGATCATATGGATCGTTTGCCATGATAATAAAAAGATTGAGAAGGACTTAAAAGAGCATCCCGTTTTCCCCTAAACGTCAATGACATCATCATTTTTCCGCTGAATGCGGCCGCGCGGCGGCTTCTGCCCTGACTGGCCAGAGGCCCCCCAACTGCGGCCGTTGACGTTGACGTGGATATGCCCGCGAGCGCTCTTCGGGGTGAAGAGGATGAACAGCGCAAAATTGATTAAACTGAGAATCAGAGCGCCCCACATGGCGGCGAGGAAGGTCGCCACCTGAAATCCGGGAATGATGGCGCCGGCGAAGTAGAACAAAGCGGCATTGATCAGCCAGATCCCCAAGCCCAGCGTCATCAGAACAAAGGGCAGTGCAAAAAAGATCAGCAGGGGCTTCAGCACAACATTGCAGAGCGTCAGCACCAGCGCCGCCGTAACCAATGCGGCTGTGTCGGCGTATTGAATCCCCTGAGCAGTCACCGCCGCCAGCATTACACCCAGAAACACCGCAACACCGTCCCGCAAGAGCGAAACCGGTCGCAGGCGCTGGCCACGTAGGTTGTTTGGATTGGAAGCCATTTAAAGACGACGCTTAAGCGGGGATGGGCGGATTTGCAAGTCTGAGGACCGGAAGGGGCGCTGGAGAACAGGCTTTAGCCTGAAACCCAGCGCCCAAGGCAAAACTCCGGCAGCTCAGGCCCGGCCGTTCGGGTGTAAAGGCCGCGCTCCAACAATCCATAATTCCATCTCTCCCTCCATCAATCCGCCTTCTCCGGCAGATACAAGGTGAAGCGGGCGCCGTTGCCGGGTTGGCTGTGCAAGTCGATGTAACCTTTGGCGTGACTGACGACGGCCGCGGCGACGGACAGGCCGAGGCCAGGGGCGCTGCCTTTGGGTTTGGTGCTGAAGAAGGGGTCGAAAATGTGTGCCTGGTTTTCGACTGAGACGCCGGAGCCGGTGTCAGTGACATCAATGCGCAGGTAGCGACTGGCGATAAACTCGAGCTCACCGATGCGCAGGCCGTTGGCGAAAGTGCGGGAACTAAATTGCAGCTCTACGGTGCCTGAGGCGTTGCCGATAGCTTCGCGGGCATTGGTGAGCAGATTGGACAGGGCCTGTAGCAGCTGGCCCGGATCCATATGGATCGTTGGTAGATCCGAGGCGGCGGCGACCTTGAGACGGATGGAATCCGGCCACTCCTGCTCCTTGGCGAAGTTCCGCATCAGCGGGAGCAAACGGGCTGGTTCAAAACGCTCGGGCTGGGCATCCTGGCTGCCGCGGGTGAAGCCGCGAATCTGCTCGATGGACTGGCGGGCCTTGTCATTGCTCGACTGAACAATGTCGATGAAGCGGCTGAGATCGGGGTCCGGATTCTTGCGCTTCAGCAGTTCGCAGGACATGCGAATGGGTGCCAGCAGGTTGTTGAGGTCGTGCGCGAGGCCACCGGCAAGGGTGCCGATGGCCTCGAAACGCTGCGACCGCAGCAAAAGGACCTCCAATTCGCGCCGTTCAACAACTTGGGAATCGGAGTCGAGCATCTGTTAAGCTCCTAGATTCAGGATCAGACGCCGGCAACGAGCTTTTTCAACGATGCGGTGGCGTAGTCCCGGTTCATCTGGGCGATGAAGTCGAGGCTGATGCCCTTCGGACATGCGGCCTGACA
>JAFIGG010000043.1 GCA_020831485.1 Opitutales bacterium
AAAGCCCGGGGGGCGGTCCCCCCGGGGCCGGCAAACCACCGGGCCCTGCCAGCGGGCGCGAGGGCGCACCTGCTCCCGGGGGGGGCGGACGCCTCGTCCGCCCAGTCAAACACAGACCTCGCCCCTGGTACCGGCGGGTTCTGCACGGGTGGGCATTTCGCGAATATGTGGAACCACATTCCTTTCAAAAACATCATACAGGCGCCTCAACTCTTCAATCGGCTTTGAGTGCTCATCCACGCGGATGTCCCACAGCGGGTATTCTTCCCGATCAACGATGTAGAGCGTCGCCGACAAGGCTCCCTCACGGTCGCCACCAGCCTCACCTCCAGCCCCCAGGGCCGTGATCAGACGCCGGGACAGGGGCTGGCCTGCCGATTTGAGGAAACAATCTTCAATCGCATCCAGCACCTCAGGTCCCTCCAGCCGGTTGCCTTGAACGCAGTAGCCCTTCCCTTCACGGTGTCCGGCCCAGTCGAGGCATTGCTTCCCGGTCCAGGCGGCGGTTCGCCCCTTGCAGTCGAGCAGGGCAAACTGGCGCTGCTCATAACAGGGGTCGGTCAGCTTCAATTGATCCAGGGCATCCCCTGCGGCGATGCCCTGACTGAGCAGCTGAATGCCGTCCAACCCCAGGTAAGGATTCAGGCGGGCCTGGGTCGCGACCGCTCCAACACCCGCTTTGGCATGGGTCAGGAGTTTGCCGACCGCCGGCACGGCAGTTACTGCCGCGACGCCGAATTGTCCGGTGTTGGGACATTGCGCAATGAGGGAAAAGGTCATGCCAAAGAGCTAAGGGTAAAGCACAGGACGGTGCAAGGTGTTCAGTGGGGGCGGGGGGGCCCCCCCCCCCCCCCCCCCCGGCACTTCCGCTTTTCCTTTACCTGATCCGGGTCCTGCAACAAAATGAGTACCAATGACACTCTTTGAAAAAATTATGGCGGGAGAGATTCCCTCGGAGATGCTCCATGAAGATGAACACTGTGTGGCCATTCGGGACATCGACCCGCAGGCGCCGGTGCACATTCTCATTATTCCACGAAAACCCATCCCCCGCATTGGAGAGGCCGAAGCAGAGGACCAGGAACTGCTGGGGCACCTGCTGTTGACAGCAGGGAAGATCGCCAAACAGGAAAACATCGTGGGCGGTTTTCGCGTAGTCATCAACAACGGCAAGGATGGCGGCGAAAGCGTTCCGCACCTGCATGTGCACCTTCTGGGTGGACGTCCGCTGAGTTGGCCTCCAGGTTGATTCCCATGTGCGCATTGATTGCTCCATCGTCTTCTGACAACAGTTCCGTCCCACCCTGCTACACTTGGAAGCTGGGATCCTCGACCTTTCGGGCCATGCCGGAATGCGGTGCCCGCCTGCTCGACTGGAACCTGACGCTTGCCGGACAACGGCAACGCTCGGTCATTCAATGGCCGGACAACGCGGACTGGGACAATCTGGCTGGAGTTCGTGGGGGCAATCCGATTCTGTTCCCCTTTGCCAGCCGCAGTTACCACCGTGGACTCGAATACCACTGGGCAGATCCCGACGGCAAAAAGCGTCCCATGCCGCGCCATGGTTTCGCCCGCGAGGGGCGTTTCAACATCGAAGCGATCGACGAAGAAGGTTTCACCGCCCGCCTGCAGCCTACGGCGGAGGATGCCGAGGCCTACCCTTTCCGCTATGCTTTTCGGGTTCGCTACCGCTTTGAGGAACTGGCCTTGAAGGTCGAGTTGCTGCTGCGGAACGAAGACGAGCGTCCAATCCCCTGGTCTGCGGGTCATCACTTTTATTTCACACTTCCCTGGATCGAGGGCAGCCGCCGCAAGGACTATGAACTCCACATGCAGGCGAAAAAAGCGGTCTACTTCAGCCCCGAAGGCAAATTGATTGGCGAAAAGCTGCAGCCGGGGCCGATCAACTTTGGCGACCCGGCCATCGTCGACCGCATCCATTTCCAGCTGCGCCACCGCCAGATTGAATTTGGTCCTCTGGGTGGTGAGGAGCGTGTATTTATCCGCATTGGCGACGGCGAACCACCGGCGGCCAACAACACCGTTGTCACCTGGACCGAGAGCGAAGACAGCCCCTTTTACTGCGTCGAACCCTGGATGGGTCTGCCCAACGCAGCGGAACACGGCAAAGGCCTGCACTGGGTCGATCCCGGCCAGGAAGGCCGCTTCGTCACCGAAGTCAGCCTGTATTGAGCCAGCGGGAGAGACCGCCTATTTATCCCAATCCAGGGCGCCTTTTTTGATTTCGTAAACCAAGCCGGCGGTCAGCAAGCCGATAAAAAACAGCACCGGCATCAAAATCGGAATGCCCATTTGCAGGAAGTCACGGAACACTAGCACCCAGGGAATCAAAAAAACCACTTCGATGTCGAAGAGGATGAACAGCATCGCCGTCAGGTAGAACTTGATGCTGAAGCGAGCCCCTGATTTCCCGTCCGAAGGCAAGCCGCACTCGTAAGCACTGTCCTTAACCTTATTCGTGCGCGCACGCTGACCAAGCAAATGGCTGGCGGAAATGATAATGACCGCCAAAGTCAGCGCCAATCCGATCTGAACCAGAACAGGAATGTAATTATTGAGCTCCATGCTGCCTTAAAGGGATGCGCGGAAATGGCGGGGGTTCAAGTACAATTGATGAAAGGATTGCTGTGAGACGGGGGGTGGACGCCTCGTCCGCCCATCACCAAGGCCCCGCTACGGGCACGAGGGCGTGCCCGTCCCCAAGACGGGGGGCGGACGCCTCGTCCGCCATTACAACTTCGCCAGAATCCCGTTCAAGGTCGCACTTGGGCGCATCGCGGCTTCGGCTTTGGCGTCATCGGGCTTGTAGTAGCCACCGATGTCCACCGACTGCTTCTGCACGGCCAGCAACTCATCAGTGATCTTCTTTTCATTGGCAGTCATTTCTTCAGCAATCGGGGTAAAGATGGCTTGAAGCTCGGAGTCGTCGCTCTGCTCGGCCAATGCCTGGGCCCAATAAAGACCGAGGTAGAAATGGCTGCCACGATTGTCGATGCTGCCCAGCTTGCGTCCGGGAGAACGATTGTTCTCGAGGAAAGTGCCGGTAGCGACGTCGAGTGCGTCGGCAAGAACCTTGGCCTTTTTGTTGTTAAAGGTCGAGGCGATGTGCTCAAGGCTTGGCACCAGGGCAAAAAACTCGCCCAGGCTGTCCCAGCGCAGGTAATTGTCGGCAACAAACTGCTGCACGTGCTTCGGCGCGGATCCACCGGCACCGGTTTCGAAAAGACCGCCACCCTTCATCAGGGGCACGATTGAGAGCATTTTCGCACTCGTTCCGACTTCAAGAATCGGGAACAGGTCGGTCAGGTAGTCACGCAGCACATTGCCGGTGACGGAAATGGTATCTTCACCCTTAACCAGGCGCTCCAGAGTGAAGCAGCAGGCATCGGCCGGAGCGAGGATCCGCAAGTCGAGGCCGCCCGTATCGTGCTCCTTGAGGTAGGTTTCGACCTTGGCGATGATCTGGGCATCGTGGGCACGATTCTTGTCGAGCCAGAAGACTGCCGGCGTGTCCGAGGCACGGGCACGGTTGACGGCCAGTTTGACCCAGTCACGAATCGAAGCGTCCTTGGTCTGGCAGGCGCGCCAGATGTCACCCGGTTCGACAGCCTGCTCGAGCAATACTTTGCCGGAGGCGTCCTTGACCTGAATCGAGCCCTTGCCCGGTGCTTCAAAAGTTTTGTTGTGTGAGCCGTATTCCTCCGCGGCCTTGGCCATCAGACCCACATTCGGCACTGAACCCATCGTGCGCGGATCGAGGGCACCGTTTTTCTTGCAGAAATCGACCACGGCCCGGTAAACACCGGCATAGGAACTGTCCGGGATGACCGCACGAGTGTCGGCCAATTGCCCCTTGCGGTCCCACATTTTGCCGCCATCACGGATCATCGGCGGCATTGAGGCGTCGATGATCACATCCGAAGGAACGTGCAGGTTGGTGATGCCCTTGTCGGAATTCACCATGGCCAGTTCCGGACGCGCAGCATAGACAGCTTCGATGTCCGCTTCGATCTCGGCCTTCTTATTCGCCGGCAGCTTGCTGAGCTTGGAAACGAGGTCGCCAAAGCCATTGTTGAAGTCGACACCCAACTCCTGAAGTGTCGCCTCGTGCTTCGCAATCAAGTCCTTGAAGAATACCTTCACGGTGTGGCCGAAGATAATCGGGTCCGAAACCTTCATCATCGTCGCCTTCAGGTGCAGGGAAAAGAGCACTTCTTCCGCCTTGGCCTTGTCCATCTGCTCGGAGAGGAAGTTCTGTAAAGCCGAAACGCTCATGCGGGTCGAATCCAAAACCTCGCCGTCGAGCAGCGGCACCGAGCCCTTCAGCACCTGAGTGCTGCCGTCTTCAGCGACAAACTCGATACTGGCTTTGGTCGCAACGGGAAGCGTCAACGACTTCTCGTGCGAGAAGAAATCGCCCTTGCCGTCCATGCTGGCCACGGTCGTTTTCGAGTCCGACTTCCACTCGCCCATGCGGTGCGGGTGCTTCCTGGTAAATTCCTTGACGGCCCTAGGCGCACGGCGGTCGGAATTGCCCTCGCGCAGCACTGGGTTCACTGCCGAACCCTTAACGCCATCGTAGCGTGTGCGGATGTCCTTCTCTTCTTCCGTCTGCGGATTGTCCGGATAGTCCGGCAACTTGTAGCCCTGGGACTGCAGTTCCGCAATCGCCGCACGCAGCTGGGGCGTAGACGCGCTGATATTCGGCAGTTTGATGATGTTGGTCTCCGGGTATTGGGTCAGGCGGCCCAACTCGGCAAGGTGATCCTCGATCCGCTGGCCATCTTCCAGATAATCCGGAAATTGGGACAAAATACGACCGGCGAGAGAAATATCGCGGGTTTCGACCTCCACGTCCGCATGCTTGGCAAAAGCCTGCACGATGGGCAGGAACGAATAAGTGGCGAGCATCGGTGCCTCGTCTGTCTTGGTATAGATTATGGTCGGCTTAGACATGATAACCCCTTTGTTTGGGCCTTCAGGACCAGATAGGCAACCCGTAAATTTGGCTCAAGGGCACTAAGTGAGGTTTGAGACCCCACAAACATCAGAGTGACAGCTTACGCCGCGCCGAGAACGTCAGAGCGCGAAGTAAACGTAGATCCCAATCACCAGACCAATCAGGATTGCAGAAGTAATCGGCGCCCCGCGCCAGGGGGTCATGTCGACGGCCTTCACATCCACCTGCTCCCAGCGACCAGTCCGTGGTTTCCAGATTGAAAGCAGCCACATCAGCACAATCAAACCGACAAACACAATGCCAAGGAAATGGAATTCATGCACCTTGGAAGCGATGTTCGAGAAGGGAGGGACAAAATAGCCCAAGGCAACTGCCGCAACGCCGCCGATCAGGCCGACTTTGGCAGCAAAGCTGGACAGGTGGGGATACAGGAATCCGAGCAGAATGACCGCAAACAGGGGAATGAAATAGATGCCATTCATCTTCTGCAGGTAGGCGAAAATGCTTTCCGTTCCAGCCAGCAAGGGTGCCAGACTCATCACCAGTAGCGTCATCACGACCCCGAACCAGCGTCCAATCCGAATCAACTCCCGGTCGCCGGAATCCGGTTTCAGCAACTCCCGGTAAACACCGAGACTGAACAGGGTACAGGTTGAATTCAGTGCAGAGTTGAAACTACTGAGAATCGCGCCGAGCAGAACCGCCGCGAAGAACCCGATCAGGGCCGGCGGCATGACCTCGCTGACGAGGCGGCCGTAAGCCATGTCCGCCTGCAGGTTTTCTCCACTGAACATGTGGTAAGCGATGATTCCGGGGATCACCAGATAAATGGGCCCTAACAGCTTGAGCCCGCCGGTCAACAGAACGCCTTTCTGCCCTTCCGCCAGCGAGCTGGCACCAAAGGTCCGCTGAATGATCTGTTGATTGGTGCACCAGTAGAAAAGATTGAGCAGCAGAATGCCGGTGAACACCGTGCTGAAGGGCACCGAGGTATCCGACCCACCGATCGAATTGAAACGCTCTGGATTCGTTTCGCGGACTTCCTGCCAACCGGCCAGCGCACCGGCACCGTCGCCCACCGCAGCCAGGCCAAAATAGACGATCATGGGGCCGGCGATCAGCAATCCAACAGCATTCAGGGTGCCGGAAATTGCCACCGCCTTGAGCCCGCCCGTCAGGGCATAAATCGCCCCAACAATGCCAACGACCCAGACAATCAGCCATAGAGTGGCGTTGTAGGAGAGCCCCAGCACTAGGTCCAGATTGAGAATCGTGATCATCCCAGTGGCTCCGGTGTAGAGGATGATCGGCAGCAGGATACAAGCGTAAGCCAGCAGGAAAATGATATTGCCGATCAACTGGGTATCGCGGTCAAAGCGCTTCTCCAGCAATTCCGGAATGGTCGCAATCCCACTGCGCAGGAAGCGCGGCAGAAAGAACAAAGCCATCGCCACCAGGGCCACCACCGCGAGCACCTCCCAAACCATCACCGCCAAACCGTCGGCATAGGCGGCTCCGTTGAGCCCAACCATCTGCTCGGTCGACAGGTTTGTCAGCAACAGCGAGCCGGCAATGACCGGAAAAGTCAGGCTCCGCCCGGCCAGAAAATAGCCACTTTCGGAAGCAAGGTTTTCCTTGCGCGTGAACAACCAGGTCAACAGCCCGACCAGAGCCGTCAGAAAAAGAAAGGAAATAAAGGGCAGCATAATAAGGTGTGAACGCAGAAAACTAGGTGCATCGAACCCGATATTCAAGCATCGATTGACAGCGCTCTAGCCGGCCAGTTCAATTCCCAGTTAGATAAGCCCAAATCGACATGCAATTATATGAGGGCTAAGGCTTTTTTCTGCGTTAAAATCAAGAAGAATGAACAAGCGTGACCTAAACACACTGCTAAACGAGATCCGGGAGGAAGCCTTGCCGACCTGCCCCCCGTATCTTCGAAGCCGGACACTCGCCCGTTTGCGCGCCGAGAAAGAATCTTCATTAAATCCATCCATAGCCCTTTGGGACGACCTTCTTAATCTGGCCCTGCGTCCGCAAATAGCCGTTCTGCTTCTCATCTTAACGGTGGCCCTGGGCACGGTGACCACAACGGTCGCCAGCCAAATGGTTCAACCCATTGCCAAACCGACAAACCCCCTGGGGTTCGAAGTAATTGTAAACCCAGGCACTCTTGAATGCCACCACAACATTTTGAAATCCCGCAGCCGGTAACAAACCCCTTAGAAAAGTCAGCATGTTTCGCACCAATACATTAAATTTTCTAGGTTTGGCGGCCGCCGTAGCCATCGTTGCGGTTCTCAGCTGTCTGGTCGTCTTCTACACATTCCTCCGCCCCCAAATGGCGGCCTCCCACTATCCTGGGACCTTCGTCGAGCAATTGCAGTTAACAGAGGATCAAGAGGCAACGGTCAAGACTATCGAAGCCGATTATGAAATGGAGCGAACCCAGCTCCTCGACGAATTTGAGGCCGCCACTAAAGTCTTGGCCGAACTCCTGATGAACGAAGACCATTACTCAGACAAAGTAATTGAAGCCATCTACGGAGTGCATCATGTCCACGGTAAGCTGCAGTCATTAAGCGTTGAACGCTATTTCGCAATTCTTCAAGTGTTGCCTGAAGACAGGCAGGCTGAACTCAGACGACTGGCATCCGAAGCCTTGAGTCATCCAGAGTAAGCACATAAATGGAAGATCCAGATATGACATTGCTGGAAGCCATTGCTGCCGGTGACGAGGCGGCGTTGGGGCAGTTGATGACTCGCCACCAAGATAAGCTATTTAACTTTGCATACCGCTTTGTCCGCAGTGAAGAAGACGCAGCGGAAATTGTTTCCGAGACCTTCATAAGAGTCTATCGCCACGCAGCCAACTATCGTCCAAGGGCTAAAGTTGCTACCTGGATCTACTCGATCACTTCCAACCTCTGCCGCGACCATCACCGGCGACAGAAACGGTGGCATTTGTTATCACTCTTTTCGACGGCAACTACAAAAGCCGGCAACGAAGGCACCGACCTCGAAGAAAGAATACCTTCGAAAGATCCGGCCGCCGATGAAAGCCTGCTCAGATCTGAGGCCCACGAGATTCTTCTCAAGCACATTGACACCCTCCCTCCCAAGCTAAAAGCCTCCTTTATACTACACGTATTGGAAGATCATTCACAAAAAGCTTGTGCCGAGATCCTGGGTGTTACGGAAAAGACGATTGAAACCCGCATTTACCGTGCGAGGAAACAGCTTCAGGCAGCCCTCTTGAATACGGCCCAATAGCCGAAGTAATCCCGCCCACATAATCAGGACCTCATCAGTCTGCGTTCCTCTCGCCAGCAATCCGACCCATACGGCAACACTCAGGTTAATCTGCTGAAGCTGAAACAGGTCCCTCTTGTTGACTCCGAAAACGTTAAAATCCAGGAACCAAGGCTGCCCATACCACTGGAGCATGGAAAACCCGCCGCCCCAGGCGATGAGAATGCACTGAATAGAAATCAGGAACAACAGGACCCACTGCAGCTTCTACAGATTAGGAAAACTTATCCTACTTATTCGCCTAGCTGGATCCGACAAGGCGATTCCGAAAATCCAAGGGGAGCGCATCTAGCAAACGTATAACGGCAGTGAAAGGTGCAACAAAGGCGCCTACCTCAATTAACCTCAATGAGAAATAGATACACATGAAATTGAACAAAACCCTAATCATCTCAGCCGTCGCAATCACAACGCTCTTCGCAAGCCTGACAACGGCTTCTGCACAGCCCCTGAAGTTCAGGAATGCTCTTTCTGGAACCGGCTCTGAACATCGCCAGACTTTGGCCAAAGACGGAATCATTGAACACTTGGAAGAGCGTGCCGAAGTCCGCCACACGCACCGTTCTGGAGGAGGCAGCCCTCGGACAATTCGCAGCAATGGCGAAGAAAGTTCTTTCCGAACCACGGCTACCCGTCCCACTGATATCAATCAAATGCGAGCTGGTCCCCGGTCACGCAATCAGTCGGTGCACCGCCCCACAGAAATCGATAGATCCGCTTCAGGAAATCCGGCACTGAAACGCAACACAGGCTCACCGGCCAGAACACAGGGCAATCGCCGCTGATATCTGTCCAAAAGCCACATCAACGCCAGGGGGTGTTCCCAATCGCTCAACCAAAGCGAGCGTGGGGCACCCTTTAGGCATTAAGGCATTCTGGTTTTTTTAAGGGGTAACCACACCCACCGGCGTTAAACAGATAGTATTATGAAAGCAAACCCATTCAAAATCTCGATATTCTCAGCAATCATCCTGTTCGCTGCTTCAGCAAGCACCCTGCTCGCAGGTTGCAGCGATCATGGCAACGACCACGGCCACGATCACGCTAAACACAACGGTTCCCAGCACACACATTCCGCCACCGAAACAGTTTTCGACGCAGAAGTACCAGCCGCGGCCATTTCCGCCTATCTGCATATCCAAAAAGCCCTTGCCGATGACTCAATGGACGGCGTCTCCGAACAGGCCAAAAAACTGGAAGACCTCGGCGTTCCCGGTGCCGGTGAAATTGCAAAGGCCGATGATATAGAAGGCGTTCGCGCGCACTTCAAGACCGTCAGCAATCACTATGTCGAAGGCGTTCGCCAACACGGCGCCGAAACCGAATCCCTGCGTCTCGCCCACTGCCCCATGGCCTTCGACAACGAAGGTGCGGCCTGGCTCCAAAGCGAAGGCACCATTTCAAATCCCTATTTCGGGGCCAGAATGCTTCGCTGCGGCAACTTTCAAGAACTCTAATCTGAGTTTGGTGGGAAGAAAAAACCCGCTCAGCCCTCTCTGTGTTTAGAATGAGAAGCATAAACACAGTATTCCTGATGGCTATTTCTGTAGTCGCCCCAGTATTGGGCCATGCCCAGATCCAAACCCCGGCGGCCAGTCCGCGGGCAAACCTTAGCCAAACCGTCGGACTGACGAGCGTGACCGTTGATTACTCCCGGCCCGGTGCCAAAGACCGCGAGATCTACGGAGCCCTGGTCCCCTTCGGTGAAATCTGGCGCACGGGAGCGGATGCGGCGACCCGCATTGCCTTTGAACACGATGTGACCTTCGGCGGCGAAGCGGTCGAAGCGGGTGAATACGCGCTCTATACGATTCCGGGAGAGGACGAATGGACGCTCATCCTCTATTCGGACACTTCCAACTGGGGCGCTCAGGGCTACGACCCTGAAAAGGATGTTGTCCGCGTCCAGGCAGAACCGCAGCGCATTGAGCCTTTCCTGGAGACTTTCACAATCGGTTTCGATTACCTCCGCGACGACTCCGCAATTCTCCACTTGGACTGGGTCAACACCCGGGTTCCGGTCAAAATCACTGTGGATACAAGCACCAAAGTTGAGGCCTCCATTGCCTCCGCCATGGAAAACCCGGATGCCCTCGGCCCCCGCGACTATGCTAGCGCAGCGGTCTTCTACCTTAATCAAGGCCGCGAGCTGGAACAGGCCAAATCCTGGATGGAAAAGGCCCTCGAAGAAGCCCCCCACGCCTTCTGGTGGGAACACAATTACGCCCGCATCCTGGCCAAACTGGGTGAAAACGAAGCCGCCATTGAAGCGGCAAAGGCATCTCTGGAGAAAGCCCGTGACACCGGCGGCAGCGCCTTTGGTTACATTGAAATGAACGAAGCCTTGATAGAGCGCCTGCGGAACTGATCACCCAACCCGGCTGTCAAGCATGCAAGCGGAGCCCAAAGCCACCGAACCGCGCTGGCGCCTGATCTACGCATCGGTGCTAGGCTGGCTGGTGCTGACCATACTTTTGCTGCACTGGTTCTCCGGCCTTTTCAATGACTGATCTCGACTGGCTGGTGCTGACCGTGACGATTCTGGGAATCGTCGGCTACGGACTCTGGACCGCCTGGCAGGGGCGCAGTCTCGGGAGCTACCTTAGTGGCGGCCAGCAGCTGCGCTGGGGTACCATCGGTCTGTCAGTCATGGCGACCCAGGCTTCGGCAGTAACCTTCCTGTCGATGCCAGGGCTCGGCTACGAATCCGGCCTCAGCTTCATCCAGAACTACCTGGGCCTGCCGATCGCTCTGGTACTGATCTCCGCGGTCTTCATTCCGCTCTACCATCGGCTCAAAGTGGTCACGGCCTATGAATTCCTGGGCAAACGCTTCGACCCGAAAACCCGCCTGCTCGGGGCCGGGCTCTTCCTGATTCAACGCGGCCTGGTCGCCGGGATCACGATTTACGCACCTGCCATCATTATCTCCACGATCTTTGCCTGGCCCCTGCCGCCGGTGATTATCGCCACCGGATTACTGGTAATTCTCTACACGGTATCCGGCGGCACCCGCACGGTCACGCTGACCCAGAAATACCAGATGCTGATCATCCTCGCCGGCATGGCGATTGCCTTCGGTTACCTGATTGCAGGTCTGCCTGAAGAGCTGACTTTCTCGGAGGCACTCTACCTGGCCAATTTCCACGACCGACTCGAAGCCATCAGCTATTCCACCGACCCGAGCGAACGCTACACGCTGTGGACCGGTCTGCTGGGCGGAACCTTTCTCGCCCTCTCCTACTTCGGCACCGACCAGACCCAGGTCCAACGCTACCTCGCCGGCGGCTCCTCCATCGCCAGCCGCCTGGGCCTGATGTTCAACGCCGTATTGAAAATCCCAATGCAGTTCGGCATTCTGCTGCTGGGGGTTTTGCTCTTCGTCTTCTATCAGTTTCAGGCACCCCCGCTCTTTTTCAATCAGGCAGCCCTGGAACAAATCCCGGCCGAACAGCGGGTATCGATTGAAACGCGTTTCTCAGGCCATTTTGAGGAGCGCTCCGCATTCCTCGAGCAGGCCATTGCCGAGCGCAGGCAAGCGGGTCAAACCCACCCCGACACCCGTGCCGCCATCATCCAGCTGACCCAGGCAATGGAGCAGGAACGCACAACTTTCAAACAGGCGCTGAATGATGCCCAGCCTTCGGCGGAGACGCAGGACTCCGACTACATTTTCCTCAGTTTCGTTCTGAGCAATCTGCCCAGTGGGCTTGTCGGACTGCTGGTTGCCGTTATCTTTCTGGCAGCCATGTCCTCCACCGCCTCCGAACTCAACGCCCTGGCCTCGACCACTGTCGTCGACGGCTACCGCAACCTGCTCCGCAAGGATGCGAGCGAGCGGCACTACCTCTGGGCCTCCAAGGGCTTCACTCTCGCCTGGGGGATTCTGGCAATCGGTTTTGCCATGACCCTGAGCCTGTTCGAAAACCTGGTCGAGGCGGTGAACATCATTGGCTCGCTCTTCTACGGCACCATCCTGGGGCTGTTTCTGATCGCCTTTTTCCTCCGCCGCATCGGCGGTACCGCGACCTTCAACGCCGGTCTGGTGGCTCAGGCTAGCGTGATCATACTCTATTTTTCGCCACTCGATATCGGCTACCTATGGTTCAACCTTATCGGCTGCCTGATCACAATTGCGCTGGCCTCAGTCCTGCAAACATGTCTGCCAAAACCTAAACCCGCATGAGTACCGAGGCCACAGAACCAGTCATCTGCTTCGGCCAGCAACCCTGCGGCTTTCTGCCCAGGCGTTTTCTCTGGGCGAAGATCCAGACAGCACGGCGCATACAGGCCGAAGTCGGCGGGCGCATCGTATTCTTCTTTCACGACAGCGATCACGACCCCAGGGAAACGCAAACCGTCTTGCAGGAACCGGACAACGGCAAGGAACACCGGATCAACTTCCGCTTCGCCAATAAAATCCAGAAGAAATACAGCCCGCTCTACGCCAAAAGTATTGCCCCCGAATGGATCCAGAAAACCCTGCGCCAGCTGCCCAAGTTTATGCGCCGGGAAACCGTGGAGGTCTTCAACGCCATTGAAACCAACAACGCCGCAGATTACTGCCTCGAGGCATACCGCAAACTGGGCCTGCTGGACGGCATCGAAGTGCTGCGCTCGAGCGACCCAGAGCTGCGCAAGGCCGCCTGCGAGGTTGAAGACTACTACGTCGATACCGACTACGAGGGCGAAACCGTGCGCGCCCGCTGGGATCCGGAAAAAGGCCTGCGCCTGCACAAAGGGGGTTCTGCCTTTATTGATCTGTCTGCACAGGATTGGGGCAAGCACCAGCTCAGCCCCTGCCGCGACACGCGTTTGCGCTGGATGCAGTCCATCGTCCGCTGCACCCACTATATCGCCGGCGAAGGCGAACTCAAGTATTTGAAAATGGAAGAAACACCCGAAATCGAATTTATCCAGCGCGACGCGATTGAAAACGCCAGCGCCGCATATTTGCCATGACCACATCCGCAACCCCCAACCGCATCCTCGCCATTGGTGCCCACCCCGACGACCTCGAATTCGGCTGTGGAGGCCTCCTCCTGAAAGAAGTTCAGGCCGGCAGTGAACTCAGCATCGTCGTCGGCTCCCGGGGAGAATCCGGCAGCATCGGCAACGCCGAGCTGCGCGAGGCGGAAACCCGAGCCGCCGCAGCCATGCTGAATGCATCCGATCGCTTGCAGTTCCTCGACCTCGGCGGCGACGGAACCCAGCAGCAGAGTCCGCAAAACGCCCTCAAGATCGCCCGCCTGATCCGCCAGCTGCAACCACAGCAAGTGCTCGCCCCCAGCCCAGACGCCAATCAGCATCCGGATCACCGCGTGGTCAGCCAGCTGACCCGGGACGCCTGCCGTCTGGCACGCTACGGTGGCCTCGAGCCGCTCAAGGACCTGCCGGTCCACAAGGTGACCAGCCTGTGGTTCTATGCGGTGACCTCTCCCTATGAAACGAATGCGGAAAAACCCGTATTGATCGATGTTTCCGCACAATTCGAAGCCTGGCAGCAATTGATGTCCTGCCACAAAAGTCAGGTTCAATCCAAAGCCTACCTCGACCTCCAGAACAGCCGGGCCCGCCAACTCGGCCTGCTTGCCGGCGTGGAATACGCCATCGCCGTATGGCCCAACGACCCTCTGGTCCTCGAAAACCTTTCCTCCCTGTCCAAAACCGCCCGTGGCTATTGATTCCCAAACACCTCTCCGCATTGGTATTGTCTGCTACCCGAGCATCGGCGGCAGCGGCATCCTCGCGACCCGGCTCGGTGAAATCCTTGCCAAAGCCGGCCATGAAGTACACTTCATCAGCTACGAAAAGCCCTTCCACCTCGATCTGGATATTCCCGGCCTGTATTTTCATCCGGTGGTCATCAACGAGTATTCGCTTTTCAAATACCCGGACTACACCCTGCCGCTGTCGGTGCGCATTGCTGAAGTCTGCGAGACCCATAGCCTCGATATTCTGCATGTGCATTACGCGGTTCCCCATGCCACAGCAGCCCTGCTGGCACGTCTGATGATGAACGGCGCAAAGAGAGCTTTGATCGTCACCACTCTGCACGGAACGGATACCAACCTGATCGGCCAGGATCCCCACTACCGTCCCATCATCAAATACTCCATCGACCATTCGGATGGAGTCACCACCGTTTCACAAAGTCTCAAGCAGCAGACCCTGGATACCTTCACGGTAAAGCCACCGATTGAAGTAATTCCCAATTTCCACGACCCTAAGCCCGCCCGACGGAAGTCCGAAGCCGTGCGCAGCGAACTGGGTCTGCGCGAAGACGAAACCCTCACCCTGCACATGTCCAACCTCCGCCGCGTCAAGCGCGTCGGCGACATCCTGCAGGCCCTGTTGCTCCTGAAACACAAGGACAAGCTGCGACTGTTATTCCTCGCTGGCGGTAATACCGAGGAACTCACCAGTCAGGTCAGAGCATTCGGACTTGAAGACCGGGTGCTGATCCGCACCGATGTCGAGGACGTGGCCGATTATATCGAAGCCTGCGATTTCGGCGTCTATGCTTCCGAGCAGGAAAGCTTCGGGCTCAGCATTCTCGAAACCCTCAGCCACGGCAAAACCGTCGTCGCCACCCGGACCGGCGGTATTCCCGAAGTCATCCGCGACAGCCAGACCGGTTTCCTCGCTCCCGTCGCCGCTCCGGAGGCTTTAGCCAGCGCAATTGACCGCTTGATCGAAGACCCCGATCTATGCAAGCGCGCGGGCGAAGCGGCCCGCATGGATGTTTTATCCCGCTTTGCCGGTTCACAAATCCGGGATCAATACATCGCATTTTACCGAAGCCTGCTCAGCCAGCACAGCCAAACACTTTCAAATGCATCGACGTAGCGAACGAGCGACAGCTGTTCGATCCTGGCGGGTCGACCACTAGTGGTTCGACCATTAGTTCGGAGCGCTGGTGTGCCGCGATCGCGCCAGCGCGAAAAGAGTCTCCGGAGAGACACGATACTGACGAGCAAACTCGCTGATCGACATCATCGGATCCTCGACCGGATAGCCAGCCTCTTCAAAGGCGTTCATCATATCCGCAAAGGATACACCAGCCCAGGCCGCGAAACTCGGGAGGTTTGCCTCCTGGACCCAGGTCGAAGGGGCGCGTGTTACGCGGTCGGCCGAATCTTTCTCCCAGTAGTCTTTGATTGCCGTATTGACCTTTTCAACAGCACTGAAGGGTGGCAACCCGCCGATTGTACCGGCAGCGACCGCGACAGTCATAACGCAGACAGTGAGGAGCTCCCGCAAGCGCACGCGAGACCTGTCCGCCCGCGAGCAGATATATTTCACCAACACACGCCAGTTAAAGAGTATATGGAGAGCAACGACTGCCAGAAACAATATCGCTGCCGCCATGTGCAGGTCGGACCATTCCTCTTTGTCCAGACCAAGAACTGTCCAGTCCGTCCAGTTTGCGACACGTCCACGCGGAGCGACATAAAGCACCGTGCCAGAGACGAACAATATCAGGAAGGCACAGGCACTTCCGAGCGAAGCAAAGCCGCGCCAGTTGAAACTATGGCCGCGAGACTCAAGACGACTTTCGTCCCCTCGTGCGACCTCGGCCGCCCTGTAAAGCGGGAGTTTCTTTTTCATATCAAAGTTACCCAATCCCGGGAACAGTGATTTCTTACACGCCTTTTTCAGTTTGATCGAGAACAGGTGCAGCGGGAGATTTGAAGGTGAAGGCTGTAAGATTCTTATCTTTCCGGGAGTAGGGAAGAGGTATGAATGATCCATGCCCCAATGGTGAGCCCTGCTTAATGAGTCCCGGAATCACTGTTTTGATTCCGGCCTACAACGAAGCGGAGAGTATCAGCGATACAGTGAACAGTTTGCTCAAACAAACTGTTCGACCAACGGTTATTATCGTTATCGACGATTGCTCAACCGACGGCACATTCGAAGTGGCCGAATCGGCAGGCGCAACCGTGGTCAGACCGCCGAAAAACACCGGAAGCAAAGCCGGTGCCCAGAACTTCGCTCTCCCCCTGGTGGAGACGAGGTGGACCATGGCGATCGATGCTGATACGATCCTCGCCCCCGATGCCATAGAGAAGCTCATGGTCGCCCTTGATGATGAGGCAGTCGCAGCCGCCAGCGGATTCGTCGTTCCGCGTTATGTCAGGACCGTGTGGGAGCGCGGTCGCTACGTGGAATACCTTTTTGCCTTCAGCTTTCTCAAGCCTGTTCAGGATTTCTTTGGAAAGCCGCTTATCGCGTCTGGCTGCTTCTCAGCATACCGCACGGATGCCCTGAAGGCTCTTGGCGGATGGTCCAACCGGACAATGACGGAGGACATTGACCTAACCTGGCGCTTCTATTTCGCCGGTTGGCAAGTGCGCTTTGTGCCCAATGCTGTGTCTTACCCAATAGAGCCACACGACTTCAAGTTTATGCGCAAACAACTGCGGCGCTGGTCGCATGGCTTCGTTCAGAATGTCCGGATACACTGGCGGCGTGTTCTCGCCGTTCCGACCCTCAGAATGATCGTCGCCGTCGCCGCATGGGACGCGATCGTAGCTTCACTTGCATTGGTCGTGTTCCTGCCGCTAATGATTTTTTTGCTTTCTACTCCGATCCTCATGGTAGCCTACGTGGCTGACTTGCCAGTGATCCTCGCACCGATTCTACTCGGTGCCGTCCGCCGTGGTGAGACGACGCGCGCCATTGCGAGCATCCCGAGTTTTCTCGTGCTGCGGGCCGTAAATGCATTTTTCCTGCTGGAAGCAATCTGGTCCGAGCTGATTGTCAACAGACCACTGAGACTTTACGAAAAGGGACATTAAGATGGGCATACCTGTTATTACGGCGATCAGTGTAATCTTCTACATCCTGATGGCCCTCGTGGTCCTTCCAGCCCAGTGGGCACTTCAAGTCGTCAGGAGACAACCTCGCGGCGCTGGGCGGCCTCCCGTGTATCCCCTCCCGGTGCTTGGTTTCCTGATGTTGACCGGAATTCTCGGGGGCGGTTGGTTCATTGTCAGGCTGGCGGTCCTCCGCCTTGCAGAGGTATTACCAAATATCCGCAACCTGCTGCCAGACGACAGCCCGGAGTTTATGCTGCTTGGAATAGGCGCCGCAGGCATGACGGGAACACTGATTTTGGTGCTCGTGGTCGTGGAGGTTCTGAGCTTGTTCTGCGCAGAGAGGGAACCGATAAGAGCATCCGGACTGGACGATCAAAGCATACAGCAAAAACTATCGGCTGACTGAGCTGGGAGCACGATCTCCTGACGTATGCTGATTCCCAAAACCACAATCGTGCTCAGATAAATATCTGCAGGAGTAATGATTGAAAGCCAGCGCGGATTCTGAAACCATATGGCAAAAATTTTGTTAAAATCAGGACACTGACCTAATTTTATTTTCATGAATCTAAAATCCATTCTGGCAAAACTCGCAGAACATCCGATTGAAGAAATCCAGAAGGCTGGCTGGCACTTTCAGCGGAACGACTACTACAGTCCTTTGAACGATATTCAATTCCTGCGTGATAATCCTGACTTATGGGGCAGACCACTCTCAGCCGCCGGCATTGAATGGCGCTTGGATGATCAACTCAAAGTTGCGGAGAAATTCAGCCGGTATGTGGAAGAGTTGAGAGACATCCCGGAGGAATCGGCTGTGGCTGGTAGATTCCTTTGGCAGAATGGTATGTGGAACAATATGGATGCGGTGGTTCAGTATGGATTGGTCCGGGACGTGAAACCCAAACGCTACGTTGAGATAGGGTGTGGGTGGTCCAGCCTCCTGCTCCGGGATGCACTGACCAAAAATGATTGCGAAACGGAAGTCACCCTGATCGAACCCTACCCCAACCCATACATCTTTCCTCATTTGCCCGCAGCCTGGGAGCGCGTTCCAAGCATGCTACAAAAAGCCCCCCTGGAAGCATTTCAGAAGTTGGAAGCAGGAGATGTGCTTTTCTACGACGGATCTCACTGCGCTAAAACGGCAAGCGACGTCAACACCTTCTTCTTCAACATTTTACCTTTGGTCAAGCCAGGCGTAATCATTCATTTGCACGATGTGTTTTTTCCAAATGACTATCCGGCATCTTGGATGATAGAACGCGGACAGACATGGAATGAGCAATACTTACTGCAGGCATTTCTCATGCACAACGAGGCATACCGCATACTGATCTGCAACTCCTATCTTGCGCACTACAAACAAGCCGAATTGCAGGCATTGTTCCGAGGCATACAGCCCCTCACCGGTGGCAGTTTCTGGATGCAGAAGATAGCCGAGTAAGTAGCGTCAACGGAAAGTGTAAGGCTGGCCGCGGACCAGGCTCTGCAGATAAGCTTTACGTTCCGGCTCAGCATCCCAATCGTGTCGAGCCGTCTCCAGCGCATCCACATCAAAACCCAGCTCAGTCAGTAGATCCTTGTGCCGCTGCAGGCGTTCGGGATCGGCATCCGGCTCGCGGTGCATGATCCAGGCATATTTGCGGTTGGGGTGGCCGATGACGGTGCCCCCGTAATCCTCATCCAGACCGACGATCAGGTACTCGGCCTTGAACGGCCACAGAAACTGCATCCGCCATTCGGAATTGGCATCTTCATTGTAGACCGTACCAGTGGGGGTGTAAGTCCGCAGCCGCGCTTCCACACTGCCCCTGCGAAACTGATAGGTGGTCGCGATGGAACCGTCTTCAGACAGGTAATAATGCTCAATGGGATTGACTGCGTCGCGGTCCACCCAGAGCGGTGAATACACCTGCACATACCAGGTTCCCATAAAGCGTTCGAGGTCCACCCGATCAACCGTTGGCATCGGATCGTGAGAGGCACAGCCCCCCAGCCCTATTGATACAAAGGGCAGCATCCAGGTCAGTTTTCGCAGATTTAATTTGTGTGGGAGAAACATCCGAACAGCAAACACGCTTTTTTGCCTGGCGGCAAACAGTATGCGGTGAGTGGACGGTGGACTGGGTGGTCGGCGTGGACGCGGTGGAGCATTGCAGTCGCGCGGCATCCCCTTTTCGATTTATTACCAAGGCCCCGGACACCAGCGGGTTCATGTTTGCATTCTTTAGTCAATCGTGGACCAGAGCTCACCGTCGAAATAGACCCATTCACTGGAGGTGGCATTGTAGAAGTAGGGATGGATAGCTTCGCTGGTCCAGAGCCATGACTCCTCCGCAGGGTGCCAGAGCCAGATGTCGTTCTCAGCCTGTACCTCCATGTAGATCCAGCCGTGTTGAAAGTGGTAGATCCAACCTATGCCGGCCTGCGAGTCGAAGTGGAGCACTGAGTATAGTCCAAACCAGTTTCTTACCAAATCACCACTGCGTTCGACTATGGTAACTGCATTTGAATCGAGTGTCACTGCAGTGTGGGCATACAGGGCTCCATTGATAGTTGCACCAGTGTTAAGATGGATCGCAGTATTACTAAGGATGATGCCTTCGAAATGAGCAGTCGTGCCAAGTGTTACTTCGCCTGCAACCTGCCAGAAAATATTGGCAGGCTGTGCGCCACCGCTGAGAATGATGCGTGCCCCATCTGCAAGGGTCAAATTGTTGGCGATCTGAAATATCCAAACTTTATTGGCAGGGCCAGACAGGTAGACATCGGCGTTGATCAAAAGCCCAGTACCCCATTTGTAAAGTCCTGGGGCGACCGTTTGACCACTGATATCACCAGCGCCCAGCTCAGTTATGGCATCACCGGAGACTCGACCTGCAGCATCCGTATAGGCGATTTCCATGTCCCCGACAGCAGTCGTCATATTTGCAGGGGTTGGTTCAGAGTAGTCGCTGGCGAAAACCCTGCCCGTAACGAGGGGCGATGTCGCAAAAGTTTCGGTGGCATCCAGCGTGAGGGAAAAGGCGGTGATGGCCGTTGAGTCGATCGGGGAAACGCCGATGTCCCCATGGATTGTAGTGGTTCCCGTGGTCGAAATTCCGGCCTTGCTCAGAATCGCAAAACTTCCTGCGGAACCAAGATCCACCGGATCCTGTGCTGCGTGAAGACTGTGCGTCAATGATGCGATGGAAGTGATTCCAAGAACTAATGTGTATTTAAATTTCATAGGGTTGTCGTTGGAGTCTCCACAAAGAACACTCCAATAACCCGATGATAGTCGAGATGCAGTTCTGGTGCCAATGCTTTGTGAGCATGGGACTGATACCCGAGGGCTGATGGCACGACAAACAGGACCTCAATGCAGGACAGCGACTGCTTCCCTGACAATTCGCATATAATGCGCAAGGGCCTTGGACGCATTGTCACGATGCCATGCGATCCAGAATTCGGCTTTGCCTGCGTTTGCGAGGGGGCGAAAGACGATGCCGCGCTGGGGCAGGCGCTTGATGTGCTCGCGGGCAACGGTCACACCCAGGCCCTCACGGATAAAATCCATGATGCCGGAATCCAAGCCCACGTGCTGAAGTACCTTTGGTTTAAACCCGGCCTCCCTGCAGAGGTCGCGCAACCAATCGTGCGAACCTGGATGGGTATCTTCCGACATGGCGACGAAAAACTCCGGTTTGAGATCAAGCATGAACACCTCTTTCTTCTTCGTCAGCGGGTGGTCCGAGGGCAGCACCACTACAATGTCGTGACGGGCAATACATTCCCAGTTCAGATTGGCGCCGTTTTTACTCTTTTCAGGAGGTCGCAAGCCTACGAAACCGAGGTCAATCCTGCGCTCTTCCAAGGCATGGATTTGATCGGCGGGCGTCAAATCGAAGAGACTTACAGAGATTTCCGGCATATCACTGTAACAGGAAGCCAAGGTTGCTGGGAGCGGCACGTAATTGAACTTGAAGGTATAGCCAAGGTTAAGACGTCCCGATTCGCCTTTGCTTAAACTGCGGACGGAGCGGATGCTTTCAAGGCTTTGATCCAAAAGGCGCTTTGCATCGGTCAGGAAACCCCTGCCCTCATCCGTCAGCGATACCCGAACCTTGTCACGGTCGAGCAAGCGAACACCGAGCTCATCTTCAAGGTCTTGAATCTGCCTGGAAAGCGAGGGTTGGGCAACGCGCAGCTTCTCTGCAGCCCGTGTAAAATTCAACTTCCTCCGCCACCGCGACAAAATACCTCAGATGACGTAACTCCATCGAAAAATGCTAGGCCACACCCCCATTTGAGTCAAAAGTAATAGTGCTCTCCCTGTAAGCCACCAATATTCGAAAAAACCGCTTGACTCTCCTCAGCCCGTTCACACGGTTTCAATCTTCAAATTGCTCGGTAGCTCAGTGGTAGAGTCCCGCTCCGCGGGATTAACCACTTGGTCCATCGACATCGTTCCCTTCTAACCTTTTGCTCGGTAGCTCAGTGGTAGAGTCCCGCTCCGCGGGATTAACCACTTGGTCGTCGAATGTTCTTTAACTTTTATTGCTCGGTAGCTCAGTGGTAGAGCAGGTGGCTGTTAACCACTTGGTCGCAGGTTCAAATCCTGCCCGAGCAGCCATTTTGGCAGGTGATGCGCCCCCGATGGAGCACCTGTTTTTTTGCCGCCCATAAAGTAAACAAATGATCACCATATCCCGTTTGTGTTCTGCACAATCCATTGGGTCGGCTCTACACTGGCTAGACCCAGGACCTGAAGGCGCGCCTTACCAGTGACGCATAGATCCTTACCCATCCAAATGAATACGATAAAGCCTGGTAAAGGAGCAATGGGGTTAATGCTTATGTAGTGTGAAAAACAGAAAAAATACACTTCAAAAATCTTCCATTTCTTAAAACTCCATACGAAACGAACAGGGAGGTATTCTATCCTTTCCTGAATTCTTCGCACGCTTGACAGCTGATAGGCCTACAGTTACGACTAATCAATGTTCACCCGGTTACGGAGTGTTTTTCTGCTTGGAGTATCGATAGCTTTTTTGGCTGATGGCGGTACTAATTGCAGGGATGATGGACTGCTCTTGCAGATTCAACGGATTGAGAACACTCAGCCACTCATGGCGTCCTTGCAATGGACCAGTTCAACAGGGTCCCAGGATTTTGTCAGAACCTCCACTGATCTCAAAAATTGGCGACTCGCTCCCATGATGGTTGAAGGTGATGGCGCGCCAGTCTCGGCAGAAGTTGAATCGCATTTGAATCTCAATTTTTTCCAAATACTGCGAAAGCCAAAATCCGATCGCCCGTGGGTAACACCACCCGCAACGAGTTCCTTCGCATTATTCCGGTTATTCCAAAGCGAAGTCATCCAAGCACCTGTTAGTTATCACATCTACCTGCCCAGAGCCTATGAGCAGCAGCCGCTCCGCCGCTTTCCGGTAATCTACTGGCTACATGGATCAGGCCCCGGAGTTTTAGGCATTCCCGCTCTCACACAGTATTTTCACAATGCGATTCAATCCGGCAGAATCCCGCCGCTAATAGTCGTTTTTCCCAACGGCCTGCCGGATGGGATGTGGTGCAATTCAAAGGATGGAACGCAGGCAATTGAGTCAATGGTGATCGATGAACTCATTCCTTACATCGACAACCATTACCGCACAATTTCAGACCGCTCCGGGCGGATTATCGAGGGCTTCAGCATGGGCGGCTATGGAGCGGCAAGGCTGGGACTCAGCTATCCGGACCTTTTTGGCGCATGGTCAATGATGGGAGCTGGTCCACTGCAACTCGATTTCCTCGAAGACCATCCACGACTGGTCCCTCTCGAAAGTCGGCTCGCTATTTTCGCCTCTGTCTTCGGTAACGACATGGAATACTTCGAATCTCAGAGTCCGTGGAGAATTGCTCAATCAAAGGTCGAAACTTTGCCTGAGGATTTGCTCATTCGGCAGATTGTGGGAACCGCTGATTCCATGGTGGTCGATAACCGGCGTTTGCACACACACTTCACTGAACTTGGTGTTTCCCATGACTACATCGAACTTCAAGGTATTGGCCACAACACAATTCAGGTTTTGAACGCGTTGGGGACATCCAACTTTGAATTCTACAATCGCGCACTGAATAAAAATGATGACTGAATGGCAGATTCCTGGATCAAAGGCAAAAAGATACGGTAAATCTCTGTAATCACTGCGCCGGAGTCTATAAGCTTGAATAAGACATAGGGCCTGTGGCACGAAGACTTCTCATCAGGTAGCAGCTGCGGCGGGCCCGTTTCCATAAATCGACAACGAATAAGCCTTATGCAATACGACCCCCGCAAACACAGCACCTGGGAAATCTCTGAATCCGCTGAGAAGGGCATGCCCTCGCCAAATGAGTGGGCTGAACGGCTTGGCCTGGAAGCCGACGAACTCATCACCATGGGACGCCTGTCCAAGCTGGACTTCCTAAAGCTCTTCAATCGGATCGAGAAGCGCCCGGACGGTCAGTACATTGAAATCACCGCCACCACTCCGACTCCGCTTGGAGAGGGCAAAAGCACGACTGCGGTTGGCCTGATCCAGGGGCTTGGCAAGCGCGGGAAATCTGCCGGTGGAGCCCTACGTCAGCCTTCCGGCGGGCCCACCATGAATGTCAAGGGCAGCGCGGCTGGAGGAGGCGCGTCAATGCTGATCCCATTGACTGAATTTTCGCTCGGGCTGACCGGTGACATCAACGACATCATGAATGCCCACAACCTGGCCATGGTGGCTCTAACAGCCAGGATGCAGCACGAGCGTAACTACCCCGATGAACAGTTGGAACGGCTATCCGGAATGCCACGCCTACAGGTGGATCCAACGCGGGTCGAAATGGGCTGGGTCATGGACTTCTGTGCACAATCGCTGCGCAATATAGTAATCGGTCTGGGCGGTCGAACCGACGGCTTTACCATGCCTTCCAAATTTGCGATTGCGGTCAGTTCAGAGTGCATGGCGATCCTCGCCATGGCCCGCGATCTGGCGGACCTGCGGGACCGCCTGAACCAAATCACCGTGGCCTTCGACCGCAGCGGAAAGCCCGTTACCACGGGAGACTTGGAGGTTGGAGGGGCCATGACCGCATGGATGCGCAACACCATCAACCCCACCCTGCTCAGCACCACGGAATACCAACCCTGCCTGGTCCACGCCGGACCTTTTGCCAATATCGCACTGGGGCACTCATCCATCATTTCCGACCGACTTGGACTGAAACTGTGGGACTACCATGTGACCGAAAGCGGATTTGCCGCCGACATCGGCTTTGAGAAATTCTGGAACGTTAAATGCCCCGCCAGCGGCTTATCGCCGAAGGTGTCTGTGCTCACCACAACCATCCGTTCCCTCAAGATGCATGGTGGCGGACCCAAGGTCGCACCAGGCGTGCCGCTGCCGGATGCCTACACCCGCGAAAACCTTGAACTGCTGGAAAAAGGTCTACCCAATCTGATCCACCACCTTGGCATCATTCGCCAATCCGGAATGAATCCCGTTGTCTGTATCAACAGCTTCGTCACAGACACAGCAGCAGAGATCCAGATGGTCCGCGCAGCAGCAGAAGCTGCCGGTGCCCGCTGCGCCCTGTCCGAACACTGGCTCCGGGGCGGCGAAGGAGCCCTTGAGCTGGCGGATGCGGTCATCGATGCCTGTGCCGATAAAGTAGACTTAAAACCACTTTACCCAGCGTCTATGAAACTGCGCGACCGGGTCGATCGGATCGCCCGGAAAGTCTACGGGGCGGACGGAGTTTCCTGGAGCCCGGAGGCCGAGGCCAAAGCAAAAAAGCTGGAGCAGGATCCTGCCTTCGACAACTTTGCCACCATGATGGTCAAGACCCACCTCAGCCTCAGCCACCAACCCGGCTGGAAAGGGGTTCCGAAAGGTTGGACCCTGCCTATCCGCGATGTGTTGATATACACCGGAGCACGTTTTCTCTGTCCCTGCGCCGGTGACATCAGCCTGATGCCAGGCACCGGCTCCAACCCCGCTTTCCGAAAAATAGATGTGGACCCAAATACCGGCAAGGTGACCGGTCTGGCCTGAACAAGACTGGCCGATTACAGTCTCCCCACGCTTGACCCCTAATGCAATTGCGGCTTGCGTCGACAGATGAAACCACGGGTCAAGCTTGGGGAAACAAAACTGCTGGGCGGGACCATGGCCCTGTTTGAGCACGACGGGGCCTATTCGGTCAATTTCAACGGACAGGAATTGATGCACTCGAAAGCCAGTGCCTCGGAACGGCTGCTGGGTGAACTGGGGATGGAAGCCCTCGCGGGCGGCCCCATAGAGAGGATCCTTATCGGAGGCCTGGGTCTGGGATTCACGCTGCGCAGTGTCATGGAAACTGCCGCGAAGGATGCCCGGGTGGATGTGGTGGAACTGGTCCCGGAAGTTGTGGAGTGGAACCTCCAGCACCTGCAGTCACTGAATGGCAGTCTGCTCTCGGATTCCCGGGTAAACCTGCATACCGAGGATGTTGGGCCAATGATCCGCAATGCCGCCGAAGGCAGCTGGGATGTGATCCTGATGGACGCGGACAACGGCCCGGTCGCCATGGTCGCCGACGCAAATGTTTCGCTGTATTCAAACACCGGACTGCGGGCCATTCATACGGCGCTGAGCCCACATGGGCGGGCGGTTTTCTGGTCCGCGGGCCCCGATGTCCGCTTTGAAAACCGCCTCAAACGAGTCGGATTCAATGTTCGCACAGTGCCGGCCAAAACCCACGACGGGGCGCGCCAGAGCAGCTACCGGCTGTATGTTGCGGAACGGGACGCAGCTATTTGACCGCATTGACTTCCCTGCTCCATTACCTGAAGGCTGTGCAGATCGTTCCAGACGCCTCCCTCGAAGGGCGCTGATCGAGCGACACCAGAGCAGGCGCAGGGCCCGATACGAACCTGAAGGCCAACATTCAATAAAATTGACATTTATAGGATTTTTTGTTTATTTTATTGGTCTTTATGAAGAAGAAACTGCATTTACTCCCCGCCCACAAGCGACTGATGCAAGGCTTGGGAGAAAGGATCCAACTGGCCAGACTACGCCGTCAGCTCAGTGCCGAGCGGGTAGCCGAGCGGGCGGGCATCAGCCGGGGAACGTTGATCAACGTCGAAGCGGGAGAACCATCGGTGGCGATGGGGAACTACTTTCAAGTCATGCGGGTGCTTGGTCTGGAGCAGGATTTTGGTCTTTTAGCCAAAGATGATGAAATGGGACGCAAATTACAGGATCTCGGCCTTCTGTCCAAAAAACGTGCGCCCAAAAGAAGGACTGACGCATGACCCGGGACCAGCCGATATTCGTATTCGCCGACTGGACTGAACTGGAACAACCAACCCTTATAGGGCAGCTGCACCGTGCGCTCGTACGCGGGGAAGAGGTTCTTTCCTTCGAATACGACGCGGAATGGCTGTCGCGTTCACAACCTTTCCTACTCGACCCCAGGCTGCAATTCGTCGGGGGTCGCCAATATGCGGACGCAAGCAACTCTTTTGGTCTGTTTCTGGATTCCGCGCCCGACCGATGGGGACGCCTGTTAATTCGCCGACGAGCAGCTCTGGAGTCGAATAACAGATCACCTATTTTATTCGACTCGGATTATCTATTGGCCGTTTCGGACACTTGTCGCATGGGAGCCCTGCGCTTCCGTGAAGGCCTTGATGGCCCGTTCCTGGCTGAAGACTCTGAACTATCTGTCCCCCCACTCCAGAGCCTTCGAAAACTGGAGCAGGCCTCACGCCGGTTCGAAGCCGCAGATACAGACGACCCCGAGCATATCAAATGGCTGCAAATGCTCATCGCGCCCGGAACCTCTCTGGGAGGTGCCCGTCCCAAATGCAGCGTTATCGACCCCGAAGGACAACTGTGGATCGCGAAATTCCCAAGCCGTGCAGATGAATACGACGTCGGGGCTTGGGAAGGCTTGGTGCATGAATTGGCAAAGGCCGCAGGACTCCAAATAGCACCCTCCCGGACAGAGCGTTTTTCCCGGTCAGGGCATACCTTTCTCACCCGTCGATTCGACCGCTTAAAAAAGCAGCGAATCCACTTCGCCTCCGCTATGAATTTACTCGGCTACAAAGATGGAGATGGTGCCAAAACCGGCGCCAGCTATCTCGACCTAGTTGAACTCATTGAGCGCTACGGCGCCAACGCGAGCAAAGATCTGGAAGAACTCTGGCGCCGGATCGTTTTCAATATCTGCATCAACAATACGGACGACCACCTGCGGAACCACGGTTTCCTACTATCAGAGCAGGGCTGGAGACTATCCCCGGCCTACGACCTAAATGCCCAACCATGGAGAACAGGACTCGCTCTAAATATTGACGAAAACAGCAACGCGTGTGACGTCGACCTGGCTAGAGAAGTGGGCAAGTATTTCAGACTCTCAACCAAGCAGCAGGAGCAGATCATCAAGCAGGTTTCTTCAGCAGTGAAATTCTGGCAGAAGCACGCCGAAGCCGCAGGCTTCCAGCGAAGTGAAATCGAACACATGCGGGTCGCTTTGGAGCAGCCCGACTAAGAGGCTCGCGACGAGTTGCGCAAACCCTAAAGCGCGAAAATATCAATCGGATCCTCACCGCGGACCGCTTTATAAATGGAGCGAATCTGGCTGGGTCGGACGAGGCCGAGGCGGAGGGCGGCGGCGGTCAATTCTCTGGATCCGCTGAGCT
>JAFIGG010000130.1 GCA_020831485.1 Opitutales bacterium
ACCACCTGCTCGCGCTCTCCGCCCACCACATCATCTGCGATGGCTGGTCGGTGTTTCTCCTAGCCGAGGAACTGGGAGTGATCTACTCCGCACTCAAAAAAAACCGTAGTCCCCAGCTGCCACCCGCTGATTCCTTTAGCGCCTATGCCCGGCATCAGGTCGAGAAACTGCCTAGCCGTAAGCGCTTTGCGAGCGCTGAAGCGTATTGGCTTCAGCAATTTTCAGATCCAGTAACAGAACTCGAAGCGCCTTATAGCAAACCACGCCCTTCAGTGCGCAATTACACGGCTGGCCAAGTCTACAACACTTTGCCGTTTGAAACCGTTTCCAAAATTCGCGAGCTGGCAGCAGCCTCCCGGGGAACCGTGTTCACAGTTTTGTTCTCAGCCTTCGCTGCTCTCCTTCACCGCCTATCAGGTCAAACGGATCTTGTCATTGGGGTTCCGATTGCAAGCCAGGTTATGGGCGGGCATGAACGCCTTGTCGGCCATTGCGCCAACTTACTACCGATGCGCAGTCGACTGACTTCCGGACTGAGTTTTAACGCATTACTCAATCAGACACGGACTACCGTATTCGAAGGCTTTGATGCCTGGGAGTATCCCTTCGGCGAGCTTTTGAGGCGCCTAAAGCTGCGCTCCAGCGGCAACAGGGTGCCACTGGCTAATGTCACATTTAATCTTTCCAGGATGCCCGAAACGGTGCACTTCGACGGACTGAATGTCGTCCCCGAAGGATTCCCTAAAAATTACCTGAATTTTGATATCAGCTTCAATGCGACAGAGGATGCGGATGGCATAGCGTTCAACTGTCGCTACAGTAAAGAACTTTTCGACAAAGAGGACATCGAACGCTTCCTCAGCCAATACATTCGCTTCATTGAGCAATCCCTAGATTCTCCAACCCAAGCAATTAACACCGCGCCGCTGCTGAGCAGCGATGAGCGCGAGGAAATGCTATTTCGCTGGAACAACAGCACCCGGGAAATCTCAGGAACGCAGACGATCCACGGCTTGTTTGTAGAACAGGCACAGCGTACACCGCAAAAAACTGCCTTACAGTTTCACGATGAAACCTTGACTTACGCCGAGCTGGATGCCGCCTCAAGCGACTTTGCTCTTCGCCTTCAAGAGCAAGGCGTATTGCCTGGGGATCGGGTCGGACTCTGTCTGTCGCGTTCACCCAAAATGTTGGTATGCCTGCTGGGCATTCTCAAGGCAGGAGCCGCTTACCTGCCCTTGGATCCGGCTTCCCCAAAAGCCCGAATTGCATTTGTGCTCAAGGATGCCCGGCCGAAGCTGATTGTCAGTGAAGCTGAATTCCTTCCAACCTTTCCAGAGGACACTTGCTCAATCCTTTGCATAGACCGGAGCCAGCCTGACATACCAATAGGTAGTTCCAATACTTTGAAAAAAACTGCGACCAAAGAGAGTGAGGGATCCCGAACTGCCTACATCATCTACACCTCCGGCTCAACCGGAACGCCGAAAGGCGTAGCTATCTCGAATGCTTCCGTAGTCAACTTTCTCCGTTCCATGGAAGCCGAACCAGGATTGACGCATGAGGATACACTGCTCGCCGTCACCACCCTCTCATTCGACATCGCGGTCCTTGAGCTCTATCTGCCACTGATTAGCGGTGGCCGGGTTGTGATCGCAAGTCGCGACGAAAGCATGGATGCCCTTGCCTTGAGCCGGCTGATCGAGGTCAATAAAATCACAGTCATGCAGGCGACGCCTGCAACCTGGCGGATGCTGATTGCCTCGGGTTGGAAGGGTTCCCCGCAATTGCGCATTCTCTGCGGTGGTGAAAGCCTGTCACGCTCACTGGCCGAGTCCTTGCTGGAACGCTGCAAGGAGCTTTGGAACCTCTATGGGCCGACCGAGACCACGGTATGGTCTTCTGTCTCTCGAATCACCAGTGGCTTGTCGGTCATAGGAATCGGCAGACCCATAGCCAACACTCAGCTCCACATCCTCGATCCGAACGGTGAATTGTTGCCGGTCGGCCTCAGTGGAGAACTTTGCATCGGCGGTAGTGGCCTGTCATCGGGATATGTCAACCGCCCTGAACTGACCGCAGAAAAATTTGTCTACAATCCCTTAATCGAGAGCGAAGACTCCCGCCTCTACCGAACCGGTGACCTGGCCAAACGCATGCCGGACGGCAACATCCAGGTGATTGGACGGATGGACTCACAGGTTAAAATTCGCGGCCACCGAATTGAACTGGGAGAAATTGAGACTGCCCTCCAGGCCCATCCGGAAATTGGTGATGCGGTGGTTATTGTCCATTCTGCAAGCAACGACGAGCCGCAACTGCTGGCCTATACGGTACCTCGCCTCGGAGGCGCGCTTCCGATCGACCTGAAAAGCCACCTCAAAGCATGCCTTCCGGACTATATGGTCCCTGCGCTCTACCGAGTTCTTGAATCGATGCCATTGACCCCAAATGGCAAAATTGATCGACGGGCACTCCCCGATCCGGGATCCGACCCGATTCCGGTAGCCATTTCCTGCACCCCGGCACGCAACCCGACCGAAGCTATCCTGGTCGAGATATGGCAGGAAGTCTTACAGCTCTCCAACATCGGCGTGGACAATAACTTTTTCGATCTGGGTGGGCATTCCCTTATGGCCACACGGATCATCTCGCGCATTCGCCGCCGATTCGATGTCGAACTACCCTTTCGAACCCTGTTTGACGACCCAACTATCGCCCGTCTGGCCGTATTCATCGATGCGGAACTTGCTGAGGAAGCGACATATCGCTCAGACAATGCGAAGCTCAGGCAATCCGACCAGAAGAAGACCCTGAAGCTTTGAAGGTATGGCAAAACTGACATCAGTCCAAGGGTCAGCAACAAGCCAGCCCACGAGTATTCACTCTAGGAAACACAATGGGATCATTCAAAACGTTATCGAAAGACGTGCGCCCGATCACTTCGGCTACCTTCCGCTTTCACACTCTCAGGAACGCCTCTGGTTTCTCAACCGCATTCATTCGGGCGAACCCGTATACAA
>JAFIGG010000131.1 GCA_020831485.1 Opitutales bacterium
TCAACCAGACCAATTTCATCTACCGCCGTTTGACCAGCGCTGTCGATAAAGGTGCGTTCCAGAATGACCGTTCCGCCGTAGTTGCGCACGTTGAGGGTGAGACGATCGCCGTCGAGGCTTAGGCTGACAGCAAACCGCGTTCCGCGAATTCCAGCGGCCCCGACCGGGGTACTAACCCGAAATACGGAATCGGAGCGCAGCGAGCGGGTGTGTCCCCGCACTTCCCCTTCACTCAGAAAAACCCGGGTAACCGATCGGCTCGGATCGGCCTGCAAGGCACCGTAAGCACCCAGAGCATCCGCATCATAGGGCTCCTGGCGCAATTCAGCCAGATAGATGACTGCCTGACGCTGCATCACAAGATTGGAGCCGTTGGCAAAGGTGATCACAACGGTGCCGTCCATCGAATGGATCCAGTCCCCCTCCTCGACAATCATATCCACCTCCAGTGGGATATTTGTCTCGTCGCGGTGGACAAAGGCATTGTCATCGCTGACGCGCACGATGCGTGCGTCCGCAAGCGGCAGGTACTCCTGTCCGGTATCCTGCGCCTCAAGCGACAGGGATAAAAATGGCAACAACAGGAAGAAGCAGAGAATTCGACCGTAATTCATAACTCAGTGGATATTTAACTGGGTGCCCGAAAGACCTAAGGACTACCCCATCAGACTATACTACAAAAATCGCCGATAGGGAATAAGGTTAACAACCTGCATCCTGTCAAAAAACCCTGAATACCTGAACAGACCTTCCGCGTAAATCGGACTGATATTTCAGATTGGAAAGCTCTTTCAGGAAAGGGATTCGGCCAGGTCCCGAAGGTAGCGGAAGCTGTAGAGACCGGTATTGTGACCGTCGCTGAACGCAAAACGAATAGCGTAGTTGCCGACATAGTCGAAACCGTCGACGGTAACACCGGGAAAAGAGGTTTTACCATCACCGCCATGAATCCGGCCAAAAATGTCGGGTTCGCCGCGACGCTCAGCGCTGGGTGAGGCCGCTCGCAATTTCTCCATATCGAAGAAATCCTCGCGGCCATCACTCCAGCGGATGGCAACCACATTGCCAATTAACTGAACGTCTTCAGGGCGCACTTGGATGGTTTCCAATCACTGACAAGCCTCGCACTCCTCGCCACGCATCATTGCATCGATTGAGCAGGCTTTGCGTTCGGCATCCGTGTATTCCTTCGGATGGAGTGTTTTGTCCGACTTAATCGAGACCGTGGCTTTTTCAATATTGGAAGCCCCGAGCGTTCGCAGGTAGTAGGTCGTCTTCAATCCCTGACGCCATGCGGCGCGGTACATGTGGGAAAGGGTTTTCAAATCCGGATTGCCGAGCCAGAGGTTGACCGATTGCGCCTGGTCGATCCACTTCTGGCGGCGGGCCGCAGCACGGATGATCCAGTTGTAATCGATATCAAACACGGTCAGGAAGCGCTTGCGGATGTCCTCCGGTATGCGCTCGATCTTGAAAAGGTCACCGTCGAAATACTTCAGCTGGTCGCGCATGTCGTCGTCCCAGAGCTGGCGCTGCTTAAGTTCACGCACGAGCGACGCGTTCAGGACAATGAACTCGCCTGAGAGGTTGCTCTTCACAAAGAGGTTCTTGTAAGTCGGCTCAATACAGGGCGTAGAGCCCATAATATTGGAGATCGTCGCCGTCGGGGCAATGGCCAGCACGTTGGAATTGCGCATGCCCTGGCGAGCGATCTTGTCGCGCACGGTCTGCCAGTCCATCTGGCCGGTCCGCGTCACTTCGATTTCTTCGCCGCGCTCCTTTGCAAGGAGGTCCAGACTGTCCTGCGGGAGAATGCCACGGTCCCACTTGGAACCCTCGTAAGTGCTGTAGGTTCCCTTTTCGGCTGCGAGGTCACTTGAAGCCTCGTAGGCGTAGAAGGCAATAGCCTCCATGAAGGTGTCGTTGAACTCAACCGCTTCGTCACTGGCGAAAGAAAGACCCTTCTTAAAGAGCGCATTCTGCAGGCCCATGATGCCGAGCCCAATCGGGCGGTGGCGTTGGTTGGCGTTACGGGCTGCGTCGGTCGGGTAGAAGTTGATATCGATAACGTTGTCGAGGGCGCGGATCGCGATGCGCACGGTTTCGCGCAACTTGTCGTGGTCGATGGAACCATCGGTCTTAAGGTGATTCTCAAGTATAACCGAGCCGAGATTACATACGGCAGTCTCGTCAGCGCCTGTGTTCAGGGTGATCTCCGTGCACAGGTTCGAGCTGTGAATTACGCCGCAGTGGTCCTGCGGGCTGCGCACATTGCAGGCATCCTTAAAAGTGATCCAGGGGTGGCCGGTTTCAAAGAGCAATTTCAGCATCTGCTTCCAGAGATCGATGGCGGGCATTTTCTTGCCCCATATCTTCCCTTCTTCGGCGAGCTGCTCGTAGTACTCGTATTTCTCTTCAAAGGCCTTGCCGTAGAGGTCGTGCAGATCCGGCACTTCGTTGGCCCGGAACAGGGTCCATTCCTGACGGGACTCCATGCGCTTCATGAACAGGTCGGGAATCCAGTTCGCGGTGTTCATGTCGTGTGTGCGGCGGCGGTCGTCGCCGGTGTTGCGACGCAGTTCGAGGAAATCAACGATGTCGTTGTGCCAGGTCTCCAGGTAGGCACAACCGGAGCCACGGCGCTTGCCACCCTGATTGACGGCGACCAGCTGGTCGTTGTGCATCTTCAGGAAGGGAATGACACCCTGGCTTTCGCCATTGGTCCCCTTGATGTAGGAGCCGGTGCCACGCACAGAAGTCCAGGAACCGCCGAGGCCGCCCGCCCATTTGGACAGGAATGCATTTTCAGCGATGCCACGCATCATGATGCTCTCGATCGAGTCGTCCACCTTGTAAAGGTAGCAGCTCGACAATTGGCTGTGCAGTGTTCCGGAATTGAACAGCGTTGGCGTGCTGCTGCAGAAACGGCGGCTCTTGTAAAGGTTGTAGAGGCTGATGATACGCTCTTCCGCGTTGGACTTTTCCTCGACAAACAACCCCATGGCCACGCGCATCCAGAA
>JAFIGG010000044.1 GCA_020831485.1 Opitutales bacterium
AGAACAAACACATAATTTCAATTTTTCACCGGATCGTGAATAAATCGACAAGCCCAGATGACTGGAAACCAGAATGATCCCAGCGACGGTTACCAAAGGGATGGCGACCGACTGCAGGCCGACGGCCAGGCCGGAGATCATGACCGTGGCGACACCGGTCTGTGAGGATTTGGCGATCTCGCGCATCGGTTTGCCGCCAGTGTAATACTCCGTGGCGAGGCCAATGATGATGCCGCCCACCGTGCCGGCGACAATGCACAGCCAGACAGCGCTTGAAATACTCATGAGCAGGACGACCGCCAATGCTGCAACAATGAACAGGGCAGCGGCGCCGAGGGTGCCGGTGCGCAGGGCGCGGGCAGGTTCTTGATTGCGGGACAGTTTGACCAGCCCCATGCCCGCCAGCGAGCAGATCAGGCCGACCGTGGTTAGCACCAGTGGCAGAAACATCAGGCTGCTGGCGCTTTCAGCCAGTTCGGAGACTGCCAGGCCGGCGCCAGCCGCCATGGTGGCGGCGATGGCCATGGTGGCGATCTGGGCGTTGCAGTAGGATTCGAATAAGTCGGAACCCATGCCGGCGACATCGCCGACGTTGTCGCCCACATTGTCTGCTATCACACCCGGATTGCGCGGATCGTCCTCTGGAATCCCGGATTCGAGTTTACCGACGAGGTCGGCACCTACATCCGCCGCCTTGGTGAAAATACCGCCGCCGACGCGGAAGAAGATGGCTACCAGTGAGCCGCCCATGGCAAAGCCGTGTATGATGTGGATGTCGGCCTCGGTGCGGCCAAAGAAAATGAACAGTCCGCCGACACCGATGAGCCCCATGGAGGCAACGGTCAAGCCCATGATTGTGCCGCCGAAAAAGGCGGTATTGAGGGCGGCTCCGGCACCTTCCTTGTGGGCGGCGACAGTGGTGCGCACATTGGCCTTGGTGGCTGTATACATCCCGATAAATCCGGCTGCGCTCGAACAAATGGCGCCAAGGAAAAAGGCCAGGGATTCATATGGGTCTTTGAAGGCGAGGATGAGGCCAATCACCACAGTGAAAATGCCGAGGATTTTGAATTCCTGGCGCATGAAGACCATCGCTCCGGTGTGGATCTGATCTGCGATGTCGGCTATCTTCCCTTCGCCGGCCGGTTGCTTAAGAATGCGGCGGAATATCAAGCCGGCAATCGCGAGTCCAATCAGCCCCATGAGGGGCACGAAGTAACGGAACAGATCTTCCATAATAAACTAGAGAGGTTTTGAGAGTGAGCAGAAAACAGAGGTTCAGAATCTGGATACAGCAGAGGAGGCAGAGGTCCACCAGCTCAGGTGCTTGTTTTCCAGATCGTCCTCAGAGGGCATCGGATAGTAGGCAAAGTGTTCGGGGTCGCCGACGTAGAAGCCGCTTCCAAGTGTATAGTAGAGTAAACTAGGATCCAAGTCTCGCTGGACAATCTTGGTCATCTTATCCGTCTTGTATTTGAGCGAGGTAAGGCATTCGCGCAGGTGATTGAGGTCGCGGTAGGGGAGGTTTGCCGCGGAGCTGTGCTCGGGATCGGTTGCCAGGCCGTTTAAGCGCAGGTCGCAGAACACCGCACGCGGCAGGTAGACAGGGTTTTGCGGATTGGTGATGTGTTGGGAGAATTCCAGCGGTTCCAACGGGCTGGCTACCTTGGGGCTGACCGGGCAGAGTTCCTGGTATAGGTGCAGGCCTGGTCTGTTGGGAGCCTTGTATTTGCCGGGCTTTATTTCAAGGGAGAGGCCGTCCTTGGTTGTCAAATACAGGGTGCCCAGGGACTCGATGGGCAGGTTGGCCAGGACTCCATAAACCGATACGTAGGTCGATCGCCTGGGTGAGCCGTCGGCATGTGGAGTGCATTTGTCCCTGGCTTCTTTAAGCCGAAAAGCCTCGGACTCAAATGCAGGATCGACGGCAAAGAATATCGCCGACCCGCGCGTGGTTTTTTTGTCACCGATGGCCAGGTATTTCCCGAACCGTTCTGGCGGAAGTTGGGAATAGATCAGGGCTTCCGGCAAGAGCGAGAAGTAAAGATAGGTTTCCATGTTCTCAGGGTAAAGGAGTTGACCTGTGTATGTACGCTTCGGGACTGCTTTGCAAGGACGGAATCAAGCTTAAGCATTTACAGGGCTAAAACCTTCCGCTATAGCGAGACCGTCGGATTGTGCTCCAATCCACTGTCAATCTCGTTGAATTATGGAAAAAAAGAAAAAGTATTTTCAGATTAACCCACCGGTATTTTACAGCTCGGCCTTGTTTTCCTTGCTGTTTGTGATCTACGGTGTGTTCGCTCCTGATCAGGCGGAGGTCCTGTTCGGAACCATTCAAGGTTGGATCACTCAGCAGGTGGGTTGGTTTTATGTGCTGGCGGTCGCTGGCTTTCTGGTTTTTGTCGTTTTCATTGCGGCCTCACGGACCGGGCGGATCAAGTTGGGGCCGGAGCACAGTGAGCCGGACTACAGTTATGCCTCCTGGTTTGCGATGCTGTTTTCAGCGGGTATGGGCATTGGTTTGATGTTTTTTGGTGTGGCCGAGCCGGTGATGCACTTTGTGCAACCGCCTTTGGGCGAAGGAGGCACTACGGAGGCTGCTCATGAAGCCCTGAGAATTACTTTTTTCCATTGGGGCATTCATGCCTGGGCGATCTATGCGGTGGTCGCTTTGTCGCTGGCCTATTTTGCTTTTCGTCACAACCTGCCTCTGACCATTCGCTCGGCCTTTTATCCCCTGATCGGGGATCGGATTTATGGTCCAATTGGCCATGCGGCGGATACCTTTGCGGTGCTTGGCACGATCTTCGGCGTTGCAACCTCTTTGGGCTTTGGAGTTATTCAGATCAACTCGGGACTAAATTACCTGTTTGGCATTGAACCCTCGATCGTGGTTCAGGTGCTTTTGATCATTGTTATTACGGCCATTGCAAGTGTTTCAGTGGGATTGGGCCTGGACCGGGGCATCCGCCGAGTCTCTGAGTTGAACATGATTCTCGCAGTTGCGTTGATGGCCTTTGTGCTCGTGACCGGGCCGACAGTGTTTCTGCTTCAGACCCTGGTTCAGAACACTGGCAATTACCTTTCGAGTCTCTTTTATTCGACCTTCAATCTTTACGCTTACGAGCAGACCACCTGGATTGGAGGCTGGACTCTGTTCTACTGGGGCTGGTGGATGGCCTGGTCGCCTTTTGTGGGCATGTTCATCGCCCGGGTTTCGCGTGGCAGGACGATCCGCGAATTTGTGGTGGGGGTTTTGATGGTTCCGCTTGGATTCACCGCCTTGTGGATGACCATTTTTGGCGATACCGCCATTCACATGATTATGGTGCAGGGGATCACTGGTCTGGCCGATGCCGTGCAGGCGGACACATCGGTGGCACTCTTTCAGTTCTTTGAGTATCTGCCGTTGTCCATGATCACTTCATTGGTGGCCACGCTTCTGGTGGTGACCTTTTTTGTAACTTCATCGGATTCTGGCTCTCTTGTTATCGATATCCTGACCTCTGGTGGAAAAGAGGCTTCACCCTTGATACAACGTCTATTCTGGGCGGCGATTGTGGGGCTTGTGGCTATTCTTCTGCTGATTGCCGGGGGACTGGAAGCGCTGCAGACCGCAGCCATTGCCAGCGCGCTGCCATTTTCGGTGGTGATGGTGTTTATTTGTTGGGGTTTGGGTCGCGCTTTGCAGCTTGAAGCTCGGAAGCGGGTCAGCCTTAGCGAGACCCGGGTCGCGCCGATGACAAATACCGCGCCAGGTTATTGGCGACGCCGCTTGAAGGCGATAGTGGACCATCCCTCCCGCGAACGGGTAATGCAGTACATAAGTGAAACCGTGCGTCCCGCTTTTGAGGATGTGGCGTCTGAATTGCAGAAGCAGGGGCTGAACGCCCGGGTCACAGAGGGCAAGGACCATCGTATCTGGATTGAAGTCTTACACGGTGAGGAAGTTGATTTCTTTTATCAGGTGCGGCCTCGTCCGTACGCGCCTCCGTCTTTTGTGGTCGAAGATGCCCGTCGTCCGCGCGATGATTCGGATAGCTATTTCCGGGCTGAAGTGCATTTCAAGGAAGGCGGTCAGGATTACGACATCATGGGCTGGACGCGCGACGAGGTCATCGGCGATGTACTGGACCAGTATGAGCGGCACCTGCAGTATCTCAATTCCATCCGAAACTGAGGTCTCCGTAGGTGCGGCGGCCCCCGCTGCACGGCGCGGTAATCGGGTGTGGGTTGGAATGGCATCCGCGCTCGAGGAGGAGCGCGGCTATGTAAGAGAAAAACCCCTTAAGGCTTGACCCAAATGGGGCCTTGGGTTCACACTTGTGTATGCTCTCTCTAAGCTCTTCTCCGTCTCGTTTTAAGTCTCGTGATTTGGCAGCGTCTGCTGGCATTGTATCTGTTCCGGTTGCGGCAAGTGCGTCGATCGTGACGGGTGATTTTGACCTCACCGTTAGTTTTGAAGATTTGCCATTGGGTTATACAGGCGACAAATCATCTACTTACATGGGTCTTTTTGGCCTCGACTTCGGAGGACTTCCGGGTGCTGAGTTGAGTCTGGCGGTGACCGACGTCCGTGATTCTGGAGGTTTTTCGGAACAGAAGTTGGTGGAATTTTCTGGGTTGAACAACGATGGAACAGTCGCCGTTTCCGGGGGCAATGTTGTCCAGCTCGGTTTTGGCGACCTGATTGACAGTGGGCTTACTTTTCAAAGTCCAGGTATAGCGTTCGAGTATTTGCTTGAATCCAAGCACACGACACATTTTGCTCCGGGTGACTCTGGTTACGTGGGCGTCAATTTCATCTCAGATACGGGTCCCGTCAACGGCTGGGTGCACTTTGAGGTGGATTCAGGTGTTCAGTGGATTCATATCGGAGAGTACGGTTGGGACAGTTCGGGTGGCTCGATTACTGCCGGAGCAATCCCGGAACCGTCGACCTTCGCTGCTGTGGCAGGAGTGGGTGCTTTGGCCTGGGTGATGTATCGGAAGCGTCGACGTTCCAAGGCTGCAGTCGCAGCGAAATCCGCATAGGTTCTGGCTTTTTACAATCCAAGTGTCTATCGCGAACGACTCCGCGCTGGCTGAGCGCTACCAGGCTCAAGCGTACGCTTCTATTGTCTTTTCGTTTAGCCATCCTGACCGACTGGCAGCCATTGCACGATTGCATGGCTTGGAAGCGGCTGATCCGCAAACGGCGCGTGTATTGGAAATTGGCTGCGCAAGCGGCTTGAATCTGCTTTCGATCGCAGCCTGCTTTCCTAGCGCTGAGCTGCTCGGCATCGATCTCGACGGGGTTGCCATTCAGAAGGCGTGTCAGAGACAGAAGTCATTGGGTCTGGAGAATATTCGTTTTGAACAGTCCGACTTATTGGAATGGGACAGCGATGGACTTGAGTTTGACTACATCATTGCGCATGGTTTCTTTTCCTGGGTTCCTGATTCGGTCAAGGAACAATTGCTGGTGCGGATACAGCAGTGTTTGGCGCCCAATGGGGTTGCTTTGATCAGTTACTTAACCCAGCCCGGGTCTATGGGTAGGGAAGCGGCTCGCGACTTTCTGGCTTTACACACGAGTGGAAATAAAAGCCCTCATAAAGTTATGGAACGGGCGCGAGAAGCGGCACACTTTCTGTCAGCCCTCACTTCAAGTCGTAACCCCCCGGGGAATCCACTGGCTCCTGTGGCTGATTACTTGCTTCGGAAGAATCCGGATGTTTTGTTTCATGATGAGTTAGGGCCGATCTACGATCCTTGTTATTTTCTTCAGTTCATGGAGTGGGCGGGCGAACATGGACTGCAGTTCTTGAGTGAAGCGAGGTTGGTGGATCATGCCCCCGAAATATTTCCAGAAGCGGCCCGCAGGTTATTGGATGATTCACCTATAGACCGTTTGCGTCTGGAACAATACCGCGACTATGCGGCGAACCGGTCGTTTCGTCGCTCCTTGCTGTGCCCCGCTGCAGCTAGGCTGAGCCCGGTTCCGGATGCCTCTGCCGTGAAAGGTTTTTCTCTGAGTCTGAATGTCCGACTGAGCTTTGAAATGCTCGATTTGAGCGAGGGTGTTTCAATGCGGTTCGAGACGCCATCGGGTGTTGTTTTGACAACTTCGGAGCCCGTTGCCAAAGCCGCTTATTGCCTGCTCAGTGAAATCAAAACTGTGTCGGTTTCTTTTCAGGAGCTCTTGCGGAGAGTCACTGCGACCCTCGATTCGCTTTCGCTGCCGAATACAGAAGACACAGCAAAACAGCTGAGTAACGCCCTATTGTTGGGCGCCTACCGAGGATTGCTTGATTTGAGCCTGGATGGCTCGCTTTCAAGTGGGCAACCGCTTTCGGACGATCATCCGTTCTCGCGCCTGCAGGCGCTGCTTGCGGAAGAAGGACTGCCAGCCTTGGATACCTGGCGTAGGCAGATGCGCCGCACGAATCCGTAGGTGCGACGACCCCGGCGCACTGCGCTGGCATGGGAGTGCGTTGGATTGGATTCCGCGCTCTGGACGATCAGCGGCTACGGTTTACTAATCGAAAAACCTGACAAAGTTACCAGAACTCCTGAGTAGATTGCCAGAAAGTCTGCAGCGTTCGGTGTATAATTGGGCTGTTAACTCAACAAGGATACTCTGAATGGATGATGCACTGCTCCGCCTCACTGAGGCTGTTAAAACTGGTAAACGCAAGGACGCCCGCGAGGCGACCGAGATCGCATTGAATGCGGGAACGGATCCCGAGACGGTGCTGGCCGCATTGACCGCTGGCATGGATGACGTCGGCAAACGCTTTCGGGCCAATGAAATCTTTGTCCCGGAGGTGCTTGTCGCTGCCCGTGCAATGAAAACGAGCATGGAGCTGCTGGAGCCGGCGCTTGTGAGCTCCGGGGTTAAGCCTAAATACACCGCAGTGATCGGCACTGTGGCGGGCGATTTGCACGACATCGGCAAGAACCTCGTCATCATGATGCTCAAAGGTGCGAATTACGGGGTGATTGATCTTGGGATCAATGTTCCAGAGGAAAAATTCATTGAGGCCGCACGGGAGCACAACCCGGACCTGATCTGCTTGTCTGCCCTGTTGACCACAACCATGCCGGCGATGAAGACAACGGTTGAGGCCTTGCGCAAGGAGGGCGTCAGTGCGCGCATCATGGTCGGGGGTGCACCGATTACCGAGGCTTTCAGTCAGAGTATTGGTGCCGACGGCTACGCTACGGACGCAGCGGTTGCAGTGGATGTAGCCAATCAACTGGTGGGCGCTTAAACCGATTAACTGGAGTCAATTGTTATGACAGGTAAAGAAATACTTTTGAAAACACTGCGCTGTGAGTCCGCTGAGCGGGTGCCCTGGGTGCCCTTCGTCGGGGTGCACGGGGGCAGTTTGGTCCAGGTGGATGCAACGACCTATTTGCGTTCTGTGGACCATGTGGTCGATGCCTTGAAGGTCGCCCATAAACGCTATCAACCGGATGGTTTGCCGGTTGTCTTTGACCTTCAGCTGGAGGCCGAGGTTTTGGGTTGCGAGCTGGTATGGGCGAAGGAAACACCACCTTCGGTGTCCTCTCATCCACTGGCTGAGCGCTGTGACCTCTCCCTGCTGCCGGAGTTTTCGACTGAGGCTGGGCGGATTCCGATGGCGCTGGAAGCCACGCGCCGCTTGCGCAATGATTTGGGTGATGATGTCGCCCTCTACGGTTTGCTCACCGGACCTTTGACATTGGGGCTGCATCTTCGCGGAGACGAGTTTTTGATGGACATTTTTGACGAGGAGGATTCCGCCTTCGAGCTGCTTGATTTCGGTGCAGATGTCGCCTGCAAAATGGTCGATGCCTATCTGGATGCCGGGATCGATGTAGTTGCGGTTGTCGACCCGATGATCAGTCAGATCGGCCCGGAGCATTTTCAGCAGTTCGTTGCGGAACCCTTGAATAAGGTCTTTGACCACATCCGCGCGCGCGGGGCACTTTCATCCTTGTTCGTCTGCGGCAATGCAACACGTAATCTCGAACCGATGTGCGCCACTCGCTGCGACAATATTTCTGTTGATGAAAACGTGAACCTCAAGCAGCTCGCTGAGCTTGCGCGTCCCGCAGGCAAGTCCTTTGGTGGCAATCTGCAGTTGACGGTCGTATTGCTTCTTGGCGATCCCATGGATGCGCAGCGCGATGCCGTTCGCTGTCTGGATCAAGCGGGCGAAGGCCCGGGCTTTGTGCTCGCTCCGGGCTGCGACCTGCCTTTCAGTGTGAGGCCGGAGAACCTTGAGGCCATCGCGCCCCTTGTCCGGGATCCCTATCAGCTGGAAATCGCGCGTGCCTTGCCGGAGAATCTGAATGAGGTGGGTGTTGAAGTGGAGCTGCCTGATTACGAGGATTCCTCTGCTGTGATTGTTGATGTTGTGACGCTGGATTCGGCGGGTTGTGCGCCTTGTACTTACATGGTGAAGGCCGCGCAGGAAGCGGTAAAGGTCTTTGCTCAACCTGCAGAGGTGCGCGAGCATAAAATCACTACACGCGAGGGCCTCGGCTACATGAAGGCGCTGAGTGTCAGTGCGATTCCCAGCATTTGCATCGATGGCAAAGAGTGTTTTGCCTCAATCATTCCAGACCGATCTGAACTGGTCAAAGCGCTGCAACAAGCCGCATCGGTAAAATCCTAAATCGAGACAAGTTACCATGACACCTAAAGAACGTATACAAGCCATTCTCAATCATCAAGCCGTAGACCGTTTGCCTGTCGACCTCTGGTTAACCCGGGAGGTTCTTGATTCCCTGCGCGATCATACGGGAAAACAGGATGAGCTGGAGGTCTTTCAGGAACTCGGACTGGACAAGATTGTTTGGGTGTTTCCCGGCTACGGTAAGGATTCCGGCCACTTTGATCCCAATGTGCTCAAAGGCCGGACCATGTGGGGTGTCGAAACCAGGACGATGAAAGCCGGGGCAGCGACCTATCAGGAGTTTGGCACACCGCCTCTGGGTGAATGCGAGGAGATTGAAGAGCTGGATGACTATGCCTACTGGCCGGACCCAGACCAGTTTGACTATGGCAGCGCAGTGGCTGCCGCAACGAAAGCACGGGACGCCGGATTTGCAACCATAGGTCCGTGGATATCCCACTTTGAGATCTATTGTCAGCTACGTGGATTGGAAAACGCGCTGATGGACGTCATTGCCGAGCCGGACTTTCTTGAAGCCGGACTTGACCGGATTGACCAAATTCAAACCGCGATGCTCGACCGCTATCTTGAAGCCATGGGCGATCGCCTGGATCTGATTTTCATCAGCGACGACATGGGTACCCAAGAAAGCCTGCTGCTTTCTCCGCAAGTATGGCAAGATCATTTTTCCAGTCGTTTGAAAAACTGGTGCGACCGCATTCACCGAGCGAATAAAAAGGTGCTGTATCACAGCGATGGAGCCATCCGGCCATTGATCCCAGGCTTGATACAGGCCGGCATCGATGTGCTGAACCCCATTCAGCACGTCTGCCCCGGCATGGACCGCGCTGGCCTGCAGAAAGACTTTGGATCATCTGTTATTTTTCATGGCGGAGTGGACAATCAAAAAGTCCTACCCTTCGGTAGTGCAGAGGACGTCCGCAAGGAAACCCTGGCTTGCCTCGAAACCCTCGGCCAGAACGGCAAATACATTTGTTGCTCCTGCCACAATGTCCAGGCCGGCACCCCTGTTGAGAACATCCTCGCGATGATCGAGACCGTGCAGTTGCACGGTGGACGGTAGGGTGCGGGACAGGGCGGCGAGCGTTCAATCAACGATATAATCCGGTTCCATTGGCCGCTCGTCGTCATCATAATGGAGTTCCTGCAGAGGATAATAGTCCTCGACGGACTCGAGAATCAAACGACGGAAGCGCAATAGAAAGCGTTCAACTGGACTCATCGCATTGATCTCGCGTTCGACGGCGCGTGCGCGGCGGGGATAGTCTGTTATGATGCCGTCGACGCCGAGTTGCACTAGATCGGCAATGTGATCGATTCGGTTGGGTGTCCAGGCGTGTAGTTCGATTCCACGCTCCCGGGCAGATAAAACCGCTGAGCGGGTGACGCGGTTGCGGGCTAGGGCGAGGAAGTCGATGTCGAGGTCCATCACCTGCCCGACCGCGACCGTCGAAACATACCCGACCCGGTGGTCGGGGAATTGTTCGCGCAGGGCTCTCACTGCGCCCAAGTCCAGAGACATTAGGACCACCTCCGTTTCCCCCTGATGCTGTGATAAAACCTCGGCAACCGCCGACACCAAGCCCGGATCCGGTCCGTAGTATTTCAATTCCACCATTAAGCCAATGCGATCACCGGCCCTTTCGAGGAAAGCCGCCAGAGTTTCCAGTCGCCGCTCCTCCTCTGGAATCTCTTCCGGGCCTCGTTTAACGATCCCGCGTAAATCTTCGAAGCGCGTGTCGTTGATTCGGCGTGGGACGCCGGCTTGTCGCATCAGATCGGCGTCGTGAGTGACCACCACGACCCCATCAAGCGTCCTCAATACATCGATTTCGGCATAATCCGCACCGGCCTCGATAGCAGCCTCCAAGGCTGCGAGAGTGTTTTCCGGTGTTGGTGGAGGGCCCGCCCGATGTGCCGAGATCACGACCGATCGCGGAGGTGGTGAGTGGTCGAAAAACCAGGCGCTGAAAACAATGCTTCCGCCGGCGAGCACCGCGCCCATTAACATTAGCGGCCTTGGACGCAGCCAGGACTTTATGCAGATCCCGCCATCGGGCGTGCCTCCGCCGCGCGCGTGCGCCATGCTCTGCCACTGGACCCTTTCCTTGTTCGTGGATTCGAAATAACCCTCTACAATCGTGGTGCTGAGCAATGCGAAGCCGAGAAAACCAAGCAAGGCGTCCAGCAAGAACGATAGTCCAACGAACAGTGCGGTGCTGAAGATAAGAGGCGTCAGAAAGGGAGACAGTTCTGCGACCCACGACAGAGTAATCGCGCCGAGGGCAAACAGCAGGGAGTTGAGCGCAATTCTGACCAAACCCCAGCTTCCCAGAACAGAGGCGATTCTGATTGCCCATCGACCCACGCACCCACGGGTTAACTGTAGGCTTCGGCGGACCGCATTTCGCAGGGTTCCGCCCTCGTCCAAGTAGACCGGAAGGGCGAAAAACAGCCGCAAGCCGACTCCGCCGAAGACACCAATCCATATTACCAGCACCGCAGCCCCCGCGAGCAGGGCATGGGTCCATTCGGGAGGTCGTTCGGCAAGATAGTAATTCGGATCATGCTCACCGAGAAAAAGGCCGTAGGTCCCCCAAAGCGCGGCCGCCAAGGGCATCAACGCGATCCATCCGACCGGTACCGCAACCGCGCAGAGGCGCAAAAGGCGTGGGGTGCGCCGCGCCACCCGGACAAATAAATCTATCAGGGCCACGCCGCGGCCTTCGGCTGCGTTTTCGAGAATCCAAAAATATCCGGAAAAGCGAATGACCGATAGAAGCAGAGCCAGGGTTCCCAGAATCCAGAGGTAACTGATCCCGCGCGTGGTAAATAACCAGGCGAGCAGATCCTCGTTGCCGACAATGCCGTAAGCGCCCCTTCCCAGATGCCAGCCCAGCACCATGGAGGACAGCGGAGCCAGAATGACCACACCGGCAAACCAGGTGAGCACCGACCAGGCAATCATCGGCCTCCAAAGCGCCCGCACCCGGCAAGCGGCTTGAAATACCAGCGTGTTTCTGACTGCATCGCGGCTTAGCATAGCGTCGAAGCGAAGCTAAGAGGTTTTCAGGCTATAAGTGAAGCAAAAGACTGGCTATTGATCTCACCTTAAATTGCGGTCCCGAACGGCGCTGGTCGTTTTCGTCTATTATAGAGTTGAGAAGGTTCGTTAATATTCATTCAATCTCCCGTCCTTGGCCAATCCATCACCAGTTCAATATCGAAAAGAGCGTGCTGGGTTTATTCTGTCGCTAATGATTGCTGTGGTTGGTCTGTGCCTTACTGGGTTTGCCACATGGAAGGTCTATCAGCGGTCGAATCATTTGAATTCGGTTTCCGTGAGCACGCTGAGCACGAGCATCGCGACGGCGGCACAGTTCGAGGTTCGAGAAATTCGGAATAAGCTTCGCAATCTCGTTCGCTTTTATGAAAGCAGTGAGGCAGTCACCGCTGAAGAGTTCAGCCATTATTCCGATCTGCTGATGAATGGGGCTGCAACGCCTTCCTGGAAACTCGTCTCACTGGTTTCTTCAGCCGAACGCATTGAAATGCACCCCGCTGCAATTTGGGAATTCGATCGTTCGGGCGACAGGATAGTTGCCCTCGAGCGCGACCTTCATCTGCCTGTTGTGCATTGGACGGCCAACGGGGAAACTCGAGAAATGCTTGGCTATGACATCGCGTCCGAGCCCGATTTCGAAAGGCAACTGGCGACCGCTCTTGAGTTCGGTATTGAGACTGAGTTTCTTGTCAGGAAACATGGCGCCGATGATACGCTCGGCTATTACCTGTTCCACCCTTTAAGGTCAGGCTTTGGTTCAGGTCCAATTGTTGGCTTTGCTGCGGTCCGCGTGGACCTTGAAGCGTTGCTGATACAAGCGCAGGAGGCGTTTTCAGACAGCATCCGCTTCATTGGAATCAAGGAGCATCCATCTCCCGTTCAGTCTTCCAGTCGGCAGGACTTCAGCCTGAATCCATACAAGCCGCTATATGTGCAGCAGCCTTTCCCTCTAGTGGATTCCTCATTTCAGCTTAGCTGGGCAACAACCAGTGGGTTTGACCGTATTTACCCGATGCGCGTAATCGCTTCGGTGGCTGGCCCGGGAGCCTTTTTGACGATTGCGCTGGCTTGGGTTTCAGCCCTGATCCTGCGGCGGCGCAGGGTGCTCTCGGACCTCGTTGAAAAACGAACTGCAGAACTGGCTGAGCGCTTGGAGTTTGAGCACCTGATCAGTGAGTTGTCGACGGATTTTGTGGGTCTGAAGAGCAGGGAGGTGGATCATGCTGTCGTCGACGCTCTTCGGGTCATTGGTGAGTTCTCCGGGGTTGACCGCGCCTACGTATTTTTGTTTCGCGACGACAGCAATAGCCGGATTGACAATACACATGAGTGGTGCGGCCAGGGTATCTCGCCGCAGATCGATTCCATTCAGGATGTTGACCTCGACCGGGAAATGCCTTGGTTTTCCAAAAAAGTTCGCGCGAGGGAAGTGGTGAATCTGCCCAGTATGTTGGAGCTTCCGAATGAAGCCCTTGCAGAGCGTCGGATATTTGAATCCCAGGATATTCGGTCTCTGATCGTATTGCCTATGGCGAACCGGGATCGGCTCATTGGGTTTCTTGGTTTTGATTCAGTTCGGGCTCCACGCGAGTGGGGAAAAGAGGAGGAAATACTGCTCCGGCTTGTTGGCCAGACCTTCACTAATACCTTTGAACGGAAATGGGCCGAGGAGACTCTTATTCAAACGAACAAGAGGCTTAAGGAGACTACCGTGCTAGCCGAAACCATGGCCAAACAGGCGAGGGAGGCGACCGAGGCAAAAAGCGCTTTTCTGGCGAATATGAGTCATGAAATTCGCACGCCCATGAATGGGGTTATCGGTATGACTGGCCTTTTGCTCAACACCAAGTTGACAGAGGAGCAACGCCACTTTGCCGAGATCGCCAGTTCCAGCGGCGAGGCCTTGCTCCACTTGATTGATGAAATATTGGATCTCTCGAAGATTGAGGCGGGGAAACTGGATCTGGAGAAGGTGGACTTCGACCTTCACCGCTTGATCCGCAATTGCGGCGCACCGTTAAAATTGCAAGCCGAGCAGAAAGGCCTGGAGTTTGCATGCGATATTGATGCGGATGTTCCCGACCGACTCTGTGGGGATCCCGGCAGGCTGCGTCAGGTATTGGTCAACTTTGTCGGCAATGCGGTGAAATTCACTTCAAAAGGGACGGTATCGATTCAGGTATCCCTACAATCCAGTGACAGCGATCGCTGTTGCCTGCGCTTTGATGTAGTGGATAGCGGTATCGGTATTGCCAAAGCGAAGGTGGGCTTGCTGTTTGAAAAATTCCGCCAGGTTGATACTTCAACCACCCGACGCTTTGGCGGAACGGGATTGGGGCTGGCGATTTCCAAACAACTGGTCGAGCTGATGGACGGTGAGGTTGGCGTCAGCAGTCAGCTGGGAGAGGGCTCCCGGTTTTGGTTCAGCGTCCAGTTGGATCGCCCGGCTTCCAAGGGGCCTGCAATCAAAACGGCTCAATCCGATTCAGCATCCGTCCTGTCCCGGTCGTCGACAGGAGCTCAACGTTTAAGCAAACGAACCAGCGGACCCTATAAGGTTCTCTTAGCCGAAGACAGTAAAGTGAATCAGATGGTCGTGGTAGCGCTGCTGAATAAATCAGGCATTGGGGTGGAGGTCGTTGAAAATGGAAAACAAGCACTGGAGGCCCTCCGCAAAGGTCGCTATGACCTTGTGCTGCTGGACATTCAAATGCCGGAGATGGATGGATTGACGGTGACGAAAATCGTTCGTGATCCGGATTCTGATATTCTGCAGCACGACATCCCCATTATCGCGGTAACTGCTCACGCCATGCAATCCAATCGCACTCAATGCCTGGCTGCAGGCATGAACGACTTTGTCAGCAAGCCGATTAAATTACAGCCACTGTTGGACGCGATTGACAGGTGGTTGTGAGCTGAGGGGCTGAGGAGCTGAGGGGCTGAGGAGGTTGGGCTGTGGGCTTGAGTTGACAGTTGGGCTTGGCGCAGGAGAATTCTGTTTATCAGTTTGCGCATAGATCAGTTTGGTTGCGAGGCCTTACTCCATTCGCTTGGCGAAAAGGAGGGGATTCGCTTGCGCTGGGTTTGGTTGCCCGGAGCAGCGAATGCCGCGGATATACAACGATTGCGGCAGGCCTTCGACTGGGGCGAGCCGTACTATGAGTGGCTGGATGACGAGCGCTTGTGTGCTGCTCTACCTGTCGGCGTCAATCAAGTGCTTGAGGGTGGAGTTCTTTTTGAATTCGACCGCCCAGAGGAGCACCTGCTTGACGCCCGTAAATGCGTCGAGACTGCCTGGAAGCAGTTGCAGCAGGCAAATTGCGTGAATCAAGCCTTGATGCGGGAGAGGGCGAAACTGCAGGAGCGTGAACGGGCGAAGGCGCAGGTGGTTCACGCCACCAAGGCAAAGCCTTCCCGGCCCCTCCGCGAGCTGTACTGGGAACTGGAGCCTGAATTGTTCATTGCCATGCGGCGCGGAGACCGGAAGGAGTCGCGGCGTTTGCTCAATCAGGTGCTGCTGGCTATCTACAGCTTTGGCGAGGGGGATCTGGTGCAGACCAAAGGCCTGTTGATTGACCTGGTTACGATCATGACACGGACATTGGCCGAGGGCACCTCGGATCCCGAATCCATATTCAGTCTCAATCACGAACTGCTGACAGAGCTGAACCGGATTGAGGACGAAGAGGCTTTGAGTAGCTGGGTCGGTGTTCAGTTCGAGCGCTTGATGGACACCGTTGTCGAGGTGCCCGTTCATGACGAGGCGCTGCGCATGGAACTCGTTTTAAATTGGATGCGTGAGCACTGTGATCAGGAACTGACCCGGGATGGTGTGGCCAAGCGGGTCGGTCTTTCGCCCGGATATTTTTCCGAGCGTTTTCTCGAGCACACCGGGCACAGCTTCAGCGAGCATTTGAGCAAGCTGAGGGTGGACAAGGCCGCGCGCCTGTTGAGAAGTAGTAATCATACCTTGCTTTCGATCGCTTTGGAGTGCGGCTTTGCGGATGCCAGCTATTTCAGTAAGGTTTTTCGCAAGGTGATGGGGCAGTCTCCGAGCGCTTTTCGCAGTCGTCGGAAGAACTGAAGTTTTGCGAAATCGACGGATTTCGGCTTTTCGCTTTACCCTTTATGCGAGGGGCTCTAGACCTGAATTTCAAACCCAATAACTATCCCTATCCATTATCCATACTACCAATATGAAACCTACCAATCTGTACCTCCACTCCGCCTTTCAAATTGCCGAAGTTGATTCCCGTATCTTCGGGGGCTTCCTCGAACACATGGGCCGCGCCGTTTATGAGGGCGTTTATGAACCCGGAAGCAAACACGCTGATGAGCACGGCTGCCGCAAGGATGTTCTCGGTGCGCTGCGTAAGTTGAACATGACCGCGATGCGCTACCCCGGGGGCAATTTTGTTTCCGGTTATCACTGGGAAGATGGCGTTGGTCCAAAAGAAGAGCGCCCGACAGTGCGTGAGCTCGCATGGAAGAGCATTGAAACGAACCAATTCGGTACCAACGAATTCATGCGCCTCAGCCAGGAGATGGGCTGGACGCCAATGATGGCGGTGAATCTTGGCACGGGTACTCCAGAGGAAGCCCGCAACTGGGTTGAATACTGCAATGCGACCCCGGGGACGAAATACGCCGACTTGCGTGTGGCGCATGGATGCAAAAAGCCACATGACGTAAAGCTTTGGTGCCTGGGCAACGAAATGGACGGACCCTGGCAGTTGGGTCATGTGCCCGCTGAACACTACGCCATTCGCGCCCAGCAGGCTGCGAAATTGATGCGCGACATGGATGACTCTCTTGAACTGGTTGCCGCCGGCTCTTGTGCCAAGGACATGCCGACTTACATTGACTGGGATTGGAAGGTCATGGATTACCTGGGCGATTGGGCCGATTACATAAGCCTGCACCGCTATGTCGGTAATGAAGCCAACAATACCGCGGACTACCTGGCGGTGACTGCCTCCATTGATCGGCAGATTGAAGACATGGACGCCGTCTGTCGTGCCGTTCAGGCCCGCAAGCGCCTTAAGAAGCGGGCTTATCTGTGCTTTGATGAGTGGAATGTCTGGTATCGCGCCCGGGGTGCGGATCAAAACGGAAAATGGAAACCCGCTCCGCACATCCTCGAGGAGGTCTACAATCTGGAGGATATGATTGTAGTGGCCGGCTTTCTCAACAGTTTTATCCGTCACGCGGATGTCGTCAAAATCGCCAATATTGCGCAGATTGTAAACGTGATTGCGCCGATCATGACGGAAGGCGACAAGATGCTGATTCAGTCGATCTTCTATCCCTTTATGATGATGTCTTCCCGCCGCGAAGGCATAGCCCTGCGAGTGGGCATTGACGGCCCTTCTTATGAAAGCAAGAGCTACGGCGAGGTCCCGCTCGTGGACACCAGTGCGATTCTTGGCGACGGCGTGATGCACGTATTCGCCTCCAACCGCAGCCTGGATGAGAAGCACCGCCTGCGCATCCACGCCCTCGACAAGGAAATCCTTTCGGTGGAGAGCGCGGAGGTTGTCACTGGCCCTAACGCCAAAGCCCACAACACCTTCGCCAAACCCAATGTCGTCACCGCCAAGCCGCTGAAACGCGTGCAGATCCGCGACGGCGTGGTGCAGTGCAGCCTGCCACCGATGTCCTTTGCCGCATTTACCCTGCGAGTGAAATAGCGGTGGCTGGGATGGACGGACGAGGCGTCCGTCCCCCCGGGAGCGGGCACGCCCTCGTGCCCGTAGCGTGGCCTTGGGGTTGATTTTACAGGTTTCGCGTCGTTGACTGTTTGATTGTTAACTGATCAACTATTAGCTGTTGCATGTCATCCAAGGTATCAGTCATTCGTGAGCCGCGTTCCATCCCGACTTATCGGGTGGGCGTTCCAGAGAAGAACCCTTTATTTTTTGAGAAGCGGGTCTATCAGGGCTCGTCTGGCAAGGTCTACCCGCTGCCTTTCATTGATAGACTCCTGCACGAGGACGGGCCGCAGCGGGTTGATTATGACTGTGTACGGATTGAGAACGATTGTCTGAGGCTGGAAATCCTTCCGGAAATTGGCGGGCGGATTTTTCTGGGTCAGGACAAATTGAATGGCAATTATGACTTCTTTTACCGGCAGGAGGTCATCAAGCCGGCCCTGGTCGGGCTGGCAGGCCCCTGGATATCCGGTGGAGTTGAATTCAATTGGCCGCAGCATCATCGCCCGTCGACCTTCATGCCCGCCGACTGCTGGATCGACCGGGCCGCCGATGGCAGTGTCACTGTCTGGCTCTCCGAGCACGATCCGATTTCGCGAATGAAAGGCATGCACGGCATTCGGATTCGTCCAGGCAGTTCGCGCATCGAATTGATTGGGCGCCTTTACAATCGAACCCCCATTACCCAGACCTTCTTATGGTGGGCCAATGTCGCTGCCCGGGTGCATGAGGAGTATCAGAGCTTCTTTCCTGAGGATGTCACTTATGTTGCGGATCACGCCGTGCGGGCAATGCCCCGTTTTCCGCATGCCGATGGTGCGTATTACGGAATTGACTACGGCAAGCGCCAGGGTGGGGACGGCTTAAGCTGGTATCGGAATATCCCTGTGCCAACCAGCTACATGGTTTGCGAGACCGCGTTTGATTTCTTCGGGGGATACGATTTCCGCGCGCAGGGAGGCTTTGTGCATGTAGCCGACAAACATATTGCTCCCGGAAAAAAACAATGGACCTGGGGCAATGATGCCTTTGGTCGCGCTTGGGATCGCGAACTGACCGACGAAGGAGGACCGTACATTGAACTCATGGCCGGAGTCTATACGGACAACCAGCCGGATTTCAGCTACTTGCTCCCCGGCGAAACCAAGACCTTCAGTCAGTGCTGGTGGCCCTACAAGGGCCTGGGGCCTGTGCAGAACGCAACCGATCACTGCGCCCTGCGCCTGGTGGTGGATGCGCAGCGGCGAATCGATTGGGGCCTGGCCGTTTCGGAGCCGATGGAGGATCTTGTAGTCATCCTCAAAGACAACGATCGGATTCTGTCGCAGGCTAAGGTAAGCTTAAAACCCGGTGACGTTTGGAGAGGAGAGGCGCTTGTTTTCAAAGGGGAGCATCCTTGCTCGCTCCACCTCGCTGTTTTTAGCGAGGACGGCAAGTGCTGGATCGATTTCCGACCAGTGGATCGTTCCCGTCTGAAACGCAATCGGGACCTGGCGGTAGCCGCTCCGCCGGTTGAGGAAGTCCATTCGCAGGAGGAGCTCTATCTCATTGGCGAACACCTCGAGCTTTACCGGCATCCGACCCGCAAGGCCGATGATTATTGGCGCAAGGCTCTCGAAAATGATCCGGACGACATCCGCTGCAACACAGCTCTCGGCCGTAAATTGCTGTCGAGGGGTTGTTTTGCCGGCGCGGCCGCACATTTGCGCCGTGCGGTGAATCGACTCACGGGGCGTCACCCCAATCCGGAAAGCGGTGAAGCCCATTATTTTCTAGGACTGGCTTTGAAATATCTCGATCGGGTCGAGGAGGCATATCTGTATCTTGCCAAGGCGACTTGGAACTACGCCTGGCGCAGTGCCGCGCATTACCAATTGGCTGTGCTCGATACTCGCGAGGGGCGCTACTCGCAGGCAATGCGGCATTCGCAGGCCGCCATCGACGCTGACGCGGATAACCAAAAGGCCATTGTTTTGCGTGCCATTCAGTTGCGCCGCCGTGAACAGCCGGAAGAGGCCCAGCGGCTGTTGACCGAGCTGGTGGCCAAGGACCCTCTGGATCACTGGGCGCATTGCGAACTTCGCTTCTGCAACAACGAGTTAGGTGACGCCCTGAAACTGTGTCGTAACGATGCCCAGACGGTTATCGACGTGGTGCTGGATTACGTGGATGTTGGATGCATCGAAGAGGGCATCCGTTTGCTGGAAGTGCATGATTTCAGTCCGAGGCCCGAGCAGGCCGTGCCGAATCCCCTGTCGAAGTCGCTAAGTACCGACTACCTTGCGGCCTGGTTGTACCACCGGGAGGGCGACCAGAAGCGCTCGCAGGAACGCCTCAAGGGCGCCTCTACGGCGAGCAGTGATTACTTTTTTCCAAGCCGTCTGGAGGAATTAAAGATTCTTGAGTGGGCGGTTAACGTGAATCCGCAAGACCGCAATGCCCACTATGGCCTCGGCAATTATTGTGCCGATAAACGCCGGCACATTTCAGCGATCACACATTGGGCGGCGGCTGTGCAGGCCGACCCCTCCTTTGCCCGAGGTTACCGCAACCTCGGTCAGGCTTATTGGAACTATGGTGATGATCGGCCAAAAGCCCGTTCCTCCTATCAGCGCGCTTTGGAGCTGGATCCACGCGACGCGCGGATTTTCTATGAATACGATCAGTTGCGAAAAAAGCTGAATGAAAATCCAGCGGATCGTCTGTCAGCATTTAGGAAGCGTCTGGACCTCGTCGCTCAGCGAGACGATGCCGCAGTTGAGTTTGCTTGTCTGCTGAACCTCAATGGGGCGGATGCTGAAGCCCTCAACTGGCTTGAAAACCGCGCTTTTCATCCATGGGAAGGCGGGGAAGGCAAAGTTTTGCGCCAATATGCGGCATCTTGCCTTGCTCTAGGGGAGGCGCAGTTGCAAAGGAGTCCAGCGTCGGCGCTGAGGTGTTTTGAAAAGGCTTTGAATCCACCGGAGAATTTGGGCGAACAGCACCATCCCCTGCAGGCAAAGGCCGATATCTATTACTGGATTGGGCGTGCTCAGGATTTACTCGGCCAGACTCAGGAGGCCGCAGATTGCTACCGCAGGGCCGCTTCTGAGAGCGGAGACTTCGAAGGCATGCAGGTTCGCGAACACAGCGTTCTCAGCTATTATCGAGGCGCTGCGCTGAGGCAACTTGGCGAGGATCGGCAAGCCCAGGCTCTCTTCGAGGATATCCGGGCTTTTGGGCAGAAACTGATAGAAAGCGAAGCCCGCATTGATTATTTTGCGACTTCACTGCCTAATTTGCTGGTTTTTGATGAGGACTTGCAGCGCAGCAAAAAATTCGAGGGTCAGCTGCTTATTGCCTATTCCTTATGGGGCCTGAGTCATTCGGAGGGCGCTACCCAAGCCCTTGAACAGGCAATTTTACTAAACGGCCACGATTACCGCACGCAGACGCTCCAGCGTTGGTTGAGGGCTTGAGAGGAGCTCTATGAACCCGGTTGAGCGGTTTTAGTGAAACGATTCCCCGGCTATCGTGTTAATCCGTGAATGCCCCAGTCTTCTTTTTGTTGGTCCTTTCTCAATATTCTTTCCCTTCTCGCATTCTCGCAGGGTTTGAGCGCGTCGGATTGGGTTCGTGCCCCGGACGATCCGCTTGGCCCGATACCTGTGTCTGGTGTGCTTGTCGAGTTTGTGCCTTTTGTGCAGGTACCGGCCACCCATGGTAGTGCACCGCGCGCCCGGCTCAGTGTCTTGAGGCCGGACCCATCCGAGCCCGGTTTGTTGTGGGTAAATGATCAGCGCGGACCGCTGTATTTTATCCAGGACTCGAATGTTGAAGAGTATTTTAATTTGCGCGATCGGCGTTCCGACTTCGTTGACAGTCCGGGCCTGGGATCCGGATTTCAGTCCTTCGCGATTCATCCCGAGTATGCCAACAACGGGCGTTTCTATACGGTGCACACCGAGAGCGGTGGCAGTGCGCCGGCCGATTTTACCGGTCCCTCTGTAACCAGCTCATTCATCCAGGGTATCGTTACCGAGTGGACTGATCTGAGCCCAGGCGGATCCGCCTTTGTCGGCTTTAGCCGGGAACTTCTGCGTATCGATTTTCCTCACCAGTTTCACGGTATACAGGAAGTTGCATTCAATCCGAATGCCGGGCCCGGGTCGCCCGACTACGGCTTGTTGTATGTCACGATCGGCGATGGCGGAGCTTTCAACGAGGGAATTCCGGGCGATTTGATGCGTTTGGACAGCCTGTACGGGACGATCCTGCGCATCGACCCGAGAGGGAGCGACGGGCTCAGCGGGGAATATGGCATACCGGCCGACAATCCATTTGTGGATGCCGCAGATCCGGAGGTACTTGCGGAGATTTATGCCTACGGCTTTAGAAATCCCCACCGCATTGTCTTCCAACCCTCTGCTCAGGCATTGAATTCAGGGGATCCGCTAATTTTTGTTAATGAAATTGGCGAAGATCGTTTTGAGGAAATCAATCAACTTTTACCTGGCGCAAATTACGGTTGGCCGGAACGCGAAGGGACCTACCGGTTTCGCCCTGAGTCGACCCAGTTTAGAAGCCATAGCTACGAGTTGCCGGATAACGATGAAACCCTCGGTTTCACTTATCCGGTCGTCCAATGGGACCGTTCTCCGGGGAATGGCTCTGCAATCGGTTCGGGCATTTTTTACAATGGAAGCGATGTTCCGGCTCTTCGGGGTCATTATGTGACCGCGGACATTCGCGATGGCATGCTCTATCATTTTCCCTTGTCCTCGCTCGATCCCGGTGGTCAGGCACCAATTTACGAGTTTCAGATTGAGGGTCCTGACGGTCAGCGTCAGCAATTGGGTCAGCGCTACACGGGTCGCGTCGACCTTCGCCTGGGTGTCGATCACGGCGGAGAAATGTATGCATTTACCAAAAACGATGGCGCGATCTACCGCTTGAAGGGGATTTCCAAAGGCTGGGAGATGTACCCCGTTGCAGACGGCTGGGTGGACACTATGGGCTGGATGGGCCGGTTTTTCATCGAGCAGGAAGCCTGGGTTTTCAGTGAACGCCTGAATCGCTGGGTCTATTGGCCGCATCAGGACCAGACCGAGGGTGCTTGGTTCTACGCGCCCCGTTGAAGCGTGATGCGATAGCTGTGCAGTTTGAAATCACCCAGGTCGCAGCACCTGGTGCGGCGCTTTTGGACGGAAATTCGGGTTTTGTCGGCAGCCACAAAATCGAGCTGAATCAAGATCAAGAGAAGGGGGCGACCCCAGAATCTCCATTCTTGATCTTGATTCTTAATCTTGATCTTGATCCCCGGATAAAGAAAAGGAATTGGACTGGAATTCGAGTTGCTACCAAGCGTTTTTGCCTGCCACAAAACCCGTATTTCACTTTTCAAATGGACAGGGATGCGTAGGATAGGCAGTTTTTGGTCCTTTAGATTATGATTTCAAAGATACTCAAGCGCTTCTCCGGGGGGCACAACCGCCGTTTTATCAAGCGTGCCCGTCCGGTCGTGGAGCAGATCAATTCGATTGAGCGCGAATACCAGAAGTTGTCTGACGAAGAATTGCAGGCAAAAACGGAGGTGTTCAAGCAGCGCCTGCAAAGCGGCGAGACCGTGGACGACTTGCTGCCTGAGGCCTATGCGGCGGCCAAGAACGCGGCCCGACGCCTTTGCGGTCGGGAAATCGAGTATGCCGGCACCAAGGATGTTTGGAACATGGTGCACTACGATGTTCAGCTGATTGGCGGAATGGCCCTGCACCAGAATGCCATCGCGGAGATGGCGACCGGTGAGGGCAAGACGCTGGTCGCGACCCTGCCGTTGTACCTCAACGCTCTAACCGGGCGCGGAGCCCAGCTGGTTACCGTCAATGAATACCTGGCCCAGCGGGATTCCGAGTGGATGGGGCACTTGTTTCGCTTCCTCGGATTGACGGTTGGCGTGATCAAGGGCGGTCACCAGCAGACGCCGGAAGAAAAGCGTGAGGCCTACAACTGCGATATCACCTATGGTACCGCCAGCGAATTTGGCTTTGATTACCTGCGCGACAATGGCATGGCGACGTCCAAGGAATCGCTTGTTCAGCGCGACCACTATTTCTGTATCATTGACGAGGTGGATTCGATTCTGATCGATGAGGCCCGCACACCCTTGATTATTTCCGGGCCGGTGCCTACGGATAATTCGGCACCCTTCCTGGAGTTGCGTCCGGTGGTCGAAAAAGTGGTCAAAAGTCAGGTCCAGCTGTGCAACCGCATGGCCAGCGAGGCAAAATCCATTCTTGAAGGCGATGCGACCGGAGATGCCCGCACCGAAGGCCTCGAGCGCTTGTTGCAGGTCAAGCACGGAATGCCGAAGAACAAGACGCTGCTGCGCCTGCTGGAGGATGGCAAGATCCGCAAGGAGTTTGATGCCTTTGACCTCGAAATGTCGGCCGACTATAATAAAAAGCGCCGCTTTGCCCTGAAGGAGGAGCTCTACTATTCCATCGACGAGAAACAGCGCAGCTCCGACCTTTCGGACAAGGGTCGCGCACTTCTGCGACCGGACAATCCCGATGCCTTTGTGCTGCCGGACCTGCCGACCCGCTACATGGAGATCGACAACCGCAGCGAGCTCGAACCAAAGGAAAAAGCCCGCCTGAAGGCTGAGGCTCAAACCGAATTTGAGCGCACCAGCGAAGAAATTCACGTGATCAGCCAGTTGCTGCGGGCTTACAGCCTGTATGAGCGGGATGTGGAATACGTGGTTCAGGACGGCAAGGTTATGATTGTCGACGAAAACACCGGCCGTGTGATGCCGGGTCGGCGCTGGTCTGACGGCCTGCACCAGGCGGTTGAGGCCAAAGAGGGTGTGCAGATCGAGCGGGAGTCGAAGACTTACGCAACGGTGACCTTGCAGAATTACTTCCGCCAGTATGAGAAACTGGCTGGCATGACCGGCACGGCGGAAACCGAAGCGAATGAGTTCAAGGACATTTATGCCCTGGACGTCATGGTGATCCCGACCAACAGGCCCTGCATTCGCAAGGACGAGAACGACATTATTTTCAAAACCCGCCGCGAAAAGTACAACGCGGTGGTGGATGCCCTTGAAGAGGCACACAAACGCGGACAACCCTGTCTCGTCGGTACAGTCTCGGTCGATTCCTCGGAGGTGCTTGGGCGAATGCTGAAGCGGCGCAATATCCCGCACAGCGTTCTGAATGCCAAATACCACGCTCAGGAGGCTGAAATTGTGGCCCGCGCCGGGCAAAAGGGGGCAGTGACTATTGCCACCAATATGGCAGGTCGCGGTACAGATATTAAACTTGGGCAGGGCGTTGCTGAACTCGGAGGACTATATGTTGTCGGCACCGAGCGCCACACCTCGCGGCGAATCGACCGCCAGTTGCGCGGTCGTTGCGCGCGTCAGGGAGATCCCGGGCAAACACGCTTTTTCCTGTCTCTGGAAGATGAATTGATGCGCCTCTACAGTCAGGGCAGCGCGGGCAAGATGCTCGAAAGCTCTTTTCAGGAAGGCGAGCCGCTGGAGCACCGCTGGCTCAACACCATGATTGAGCGCGCGCAGAAGACCGTCGAGCAGCACCACTATTCGACGCGCAAACGCCTGTTGCAGTATGATGATGTGGGTTCCCGCCAGCGCGAGGTGATCTACGGCTTGCGCAAGGATGCCCTGCACAACGAGAACCCGCGTGAAGTCCTTTTTGAACTGATCGAAGAGGAAATCGACCACCGGATTTTGCTCGCCGGATTGGATGCGGGTAAGGCCGAAAACAATGAAGACGGCCTGAAGGAGTTCAGCAACTGGGTTCTGCAGACCTTCCCCGTTCAGCTGGCTCAGGATGAGTTGAAACCGCTGGATTCGGATGGCTTGAAGGCAAAGGTCATCGAGGCCGTTCAGGAAGCCTACAAAGTTAAGGAAGCCGCTGAGGAACCGGAAGCATTGAAGCGCCTGGAACGCTACGTGATCATCTCCAACCTCGACCGCAATTATCAGAACCTGTTGACCGAAATGGAGGACCTGCGCCAGAGCGTGGGCCTGCGCGGTTATGGGCAGAAGGATCCGCTGGTCGAATACAAGAACGAGGCTTATGCGTATTTCGAGCAGATGATGAATCAGGCCCGTGCCGATTTGTGCGGTGGTATTTTCCGCAGCGCTACCAACGCCCGTGCATTTGAATCTCTGATGGCTCACATGCAGAACCGCATCCGTGCGACCGGCCCCTCCGATGCCAATGCTGCGCAGGCGGCGGGCATTCCCGCTGCTGCGGGCGCAGGGGTGACGGCTACTGGCGGAGGTTCCGGCAATGTGCAGTTGCCTAAGGTTAAACGCAGCCCGGTGCGCATCGCAAATGAGCCTGGTCGGAACGAAACGGTGACGATTCGCCGCGGAATGGAAAAACAAACACTGAAGTGGAAGAAAGCCGAGAAACTGGTGAAGGAAGAGGGTTGGTCCTTGGTGAGCCCGAAAAAGTGATCCGCGTACTGCGGTCACTCGCTCCCTGGCTGGCTCCGGCGTTATTTGCACTCGGTTGGGTGGTGGCTATGCCGCCTTATGACCTGCCCGAGGCGGCCTACGTTTTTCTAATTCCCCTGATTTTGTGGGTTTTCATGAGCCCGCAGCCGAAGCTGGTTTTTCGTCAGGTCTGGATCGCATCCACGGTGGCCTGGTTTTTCATCCTGTCCTGGCTGCCGGCGTTTACGGACCACCTGGCATTTCCAATGGCGGGTCTGCTGGGCTGGCTGGCAGCCCTTGCACTGGCTGCTGTGCTGGCGTTGTTTCCCGCCTGCTGGGCGTGGTTTGCCGCCAGATCGATTCCGCAGGTGCTCGAACGAGGGGCAGCACGGCGAATCCTGCTTTTTACTGCGCTTGCGGCACTGTGGGTGCTGCTGGAATGGCTGCGCTCCTGGGTGTTGACCGGATTCCCCTGGCTGCCGCTGGCAGCCAGCCAGTGGCAACGGCCGCTACTGTTGCAGATACTTTCCTGGACCGGTGCCTGGGGGCTCTCCTTTGTTCTGGTCTTTTTCAACCTCGGCCTGGCTGCCTACCTGCGGTCCTTGCGCCACTGGCGGGGAAAACGCTGGTGGCAGCGGCTTTCGCCTGAATTTTACAGTGCTTTTGGCCTGCTCGGCGCGACGGTGTTTTTTGGACTCAGCTACAGCGGGAATTTTGCCGCGCGGCAGTCCCTGTTGACTGTTGCCTTTGTGCAGCCTTACATCGCGGCGCCGGAAAAATGGGATCCGCAGTATGCCAACGAGGCCCTCGAAACCCTGGAGCACGTGACGGAACTCGGAGCCTTGCTGCAACCGGACCTGCTGCTCTGGCCGGAGGCGACGCTGCCATTCCCTTTAAAGGGCAACTGGCCTTTGGAGGACTGGGTTGCGGCGTTGAGCAAGCGGCTTGAGAAACCGATGTTGATGGGTGCGGTCGTGGTTGAGCGCAGTGAGCAGGGCGAAGACTGGTTTAACGGGGTTTTCTGGGTGGATCCGGAAAAGGGTGTGGATACCGACAACTACTATGCCAAGCGCCACCTGGTTCCTTTTGGCGAGTATGTTCCTTTTGGGCGCTGGTTGCCATTTCTGGACAAGGTGATCCCACTGGATGGCTCCTTTCGACAGGGTACGGAGCCAACCTTGTTGCGCTATCAGACCCTGGAACGGACCCTGCGGATTGGTCCTCTGGTTTGCTACGAAGATATCTTCCCCAGTCTGGCCCGCAGCAGCGTCAATGCTGGAGCTGACTTGTTGTTTGTGGCCACCAACAATGCCTGGTTTGGCGAGGGCTCCGGTGCCTGGCAGCACGCTGCCCACTCGGTGCTGCGGGCCGTTGAGACCCGCCGCCCGGTGCTGCGCACCGGCAATGGCGGCTGGAGCGGCTGGATCGATGACCACGGGCACATCCGCCATATCACCCTGGACCGCAGCGGTTCCATTTACTTTCAGGGCGTCGACACTGCTGAAATCACCCGCAGTCGTCATTGGATCCGTGAATTGAGCTTTTATGTGCGTTTTGGCGACTGGTTCGTTCTGTTTTCGGCCTTCCTTTGCTGGCCCCTGATACGGACTTTTCTTAGAGATCAGGAGAAGGTCACGTAGGCG
>JAFIGG010000045.1 GCA_020831485.1 Opitutales bacterium
CTGTAATCCACACAACCAAAAGGGTGGGGCGGTTTCGCCGAAACCGCCGGGGATCATGCTTTCACAACAGAGCCATCAAACCACAGCCGACGAAACCCCTGATCTCCCTTGCCAATGAAAAGCAAAACGATCTCTTCTAAAAGGATGTCTCTTTGCCTGATACGCGCGGGTAAGCATGGTGAATACGAGCAGATGTGCAGGAGCGGCTTTGACATACTGTCGTAAAACCGGTTGCCTTGTGGTGAAGCGTGACTCGCTGCCACTCACATTCCATGGACTCGCAAACCGCCAGCTACTATGCCAGACACGCGAATACGCTCGCGGTGTCGTATGAGCAGGTGTCCGCCGACTATTTCAAGACTCTCGATGACGCTTTCAGTGACTGCGTGAAAATTCTTGATGTGGGTTGTGGTACAGGCAGGGACTGCCTTCATCTTCTCAAACAAGGAAAAGACGTTTACGGGTCCGAGCCATCCCCTGAGATGCGGTCAAAAGCCAAGGAGCACTTTGAAGCAGCGTCAGTGACCTGGCAGAATCGTTTGCATGACGCTTCGTTGCCGGGACTTGTTCCCTTCGATGATGGTTTTTTCGACGGTGTTCTCTGCACCGCCGTTTTGATGCATCTCCCGGAAGAGCAGATTTTCGATGCAGTTTACGGACTTCGGCGGGTTCTGCGTCACGGCGGAGTTCTTGTGGTCTCAACTCCCCAGTCCCGGGATGACATCAATCCAGAAACCCGCCGCGATGCAGACGGCAGATTATTTACCGAACTCCCTCCCGCAAAACTCGAACTACTCTTTGAGCGCGTTGGCTTTCGTCTGGAGAAATCGCACACCATGGACGATTCACTTGCACGGGCGGGAATCACTTGGCGCACCATGATCTTGCGTCGCCTTGACGATGCGAGTGATCGGCCCTTGCACCTTGTTGAAGGCATTCTCAACCGCGACAACAAAGTCGCCACCTACAAACTCGCATTGTTCCGTGCGATGTCTGAAATCGCCCAGACGCAATCCCACCTCGCACGCTTCACTGACGACGGCAAGGTGACCATCCCCAACCAGGCCATCGCGGAAAAGTGGCTGCTCTACTACTGGCCGATCTTCGCGAGTCAGACGCTCATCCGCCAAGGCACCAGTTCAACCGGTGCAGACGTAGCGATCCGCCCTAAAATGGAGCCATTGATCGCACACTATGCGAACAGGGGTGGACTCTCCGCATTCTATGTGGATTGGCGGAGTGGTAGACTTGGTTCCGAAGCGCAGCGTCTTGCAAACGCAGCCTTGTCCAAGCTGAGAAACACAATCTGGAGCATGCCTGTGAAACATGCGGGAGGTGGCGGATTCGCCATCCTTCAATACGATCGTAATGAGAAATCCGTCGTCATGGATGCCTCGCTCTGGCGGGAACTGTGCCTTACTGGCAATTGGATCCAGGACGCCACAGTGCTCCGCTGGGCCGAACTCACCGAGCTGTTCAACAAGAGAACCGTTAAGGCAAGCACCGTGATTGACTGCCTGCTCACCGTGCCCTCTGCCGAGCGCAACGTCGTGGATGCCCGCAAGTTTTACACCGAGTGGGATGGCGATTTTTGCGTATGGACCGATCGCAGGCTGAAAGGCCGTTTCGAGGTGGATCACGCCATCCCATTCTCGCTTTGGCGTAATAACGACCTCTGGAACTTGCTGCCTGCCAGCAACAGCGCCAACCGGGAAAAGCGCGACAACCTGCCAAGCTACAACCTCCTTCAAAAGCGGCGTGACAGCATCATTCATTGTTGGCGGAGCCTCGATGAATACTTCGGCGAGCGATTCCGCAACGAAGCACGCACCCTCATGGGAATACAGCCACTGGTCGAATCCCGCTGGGAAATCCAACTCTTCACCCGCTTCGTCGAGGCCTTTGAGACAACTGCAACCCAACGTGGTGCCGCACGCTGGGAGCCTGCCCGGCAAACCACCGCATCCACTGCGCCACGCACCACCATTGCGGCTGCCTTCGACTCACCTGAAACCGAACGCCAGATCCCTTTTCCCATTCACGAAATCGGTGATGGGGCCTTTCGCACGCACCTGCCGATCGTCGCTTCGTTGGCTGCAGGCACTCCGTTTCAGGGCTTCGAGACCCGCGACCTCAATTGGCTTGAGGACTGCGACTGGCTCGAAGTGCCATCCTCTCTGGCAAAGCGTGATCGATTCATCGTCCGCATCGTAGGCGATTCAATGGAGCCGACCTTGCCAAAAAACTCACTCGCGGTCTTTGAATGGCATCGGACTCCCCGGCGCAGCGGCCAAATCGTCATCGCCAACATCCCGGAATTCGGCCCCGGACAAGACTCGTCTGGTGCCGTCAAGCGGTACCGCGAGGATTCAACCGAATGGATATTCGAATCGGATAATCCAAATCACAAAACCATTCGTGTCTCAAAGATCGATATAGCCTATCCGATCCTCGGAACTTTTGTCGCTAAGATCTGAGGGTTTACCACAGGTTGGCCCGTCCATGGCGTAGGTAATACTTTTGGTTCAGGACATGGGTAACAGCCGGGAAGCAAAGGGTTCAGGGGCTGGGGCAGGGCGTGTCGCATGTAGTAGCCTTCCAGCTCGCGAGTGTGCGAGGCCGAAAAGCTAGAAGCTCCGGTTAAGATTCCGATTGCCCGGCAGCCTTCAACGCGATTTGATCTCTTGATTGGCTAAAAATTGGACAGAAACCGAGTTGCTCGTGGCAATGAACCTTTATTGCCGCCTTCCTTTTGGGCAGTTCGATCAGTCGAATGCATATATTCAGCAAGTAGCAGAACAAATGGGCCGAACTCCGGGTTCACTCTCGATGAAGCTGTGCAACTTGGCTTCGCTGGATTCCTATCATCAACAGCGCGGGGTTACTGGCTTAAAAGGAGCGAGCAACTTGGATCGGAAAGTGTGGAATGACTTCCAGCAGGACTGGACGAGGATGGCCGAGAGAAGTGAGGCCACTTTTGAAGCCTTGATGAAAGGCCAACCGCCATCGGAGACCGAACCCCTTAAGTTACCAACCGCCCCCGAGGGTCCGACGGAGGTGCAGCGGAAAATTAATGTGCGTCGGGTGCAATCCTTTTTCCGAAAAGCGATTCTTGGGAGTTATGAGGGCCGATGCGCCTTGACGGATTTAGCTGTACCTGAGCTCCTCATTGCAAGCCACATTATTGGATGGGGCCAAAACGAATCTCGGAGGGCCGATCCGTCGAACGGAATCTGTTTAAACGCATTACACGACAAGGCATTTGATCGCCATTTGCTTTCCTTTGATGAGGATTACCGGGTCATCCTTTCCAGTGTGTTGAAGTCCAAGGAGACCCCCGAATTTCAAGCTTACAATTTCGGTAGGCTTGAAGGAAAGCCGCTGCGCTTGCCACATCGTTTCTTGCCGGACCCGGAAGCACTGCGTGAGCACCGTGAGATTTTTTCGAAATCAGCCTAGAGAAAGGTTATTTGGTTAAACGAGTCTCATGGTTATCCATAGCTACTACACTTTCATCAATGTTCCTTGCTCGGGCATCACTTAGGGCGTGTTTGCATCCACGAATTTTTATGAGGGCTGTTGCAGTTCGACGGTTCAACAGAACGAACAACGAGGTGTTTGAACTCTTTTTTATCGTCCTGTAATTACCGCCAAAAGTGGGAGTCCAATAATCCCACTCAGCTACAAGGGCAGTTCTTGCTGCGGTTTATCGCGTGACAGGAACCAAGGCAGTGCTGACTGCACGGTATTGTGAATAAAAGGATGCATTTTGCGGAGAAAGGCATTCAGCCGTTCTTCCATTTCCGGGGTGGGGTGGGCGTTGCCGATTGCTGCTATTTGTGGGCGCGAGAAGACGTTTATTTGAAGATGACCGCGGCTCATAAGGAACAGCATTGTCTCGATTTCCTTAACGGTTGCAGGAACTTGGCTCGTGTTCGGATGCTCCGCATATCGCCGGCGAATCGATTTTTCCTTGGAAAACATCAGGGTAACCGTCAGGCGCTCCAGGTCATCCAGGCTCAGTTTTAGAAAATCTTCGAAATATCCTTCATCGATATCAGTCTTCCAGCCCCCGTCGAGGGCCATCTTTTCGATGGTTTCAATGATGTCTTTGTCAGGAGTCATGAAAGTTAGAAGAAGTTGCCATTTCTGTCTTCAAGTTTGATGTAAATGGTGAGCCTAAGAGCTGGCAATCTCTTTTGAGCCTGCTATTGAGACAGCTAGGAAATCCAGACGGGCAATTGGTTTGCCACTGGGATTTGCAGACCGCTCGATTGAGCACGACAGGAGCAAATCCGGACACCCCTTTCTCGGGTGTCCGATAATCTTATTCTTGTCGTTCGGTATATCCCCAGAAGGGCGGTGTCTGATAATTCCTTCTTCACAGGATCTGTGCCAATTCATTCGCTATATCGCCCAAGCGGTCGTTCAGCCGCGCCACGCGGGTGTCGATGACGATCACAAGTTCCCTCGACAGGCGCCTCAACCGGGGATCTTCGAAAACATGGAAATCCGACGATGGAAGTTCTGCAGTCAACGGCTTGGGTAAGACTCCTCCTGGGTGCCCAGAGAGCAGAAGCTGGCGGATATGGCCGAAGCTTTCTGTTTTTATGACGATTTGCGGGTGGGCGTCCATTTCTTCACAAAGCTGGTGAAACGCGGATACGAACTGTCCGTCGCCCCGGATCATCGCCAGCGGTACGCGATTGAGAAACTTTGCCATTCCCCATTCGGGAAGATTGCGGTCGAAATCGATCCTTCCAACCGGTACGAAATCTATATCCCCGCATGGAGTGGACAGCAGGTTTGGCCCATGGTCACCGGCGCGAATTATTCCGATATCGAGTTCTCCCTCGTGCAGAGCCCGAATAATCCCGGATGTGTTATTGGTGATGAATTCGAAGCGGAATCCTTTCAGCCTCGTCTGCATCTCATGAATCCGGGGGAAGACCACCGCTTCGAATATCGAAGCCCCGGCCCCGATTCGCAACCCGGTTTCACCTTCCGTCGCTCGCTCTGCGAATGCTTCGAATTCATTGAAGCAGGTTGCAGTGAGCAGCGCGAGTTCCCGTCCGGCGGCGGTCACTTTCAGGGTTTTCCCTTTTCTAAAAAACAGCTCTATTCCCAAGGTTTTCTCGAGTTCGCCGATCTGCCGGCTCATCAAGCTTCGTCGGCTACCCTCGCCACCGGCAGCAGCTGTCACAGAGCCGGCACGCACGACGGCGAGAAAGGCCCTCAGTTTTTCCAGGGACAAGCCGCGATGGTATAAATCCTCAAAGTTCATGCGTTACTATAAAGTAACATAATGAAGATATTCGATACTATGCAAGGTCGAATATTTATGGTAGTATCGGTGCATGAGGCTGGAGGAAATCAAAACCGGCGATCGTATCCGGGGCATCGAAGCGGGGGAGTGGGTGACGATCAAGAGTCATGAATTGATCGGCGACACCTGTGCCGAGATCACCTACCAGGGTGCCAATGGTGCCACTGGCAGCCGACTCCTCTACCGTGAGGACGAGTCCAAGCTGACTCGTGAACAAACCACGCGCCCGCTCAGCTTCACAGCCGATCCTTCCGATTTCCGCCTGGCCTCGGAGGCCCAGCGTATAAAGCTGGGCTACCTATTTGATCCGTTTGTGGCGGTCAACACCTCCAACGTCGATCCATTACCCCACCAGATTACCGCAGTTTACGACGCCATGCTTGGGCGTCATCCCCTGCGTTTCCTCCTCGCCGATGACCCAGGAGCGGGCAAAACAATCATGGCTGGGTTGCTGATCAAGGAACTCGTCATTCGCGGCGACGTGGCCAAGTGCCTCATCGTAGCTCCCGGAGGTCTCGTCGAACAGTGGCAGGACGAGCTGGATCAAAAATTCAGCTTGCCATTTGATATCCTCACTAACGATGCCCTCGAATCCTCCCGTTCGGGCAACTGGTTTCAGGAGCACGATTTCTGCCTCTGCCGCCTCGACAAACTCTCGCGGAACGAAGACGTCCAGGAAAAGCTCAAAGCGGTCGACTGGGATCTCGTCATCGTCGATGAAGCGCACAAGATGTCCGCAACCTATTTCGGCAACGAGCTCAAGCAAACCAAACGTTTCCGGCTCGGCAAACTCCTTTCGGAGCACACCCGCCAGTTTCTGCTGCTGACCGCGACACCCCACAACGGCAAGGAGCAGGATTTCCAGCTTTTCCTCTCCCTCCTCGATGGCGACCGCTTCGAGGGCCGGATCCGCGATGCCGCACACGCGCAGGACGTGTCTGACCTGATGCGTCGAATGGTAAAAGAAAACCTGGTTACCATGGAAGGGAAGCGCCTGTTTCCCAAACGCCACGCCAATACGCTCCCCTTCAAACTTTCCGACCGTGAAGCCGCTCTCTACGAATCCGTTACCAGGTATGTGCGCGATGAGTTCAACCGCGCCGACAATCTCGAAAACAACCGTCGCGGCACGGTCGGCTTTGCCCTTACCATCCTCCAGCGCCGTCTGGCGTCGTCCCCCGAGGCGATTTACCAAAGCCTACGTCGCCGCCGCGAGCGCCTGGAAAAACGCCTCCGCGAGGAAAAACTCCTCAAGCGCGGTGCCGAAGCCCGGCTCGACGGGGATTTTGGGCTGTCGGAACTCGACGAAGAGGCCATCGAAAACCTTGAGGATCTGCCGGAGTCCGAGCTCGAAGCGACCGAGGAACAGGTGGTCGATCTCGCGACCGCCGCCCGAAGCATACAGGAATTGGAAACCGAGATCACTCTTCTCCGGGAACTGGAGAAACAGGCCGCCGCTGTTCTCAAATCCGGCAAGGACACGAAATGGGTGAAATTATCCGAGGCGCTCGACGAAATTGTCCGCGACAAATCCTCCGGGCAGCGGAGCAAACTCGTTATCTTCACAGAGCACCGGGATACCCTCCGCTACCTCGAAGGAAAGCTGAAATCGTTCTACGGATCGGACGAAGCCATTGTGACCATTCATGGCCAGACAGCGCGCGATCAGCGCCGGGCGATTCAGGAGTCCTTTACCAACGACCCCGAAGTGCTCGTATTCCTCGCCACCGATGCGGCAGGGGAGGGCATCAATCTCCAGCGCGCGCACCTGATGGTGAACTACGACCTGCCCTGGAATCCCAACCGCTTGGAACAGCGCTTTGGGCGGATCCACCGCATCGGACAGCGGGAAGAGTGTTACCTTTGGAATCTCATCGCCGAGGAAACCCGCGAGGCCGACGTCTTCACCCGTCTGCTCGCAAAGCTGGAACAGGAATGCGAGACCCTCAATGGAGCCGTCTTCGATGTTCTGGGTGAACTCTTCAAAGAAAAGAGCCTCAAGGAACTCCTGATCGATGCCATCCGCCGCGCCGGCGATCCAGCGGCCAAAGATTACCTCGACAAGATCGTGGAAACCGACTGGTCCCACGAGCGCATTCAGCGGCTCATCGACGAGCGGGCGCTCGGCAACGAAGGTCTCCCGGACACCCGCATCCGCGAACTCTGCGATCAGATGGAGCGGGCCAATGTTCAGAAACTCCAGCCCCACCATGTCGGCGGGTTCTTTCAGGCGGCCTTCGAGCGATTCGGAGGTACCTTGCTTCCCCGGGAACGCGACCGGTTCGAGATCCGCAATGTCCCCGCATCCATTCGCCCCCCCCCCCTAAGGGGGGGGGGGGCCGCACCCGTGCTGCGTGCCTACGAACGCGTCACCTTCCACAAGGACCAGATCCGCATCGACGGGAAACCCGCCGCCGCCCTCATTGCTCCCGGGCATCCGCTGCTCGATTCGCTCATCGACCTTGTCATGGAGTCCAGTCGCGATCTCCTCCGCCAGGGAACTGTTCTCATCGATCCCCACAACCGCACCGCCTGCCCGCGCATCCTGTTCTATATCCGGAGCGACGTGACTGACGGACGTCCCATCCGTGCTAGATCCAAAGAAAAACGCCTGCTCTCCCAGCGCCTCCAGTTCGTGGAGATTACCGAAGACGGAGAAATCCATCACGCCGGGGCGGCCCCGTACCTGGACTACGAAAGCCCGAGCGACGCCGACCGCGTCGCGGTCACATCCCTGCTTGAATCCCCGTGGCTGGCCGGCGACCTCGAAGCCAAAGCGCGCGCCTACGCCATTGGGAATCTCGTCCCCAACCACCTCAAGGAAATCCGCACCCGCCGCGAACACTTTCTGGATAAGACCCGAGAGCAGGTGCACAGCCGCCTCACCCGCGAGATCAACCACTGGGACAATCGGGCCACCGACCTCGAACTCAAGGAGCGCGCCGGTAAATCCCCCGGAAAACTCAATTCCTCCATCGCCGCCCGCCGCCGCGATGCTCTCGCCGAAAGGCTCGAACACCGCCTTCTCGAGATCGAACAGGAGAAGCAGATCAACGCTAGCCCCCCGGTCATCGTGGGCGGCGCTCTGATCATTCCGGAAGCCCTGCTCCGCGAATCCCCTGTCCTTCCCGAGCACAACGTCGCCGTTTCCGAGGACGCCGCTCCCTACCGGATCACCGACACGAAGACCTCGGAACTCGCCGCCATGGAGGCCGTTATGCAGCATGAGCGTTCCCTCGGCAACCATCCGGTTGACGTCTCCGTCGAAAACCGCGGTTACGACATCGAATCCCGCTGCGGAAAGACCGGCTCCCTCCGCTTCATCGAAGTCAAAGGCCGCCACCCCTCCGCCGAGCACATCACCCTGACTCGCAACGAATTAATCTGTGCCCTTAACAATCCCGACAAGTGGATCCTCGCCTACGTCTCCGTCTCCAACGGCCAGGCCGAGGCTCCCGTGTACCGAACCAACGCTTTCCACGATGGAATTCCCTTTCATGCGTCAACGTTCAAGATCGAAATCGCCAGAATCGTTAGCCCTCCGTCCACATTAGAATGAGGCTACGCGACGACAGAAAACCGCAAATGAACTTTCTCGTAATAATTCTTGCCAAAAAGGTATCAATTGGTACCTTTTGGTCATGATCCAATCCCTTCAATCAGCCCAATGCAAGTTCGTCCCATCCCAGGATCATGGAAAACAGCCGTGATCGAAATTCTGGAAACCTGTAATTCGGGCCGGATTGAATGGACATTTACCGCTGAAAATTCCTGGCAGCCATTTGGCTTGGAACAAGAAGCCTACGAGATCTTGATCATGACCCTGAAACACGATGAAGTGCTTGGACACCAAGTTGTCGGAATGCTTGACGGTCGAGACGGCAGTCACACTGATTGCTGGGCATTCCTTTGTCCCCACCCGTGGGGCTCGCCTGTTCCGATTTACGCGAAAATTGGTATCCACCACTCGCAGGTTCATATAAACCTTTTTTCGCTCCACGTCGACGACGGGAGCGAGAAGCTGCAGAACGCCATTAAGGCCTACAGAAAAAAGTACAACAGAAGATGAAAAAAACAGAAAAACGCCCGTTTGATGTCTATCTTCCCGGAAGCAAAGACAAAGAACCTCGGTTCATCACTACCATTGAAGTCGAGGTTGAGAAGCGTTCCGGGCAGGAGTTTCTTACGCAGGAGTCCCGGCAGCGCATCGAAAAACTGCGTGCCCGTCACATGGGCCTGATGTCTGGCGAAGACATTAAGGCGATGCGCAAACGCTACGGAATGAGTCAGAAGGAACTGACAGATCTACTTCAATGTGGAGCAAAAAGCCTTTCCCGGTGGGAAAACGGTCACGGTTTCCCGACGGGTATCGTCAACACCATGCTCCGTCTGCTCGACGAGGGTTTTCTCGCGCCTGCGAGCCTTTACGCAGTGCAGGGTCCGCGATCGCAACAATCCTGGTTGGAAGAGCGCCGAGCTGCTGTACCGGAACGCAAAAAACCCTTACATTACGGTGACCCTGATTCAGCCCCTGAAGCTGTCTCGCAAAAGGGCGGGGAACGATTATTCTTAAACGAAGCGGCATGATTCAAGCACCTTTTCAACTCCAGGACTACTGGGTAGATTTTATCCAGGTTCGTGCTAGCCAGGCGTACAGTCCGAAAATTGCTCCGGACCTCGATTTCGATTCCATCGAATTGAAGTCCGACGTCCGGTCACTCGAAGTAGAGCATCCGGAAAAAAACGGAACGTTGTGGTTGGTTAATCTGGTGATCAATCAACACCTTCCGAAGGGTAAAAATATTCCCTACGAATTCAGCCTCGATGTTACAGGACTGGTCGCTGCCCATCCGTCGCTCAAGGGAGAAAAGCTTGAGCGATTGATCAAAGCTAATGGCCCGTCAATGCTCTTCGGGTCTGCCCGGGAAATCATTCGCGCCGCTACCGGTCGTGGACCTTTCGCTCCGGTCATTATCCCTTCCACGAATTTCTTGGGGCATTTGCCCGAAAAAGAGCCGGAAAAGCAAAAGAAACCCGCCCGGACGACTCGCAAGGCAGTCAAGAAAAAGACCGCCAAAAAATCCCTACCCGTAGCGAAACGGGCAAAAGAAAAGTCAGACAGCCAATGAAGCTGAAAGATAGCTGGAACAATGGCATTGATCTTCCCCATAAGAAATTTTCTGCCCCGGCGCGAAATAGAGCCGGGGGTATACCTGACCAAGTCAAGGCCGGGCGTGGCTACCTCCATGGCAGCCAGCACGGCGGCGACGACCGTCAGCACCTTGATGCGGATCTTTATGGTCCAGCTCATGGTGATGCTTGCACTATACATCAGTGCGCTAACCAGCAGCTACCGGGGAAACCCGGGACGATGTTCGGCTAAGGCCGTCCAGATTAGCTGGGGATTGGGACTGCGGATTGCTGCGACCCTGATTCCAGCCTTCCTTCGGGAAGGTTTTTCCCCAGCTGAGAATTTCCAAGTCAAACCTGCGTGATAACCCAAGGATTCAAGTTCAAGCCGCGACACTATCTGCACTTTGATCGTCCCGTTTCGAGAGTTGCGGCCGAAACCTTAGCATGTGATCCCGACCAAGTTGCGAAACATTCATTTCTCCCCTTACTTGGCTATACGATGGTAACGCCCCGCATCAAGCGGGACGCCCAAGGAACCATTGAGGTCAGGCCCAAATGCCGCGACATCAGGCTTGCGGCTCATCGGGACGCAGCGATCTACAGCCATTATTCAGACATTCTCACACGAGTGTACGAGGAGGAAGTGGATCGGCTCGCGCTAAACCGGGTGATAACAGCATTCAGGTCCGTTCCGAACGGGGGCACGAATATTGACTACGCGGGGGAGGTATTTCGGTACATCGATTCGCATCGTCCATGTGTTGCCTTGGCCTTCGACGTTAAAGAGTTCTTTGATACGCTAGACCATCAGCTCCTAAAGGAGCGATGGTGTCGTGTGCTTGGAGTTGAGCGTCTTCCGGAGGACCACTTTGCGCTCTTCAAAAATCTTACCGAATATTGTTGGGCACCGCGTGAGGACGTTTATCGAGTTTTTGGGATTAGCCGGCACAATCCCAAAGCCAACCGGCGGCGTCAGATTTGTAGTCCGAAAGCATTTCGAAACTCAGTGCGGGGTGGAGGGCTTTTGAAATTCAATCCCAAGAAGGGAAAAGGAATACCCCAAGGTGCTCCCATCAGCGCGCTTCTATCGAATATCTACATGTTGGATTTTGATCGAAAGGTTTCCGAGGAAATCAAGCGTCTAGGCGGAATCTATCGGAGATATTGTGATGATATAATGATTGTCGTTCCGCCGGGTTCTAGGGAAGAAGCTGAAAGGTTGGTGCATGAAGAAGTCCAAGCAGTGCGCCTGGAGTTAAACGGGAAGAAAACCGATAGAGTTGTTTATGAAGGTGAGCCGGGACAACCGGCTGAAATACCCAAAAACGAATCCGGATTCAGCACGGTGATCCAATACCTTGGGTTCACTTTTGATGGATCCAAAATTCTCATTCGTCTCGGATCGCTTGCCCGTTATTACTCGAAGATGAGGGCCGGCGTGAGTTTGGCGAAGCAGACTCAGCGAAAGCAAAACCGAAAGGAAGCCGACCAAGGGCTTCCTGCCTCCCGTTTACGGACTCGAAAGCTCTACTTGCGTTATAGCTATTTGTTCGATCGACGCAAAGGAAAGGGGCGTCGCGAACAGAATGCCCAAGGTAATTTCTTGACGTATGCTTACGAAGCGGCACGAAAACTCCGATCACCCGCGATCAAGAAGCAAGTTCGCCGCCATTGGAAAAAACTTCAGTCTGAGATTAACAAATGAGATACCCGCGTGCTCGACGCGACCACCTGATGTCTATTTATTGATTGCAACTGGCCACCATGACGATTCCCACCATCTATCCAAAAAAACTCATCGAGGTCTCGATCCCTCTAAAAGAGATCAATGACGCCTGTGCTCGGGAGAAGTCGATCCGGCACGGGCATCCTTCTACGTTGCATCTTTGGTGGGCACGGCGTCCGTTGGCGGCGGCGCGGGCGGTCTTGTTTTGTCAGCTCGTGGATGACCCGTCGGGGTATGTGGACGAACTGCTGGCCGACAAAGTGAAACGGAAGCGGGTCGAGGAGGAGATCGAGCTGGGGCTGACGGTGACGCCGTTGCACTCGCCCAAGCTGGAGGACCGCCTGGTCGAGAAGGAACGCGACCGGCTTCATGAGTTGGTGAAGGAGCTGGTCCGCTGGGAGAACACCACCAACGAGAAGCTCCTGAAAGCCGCTCGGCGGGAGATCGAAAAATCCTGGCAGCGTCACCTCCGCCGGAGCAACCAGCCGCTCGACACCCCCATGCCGCCGGTGCTCGATCCTTTCGCCGGCGGCGGCGCCATACCGCTGGAGGCGCAGCGTCTGGGTATGGAGGCGCACGCCTCCGATCTCAATCCCGTGGCGGTTCTGATCAACAAAGCCATGATCGAGATACCGCCGAAGTTCGCCGGACTGCCGCCGGTCAATCCGGACTGGCAGGGAAAAGCATCGGGCGAAAAGTCCATCACGCCCTGGACAGGCGCGCAGGGGCTGGCCGAGGATGTTCGTTATTACGGCCAGTGGATGCGCGATGAGGCGGAAAAGCGCATTGGGCACCTGTACCCGCCGTACACACTGACCGAGGAACTGCTGGAAACCCGCCCCGACCTGGTAAAAGCCGGTTACCGGGCCGGGGAGAAACTCACCGTCATCGCCTGGCTCTGGGCGCGCACCGTCCCGAGCCCCAATCCCGCCCTCCAGGGAAAACCGGTCCCGCTCGTTTCCTCCTTCTGGTTGTCGAAGAAGGCCGGTAAGGAAGCCTGGGTGGAACCCGTCGTCGAAAACGGCGATTACCGGTTCGAGATCCGGGTGGGGAAGCCGGCCAATCCGAAGGCCGTGGACGAAGGAACGAAGAGCGGGAGGGGGTCGAACTTTTCATGTATTATCTCCAGCGTACCCATTAGCGGAAAATACATTAAAGATGCAGGGAAGCGCGGAGAAATGGATGCAACCCTGATGGCCGTAGTCTGCGAAGGTAAGCGAAATCGTGTGTATCTGCCTCAAGACGATGGTCAGATTGCAGCGTCGCGAAGTGCTAGACCCACGTGGGCTCCAAGCGGAGCCATTCCCCGGCTCACCGGCGGTAGTTGTGTTCCCTACGGTATGGATGATTTCGGCAAACTCTTCACCCCCCGCCAGCTAGTCGCGCTGACGACCTTTGCGGATCTCGTCGGCGAAGCCCGGGAACGGGTCTTGGCCGATGCCCGGGCGGTTCCCCATCTTCCCGACGATGCCCAATCCCTGGAACAACAAGGTCGCGGCCGCCAAGCCTACGCCGATGCCGTGGCGGTGTATTTGGGGTTTGCTATCGATAAAATGGCAGATCTGGGCAATAGCCTCGTTCGATGGGAGCCGATTGCTCAGTGTCCCCGACAGTTGTTTGGGCGCCAAGCCATTCCCATGATCTGGGATTTTGCAGAGGCGAATCCATTAAGCACCTCTTCCGGTTGTTGGCATGTTTTCCTTAAGGGCGTTCTTGGAGGTTTTGAAAAGATCTCCCAAACTTGTGCAGGTCTGAAAGTCGGTCGTGCAGATCAATTCAACGCATCGACTCGCGATATTGCTCCGGGAACGATTCTTTCCTCGGATCCACCCTATTATGATAACATTGGCTACGCTGATCTATCTGACTTCTTTTACGTGTGGTTGCGTAGGTCGCTCCAGAAGACGTTGCCGACGTTAATGAGAAGCATTCTTGTGCCGAAGGGTGAAGAGCTAATTGCTTCTCCCTACCGGAACGGTAATAAGCAGAAAGCGGAGGCTTTTTTCTTAGGAGGGATGTCTGAAGTCGCTAAACGATGGGCACAGTCCACAAGTGAAGTTTACCCAAGCACGATTTACTACGCCTTCAAACAAGCTGAAGTAAAAAGCGAGGGTATTGCATCCACTGGTTGGGCTACGTTTTTGGGCGCGCTGCTTGAAGCCGGTTTGTCAATCGTGGGGACTTGGCCGGCTCGAACGGAAAACGCGAGTCGCATGATTGGACAAGGTACCAATGCCCTCGCTTCCTCGATTATCCTAGTCTGTCGCCAGCGTCCGAATACGGCGGAAACGATCACCAAACGCGAATTCATCGAGGCGTTGGAAGTGGAATTGCCGGAGGCGTTGCGGGAGATGCAGCATGCTCACCTTTCGCCGGTGGACTTGCCGCAGGCGTCGATCGGGCCGGGGATGGCGATATTTTCACGCTACGACAAGGTGATCAAGAGCGACGGGAAGCCGATGACGGTGACCGAGGCGCTCCAGCTCATCAACCACGAGCTGGCCGGCATCCTGGACGGGCAGGTCTCCGACATGGACCCGCACACCCGGTTCGCCTGCAAGTGGTTCGGGCAACACGCGTTCAAGGTCGGTCCTTACGGCGATGCCGAACTCATCGCCAACGCCACCGACGTCTCGGTCGAAAGCGTGGTCACCTCCGGCATTTTCGAGTCGGCCAAGGGCAAGGCCCGACTGCTTCGTCCGGCCGACCTTCCCGGGAACTGGGATCCCCAAACCGAGGCCATCCTGACCGTCTGGGAGATTGTCCACCACCTGATCCGTCTGGCGGACAGCGCCGGTGACGCTGATTGCGCGCAGGTCCTCAACACCTTGCCCCCCGCCCAGGCCGCCGAAGCGCGTCAGCTCTGCTACCGCCTCTTCACTCTTTGCGACAACAACGGCTGGAGCCAGGAAGCCCAGGCCTACAACCAACTCATCGCCCAATGGCAGGACTACGCCGACCTCGCCGCCCGCATCGAAAGCGAAACCGCGAAACCGGTGCAGAGCGATATGGAGTTTTGAGGGATGAAGCTGAATCCGCGTCATGTCCATTTTCTGAAGAAAATTCAGGAAAACGCCGACGACTGGTTATCGCCCTGGCAAGGGGATTGCTGGCGTTTCCAGGATATAGAGTTTCCGCAAGCAGATGAGATATTGAGCGGCAGGAACATCGCCTTTTTCCCGAAAAACGAACGATCCGTGAGCCGGGTGAGCGTTTGGGAGGAATCGAAACTTCCGCCGCGCAAGTGACGCAAATTGAGGTGCAAATTTGCATTTTTCCTTGCCCTCACTTTTCTTGTAGAACAAGGTGGATTGAAAAATGACAACTAAGACGCTAAGCAAAAGACGAAAATCTCTTGAGGTTGGCAAGAAGCGTATTATTTCGCACCTGAGTCTGCAGAAGTCCGTGCCGACTGCGCGGATTATCCGCGGCCTGCGCGAAGAGTTCGGCGTTAGCCAGCACCTGCTGGTGCGTCTTTCGGGCTATTCGCCCCGCTCCATTGTGAGTTGGTCGAAAGGCACGAAGGCCACTCGACCGGCGAGCGTCAAGTTCACCGAGTTGGCGCGCCTGTTTCAGGCGCTGGCAGATCTGACCCAAGACCGTGGGGAGGTGACTGCGTGGCTCCAGGAACCGAATGAAGCCTTCGATGGGTCCACCCCTCTTCAAGTGATCGAGCGGGGCGAGTCCGACCGGATCTGGCGTATGATTTACTATCTCCGCTCAGGCGAACCCTCCTGACCCCAACATCTTCGCAAAGAATAGCCATGGCACTTTCCAACAAACAACGCATCGGGCAGGCGCTCGACGAACTCAAACCAGCCTTGCAGCCGTATGTCGAAGATATCCTCGACGAGGCGTGCAAAGGGCCCCGAAAAGGCGAAATCGAGCGGGCTCTCGGGGAGGCGGGAGTCCGCACCATCGATGGCAAGGCTCACTGGGACGTACAGGCGTTGTTCCGGATCATGATCAAGTTGTGGGGGCCGTTGTTTTCCCATCGTTTTGACCGGAACGAGCGGGCGCGGGTTCGCTCTCTTATTCAAGAGGCCAATGACATCCGCAATCGCTATGCCCACGATGTCCCGTTTTCCTACGACGATGCCTACCGCGATCTCGACACCCTGGGCCGGGTAGCCGACGCGATCAGGGCAGGGGACCCCGCACGCAAGCTCCGCGACATGGCGAAGTCGGTTATGCGCGTCCAGTTTCAGGAGGAAGCTCGCAATATAACCCGTCGCTCCGCTGCCATGGAAGGCACTCCACTGGCTGCTCTCAAATCGTGGCGTGAGGTCATAGCTCCGCACGCCGACGTGGCGAAGGGAAGGTTCCTCGAAGCAGAATTCGTCGCGGACCTTCACGCCGTGTTTACAGATAAGGCGAGTAGTGAATATCGAGATCCACGCGAATTTTTTGCTCGCACCTTCCTGACGGATGGACTCAAGGACCTTTTGCATCGCGCGCTCAGGCGGTTGGACGGCAAAGAAGGCAGCCCGGTCCTCGAACTCAAAACCAATTTCGGCGGCGGCAAGACGCACTCGCTGCTCGCCCTGTACCATTTGTTCGATGCTGTGCCGGCTAGTTCTCTGGCTGGCATGGATGATGTCCTGCGGGACGTCGGAATCAACGATTCTCCGCCGGCACGGCGGGTTGTGATCGCCGGTCACCAACTCGGTGTTAATCAGCCGCGCACGAAGCCCGACGGTACCGTGGTGCGGACCCTCTGGGGAGAGCTGGCCTGGCAGCTCGGCGGGTCCGGAGCTTACGAGAAGATTCGTTCTTCGGACGAATCCGGTACCAATCCGGGCGCCGAGGTTTTGGCCCAACTGATGCAAGACGCCGGTCCGTGCATCATCCTGATCGACGAATGGGTCACCTACCTGCGTGACACGGTCGATGCCAACGGACTCGCCGGTGGCTCTTTTGAGTCGAACTTTGGCTTTGCCCAATCCCTTACCGAAGCGGTCAAAGTGGTTCCGCATGCACTGCTGGTCGCCAGTTTGCCCGCCTCGCAGATCGAGATGGGCGGTCCAAAAGGGGTAGCCGCCTTCGATCAGCTTTCCAATCTCTTCAAACGCGTCGCCACTCCGTGGCAGGCTACCCGCGCAGAGGAAGGCTACGAAATTGTCCGCCGCCGCCTTTTCGAATCGCATATGGACTATCCGGCCAGAGATGCCGTAGTGAAGGCCTTTTACGAGCTTTACTCTTCCGGCAAGGGAGGTTTTCCGTCGAACTGTTCCGAACAGGAATACCGTCGCAAGCTGGAAGCCTGTTACCCGATTCACCCGGAACTCTTCGACAAGCTCGACGGTGTCTGGTCCACTCTGGAAAAATTCCAGAAGACCCGCGGAGTTCTCCGTTTTATGGCTGCTGTTATTTCGGAACTCTGGCAGCGGGAGGATCGGAATCTTCTGATTATGCCTGCTTCGGTGGCGCTCGACAGTCCCCGTGTTTCCAGTGTGATCAAGGAAGTCCTTCCCGGCGGCGGCAGCTGGGATGGTGTCATCAGCACTGACATTGATGGACAAGGCGCCCAAGCCCACCTGATCGACAGCGAGAACACGGGACTGGGCAGATACTCGGCCTGTCGTCGGGTCGCGCGTTCCATCTTCATCGCCGCTGCTCCGACAAGCGGGCCGAACCGGGGCGTCGACGACCAGCACCTGCTCCTGGCGTGTGTCCAGCCAGGGGAGAATTCGGAGAAATTTGGCGATGCGTTGCGCCGGCTGTCAGACAAAGCCACTTATCTGTACCGCGATGGGTCGCGATCATGGTTTGCCCTTCAGCCCAGCGTGTCCCGCCTGGCTCAGGACCGTATCAAGACGATTCTGGAAGGCGACGAGGTCGATGAGGAGATTCTCAAGCGGTTGCGCCGGTGGGAAGGCAGGTCGCTCTTTCCCGGTGGGGTTCAATTGGCCCAGGATCCCGCTGATGTTGCGGACGAGATCAGTACCCGTCTCATCATTCTACCGCCATCGGCCCTCACTTCAAGAAATGCCGTAAACTCACCGGCCCAGGAAAAAGCGGAGGAGATCCTTACCCAGGCGGCCAATCGACCGCGAACTTATCGCAACGGGCTCGTTTTTTTGGCTGCCGATGAGTCCCAGATGCTGAGACTTCGCGAGTCAATGGCAACACTCCTCGCCTGGCAGAGCATCGAAAGGGACCAGGATAACCTCGAGCTCACGAATCACGACAAGACCCAGACCGCTCAAAAGATCCGGGAAAGCGGGGACACGGTGGCAAGCCGCCTTGGTGACACCTGGAGTCATATTCTGTCGCCCTCAGTTAAAGATCCGAAGTCCGGTATGATTACTTGGAGTACCTTGCCCTGTCCTGGAAGCAGCAATGACAAGATTCGAACGGCACTCAAAAAGCTGTGCGACAAGGAACTGCTACACAATCGTTTCAATCCCTTCCATCTCCATCGCGAACTTCAGCGACACCTCTGGGGAAAACGCGATCATGTTACGACTCGAAGCGTACTCGATGCCTTTGGTGCCTACCTGTTCTTCCCTCGACTGCTTCATCCGAATCTCCTCATCGATGCGATTCTGGGCGGATTCAGCGGAGAGTCCCTTTTGTGTGAATTTTTTGGCTATGCAGATGCCTTTGATGAAAACAGCGGCAAATACCTCGGTCTTTGCGCCACCACCGTGCCCGGAAATGTCACTCTTGGCGATAGCGTTCTAGTCAAACCTGATGTCGCCACGGCACAGATTTCCCATACCTCTGAATCGAGCGCATCACCAGCTTCTCAGTCACCACAGAATGGTTCACCTGAAGGGGCACCTTCCGGAACTCCATCAGCAACAGCCTCATCAGCCCAAGCAGGCACGGCTCTTAAAACCCGCTTCTACGGGGCGATCGAGATCCCTCCCCAAAAGGTTGCATCATCCGTGCAGAAGACGGTCGATGAAGTCATCCAGCACCTCTCGGCGAAGTACGGAACAAAGGTGAAAATCACACTGGACATCGAAGCCGAAAATTCTGATGGCTTCGACGAAGCCACCGCGCGCACGGTATCTGAGAACGCAAACACACTGGGTTTCAAGAGCAAAGAATTTGAATGAGACGGACCTCAGGATGAAGCAGAAGCAGAAACTATCTGTTCATGTAGTGTCTAATTGTATGCCGCCAAGCCGTCTGATTGCACGTTGAACGAACGTGTGTTTTCAAACGGTCGGACCAATCCTTGAAAACAAGCTTCCATTCCACAAGCTTGTTGACCAATTATGTAGTACGAGCTCATATGGTAGCAATCTCTAAGTATAGATGGTTAGGGCTTTTACTCCAATGTCGATAATTCGGTTTCCAGTGGCCGGAGAGAAGCAGTGTTGACTACTCTGGTTGGTCATCCCTGGTAGCTTTGCCAGAATATACCTGAAGTATCGCAGATTGAGTCCTCCGATAAAGCGAAAGGTCCATATGGGATAGCAAATACAGATTCGGGGAAATTCATTCTTTAATCATTGTGTGGAGGAAAGAGTTTGAGATTGGTTTGGACAAACCTTCCATCCTTGTCTCGTTTTGGAAGCCAGCGCGGAGTGTCTGAATTGTGGGTTAGTTTCCAGACCTTGCTTATCAGCTTGATGGTAAGGGCAACAACACGGTCAACCTTCGGTTTCTGGACATCGTGGAAGTAGAGCTCGCGAATGTTCCCCCGGTTGTCGGGATCCTTCCCGGGAATACAATGGACGAAAGCGTCTCGGTGGCATTTAAGGTCGCCAAAGAATTCTTCGATTTCGGTTTCAGCGAATTGGCTTGTTATCGATTCTCCGGTCAAAGCATGCGGAATTTCGTGAAACCGGCGACGTAGCGGCTTCATCTGTATTTTTTCAAGGTTGGATGATTTTTTTTGAGTTAGGCTCCCATTCATTTTTGCTTCCAACAACAACCCGCTTATAAAAGACTCGATTAAATTGTAGCAGGTTATGAAAACCAATCGCCCCAGGGAGATACTGTTTTCACAGGCCGCCCCGAAAATATCGGATCGCAGGTCTTTGCACTGCATTGCCTTGATTTGATTCTCGGTGTCGAGGAAAAGATTGTAGCTTAGACTTAGATCCCTTGCGAGCATGTACTCGGGGTGGCGGAGGCAGCAACCATGATATCCCTGCAGTATTAATTCACCATATGGCGGTGTCTCCATCTCCTTGGAAAACCGCATAGGGCCAACGGCTTCGTCGATTCCTTTATAATTACCAATGCAAAAGATTGGATCGCCAGACTCTTGCCACTCTGTGAATTTCTCAGCGAACCAAGATACACTTCTTACAATTCTCCGACGATCTGGATTTTTTAGAACTAATTGGACGACATTACTGTAATCGTCTTCAATATCCCTTAGGAAGCGTTTTAGATCAGGTTTTGAGAAGGTTTCGTATTCATCAATCTTGAAACAGCCATCGTCCATCTCATCTCGAAACCCAAGTATTGCACAGCATAGCAGCCATGCTGATTTATATCGGTATGCTTTCTCTGCAAGCTTCTGCTGGTAAGTGTCAGGCATTCTGGTTATTTTTACTAAGCCTATTTGATTATTATCCGAGGTCACAAGAGAATCTACTCGGATTCTGAAATACCTTCTTAGGCACCAGTGTGGTAATTGGCGTAGGAAGAAGAATACCGGACGTCCAATTATTAGCGGGTCGAAATGTTTATTTGTAAAAGTATGGTTCTTCTGAGACTATAGGTCGGGTTTCCGATTCAGTGCTTCCCTGGATTCCAATCGACGAAAAGTGTGTGGCCAGTAACCGCCTTATCACCCCCCGAATAACCTTTCCGATACCCAGCCTCTATGCTCTTGTAGAAACATGACACGTCGCCCGTGGAGTAGGGAAGAACTCCTTCTTGCTTTGCGCCTCTATTGGCAGACGCCCTTTGGTCAGCAGCATAAGGGGCATCCGCCGATTGCTGCCTTGGCTGAGCAGATTGGGCGGACGCCGGGAGCGGTGGCGATGAAGCTGTGTAATTTTACTTCATTGGATCCGGCTGAGCGCGAGCGGGGAGTTGCGGGCTTGAGTGGGGCGAGTCGACAGGATCGGGCGGTCTGGGATGAATTTCAGAGCGCTCCGCTGGAGTTGGTCGATGCGATGGAAGAGGTGGCTGAGGCATTTGAAGGTGAATCGGAAGCTTTTGTCTCTGACCGGCCTACGGAAGGCATGGCTTCGGTGAGGGTTCGGCGTCAGCAGGGATTCTTTCGCCGGACAGTGCTGTCCAATTACGGATTCCGTTGTGCTTTGACGGGGAACCCGGTGAGAGCACTACTGCGTGCGAGCCACATTGTTCCTTGGGCCGTAGATGAGGCGAACAGGGTCAATCCACGCAATGGCCTGTGCTTGAACGCCCTGCACGATGCTGCCTTCGACAGAGGGCTGATCACTTTTGATCAGTCCTTTCGCCTCGAAACCAGTCGGGATTTGAGAACGCATTTTAGCAGTGAAAGTGTAGCAGAGAACTTTCAAAGCCTGGAAGGTCAGTGCCTGCAAATGCCGGAGAAAAACCTTCCTCATCGTGAATTTTTGCTGCGGCACAGGGATGAAGTTTTTTTGGGGTGAAGTGGGGCGTGCTTGTGCTCAATAGCCCCTGAGCTGAAGCTCAGGACTACTTTGGGAGGGTTTTTGGGGCTTGGCATCCTACTGGTTGCCGTCCTCCTAAATCTCCCACCGCAGCACCCGTTCGACGGATTCCGGCTCAAGGTTGGTGAGATGGAAGACTTCCCGATGGAGTTCGGATTTGACGGCTGGGTCAATGTGGTTGGGGAGGCTGCGGTCGAGGAGGAGGAAGGTGTCGAGGTCTTTGTCGCCGATGATGGTTCCGTCTTCGGCGTAGAGGATGGCTTCGGTGAGGCAGTGGGTCGGGTTGTGGTCGTCGGAGATGACGATGCAGATTTCGATGCTTTTGCAGTCAGAGGGGAGGTCGTCGCTGAATTCCGGGTCGGCGTCCATGCGGGCGATGACGACGGCTTCGAGGGTTTCTTTGGCGGCGACGGCGGTTTGGTAGCGTTGTAAGGCTTCTTCCTGGGATCCGATTTGTAGGTTCATGAGTTGTTTGTGTGGGTTGTTCGCTGGTTGAAAAATTGCATTATAACAAGGGCGAGGGACAAAAATTGTCCGACGGCTATGTTACTATGCGGTTTATGAAAATTCGGAACGGACAGCGGGTGTATTCACCGAGTGATTTGATTGTGTTTATGGAGTCTCCTTTTGCCAGCTGGATGGACCGGCTGCGGCTGGAGGATCCGGAGGCGGCGACGCCGGATGAGTCGACCGAGGCGAATAAACTGGTGGCGAATGAGGGGCTGGCGCATGAGGAGCGCTTTCTGCAGGAGCTCAAGGGTTCCGGCAAACGGGTGGCTGAGGTTCATTCGAAGGGAGCGCAGGGGGTCGAAGATACGCTGAAGGCCATAGGTGAGGCTGCGGATGTGATTTTTCAGGCGAATCTGGAGATGGAGGGTTTTGCGGGCTATGCAGACTTTCTGCGGCTTGGGGAGGATAAGGATGCGGGCTATGAGGTCTGGGATACGAAGTTGGCACGCAGTCCCAAACCCTATTTCATGCTGCAGCTGTGCTGCTATGCGGAGATGCTGCAGTCGATGACGGGGCGGCTGCCGGAACGGATTGGGGTGGTGCTCGGCAATGGCGATGAACGGGTTTTTCGGACGCGTGACTTCTACGCCTATTACCTGAACCTGAAGCAGGACTTTCTGGAATTCATGGCTGGGTGGAATCGGCAGAACCGGCCCGAACCGGATCCGCGGGTAGATCACCGGCTGTGGCAGTCGCATGCGGAGGCGGTTCTGCAGGAGCTGCGCTCGCTGGCTTCGGTGGCGAGGATGTCGCGGGGGCAGATGCAGATTTTGCACAAGCAGGGGATCGACACGATCGATGCTCTGGCGGAAGCGAAGGCGAGGCCGCAGGGCATGCGGGCGGATGTCTTTGAGCGACTGCGGGAGCAGGCGGAGCTGCAGCTGGAAACGGAGCGTTTGCGCAAGGCGGATCCACAGGCCGCGCCGGCTTATCGGTTGCTGGCACCGCCGGCGGAGAATCGGGAATTGGGCCTCGGGGCTTTGCCGCCGGCGAGTGAGGGCGATGTCTTTTTTGATCTGGAGGGCTATCCTCTGGGTGAACAGTCGCTGGAGTATCTCTGGGGCGCCACCTGGCGGGAGCAGGGGGCAATGCGTTTTCGCGCCTGGTGGGCGCATTCGGAAGAACAGGAGGATGCGGCCTTGATCGGTTTTCTGGCTTGGGTTTACGAGCGTCTGCAGGACTGGCCGGAGCTACACATTTACCACTACGCGAACTACGAAATTGCAGCCTTGAAACGGCTGGCGGTTCGTCAGCCGGAGGCGGAGGAGCTGGTGGACGACCTGCTGAGGCGGCGGGTCTTTGTCGACCTCTACCCGGTGGTCAAGGACGGCATTCGCCTGGGCGAGCCGAGTTATTCGATCAAATACGTGGAGCGGCTCTACCGCTCCGGGCGGGCAACGGATGTGGCGACGGGAGGGGAGTCGATCGTCTACTACCATCGCTGGCTGGAGAGTGGCCAGGGTGCCGATCCGGAATCTTCCGAAATCCTGCGCGAGATACGCGATTACAATAAGGACGATTGCGATTCGACTCTGGAACTGGCCGAATGGCTGAGGGAGCGGCAGAAGGAATTGGGGATTGCCTGGCAGGCTGCAGACTCGGAGCCGGCGACCATGGATAAGGTGCGCGAGCACATCGAGCGCAAGGACGCTTTGCACAAGGCGCTGAACAAGCGGATTGAGGCGGAGCCGGACGAGGCCAAGCGCCGCTTGCTAAGCCTGTTCAGGGATTTTGTGGATTTCCACAGGCGCGATGCAAAGCCGATCTGGTGGCGGAAATTTGACCGGCTGGCCTCGACGGATGAAGAGCTGATGGAGGACATCGCCTGTATCGCGGGCAGTGATTTGCAGAGCGAGGAGCCCGAGGTAGAGAAGCGGTCGCTGGTGTTTCGCTACAGCTTTGATCCAAGGCAGGACATCAAGGTCAAGATTGGCGACATGGTTCAGGCGGCAGCGGATCCGCGTGGCCGTTTTACGGTTGTGGCGCTGAACACGGATCGGGGCGAGCTGGCTGTTAAGATCGGAAAGGGAAGTTTTGAAAAGAAACTTGAAGGCCGCATTATGCCTTCGACGAGCTGGATTCCGGATGAATACGTGAGTCCGGGAGCTCTGGAGAAGGCTCTGAATGGCCTCATCGAGGCAATGGCAGGCGGGGCTGAAGCACCGGCCTTGGTGCGGAGGCTGTTGCTGCGGGAGAGTCCAGCTGCCCTTCAGGCCTTGCAGGAGGATGCGCAGGGGCTGTCACGGGAAGAGCAGATCCTCAAGGTCGTCGACGGCTTGGATGAGGACTGTCTGTGTATCCAGGGCCCTCCCGGGACCGGCAAGACCTGGCTGGCTTCAAACATGATTGCCCATTTGCTGCGGCAGGGCCGTCGTGTCGGGATCAGCTCGAGCTCGCACAAGGCCATTCAGAACCTGTTGCGGGCGGTAGCGGAGCGTATGCCGGACGAGCTGAAGGGTGTTTACAAGGGGCCGGCGAATGCGTCCCCCGAGGACGATGCCATCGATGGAATCCTGATGGTCAATGACAACGGCAAGGCCCGCGAAAACTACGACTCCGGTCTTCTGGCCGGCACGCCCTGGCTGTTTGCACGGGGGGAGTTTGCGGGGGAACTGGATTATCTGTTCATCGATGAGGCGGGTCAGGTGTCGCTGGCAAACACCCTGGCAATGGCGCAGGCGACTTCGAACCTTGTGCTGCTCGGCGACCAGATGCAGCTGGAGCAGGTGACGCAGGGCGCGCACCCGGGACACGCGGGCGACTCCGTGCTCAACTATTGCCTGGACGGACACCGGGTGATCCCCCGCGAACGCGGTATCTTTCTGCCGAAGAGCTACCGCATGCATCCGGACCTGTGCCGCATTGTATCGAATATTGCCTACGAAGGTCAGCTCGAGGCCAAAGGCACGGATGATTTCTGCCTGCAATGGAGCTCGCCCGATTACACCTTGCCCCGTGCCAGCGGACTCCTTTTTCAGGCCGTCGAACACGAGGGAAATGTTCAGGGCAGCGAAGAGGAAGCCGAGGCGATTCGTAAACTGACGGGCAAACTGCTGTTTGCCAGCTTCCCGGATGGCAATGGCGGCCGGCGGCCCTTGGGGATTGAAGACATCCTCTATGTCACGCCCTACAACCTGCAGGTAAACATTCTCAAATCCGTGCTCCCCGCCCAAGCCCGGATCGCCTCCGTTGACAAGTTTCAAGGTCAGGAAGCACCGGTCGTCATCCTCTCCATGTGCAGCAGCTACGGCGAGTATGGCTCCCGCGGCATTGAATTCATCCTCAACCGCAACCGCATCAACGTCGCCCTTTCCCGCGCCAAAGCCCTCGCCATCGTCGTCGGCGACCCCCGCATCGCCCGCAGCCCGGCCTCCAGCATTGCCCGTATGATGGAAATCAGCACTTATGCCGAGCTGCGCTCGGAATTGCTGATTGCTAATTCTTGATTCCTGATAAAGTGAGGTGGGTTTTGGAAGGATTGAGGAGCTGAGGGGCTGAGGGGCTGAGGGGTCTCGTTGGAGCGCGGCCTTTAGGCCGAAGAGGGAGGTATGGAAAGCGGAAATCGGAAATCGGAAATCGGAAAAATCGAGCGATGTATTGAGGGCCTTGTTACGCGGTACGGAACCCGGCAATAATAGATCCGAATCTGTAGCCTCTACCAAAACCAACGCACTTTGTTTACGCTTTCCGATTTCCGCTTTCCGGATTTGCTTCGCCATCTACGCTGCGCTCCGTCTGCTTTCTGTCGAGCTGTAGCCACGTGCTTGGAGTCGCAAGTATTTTTGGATAGGATTAACAGGATTGGGATAGGTTCTAGTCAGTGGTTCCCGCCTTCGGCCAGCGGCCGTCTCGGCGAGGCGGCCCTGCCTTGGGTTGCAGGTTGTGCGACGGTCCATGTAACCGTCACAAGGTAGCCCTTCACTTTAGTGGAGGGTGTGTCGTGTATTTTTTTAGCGACCGTCGAGGGAAGAATCCGGATTGATCCAGGGGATTTTTGTTTGAATGAACTGGATTACCTTTTCGAGGCTGGGTGCGCTGAGGGTGTTTTTGCGGAGAAAGGCCTGCCACTGGGTTGTTTTTAATCGATGACACGGTGCTAACTTAGGGCTTCAACGTAGGGTTGGATGACGGACGAAACTCGCTGGAGCTTGGCGAACTCCATAATTTCGGCGGGTGTGGTGCGGTGTCGCGAGGACGCGAGTAGATCTTTCAGTGCCTCCAGACACAGCTCCAGTCCGACTCTACGCCGGTATTTAAAACAGTCGACCACAGTGCGGGCGGGTGTGGTGATGCGCACGTCTATGTCATTGAGGTGGTGTGTTTTCACGCCTTTGGAAAAGGCTTCATCGATGCCAGTTTTAACGACCTCAATGGGCGGGTAACTGATGCGCGGAGGTACGCCATTGTTGCGGAGCTGGATCCAAACCGAATGTGCCTGATGCGTGCCTATTTGGTGGAATTGGAGGGCGCTGACGAGAACCACGACTGCATGCGGAGCGCGTGCAGCGACTTCAGACAGGCTCAGATGCTCGTCCCATCGAGCCTCAGGATGACGATAGAGGCCGCGACCAAGCCGTTCCAGATGCCCTTTGGCAACGGCGCGGCTGACGACCGTGCTGCTCAGGCCCTGCGCCCTTATCTCGCTTTCTCTCAGGAGAGAGCGACTCCGAGCCAGCTTGAGGAGTTGTTGATGTTCAGTTTCGGCGGGCATTTGTTTTGATATTAAGTTAGTTAACTGTAAGATACTTAAATATGAAACACATGCAAGCAAGAAACTATTGGGCGCACCGCTAAGCTTCCGCGGGTTCCCGCCTTCGGCCTCCGGCCGTCTCGGCGAGACGGCGCCACCTAGCAGAATGTCAGGGCAAAGCCCGACAGACTGCTAGGGTTGGTGATACGGGATTAGTCCAGTGCTTCCCGTTCGGCAAAGCTTCAAATCT
>JAFIGG010000138.1 GCA_020831485.1 Opitutales bacterium
ACGCGATCACCGCCTACTACAACAGCGACCTCGCCGACGGCAAATGGCGCCATTTCATGTCCGTTGAACCCGCCGACACCATGTGGCGCTCCTACCGTCAGAACCCACAGGTGCTGCCTGCACCGAATATGGTATCCGACGAACCGAACCTGACCCTGCGTGGAGTTTACGAAGGCATCGAATACCGAGAACCATCCACCGAGCGGGTCCTCAAAGCCGATGCCACCCTCTCCCTCAACGCCGAAGACTTTCAGCGCGAGCGTGGATCCCACGAAGCCACCTGGGAAGTGATCCGGGGTCTCGGCCACAGCGGCCATTCCGTTTCCATTTTCCCCACCACCGCCCCGAGCCAGCAGGGAGAGAACCTGCGCGCAGCAGCCCCGCGTCTCGAATACGATTTCGAAGCGGAAACCGCCGGCAGCGTTAAGGTCAGCGTGCAAATGCTGCCAACGCACCCGGTCAAAGAAGGCACCGGATTGCGCGTGGGCATTGCAATCGGTGACACCGATCCCGTGGAACTCGTCGTCGACCGTGAAGTCGGCGACCGCGTCTGGTCCCACAGCGTGCTCTCCGCCAGCATTGAAGCCAGCGGCGAGATTGAAATCCCCGAGTCCGGTTCGCAGACTCTGAAACTCTACATGGTCGATCCCGGCGTCGTTGTGGACCGCATTCACCTTTCGAAATAAACACCACACGGATAGGGGTAGGGATGGCGGAGTTACCGCCACCCCTCCCTCCGAACCGGACGTGCGGATCTCCCGCATCCGGCTCTCCAGTCAGTGTTTTACTCCGCGATGGAGACTGATCGCTTCCAGCTTGGCCTCTTTTAGGCTGAACAGTCCAAGTTGGCTAAAGTGCCGGTTTGGCCATTTGTGGTGGTCGTTGCCACGTCCTCGACCTCTCTTGCCATGACGCTTCCGATAGATGCTGCGCAAGCGCATCCGCGTCCATCCATCCACTTCTCGCAGTTCCGTGTGGAAGGCCTGTTTGAAGTATTCAAACCAGCCCCGCAGCACCGGATTGATGCGTTGGATGATCACTTCCATGCTGTGCCCGTTGCAGCGACGGGTCTTTCCACGGATGCTCTCTTTGAGTTTCGCCAGACTTTTGGGACGCACCAATCGCAACATCTTACCCTTCCCGCTGTGCAGGAAGCGGTAGCCAAGGAAGTCGAAGCTCGCTCGCTTTTGATTCATGTCCACTATCCGGGTCTTTTCCGGATGCAGACTCAATTGAGCCTGCGTCATCCAGTTTCTTACCCGGTCCAGCGCCAACTCAGCTTCCTCTGCGCTCCCGCAGAGGATCACCATATCATCGGCGTAGCGGGTCACCGCGTGGCCACTCTTGGCCAGCAGGTGATCCAGTTCATTGAGGTAGAGGTTCGCTAACAACGGGCTGATCACTCCGCCCTGCGGAGTGCCTTCCTCGTTGACCGTATAGACCCCATCCTCCAATACTCCCGCCTGCAGGAACTTTTCCAGTAACTCAAGCACACGCCCGTCGGCTATGCGCTCGCGCACCAGTTCCATCAGGCGTTTCTGGTCGATGGCATCAAAGTAACCTTTGATGTCTATGTCCACCACGTGGGCTTGGCCCCCGACCAGCTGTCCATGCACGCGCCGCAGCGCGTCGTGGCAGCTGCGTCCGGGACGGAAACCGTAACTGTGCCCGGCAAACAGGGACTCGAATATTGGCTCGATAACCATCCGTAGCGCTTGTTGTACCACACGGTCTTCCACCGTGGGCACACCCAGGGGCCGCGTCTCCTTGCTGCCGGGCTTTGGTATCCGCACCCGTTTCACCGGCTTGGGTTGATACTCCCCGCTTAACAGGCGCTCTTTAACGACGAGCAGTCGCTTCCGGGCCGTCTTCTCATAGCGGTCTATCGTTATGCCGTCCACGCCGCAGCCCCCTGCGTTGGATCGCACCTTTTCCCAAGCCAGCAGGAGCGTTCCGTCACGAGCGACCTTGTCGATCAGACTGAACCACTTCCTGCCTTTAAGCCCTCTTTCGAGGGCGATCAGCATCTTCTCGCTCCAGATCGTCCGTTGCGCCCCATACTTTTCCCACAGGGCTTCTCCCGCTTGTTTATCCGGCTGCGCCGGAACTAACGCGGGTGTCTCTTCGGCCTCTCCGCAGCCAGGAAGATTCACCTTCCTGCCGCCCTTTGCTCCTTCTGCGTTAACAGACCTCATCGCTCATACGGCGGCTCTGACTCCTGTGTGGCTGCCAACTGACTGGCAGTCCTATCCACACAGGTCTCACCATTTAGATACCAGTCCTTCCCTGCGTTCTCACCCCAACCACTCAGACAAGGATCACACTGCACGCTTTCCGGGAGATCCCGTGCGCGTGATTCGGTGCTCTCGCTCCAGACTTCGCCAATCCCCAGCAGGCTCGTCCCTTGCCCCAGCCGAATCGGGTTCACAGATGTTTGGGACCGCAGGTCCGCCTCCAGTTGTTCTCCACCCCGCCTCGCGACGACGCAGTTACCTTCGGCTGCTCTCCCGTAACCCGGTTCGGGAGGACCTAGACTTTCACTTGGTTGAACTGGTATTTTCATGATCACACTGGGGCGGTCTCGCCGAGACCGCCGCGATTAGTCTGTGGCTTCCGCCTTCGGCCAGCGGCTGTCTCGGCGAGACTGCCCGACAACAAACGGTGCTTCACATTTCGCGCAGCGGGGACCGCAGCGCCTATGTTTCCAACCAACACGGTAGACTTCTGAGTAATTCTACCATCGGACACGATGGCCGAGGCGCGCATGCCCTGGCCTGAAGGCGCTGGGCTCCAACAAGCATCGAATTATCCCGCTGGAGCACAGGCTTTAGGGCTTGTCGATTTATTCACGATCCGGTGAAAAATTGAAATTATGT
>JAFIGG010000046.1 GCA_020831485.1 Opitutales bacterium
TGGCTACAGCCACCCCATAAAGCCGTCAGGCTGCCGATGAAAGGAATCACCGACAGCCTGAATGTATCCACCGCCGCGGCGGTGATGCTTTTTGAAACTGTGCGTCAGCGCACCTGAGCCAAAGTGTCTTTGAGGGCACGGGCGGAAGCCTGCAGGCCCTGCATCTCTTTCGGCCAGAGGTCGATTTCTATGTGCTCAATCACCCCGTTGCGGCCAACAACCGTCGGCACGCTCAGGCAAATATCGCGGATGCCGTAGGCCTTGCCCCGCTGGCGGGAGGACACCGGCAGCAACTGCTGGCGGTCCAAGGCGATCGCGTGCACGACCTCGGCGATCGTGGCTCCGACGGCCCATCCGGCGCCACCTTTGCGGCGAATGACTTCTGCGCCACTGCCTTTGGTGCGCTCAAAAAGGGTTTTTTGCAGATTCGGGGTCAAGCTTTTCATGCCGGCCATCGGCAGTCCGCCAACCGTCGCGCTCGACCAGACCGGAATCATCGAATCGCCGTGTTCGCCGAGAATCAGCGCCTTGACCTGGGTCGGGGCGAGACCCAGCTCCTGAGCGATCAAGGAACGGAAACGGGCGGTATCCAGCATCGTGCCCAATCCAAGCACCTGATTCTCCGGAACCTGAAGGGTTTCCGTGGCTAGGTGGGTAAGGATGTCGACCGGATTGGAGACGATGAAAAACTTCGCGCAATTCAGGTGGCCGGCCTCGCGGATGCTATCGAGGATCTTGCGAAACAGGTCCACATTGCGGTTGATCAGGTCCAGACGGGACTCGTCCGGCTTGCGGCGAAGGCCGGCGGTGATCACGTAAATATTGCTGTCGCGGGCGCGGTCGTAGTCGCCGGAATAAATCCGTTGATCGGACAGGGATGAGGCGCCATGGAGGAGATCCAGGGCTTCGCCTTCGGCCATCTCCGGGTTGGCGTCAAGGATCTGAATTTCCGAAACGATGCCCGCGCACTGAAGCGCAAAAGCTGCATTTGAACCGACGCGGCCACCGCCGCCAATGATGGTAACTTTCATTCCTGAGTCCTCAGTTGGATTGCAATTGTTTGAGAATAGTATCCGTGATCTCCTGCACCAGTGCTTCCGCCTGATCAGAGCTCACAGCCGCGCTGCCCTGCTGCTGAGGTGCGCTGGAACCTTCCGGATTCGTCGCGCAGACGACACCTGGACGGAATTCGCTGTTGTCGCACAGTTCGCATTCTTTCCAGGATTCACGCTTGTCTTCCATGCCCAAAGTCTTGCGCAGTTCAATCAACTCGCGAGCCTGACCCTTGGTAATCGTCTTGAAGCCATTGCCCAGCTGTGAAGCGACCCAGATCGTTTTGCAGTAGGCATCGACGTTTTCCATCTTCCAGTAGGCATCCTCAATGTGGTCACCCCAGGTGATCACGCCGTGGTTTACCATCAGGATTGCATGGTGCTGCTTAGCGGCCTTGCCCACAGCCTCGGCATTCGCCGGCGTGCCAGGGGTCTGGTATTCGGCCATACCAATCTGACCGAGAAACACTTCCGCCTCCGGAATCATACAAGTCGGCGGCTGCACATTGGCGACCGCGTAGGCAGTGGCGTGCGGCGGGTGAGCGTGGCAGGTGGCGCGGGCCTTGGGCTGCACACGGTAGATTGCCAGGTGAGTCATGCACTCACTCGTGCGCTTGTATTTGCCTGCCAGCTGCTTGCCATCGAAGTCCACCAGAGCGATGGTTTCCGGCGTCATAAAGCCTTTGCAGATCAGCGTCTGGGTGGTGAGGAAAAGATTGTGGCCGACGCGAACGACCAGATTTCCACCGTTGCCGTCGGTGTAGTCCTTGGCCCACATGCGGCGGCCCATTTCACACATCTGCTCCTTGATGCGCTCAATCACGGGTGAAGTGAAGAATTTCTGGATCGCCTCAGGTGTCTTCGGGTCTTCCTTGTCTTCCCACTCGTAAACGTAGTTCGGCAAAGTCGGCTCAGCCGGGACCGCTGAGGTCTTGGCGACACCCGCTCCTGAGCTCGATGCGCTCTTGCCGAGACCACTCTTAATACGGTCGCGGGCGGCAGGAGTCAGGATGGCATTGGCAGGCAGGTCAGCGACCTTGCCGGCTTTCAGCAGTTCGACGATGTCGTTTTCAGTATAAACACGCTTGGCCATGGTAATTGTATAAAGTTAGGAACGGGCAGCGACAGCGGGTTCCGGTGTCGCTGCGGTTTCTGGGGGTTGATGCAGAATACGATCAATGATCGCGCAGTTGTAAGCGTCGCAGGGAGTCGGTTCCGCAAACGGTGCGGCGGCTTCACCACCGTCCGAATAGCCGATTAAGTCCCCTGCGCTGGCTCCAAGTTTGTCATAAACAACGAAGGAATTACCCTTCGGCAGCTGGCCTTCCGGCAGCCCTGGTTTCCAAGGCAGAGCCAGAAGGAACCGGGCCCCTTTGTAGGCCGGGTCTAAAGTGTTGAGGACCACACGTCCGATGACCAGTGCAAGCTTCATGCGACGGACTCCTCATCTAGAATTGCAATGATCGCGTAGCGCAATGGCGTGTAGCGGGTTCCAACCTTTTGGCTGAGTGCTTTGCCGTCGCTGGAAATCAGCACGCGCTGATGCAAGCCGGCGCCGAGGTCATCAATGGCAAGGATCGGATAGCCGTCGACTTCGCCCTCGGCGGTGAGCGGTTGGCACAGCAACTGACGCCATCCCTTGAGTGTGGGATGCTGAATGGTCGAAACCGCGTTGCCTTCTACTCGTGCCAGGATCATTTTCGTAATCGGAAATTATTGCAGGGAAAGGTCATCCACCAGCACACAGCGACGCTTGCGCGTAAAGGTGTCCGGAGTCGTGATGCCTTCACCGGTTGTGGTTGCGATCGAGAAGCTGGAATAGCCTTCGCCACCAATGCCAAGTCCGGCCACACAAGCGCCATTCTTGATAAACAGCGTGGTTTCCAGAGCACGTGCCATCTTGGTCATGTTGCGCACGTTGAAAGAATGAATCATCGCCGAGTGCTTGTAATTGTGCTCGGCTTCCTTGGAGAGGGCGATGCCCTCATCTACGTCGCGAACACGCACAATCGGCATCATCGGCATCATCTGCTCTTCGATGACAAAGAGGTCATTGGCATCGGTTTCCGCATAAAGCATGGGTGTTTTGGCTGCCACCTGCAGTCCCACTTCATCAGCGAGAACCTTGGCATCAACACCGACAAATTTGCGGTTCAGGACTGGATGTGAACATCCGCCGCCATCAGCTTTCATGGTGAAAACGGCCTTGGTCAGGCGATCGAGCTGATTGGAATTCAGCTTTGCCGCGCCTTCGGCCTCAAAGGCTTCGAGAAACTGGCGGTAAACCTTGTCGACCACAAACACTTCCTTTTCGCCGATGCAGAGCAGATTGTTGTCGTAGCCACCGCCAATAATGATGTCGCGGGCAGCCTTGCGCAGGTCGGCGGTTTCATCGATCAGGACCGGCGGATTACCCGGGCCGGCGCAGATCGCGCGTTTTCCGGACTTCATGGCTGCATTGACGATTCCTGGACCACCGGTCACGCAGAGCAGGCGAACCAGGCTGTGCTTGCAAATGGCTTCGAAAGATTCGAGGGACGGCTGCTCAATGATGGTCGCGATGTTGGCAATACCGACCTCGGCTTCAATGGCCTCGTTGAATTCCTTGACCGCCGCAGCAGCGCAACGGGCCCCATTCGGGTGCGCGTTGAAGATCACTGAGTTGCCGGCAGCGACCATGCTGACAATGTTGCAGGCAAGTGTCGGAACTGAGTGGGTCACCGGCGTGATCGCACCAACGACACCGAACGGGCAATTTTCTTCCATGGTGATGCCATGGTCGCCGCTCATACCGTGTGGCGAGAGCCACTCCGTGCCCGGAAGGTTGCGAATGCCCAGCAGCTTTTCGATTTTGTGGTCGAGGCGGCCGATTTTGGTCTCGTCAAATTCCAGCTTTCCCCAGCGCTCGGCGTTGCGGTAGCACATGTTCTTGACGATCTGCACGATCTTCTCGCGGCCGGCGACACCCTGTTTGCAGAGCTGAAGGTAGGACTCGTGGGCGGCTTCGATGGCACCGTTGGCATCCGGAAAGACACCGCGGTCGCCGCCGCGTTTGACCGGTGCCCTGGAGGGAGCCGGTGCCGCAGAGCCGCCACTTACAGGTTTTGTCTGCAACTGGTTCAGGACCTCTTCGACAATTGAACGTATCTGTTGGGAATCCATGGTTTAGTCTTCTTGATCGCGGGTGTTGTAGGTCGTTTTTCCCTGAACTTCGACGCGATCGACAATGCCGATCACGGCTGCGTCCACGGGCAGGGTTTTGAGGCCCTCTGCCATGCGGGCGCTGCTGCCTTGGCAGAACAGTACCCATTCTCCCTTGCCAGCCCCAAGGTTATCGACGGCCACAATCGTATTCTGACCGGGGCGAAAACGCTCCGGGTCGGCTTCATCCACCAACATAGGTCGGAGAATCAGCAGTTTGCGGCCCTTCATCGCCTCGTCCTTTTTGGTCGAGACGACGGAACCAATGACGCGTGCCAGGAACATGATCCGGCCCGGTTACTTGGACTTATTGCTGGCTGCGGCTTTGGGGATGATGCCAAAGACGTCCGCAGCGGGGCGCGGGATGACCTGGACACTGACGACCTCGCCGACCGATTGAGCAGCGGCGGCACCGGCGTCGATGGCGGCCTTGACGGCAGCGACATCACCGGTGACGGTGGCAGTGACAAGCGCACTGCCGACCTGCTTCAGGGGGCCAACCAACTCAACGTTGGCAGCTTTGAGCATTGCGTCAGTACCATGGACCAGGGCAACCAAACCTCTGGTTTCGAGCATTCCAATAGCTTTGTTGGACATAATAGTTTCCTTTTAGAGATGAAAGTCAGTTACTTTTGCAGCTGGCGCCAGGTCTCCCGGGCAACAACCAGTTCTTCGTTGGTGGGAATCACCAGGATGTTCACGTCCGAGCCCTCAGCCTGGAGAAACGCTTCTCCGGAATACTTCTGGGCATTGGCGGTGTCATCGATGATGATGCCGAAAGATTCGAGGCCCTCGCACACAGCTTTGCGCAGCGAGCCCTGATTTTCGCCGATACCGGCGGTGAAAACAATTGCATCAAGCCCGCCCATCGCAAAGGCGTAGGCACCGATGTAATGACGGATACTGTGAATCAGATGGTCGATGGCGAGCTGTGCCTTCGAATCGCCGTTTTCCGCAGCCTGATCGATGTCGCGCAGGTCATTGCTGACCTCGCTGAGTCCAAGTAAACCACCCTCTTTCGAGAGCGCCTGAACGGCTTCTTCCAATGTCAATCCCAGCTCTTTCATTGCGAGCGGAATTGCCATGGCGTCGAGATCGCCGACCCGGTTGTTCTGCGGCAGCCCGCTCTGCGGCGAAAGCCCCATGCTGCTGCCAATCGCAACTCCGTTGAGGATGCCAGTGACGGAACTGCTGCCACCGAGGTGACAGGAAACAACCCGCAGGGGCGGTTTGCGTTCCGGTTCCGGACCGGGGCCTTTCACGTAGAGCTGCTGAACTCGTTCAACGATGTCCCGACGGTCGAGCAATGCGGCGGAGCGTTCGGCAATGAACTTATGGCTGGCTCCATGAAAACCGTAGCGGCGAATGCCGGCGGCGTGCCAGGAAGGCGGCACCGCGTAGCGCTTGGCCGGTTCCGGAACCCACTGATAAAAGCTGGTTTCGAACAGGGCCACGAGCCGTGCTTTGGTCAACTTGGAAAACTGCCGGATCCCCTTCGCATAGGCTGGATTGTGGGCCGGTGCGATGGCGGCAAGGCCATCGAGTGCCGCAAGGGCCTTCTCGTCCGCTGGAACGCAGCCCGACAAGTCTTTGCCCAACACAGTCTTGAAACCGACGCCATCGAGATCGTCCGGCGAGGACAAATGTCCGTCGGCGACGAGTTTCTCAAGTGCGTCCGCTATCGCGACTCCGTGGTCATCGACCCGTTCGTAGCCTCCTTTTGCGAGCATGCGCTCGGACGCCGCATCCATATCGAAGAGGCGGTATTTAAAGGAGGTGGAACCGAGATTGGCGACGAGAATCTTCATTGCGGCAGCAGCGCTTTGAATCGTTTCGGGCGGTTTAAATCGCGGAAGTCAGCTTGCCAAGATCGTCGTGCGGGCGCGGGATCACCTGCACGCTGACGATTTCGCCAACGGCCTGACCCGATTCAGCACCGGCTTCAACAGCCGCTTTGACCGCTGCAACATCGCCCCGGTAAAAACCGGTAACGAGGCCACTGCCGACTTTTTCCCAGCCGGACATGGTCACATCCGCCGCTTTGAGGGCGGCATCGCTTGCTTCGAGAAGGGTGATCAGTCCCTTTGCTTCGATCATTCCCAATGCTTGTACAGCCATGGTAATAGTCTCCTAATAAGTATGATTACGGTTAATAAGGGAGTCCGGCTTACACATCAAAGTGTTTGAGCAAGTCTCCGTGCGGGCGAGGGATGACGTGGGAACCCACGAGCTCCCCAACCTTGCGTGCGGCTTCGGCGCCAGCTTCAACGGCTGCTTTTACGCTGCCGACGTCGCCTTTGACGATTGCCGTGATGTAGCCACCACCGATCTGTACGGTCTTGACCAGATCGACGCTGGCAGCCTTTACCATGGCGTCACTGGCTTCAACAGCGCCGGTGAAACCCTTGGTTTCGACGAGTCCAACTGATTCATTCATTTGGTATCCTTTTTCGGTTAATTAATACGGAAAGAGTTATTTGATAAGTTCGACGGGGGTGTCCGGGCGCAGGCCGCAGGCATTGCCCTCGTCGGTGTCAATGTGAACCTCAAGCTTAAAGCTGGGATCCACACGTGCGAGCATGTTTTCGAAAGTCATTCCCAGAGGGCCGCCGATGCGCAGCTTCATCATGTCGCCGGTCTTGACGCCATAAAACTCGGCATCCGCCGGGCTGAGGTGGGCGTGAGGGGCCGCGCGGATGACGCCCTCAGGCATCTCAAAGAAGCCGTTCGGGCCCATCAACATACAACCGGGTGTGCCGTCGATCTTACCGGAGGCACGGGTCGGGATGTCAAAGCCCAGCGCGATCGCATCGGTATACGCCAACTCCACCTGATTGATGTCACGGCAAGGGCCGAGAATACGCAGGTTGGAAATGACGCGACTGCGGGGACCGACGAGGGTCACGGATTCCTTGGCCGCATACTGGCCTTCCTGGTACAGCCACTTCATTGGCGTCAACTTGTGGCCTTTGCCAAAAAGAATTTCAACAGCCTCCTGGGTCAGGTGACAGTGGCGGGCACTGATGTTGACTACTAGAGGATTCGGTCCCTGCCGCGGCGCCTTCAAGCCCATCTGACGGTATACCGCCTGACGGACCAAGTTGCTGACTAGGTTCCGGTCGATGGAAGGGGTTGGGGAATTGGCCATAATCTCACGAGGGGTGATAGATTTTGAAAGCTTTTTTCCAAAAACGATCAAAAGTCAAGAAAGAAGAGATTTGAATTATCAGTATCCAACTTTCGAATTGCCAGCGGAAACCGACCTGCAGGCTTGGTTTTTTTTAGAAACGGGTGCTATTTGTAAGCCGCATGCAATTCGATCGCATCTACCTAGTCGACAATGGCTCGCTGCGCCCGGCCAGCTATCTGAACCTTAAACACTGGGCTTCCGAGCTGTCGCGAGTCAGTGGGCGGGAGGTGCTGCCGGTCTCCCTGCTCCACTCCAGCCGCATTGATCCTCAGGCGCTCGGAGGCGAGCAGGCACTGGTCTGGGAGCGACAGCTGAAAGCCGACTGGAACGCGGGCGCGCGCAGCTTCTGCGTTCTGCCGTTTTTTATCGGCCCGACGGCCGCCGTGCTGGATTACATGCCGGAACGCCTTGCCGCCCTGCGCGAAAAACTTGGCGATATACAGATCGCCCATGGACCCTTTTTGGGTGTCGACCCGGAATCGCCGGCGGACGACCTGATCCAGGTCGTCACCGAAAATATCCGCGAGGGCATCGCTGAACATCAATTGACTCATCCCAGGGTTGTGCTGGTCGATCACGGCTCCCCCCAGCCTGCGGTAGCCCGCATGCGCGATCGTATCGCGGAAATCCTCCAGACCAAACTCCAAAAGGAAGCCACCGGTCTGCGGCCCGCATCCATGGAACGCCGCGAAGGCAAACGCTACGCCTTCAACGAACCACTGCTCGAAACAGTGCTCTCAGAGGAGGGCTGGAACAGTGGCGAAATCCTCGTCGCTCTACTCTTCCTCTCCCCTGGCCGCCACGCCGGTCCCGGTGGCGACATCGCGGAAATCTGCGAAAACGCAAAAAATAGTCAGACGGGTTTAAAAACCTACATGAGCCCCTTGATTGGAGACAATCCGAATCTACTCGGACTGCTGCAAAAGCGCCTGGTAGCGGCAGAGGAAAATCCGAGCTGGTTTTAAGCACTGAATCAACATGGAAGGAATTGTCAGGCTGTGAGGCCGTTAAGCTGTCAGACTGTAACAAATGCACTTCGCGTGATTTGTACATAAGGCAGGCGGCCTACCCCTAAGCCGCCTGCCATTGTTTTCTATTTCACTACTCCTTATTGTTACCCCAAAACTCCCTTACGGGATCTTTGATGTGCCTTCAACATCGCACATTTTTTTTGCCGCGCAAGAAAAAAAATGAAATTTTCTGCAGCTTACTATTTTTAGCTGTTTTTTGACACTCGCGCAAATCAGCGACCGTTTTCGAGGGGCCCTACGTTTCGCATCAGGCCCTTTGCTTGCTGACTTTCCCATCCGAAATGCAAAAGCTTTGCAGTGTTCTCAAGCTCGAGCGGGCGATGCCAGCCCCGTTTCGACTTAAAGAAGCTTAAAACAGCCTCCAACAGGCCACGATAAAGAACAGAAGCTTCAGCCCTGAAATAATGGTTTTCAACCTTGCCAGCCCGCTGAACGCTCACCTGTAGCTCGGAAAAGGAATCAATGCTGCGGATTTCGCCGATTTGCCCGCTGGCAAACTGTGCTTCAAGCATCCGTTCGCCTGCTGCCTCTTGCACCTTAACAGCTGAGAGGGGACTGTCCACCGCATTGGCCAGCAGCTCCAAGGCATGCACTCCGTACCAGCACCAGCCTTCACGTCCACTTCGCAGGGGCCAGGGAGCCCGCAACTGAATGCGGTCCAGCCCTTCTCCGCAGGCACTGACCAAGCCCTGCCAACCTTCGTAAAACCGCATGGACGAGCCTGTCGACCAGGGAATCCGGCGCTGCTCCGCGCATTTTTGCAGGGCCGCCAACTCCTCCAAACGGGTGCAGAATGGTTTGTCCAAATAAATTGGACAACCGAAGCGGCTCCATTCCTCATACTCCTCGACCCGCCGGCGGCCATCACCGGTCAACACCATTATGCCGAGCAAGCGAGCGGAATCGAAATCCGGATCGAAGGCTCGCATGCCAAGTGCCTGGAGGTAGGATTCGTTCTCTCTCGCGCGCTGATTCTCTTCTTCCCAGACGCTGGCCGGAGCGTGCGCCCAAACCCATACGATGCCGGGAAAACTGGCCTGGTTTTCGGCTACAAAGCGGGCGTGGAAGCTGCCCAAACCAACCACCAGCACAGTATTCTTGCTTATCCGCATGCTCATCGGCCTACCAGTCAAATTGCAATTGGTCCGAGGATAGATCGGCTGCGGGCTCAATCAATTCAGGCGAATCGTGGCTGACCCGATTCACCGAATCGCTGACCGGATGCGCCTTGAAAAAGCTGTCGGGCACTTTGCTAAAACATTTTTCGAAGATATCCGGATCCTGATTTCGCGGCTCCATCCAGGCTTGCCAGGCTTCAGGCCGCAACACTGCCGGCATGCGCGGGTGAATTTTGGAAAGCGCAGGCGGCGGGGAGGTCGTGAGGATGCAAGCGGAAATGATTTCCGAGCCGCCGGGCTCCTGCCAATGCTCCCAGAGGCCTGCGAACAGGAACAGCTCGCCCTCTGCAGGTCGAATGTACCAAGGTTGAACAAGCTGGCCGCTGCGCTTCCATTCATACCAGCCGCTGGCCGGAATCAAACAACGCCGGTAACGCAAGGCCTCTTTAAAGCTCGGCTTTTCCTTAGCGGTCTCCGCCCTGGCGTTGAATGCCAGGCGACTGGAATTGGGATCCTTCATCCAGGCAGGAACCAGCCCCCAGTGGAAAAAATCCGCAGCCCGGCAATCGCGGTTGGCATCCTCGTACACAGCGAGGATTCCCTGTCCGGGAGAAATGTTGTAGCGTGGCCGAACACCCTGCTGCCAGGCACTGCCCCCGTCGATGCCAAACTGACGCGCCAGCGCCTTGGCATTTGTGTTCAGCGTGTAACGGCCACACATGACAGTTCCTGCCGCGGGCCCGCAGCCTTAGAGGCGGCAGGTGCGAATCGATTGGGCAATGATGCCGTGTGCGCCCAACGCGGACAACTCATCAATCACCCGATTCAGGCCGCGCGTCTCAACCATTGCCGCAACCGCAATCCATTCCGGATCGCTGACGGGCGACAGGGTCGGACTTTTAACCCCAGGGGTGATCCGACAGGCCGCTTCCTGATTGGCAACGGACACCACATACTCGAGCAACACGTAGGTGCGGGCAACGAGGATGCCATTGATGCGGTCCAGCAGAGCGAGGAAATCCTTGTCGTCGGCACCCGCCCCTTTACGGCGAATCACCACCGCCTCAGAATTCATTATCGGCTCACCGGTAATGACCAGTCCTGCCTCCTGCAAGGTTCGCCCGGACTCGACCACGTCGGCAATCACATCGGCGACACCCAGCTCAATCGAAATTTCGACCGCTCCATCCAAACGCACCACCTCTGCGTCAATGCCTCGCCGCTGCATGTCCTCCTTAACGATGCGCGGATAGCTGGTCGCGATGCGTTTGCCCCCGAATTGCTCCGGGTTCAATCCCGAGTTGGCCGGTACCGCGTAACAGAAACGGGAGCGGCCAATGCCCAGCCCCAGGTGTTCCTCGACCGCCGCACCACTGTCCTGAGCCAGATCGCGTCCGGTAATGCCTGCATCGATAATGCCGGAGCCGACATACACCGCGATGTCCCGCGGCCGCAGGAAAATAAACTCTACATTGTGCTCGGCATCCCGAACCACCAGCTCGCGGCTGTAGCGTTTGCAGCGGTAACCCGCGTCTCTCAAAATCTGAATGGCGGCTTCGGACAGCGCGCCTTTATTCGGAACAGCAATTTTAAACATAATCGAAATAAAGTTAGAGGTAGCGGTAAACGTCTTTGAGCTCGAGGTCGTTGGCAATCATCATGACCTGCAGGTGATACAAGAGCTGCGAGATCTCTTCAGCCGTTTTCTCCCGGCCTTCATACTCCGCTGCCATCCAGACCTCACCGGCCTCTTCGATGATCTTTTTACCGATGAAATGCTTGCCTTTGTTCAAGGCTTTAACGGTACCTGAGGCGGGATCGCCCGAGGCGGCCTTCTGCGACAGCTCGGCAAAAAGGGATTCGAATGTTTTCATAGTGAAGAACATTGCTAGACCCCTTTGCGCCAGCCTCAATAGAAAAAACAGGAATCCGATTCGAAGATTTCCCATTTTATGTCAGAATTAACCCTAATACTTATCCGAACAGGCAGAATTTTATAAAAAAACAAACATTCTCTATTGAAACCCAAGGGGAACTATTTTTATAAAAAAGAAACAACATAAAGGATATGGCGCAGAGTATTCAGCTAATTGAGAAGGGGCAGGCAGCTCCACACTTCACTTTTCAGGACGCCCAAGGCACGGAACATTCCACCCGCGGCCTTCTGGGCAACCCATGGGTTGTCTACTTTTACCCGCGGGATGACACTCCGGGTTGCACCAAAGAAGCCTGCGGCTTCCGTGACAGGCATCCGGATTTTGACGCAATCGGCGCAACCGTTATCGGCGTTAGCCCAGACGACGATGCATCTCACAGCAAATTTCGCGACAAATACAACCTGCCCTTCGGCCTGGCGGCGGACACCGACTCCAAAATTGCAGAATCCTACGGAGCCTGGGGTCCTAAAAAATTTATGGGCCGCAGCTACGAAGGGGTTCACCGCGTGACCTTTGTAATTGGCAAGGATGGCCGGATCGCAGAGGTATTCCCCAAAGTCAAACCGGTCGAACATGCGGAAGAAGTTATTCGCGCCCTCGAAGCACTCTAACACTCTCAACACAAAAAGGATAGCAACTATGGCCAGACCTAAACCAATGATTCTGATCGTCGAGGACGATGCTGAACTCGCCCGCCTCATTTCCGAACAACTGGAATCCGCAGGGATGCATACTCAGGTCTACCACCGTGCGGCCAATGTCCTGCGGTATCTGAAAAACAGTTTTGCCAATTTGATGCTGCTCGACGTCAACCTGCCGGATCAAACCGGCTTTTCCTTGGTCGAGGATCTGCGCAATCAGAACATTTCGATTCCGATCATCTTCCTGACAGCAAACGACAGCGAGACCGACCGGGTTCGGGGGCTGGACGTCGGTGCGGACGACTACATCACCAAACCTTTCAGCTTCGCCGAACTGATCGCGCGGATTCACGCCGTGCTCCGCCGTGCGGAAACAGCGCACGACCTCGACATCACCAAAAATGCGAGTCTTGCGACCGAACCCTTCCAGTTTCTCGGGGCAACCATCAATCCAAAGCGGATGGAGATCAAGTTCCCGAAGGGCAAAAACCAGAAGATCGGACGCAAGGAACTGGGCATTCTGGCTTACATGTACAACAATCCGGACACCGTGATCACCCGCCGCACCCTGATTCATGCGGTCTGGGGAATCCATGCGGACGTGCGCAGCCGGAGTCTGGATCAATACATTGTTAAGGTGCGCGCCCTTTTCAGCAAACATGGCCTCGACCCAAGCGGCTTCAAAACCATCCACGGGGTCGGTTATATCTACAACCCCAAGCCGGATGCCAAATAAGCGCCAGCAGGTCGCGCAATACTACCGTTCCGCGCAGCGCGCTCAGCACGCTGCGGTAGCAGTGGAACGCCGGCCTGACGCCAGCGATCCCGAAGCGCGTAGCCGGGTGTCCCCGACGCCAGCTGTTCGCTATCACTACGGTCCCATTCGACGTGCTCCGCGAGTCGATGGAGTCCCGCCGCCTTACTGAAATTGCAGTTCAAACAACCGCTGCTCTCCCAATAGTCATCCGCACAGGCTTCTCGGCAATGCGGACACAAGCGCGGCACCAGGCGCTGAGCGATAGTCAAGCGGTGAAGCTCAGCCTGCGTTCTCAGGGAAATCCCCAACTGACGCAGGCGGTCCACGACCCCGGCGACATCGCTGGCGTGCACGGTGGACAGAATCAAGTGCCCGGTCATGGCCGCATGCATGGCAATCTGCGCCGACACCGCATCCCGCAGTTCGCCAATCAATAATACATCCGGGTCGTGCCGCAGCAGACGCCGCAAGGCGGTCTCGAAAGTCCAGTCCACACCCGGGTTGACCTCCGTCTGCAAAACCCCGGGCAATACCCGTTCGACGGGATCTTCCACGCTGATAACCTTGCGTTCCCGGGTATCGACATGCGACAGCAGCTCGTAAAGGGTCGTCGTTTTACCCGATCCGGTCGGACCGCAGACCAGAATCCAGCCGTCCCCACAAGCCATTGCCCGCTGAAAAGCGGTGCGCTCAGCAGGATCCTGATCCGCAAAAAAATCCGTTTCTGAGCGACTCGCTGCCCGCGGCAGAACGCGCAAGACCACACTGAGCCCTTCGCTGGTCGGCAACCAGGAAATACGAAACTCCACCCGCTCGCGCACAATCCGCCCATCCTGCGGACGGCCATCTTCTTCAAAACGCAAACCCGCCTGGGCCTGCAGCGATGCCAAAACCTGACGCCCCGCCGCCGCATCCAACTCCGCGACCCGCTCCATCCCCTGCGCCCGCCGCTCCCGAACCGTCAGAAAGCCACCAGCCAGCTCCATGTGCAGGTCCGAAGCCCCACGCAAATAGGCCCCCTCCAGAAAAGCATTCAATTCAGACATAACGCTTTTAAGAATATTAAAAACGGCATTTTGTCGATGCTATTTCAAGTCCTGTTTGGCACCCTAACTTTTGCGGTGGAGGGCCCCGCTTTGTCGGGACTCGATTATAAACCTACGGCCGGCACGGAGGCCGGCCCTCCAATCGGGGTTTTGTTTGGTGCCAGGCACCTTTATTTTTTTCTTTAGGACCAGCATAGCAAATCCTTACAAAACCCATAATTCGAGTCTTGGGATTAGGACTAGTCTATTCCAATGAGGCGGATTCAGGAAGAACGCGGAGGGCTTCGTGGACGATGGCAGCGACGCTGACGGCAGCTGTTTCCACACGAAGGACGTTTTCGCCGAGGGTGAAGAAACTACAGGATTCGCGCAGGCGCTGGTATTCTGGCTTGGAAAAATCACCTTCGGGGCCGATGTATAAATCGATGCCCTGGCGCAGGCGTGCTGATTCCTGCTGAAGGATTGTCCAGAGCGATTCGGAACCCGGTTGCAGGGCGGCGCAAATGCGCAGGCGGTCGGGGGCCGCCGATGCCAGAGCGGAGTCCAGAGACTGGGTTTCGTGGAGTTGGGGCAGGTTGAGGTTTCCCGACTGCTTCATGGCCTCGACCAGAATCTGCTGCCATCGTTCGCGGCGGGAGGCGTCTTCCGTTTTTGCCACGGCCGGATCCGCGTGGTCTGTCGCCAGAGGCAGAATGTCCGTCACACCCAGTTCAACGCATTTGGCCAGCAAGGCCTCGAAAATCTTTGGTTTGGGAAAGGCCAGACAGAGGCGAACGGGGGTGCGTTCCACGAGGCTCCGGGACACGGATTCAAGGCGCAGGGAGACCCTTTTGCCGGCAACTTCGTCGATCCGGGCGATTGCAAAGCCACCTTTGCCATCGAGCAATTCGACGGCATCTCCCAGACGAGCCCGCCGCACCCGGACGAGGTGATGGCTTTCCTCTTTCGGCAAGGAAAGCACCGACCCTTCGTCCGGGAACGATTCCGGATAAAAGACTCTAAGCATAAAAACTCAGCCCGCGCAGCGGGGTTCGCCGACCGCTCAGCCCAAGGCGTAGGGAGGCAATTGCTTGTCCACCTTGTTCAGTGACAGGCGAATGTAAGCCGGAACCCCATTCTCGCGCGGAACCACAACTTCACCCTGGATCAGGGGAGTTGCATACTTCACAAACTTGTGATTCAGGCTGACGCCGTCGGGATTCACCCAGTCGGCCGGCAAGTGTTTTACTCCGTTGGCCACCTCGCTGAGGTCTGCCAGACCCGTTTCGCAGGAATACTGGTCACCATCGCCACGAATCAAAGTCACCATCTTGTCGGTTACGCCCGCAATCGCCGCGCGCACCGCTGCCTGACCAGCCTGATAGGCTTCATTGTTATCGGTCTGCGAAGCATTGGTCGCAGCCGCACGCTGAGCGTGACCTAGACGCACCGAGCGGGTTTTGATGCCATCGATGTGCTGATCAATCAAGCCCTTCAAATAATCCCCCGCACCGCCGAGCTGGGAGTGTCCGAAGCTATCGGTGGCGCCACTGGAGGTAGAAACATAATTGCCATTTTCGTCGACCAAGCCTTCACCCACCACAATCAGGGCGTATTTTTCGGTCTTCAAAACCTCGGCCACATCGTCGAGAAACTTATTCGCGTCGAAAGCCACTTCCGGCAGGTAAATCAAGTGCGGCGGATCTTTGGGGAAATCGCGGCGCTTGGCCAGCGAAGCACCGGCAGCGATCCAGCCGGCATTGCGGCCCATCACCTCGAGGATGTAAACCATGTCGTGCTGCGCCATGGCCTGCGCGTCGCAAGCGAGGTCGCGCACAGTGGTTGCAACATTCTTGATCACCGAGCCATAACCCGGGGTGTGGTCGGTTAGCACCAAGTCGTTGTCGACCGTCTTGGGAATGCCGATCACGCGCATTTCCCAGTCGTTCGCAGCGGCTGTTTTGGAAATCTTGTCGGCTGTATCCTGCGAATCGTTGCCGCCAATGTAGAAGAAATAGCGGATATTGTGTGCCTTGAAGACGTCGATCACGCGGGAAAAATCGCCATCCTTGCGCATCTTATAGCGACAGGTGCCCAGAGCGGAAGAAGGCGTGTAGCGCAGCCCGCGGATGGTCTGCTGGGACTGCTCCGCGAGGTCGATCAACTCTTCCTGAAGAATCCCCTGGATTCCGTTAAGGCCCCCGTAGATTTCTTCAACACATTCATGGTTGAGTGCTTCATCAATTACACCAGCGAGGCTGGCGTTGATAACTGCGGTTGGGCCGCCGCTTTGGGCGACCAGGACGTTGCCGGTAAGTTCTGCTGACATGGGAATCTTTGAAAAGAAGGGAGTTAAAAGGAGCAAGCTGGAAGCTTTGAAAATGCTTGGCAAACTAAAAACCGAATCCAAGCTTTGACGCATGCACTCCAAAATACCGGTTATTCTGGTTACTGGCTTCCTCGGCAGTGGCAAAACGACCTTTCTCCGCCGCATAGCCGAAAGCCATCCAACCGACCGGTTGATTTTTCTGGTGAACGAACTGGCCGAAACCGATGTGGATGGCGATACGCTAGCCGCGACCGGAACTCCAACCCAGAGTGTCATCGGAGGCAGCCTATTTTGTGAATGCAAGGCCGCCGATTTTGTCCGCATCATGCGTGAAACGGTGCGGCCTGCTCACGCCGAAGAGCCCGTTGAAGCGGTCATCATCGAAACCAGCGGCATGGCCAATCCGGACGCGATCGGAACCCTGATGGGCGCCCATCGGCTGAGTGCGGACTTCGAGATACGCTGCATCGCCACTGTCGTTGCGCCCGCCAAGTTCCAGAAACTCCTGCCCAACCTTCCGGTTCTGCAAAACCAGATTCGCTCCAGCGACTGGATCATTATCAACAAAACCGATACCGCTACAGCGGAAACCGTCGAAGCCGTCGAAGCGACCATCCGTGCACTCAATTCCACGGCACGCATCACGCGAGCGGAATACTGCCGCTGTGAATTTCAGATTCCAAGCACCCAGCCAAACCTGCCCAGCGAACCCTTGGCTACTTGTGCCGCCAACCCATTCGATACGGTAAGCATTACCTGGCCAGCCGATCAGTCCATAGAAACCGCACGCAAATGGCTCAGGGAAACGCCTGCTGACATCCTCAGAATCAAAGGACAGATCGAAACCCCGGAAGGCCACTGGCACATTGAACGCAGCCCGGACGGCGAAAGCATCGAAGCTGCAAAACCCTTGGCCCAACCACGTCTGGTTTGCATCGCGCATGAAAAAGACCAGAACATGCTCGAGAGAATCAGGGCCCGTTTTGCCTCAACCCCCAATAATTCTTTACCGTAAATCCCCGGACTTGTGGCCCTGAGCAGGGCCATCGCTTCACTTCCAGTCATGAAGTGCTCACTGATTTTCTCTCTGGCTGCGTTCCTGATCTCTGCTCAAGGCAGCTTGATCCCCGCTCTTACTGCGGACAGCCAACGTCTTTATCCTGCAGATGTTGCGGCTTACAACGCCCTGACCGGCATTCCCGACTATTTCGATGTTCCTGTGGTACATGAGAAATTCACCCTCACACCGAACCTTATCCGGCCGCGAAGCCATGGGCCTTCCTGGGTGCGGTTTGCCGATGTGGACTTCGACAAGGGCTTCAAATACCTGCGGACACGCTACTCCGTCGACTCCCACATGGGCCGCAGCTTTGTCGAAATACGGATCGGTCAACCCGATAACGAGGGCCTGCTGATCGGCGATTTCAGGGTTGAAAACACCGGTGGCTACGAGCACTTCATTGATCGGGTGGTCCCGCTGAAGGCCATCGAAGGGCAGTACAACCTCTACATCGTCTTCGAACACGGGGGCGATTACGCTTTCTTTGAACTTTTGCGGGAAAAGCCCGATGGCATTGAACCGGCTCCAGCGGCCAGTGATTACCCAGAGTTCGTACGCCCGGATTTGAGCCTGCAGGACCGTCCACACCATTTCGAGGTTCCCATGTCCGTTTCGGAAGAGCTGGTGGATCAGGCTCTGCTCCAGCTCAGCAGCGGTGGACGGGCTGGTTTTCACCGTGGGCGGCTGTCGGAAAACCGCGACAGCCGTCAGGCCGTCGCCATCCTCGCAACCTCGGTTGCCGGGGGCAATGACGACGTCTTTGTCATCGAAAAACTGCTCGAAGTGATGAGGGGCCAGCGCAACAGCATTCTCAATGGCATAGGTCGGGTAAAATACCTGGGGGACTCAGCTCTAGGCTACTCCATTGCCCAGCTTTGGCAGAACAGCCATTTTATGGAACACCTTTCTGCCGATGAAAAGGAGGGCTTACGCCTGTTTATGAAGGGGATGCTGTTTGAAAACGCTTTTATGATGGCCGATTTCACCCCCGACGGCCGGGTGCGGGGTGCCCAGCGCTTCCAGCTCAACGGCCTCGAGGCCTGGACCGGGGGCAATCCCAATTACTACGAACGCCATTCCACCTGTTTCGTCTATGCAGCTTCTGTAGTAGGATTCGACGAAACCCCGGGATTGCTAGCCAGCTACGATCACCGCGAGTTCCTGAACAAGCTTCTTGCATCCCCTTTCCCCGGCATCTCACAGACCCTTCACGACCACTTCAATGAAAGTTTCATCCGCCTCATTGGCAGAACCCGCTACGATGCCCGCAGCCCCGAGCGGAAAGGAGAAATGCTCGAGGCTTACCTCCAGAGCATCCAGCGGCTCGACGCCGAGGGCAAACCCTTCTACAAAGGGCTTACCCTCGATCAGATCCTCGAGAGCCCCGGCCAGCTGCAATACGCGAACTTTAAAGACCGGACCTTTGGCAAGCGAGCCATGCAGGGGGACTTCATTGGCCGCTGGGGCATGTATCATGAATTCAGCACTGCCGATGGTGGCGATGAAGCGCTGGGCGCCAGCCTCTACCTGCGCGATGACCTGGACTACGCTCTCTATTCACCGCGGCAACCGGTCTATTATAACTTGTTCCTGCGTAGCAACAGCCATTGGATGGCGCTGGATCCGGAACAGCGGGAATGGATCGCCGACCGTCTGAGTATTGCCATGAGCGACCTCCAGGCAAAAGCAGGAGGCTACTGGAGCACCAATTTCCGCGGTTCCTCTTTCAAGAAAATATCGGACCGCCGCACTTATATCTTTGCCGAGCAACTGCTGGCGAACATGGGCCATATTCGCCCGCGCCTGTTTGCCGAAAATTTCGAGCGGGACTCAATCAGCATTTCCTGGAACAAAACAGGTGAATGGACCCGGACAACGGTCGACACCTGGACCGGACGCCCCCAGCACCGCCTGAGCGACATCGCAGCGGATACGGTCATGGAATCCCCCGCTGACGGCAGCGCCTTTCTCAGCAGCGAGTACATCCTCAGCAACTTCAATATCTACGTTCAAGCCATGCCCCTCGACGAAAGGGAACATTCGGATGCCCGCATCGGATTAATCGGACGCTTTCAGGATCCTGAAAACACCTACGCCATGGTTTATCAGCCGACCAGTCGGACGCTGCAGATCCTGCGGATAGAAGACGGTGAAGAAAATATCCTTGCTGAAACTGAATACGCCCTAAAGGCCGGCGAAATGGTTTATCTCCGCGGCGAGTTCTCAGGCAAGAGTCTCAACTTTTACGTCAACAGCCAGAAGCTCGTATCCACCGAATGCGACGCCTTCGCTGAAGGCAAACTGGGACTACACACCGACTCCTTCCGCGGCCAGTTTGACAACCTGCTGGTTACCGCAGCCGACTTCGGCGACCTCGGTCACCAGCAAAAGGAGTTCTTTCTGGAACGCCTGCTAAACAAACAGCGTTGAGAATTCGCTGACCGTCCTACTCAGGGTTTTCCGGCGCTGGATTCTTCGATCAAGTGCCTGGGCAGGTCCTCTACACGTTCGCAACGCAGCTGTGTCATCACCTGGTGAAGCTGCTTCTTCAAAATGTTGATCGTGTGGTAGCCTCCGTGCTTTCCGAGGGCACCGACGCCATACATGAAGGAGCGGCCGAGAAAGGTGAAATCTGCGCCGGCAGCGAGGCTGCAGGCAATGTCCGGACCGGTGCGGATTCCGCTGTCCATCATAACGGTCAGCTTATCCTTGAACTGGGCGGCGATGCGCTGAGTCGGCCGAATCGTGGATTCCCCGGCATCAAGCTGACGTCCTCCATGATTGGATACAATGATCCCATCGATACCCAGCTCGACAGCCTTTTGCGCGTCCTCTTCGCTGGCGACTCCCTTCAATACCAGCTTACCCTTCCACTGCTCACGGATTGCTCTGATTTTGTCTTCATTCAAAACCCCGGAAAAAGTCTTGTTCATGAAGAGCCCGAGGTGGCGCAGATTCATACCACTGGGCATGTATGGCTCAAGCGTTTTGAAAGCAGGTTGGCCGGCAAGTAGCGTGCGCAAAGCCCAATTTGGTCTACCCATGACCTGGAGAATATTGCTGAGTGTCATTCTCGGCGGGATCGCCAGACCATTTTTAATCTCCTTTGACCGGTAGCCAAATGCCGGCACATCGCAGAGAATAACCAAAACCGGATAGCCGGCGTCTCCTGCCCGTTTAATGAGTTTGTCGCGCAGGTCATCTTCAACCGGATGGTACAGTTGAAACCAGGCGTTGCTCTGAGTGATTTTCGCCACCGTCTCAATGTCCGCGGTAGCTACAGTGCTCAAACAAAACGGCAGGTTGGCTTCGAAGGCAGCCTGAGCGAGAATCTCTGTCGCCTGGGGCCAGATCAATCCTTGCAGGCCCACCGGCGCAACACCGAAGGGAGCCGAATAGGTTTTCCCGAATAAGGTCGTCTCGAGGGTCGGTTCATTGGCTTTGCGAATGTAAACCGGCTTCAAGCGTAGATCGCGGATTTCCTCTGTATTCCTTCGCAGGTTCGTTTCGACGTTGCAGCCGCCGTCCACATACTCGAAAGCGAAACGCGGAATGGAGCAGCGGGCTTTCTCCCGCAGGTAGGAAATGTCCGGGTATTTAGGGAAATCTTTTTGTTTCATATGAGGAATATTCAGCTCGGTTCCTAATCACGTCGAGGACGGAAGTTTGCCTCTCTATGAATACGCCAAGTTCAGGACAGGTCAATTAATGAGCCGTTTAAATCTACAGCCTGTTTGCTTCCAGGCCATATTGATGCAAAACCTTACTCTTAACTTCAAAGCACAGAATCCACTACATCCATGACACACTTTCGCAGATTTGATTCGTCGACAGATGAGCCGCTCTGGTTCCCTCAACACGACGGCGTGATGGGCGGCCTTTCGACTGGTCAGGCGCAAATAATTGACGGAACACTCCAGTTTAGCGGCGAGATCTCCCTTGAGAGAAACGGAGGCTTTGCCCAGGTTTATTCGCTGCTGGAAGAGACGGATTTTTCTGACCACACCGGCATCCGGCTTCGGATAAAGGGCGACGGTCGGGTTTATCAATTCCGCCTCGCGAGCGATGCCCGCTACCGCGGGGCCCAGATCGCCTATTGGTCGGAATTTCCCACCGAGGCGGGCCAATGGACTGAAGTATCACTTCCCTTTGACTCTTTTGCTCCAAGCTATCGTGGCAGGGCTCTTCAGGGTCCGCCACTAAAGCTCAGCGCGATCCAGCGGATTGCCTTTCTCCTGTCCGATGGCAAACCGGGCGCGTTTTGGCTGACTGTCGATTGGATTGGGCTCGAGTCAGGGCCGAAATAGAGGCTTAGTCAGTTCGTGACTTTGAACAATGCAAAACCGGTCCTGATCGTCGGCGCCGGCATGGCAGGCCTTTGCTGTGCCCTGCAGCTTCACAAAGCCGGGCTACAGGTGCGTTTATTCGAAGCCTCCGATGCGGTCGGCGGTCGTGTACGCACGGATGTGGTCGAAGGCTTTCTATTGGACCGCGGCTTTCAGGTCTACCTGGATACCTATCCCGAGACCGGACAGTTACTGGATCTGGATTCCCTGAACCTGAAGGCCTTCGAACCCGGGGCTCTGATCTACCACAACGGCCGAATGCACCGGTTGATGGATGTCTTTCGGCGCCCAGGCAGCGCCTGGAGCAGCGCAACCGCTCCGATCGGCAGCCTGCTCGACAAACTGCGGGTGGGCCTTCTGCGAATGAAAATCCTTGCAAGTTCATTCGAAGCCATCGCTTCGCGCGAAGACCGCTCGACGGAGGTTTACTTGCGGGAATTCGGGTTTTCAGAACCAATGATCGACTGCTTTTTCCGATCCTTTTATGGCGGAATTTTCCTCGAGCGGAAATTGCAAACGTCCAGCCGCATGTTCGAATTCACTTTCAAATTGTTCGGCCGTGGCAGCGCAACCCTTCCGGCGAAGGGCATGGGGGAGATCCCCAGGCAGCTGGCGAAGGGCCTTCCGCGGGATGCCGTCCAACTTAATCAACCAGTGCGACAGGTGAGTCCCGGGACAGTCACCCTGGAAAACGGTGAGATCATTGAAGGCCGCGCCACAGTAGTGGCGACGGACGCCTCGACCGCCCAAAAACTGCTTCCCAGCCTCAAGCGTCCCATTCCGGAATGGCGCGCGGTCACCAACCTCTATTTCGCCGCCGATCAGTCCCCGCTGCAGGAAGCCATCATTTGCCTGAACGGATCGGGTGTCGGCAGGGTCAACAATGTCTGCGCCATCAGCGATGCCGCACCCAGCTACGCACCCGAAGGGCAAGCGCTCCTGTCGGTATCGGTATTGGGTTTGGCTGAAGAGGAAAATTTAAGTTCGAAGGTACTCGAAGAGTTGAGCAACTGGTTTGGTCCGCAAACCCTCAACTGGCGCCATCTGCGGACAGATCGTATTCGGCGGGGATTACCGGAGCAGTTGCCCGGTGGCGATGCCCCCGGTTTCATCCAAGAGGGTGGAATCTGGCTTTGCGGCGATCACCTCAGCAGCGCATCCATCGAAGGTGCCGTGGTCTCGGGAAAGAAAGCCGCAGCAGCAATCCTTGCCTCGTACCGCTAATCAGCTCTGGTCTTTTGCAACAACCCGCACCCGCGCCCGCAGCTCCAGCTGCGTGCTTTCACCGTCGAGGTCCTCCGCATTCACCCGTTTCGTGAAGCGATACCAGCCTGGCTCCGATACTTCAGTTCCACCGAAGGGCCAAACCTGCTCGATACCCTCTTCCCCCGGAAAGGCATAGAGGTAATCCATGGTCCAGGCCGAACGCCGCGAGGCCTCCGTCTCGACCCAGCCCTCCCCATCCCAGCGCTCCACCATCACCGGCCGCCCAAAACCCAAAGCCAGCTCACCCCGATTCCGCACCTGGACAACCAACTGCTCGCCCACGGTCATTTGCTCGCGATCCACCCAAAGCTCACCAGCCGCACGCCCATCCAGAGCCTCGACCACTCCCTCCGAAGCATGCACCGGCGGCCCGTCCAACTCCCCAGCACGCTCTCCACACGCCACCGCCAACAGCCCAAGCAGGCCAATCCAATATCTGATACCGATACGCTTCATGTCCTATTGGACTGACGACGCCGACTTTCGTTCCTGAATTTAATTTGCGAGAGGGCGATTCTATCTGCCCGTATTAAGCTCGGGTCACCAGCCTGGCTATATTCTGGACAGTTCGAACTGAACATCAATTCAACAAACTTACTTGCACCATTTCCATTCTTATATCCTTATAATTATCATGAGGTTCCATACATCATTACTCCTGCCCTCCATCGCCCTTTTACTAATGGCGATCTTTGCCAATCCCTCGGCTGTTGCGTGCACCCGGGCTGTCTATCTAGGTCCAGAAGACCGTGTGCTTACCGGACGCAGCATGGACTGGAAGTTGCCAATGGTCAGTAATGTTTGGGTGCTTCCCAGAGGCATTGAAAGGAACGGGTTGGCGGGTCCGCGTTCACTGCAATGGACATCCCAGTATGGTAGCCTCATCGTCACAGGATACGATATCTCGACGGTCGATGGGATGAATGAAGCCGGCTTGGTTGTGAATTTGCTTTGGGAGGTGGATGCCACCTACCCAGAGGATGACGGAGTGACACCGCGAATATCACTATCTGTTTTTCCACAATACTTTCTGGATAGCTTTGCGACGGTCGCCGAAGCAGTCTCCGAATTGAAGACAAATCCAATTCATGCTGCCACCGGTCCTCTTCCGATAGATCCGAGCCGCCTGGCAACAGTCCATATCTCGCTTTCGGATGCAAGTGGGGACAGTGCGGTGATCGAGTTCATTGACGGTGAAACGGTCATCCATCACAGCCGGGAATTCCAGGTCATGACAAACGAGCCAACTTACGAGGAACAGCTGGCAATCATGTCTTACTGGAAAGGCGTGAATCCCCGCGAATTTTTACCAGGCACTGTGAGGGCATCCGATCGTTTTGTGCGGGCCCATTTCTATATAAATTCTGTCGTCCAGAGTGATGATCCACGGATTGCCGCGGCATCGGTTTTCAGTGTCATTCGACAGACATCAGTACCTTGGGGTATCAGCGTTGAAAATGCTCCGAATCTTTCCACCACGCGCTGGAGGGTAGTCGCCGATCACAAAGATCGACGCTACTACTTGGAATCCGTAATTTCCCCAAGTATTTTCTGGGTCGATCTTGATTCCCTCGATTTCAGTGAGGACGCCTCCGTGCTGAAACTGGATCTGGGCGTCGACATGGAAAGAGTGCTTTCAGGTCAGGTCTCGAGCCAGTTCGAGAAAGCCGAGCCATTTGCATTTGAACCGGCGGAGTAACAGATAGAATCAACGATGCCAGCACCTTCCTGTTTTAAGCGAAACTCCCAGCATTGAAAAGTAGCAGGCCCACCCCCGCCATGCAGCGGGGACCGCTGCACCTACGTAGCCGCGATCGTCCCGAGTACGGAATCAAAAACCAGGTCACTCCATTAGAAATTACGAATCAGCAATCAGCAATTCCGAGCAAAGCGAGGATAGCGGCACTATCTCCAGAAGGCTCTTTCACAGTTTTTGAGGATCGACTCGTCCTTGCTGAACAAATCCATGGAGTTCGCCACCGCATGGGCGGAAATGATCCTGTCGAAGGGGTCGCGGGTCCACTTTTGTTTCAGCGACTCACGTAGGGTTGAGACAAAGGGTCGGGAACAGACCTCCAATCCGATATCAGCGGCCAGATCGGCAAGGATGGTGTCTGCCGGGATTGTAATGCGGTCGATTTCATACAGATACTCCAGCTCAAGCACCACCAACGGGCAGACCACAGCGTCTTCGCCGTCCAGTCTGCCCCGCACCATCTCCGGTAAAAGGGAGACCTCCCCTGCGTGAAGCCAGACCACCACATGAGTATCCAGGGCGATCACGGCTTCCACTCCGAGGACCAGTCCAAACTCAGAAGGTCTTCTGGATTTCCCCGCAAAGTCGGGCGTTTCCGCAAGCTCTCCAAGCGCGAACCCGGTTTATCCGGAACGATGCGCAGAGTCCGACCTTTGCGCTGAATCTCAACGGACTTCCCCGTATCCAAGGCTTCGTCGAGCACTCGATAAACGTTCTCCCGCAACTTTGTACCGCTTAATTTCACGGTTCCTAGCTAGCATACGTACGTACGGTTTTCAAGTTTAATACGTTCGTTTATAAATCAGGCCCCAGCCGCGCAGCGGGGACCGCTGCAGCTACGTAGCCGCGCTCGTCCCGAGTGCGGAATCCAAAACCAACGCACTTCATTAGAAATTACGAATTTGAAATCAGAAATTCGCGAATCTCCGCCTTAACCTTGTCGTATTGCTCTGCAGTCAGCTTCCCGAACTTCCGCGTCAGCTTATGTCGGTCAAAACTAGCCAAGCCCTGAATGTTGACTGCCGAGGGCTTAGGCAGCCACCGGGGGTGCCCGAGATCCACCTCTCCGCGCATACCGCGGATTTGTGAAGTCAAGGGAGCAACAACGGCCAACGCCCGGGAATCGTCCGGTCGGGGATACGACAGCACCAGCACCGGGCGTCCCTTGTCAATCATCCCCAGGTCGGCGAACCAGACTTCGCCAGCTTTTGGCCTAGTACTCACCGAAAGCTTGGTTCCAATCTTTAGCCTGATCCAGATCCGAAATCAAACGCTCCGGGTGTGTAGTTACCGCAAAAGGCAAATCTTCCCGAAGCGCCACCTGGGCGAAAAAAATATTGATAGCGTCGGTCGTTTTCATGCCAAGGCGTTCAAAGACCTGCTCGGCTTTTTTGTATCGAGCGCTATCGACCCTGGCCCGCAAAAGAGTGCTTCCTGATTCCTTCATGGCACAAAACTGCTCAAAACTGCTCAAAAAGTCAAGCCGCCCCCCGCCCGCCGAACAAAGCGAAACCAATAGATCGGCAAAAAAACAGGCACCATCAAAAATATCAGAACACTCCACCAGATCTTGTCATCCTGCGTCCCCTCCCGCGACCAGAGATGGCCCAGCACCACCAGCATTCCGACCCCAAAAAAGCCCAAAAACACCGACTCCAGAAGCGAATCCCTCGGCACATACTGACCCCCAATCAATCCCGAAATCAGAATAACCGGATTCACCAGACAGAACACCACCAAGCCGCAATCCCTCAAATTCATTCTCAATTCACCCAATCAGCCCTATTCCACCTTCCCAAACTCAACCACAGAGCAGCTGGTCACAAGCCACAGAAAGCCCACAACCAAAACCAGTATCACCCCCAGCAAAAAGAGAGTCCATTTAAGCCCCTTCCGAACCGGACAGAATTTTCCTTCAACTTTTGGTTTCATCCATTTCATCAATCCAAGCTCAGCAGAATCCACAATAATCACCTACACCCCGCATTCGTTGTCAGCCTTAAAATGTCATCGAATTTGATGATTTCAGAGGCTTGACATTAAAGCAGACTGGCACGGGACCACCACACCTACGTAACCGCGCTCGTCCCGGGTCCCCGGCCTGAA
>JAFIGG010000047.1 GCA_020831485.1 Opitutales bacterium
TTAATTCCTGATGGAGTGCGTTGGGGGTGAGGGGGATTGGGCGCCTCGCCCAAACGGAACTGGGGCGCGGCTACGTGGGTGCGGGGGCGCACCCACCCCCGGGGAGTGGACGACCTCGTCCGCTCGTGAGGCTGGCGGGTGACTGTCGTTTGACAGATTGCTTTGGGTCGGGCTAGGGTTGTTTTTGTGTCATTTCGACTAAAATTCTTTCCGCTGAGGTTGCCGGCGTTCTTTTATTTGCTGCTGTTTTTGTGGGTGCCGTCGATTTTGGTGATAGGTACGATGGTGTTCATGGTCTCCCGGCAGGGGGAGCATCAGGCGGAGGAGCGCTTGCAGGAGGATCTTGAGATTATCGGGCGGTCGATTGAGGGCTCGCTGCGGCATGCGATGTTGCGGGGGGATTTGCTGTCGGCGTCGGAGGCTTTGAATTCGATCTTCAGCTTTTCGCGGCTGTATGGGGCCTATCTGTTCAATGCGGATGGGCAGCTGTTGTTGCAGACGGGGGAGCCGCGCAGTTACCGGCAGCGGGACGACTTGAGCGAGCTGGCGCGCTCGCCGGAAGCCTACGGGGATTACGACGAGATTGAGGGCACCTGGACCTATTCCTTTTTTGTGCCGCTGCAGGATGACTTTGGCCGGCCGGTGGGCTTGCTGCAGATTTCGCGCAGGCAGGAGGATATCGACAGTGCGATCGCGGACTTTCGTCTGCAAATGATCCTGCTGGTGGCGCTGGGGATTGTGCTGCTGTGTCTGATTATGATCCTAGGATATCAGGCGGCTTTTGGGCGGCGGATTCAGCACCTGCGGCAGACGATGCGCAAGGTGTCGGAAGGGCTTTCGGGTCAGCGGGTGCAGCCGGCTGGGCCGCGCGAGATTGCGGAGCTGGGGGAATCGTTTAACGAAATGCTCGATTCCATCGAACGGGTTCAGCAGAAGGTGCGCGATAAGCAGGAGATGGAGGATATGCTGCGGCAGCGGCTGGTGCGGTCGCAGCGACTGGCTTCAATGGGCCAGATGGCCAGCATTCTCACCCATGAACTGGGCGGGCCCCTGAGCGCCATCGACGCCCACGCGCAGCTGGGCTTGCGCAAGGTTGAGGATGCCGAGCCAGCGCGCAGCTTTCAGGGCGTTCGGGATGAAGTGCGCCGGATGGCGACCTTTATTCAGCAGGTGGTCGATTTTGGCAAAGGGCAGAAGGGCGAGAGCTCGGAATACCGTCCATCGGATCTGCTCGAGAGCGCGGTGCGCCGCGCGCGGGCGGCGGTCGGTGAAACGGAGACGCCGGTGCGGGTCGAGGGTTCTGCCGGGGCTTCTGTTCTGGGCTATGCCTTTCGCGTGGAACTGGCAGTGAAAAACCTGATCCAAAACGGTCTGCAGTGGGCGCGTTCGGAGGTGCATGTGGAATTTGAAAGCAGCGAGGACGGTATCCTCTACCGTATTTCCGACGATGGTCCGGGGGTGGCTCCTGAATTGAGAGATGTTCTGTTTGAACCTTTTACAACCACCAACCAGTCGGCGCAGTCCAGCGGTCTGGGTCTGTCGCTGGTGCGGCAGGTGGCGGACGAGCATGATGGCTGGGTCCGCTACCGCTGGAATGAATCCGAACAGCGGGGGGGCTTTGAGTTGTTCCTGCCGGCTTTGCGTAAACCTGAAAATCCAACATGATGCATTCGATACTTGTCGTAGAAGATGATGACTCCCTGAGGCCTTTGCTGGCAGATGATCTGCAGCAGAAGGGTAGGGAGATTCTTGTCGCCAGCTCCGTGCGCGAGGCTTTGAAGGCTATTCGGGAGTCGGTTCCGAGTTTGATCCTTTCGGATTTTCGTCTGGGTGATGCGACCGGGCTGGACTTGTTTAAAGCCGTGCAGGATCTGGATCCGCGTCCGGGTTTTATCATCTTCACCGCCTTCGGAACAATTCCGGATGCGGTCAATGCTCTGAAACAGGGTGTAGACAACTTTCTGACCAAGCCGGTGGACCTCGATCACCTCGGGGTACTGGTTCGCAAGACGCTAGACCTGTATGACCTGCGGCAACGGCTGCACGAAATGAAAAACGGTGGCAGTGACGAGGCTAGCACCGCGATCATTGGCGAATCCAAGTCGATGAAGCAATTACTGTCGGCCATCGAACAGCTCGCGCAGACGGACGAATCGATTCTGATCACCGGAGAAAGCGGCACCGGCAAGGAACTGGTGGCGCGGCAGATCCATGCCCGCAGCCAACGCAGCAAAGGGCCGTTCATCCCTTTTAACTGCGCCGCGGTCCCGGAGGGCCTCGCTGAAAGCGAACTCTACGGGCATACCAAAGGCGCTTTTACTGGCGCGGATGCGGCCCGTTCGGGCCTGTTTCGAGCTTCTGAGGGCGGCACAATCTTTCTCGATGAAATTGGCGAATTGCCACTGCCGTTGCAGGCTTCGCTTCTGCGCTTCCTACAGGATAAATCGGTTCGGCCGGTGGGCAGCTCCCAGGAGGAAACTGTGGATACACGGATTGTCGCCGCCACCAATCGCGACCTGCAGACCGAGGTCAAAGCCGGCAACTTCCGCGAGGACCTGTACTATCGTCTGGAAACCTTTACCCTGACGGTGCCGCCACTGCGGGAACGCAGCAGTGACATTCCACTACTGACGGCCTACTTTCTTAACGAGTTTGCCCGCGAGTTCAACAAGGACAGTGTCGAATTGAGCAGCGAGGCCATGGAGCGCCTGCTGCACTACCGCTATCCAGGCAATATCCGCGAACTGCGTTCCCTGCTCAAGCGCGCTGTGCTGTTCTCGGCCCCCGGCGAGGCCATCAGCCAGATTCCGCTCCCGGACGGCGAGAACCCCGGTGCAATATCCAGCGATGACCTGTTCGGCGAGGCCCTCGACCTGCCCCTGACATCCGGCGATTTGCCGAGCCTCAAATCCGTCGAGGACCGCTACATCCAGTGGGTGTTGGACAAGGTCGACGGCAACAAACGCAAGGCCGCCGGCATCCTCGGTATTGGCCGAAGAACACTTTATGATCGGTTGAGTGAGTAGGGGACCGAGCTTCGCTCGGAATTTCGGATTCTTAATTCTTAATTCGTAATTCGTAATTATTAATAGAGTTGCAGGAAGTTGTTCCTGGGCAGTGGCCGACACGGAGGTCGGCCCTCCAGGTTGATGGCACGATGGAGGGCCCCGCTTTGTCGGGGCTGGAGTTGCAGGGAAGTTGTTTCTGGGCAGTGGCCGACACGGAGGTCGGCCCTCCAGAGAATACGCTTGGATCATTTTCCGACAAAATTATCCGAAAAGCCTTGATCGATTGGTTTTGTTTATGTATAAACTGCGCAAGATTAGGTTTTCTTATTTGATTTGGGAGACGTTTTGTATGAATGCTTCAGCTTTAGCGCCGATGGAGACGATGGACCCGGAACTGCGGGGGATGGTGGAGCGTTGTTTGCAGGAATGGGAGGGGAGAGAAGGCAACTTGATTATGATTCTGCATGAGATTCAGAATCGGCATGGCTTTGTTCCGCGTGAGGCGAGTTTGTTTCTGGCGGAGGCTATGGGGATACCAATGGCTCGGATTTATGAGGTGCTGACCTTTTATCACTACTTCAAGCTGATTGCTCCGGGGAAGCACAACCTGACAGTTTGCAATGGCACAGCTTGTTACTTGAAGGGGTCCGGGCGTTTGCTGACGGAGCTGGAGAGGCGGTTGAGTATAAAGGATGGCGAGACGACGGAAGACCGGATGTTCCATATGGAGAGCGTGCGCTGTATCGGCTGCTGTGGGATGGCACCAGCTATGGTGGTCGACCAGAAGACGTTCGGCAAGGTGGCGGTCACGGATGTGGCCGGGATGATCGAACGCATTCGATTGCAGGAGGAGTCCGATGCCTGAGTCTGTTCCAGTGAAAGCTTTTCAGGAATTGTTGGATGCAGTACCGCAAGTGCTGTTCGAGCAATGGATTCGCATTGGTATGGATACCGGTGGCATTGCGGCCGGAGCCGATCGCTTGTGGGACGTTTTTGAGAAGGAGTGTGCGGTCACTGGAGTCGAGGCGGTTCTACAAAGAACCGGAACCTGTGGCTACGCCTACCTGGATCCGCTGGTGGAGCTGAAATCTTCCGGGCACGCGCCGGTGCTGTATGGCTGTGTCGACGAGCCGCTGGCGGTCCGCATTGTGCGCGAGCATCTGCTGGGTGGACGTCTGATCGATGATTTTGTGGTGGCCCCGAGGAGAAGGTCGAAGGATCTGGGCGAGGCTGACAATATTGTGCTGGTCAAGGACAGTTCCTGCGAGGGCGAGGACCGCACGGCGACGGCGCAAAGCCTGTTGCTCAAAGCCCTCCGGCACCATGGCTTGCAGGATCGGGTTCAGGTGGTGCGGGCCCTGGATATGGGTATCTATAAGGAAGGTCTGGTGGTCCAGTTACTGCCTTCGGGAGTGACTTACACCAATGTGCTCAACCGCGACCTCGAGCGCATTGTTGAGCAGTCGATCCGCGACCGGGCGATCGTCGAAGACCTTCTCTTTAATGAACCGGATCCACAAACCCGCATCGTTCTGCGCAACTGTGGCAGCATCGATCCTGAATGCCTGGACGATGCCTTGCGTCACGGAGCCTACGCCGGCTTTGCCCGGGCGCTGGGCCAGGGGAGTCCCGGTCAAACCATTGACTGCATCCGCGAAAGCGGTTTGCGCGGGCGTGGCGGTGCCGGGTTTCCGACGGGAACCAAGTGGAAGCTGACACGCGATGTGGAAGCGGATCTACGCTATGTAATTTGCAATGCGGACGAGGGTGACCCCGGAGCCTTCATGGACCGCAGTATCCTCGAAGGCGATCCACACAGTGTGCTCGAAGGTTTGATGACCGCCGCCTATGCCATTGGTGCCGGCAAGGGTTATTTCTACATTCGCGCGGAGTATCCGCTGGCGGTTAAACGGGTGGAGCTGGCGATTGCCGCCGCCCGCAAGCGCGGTCTCCTCGGCAAAAACATTCTCGGTTCCGGATGGGACTTTGAAGTCGAGGTCCGGCTCGGGGCCGGTGCCTTTGTCTGCGGGGAGGAGACGGCCCTGATCGCTTCCATCGAGGGCAAACGCGGAAGTCCACACCCGCGACCGCCTTATCCCTCGGTCAAAGGACTTTGGGGTAAGCCGACATGTATCAATAATGTGGAGACATTGGCAAGTGTTCCATGGATTCTGACCAATGGGGCCAAGGCCTACGAGTCTTTGGGCTCCGGCAATTCCCGCGGGACCAAGGTGTTTGCCGTCACCGGCAAGGTGCGAAATCCGCAACTGGTGGAAGTGCCAATGGGCACGACGGTCAGCGATATTATCTATAAAGTTTGCGGTGGTGTGCAGGACGATGTGCCAATCAAGGGCGTGCAGACCGGAGGCCCCTCCGGTGGCATACTCCCGGAAAAGCATCTGGAGACGCCCATCACCTACGAGAACCTGCAGAAGCTCGGATCGATCATGGGCTCCGGCGGCATGCTGGTGATGGATGAAAATGACTGCATGGTCGATGTATCCGCTTTTTACCTAAAATTCTGCGTCGACGAGTCCTGTGGCAAATGCGCTCCCTGCCGGGTCGGCGGATATCAGATGCTGCAGTTGCTTTTAAAGATATCACGCGGTCGCGGCAGTGAGGATGACCTCGTTCAGATCGACCGCATCTGTGAGGCAATGCAGTCTGCTTCGCTCTGTGGCCTGGGTCAGACGGCACCCAATCCGGTGCTTTCATCCCTGCGCTTCTTCCGCGACGAATACAGCGCCTACATTGAGGGCGGGACCAGTTATGCGCGCAAGCGCAAGAAAGCTTTGTCAGAAGGCAAAAGCATGAAGGAGGCCGTTTAAACGACGGGGAGGACAGCATGATTGCAACGAGCGTAAAAGCAAAAATCAACGGATTGCCGGTCGAGGTGCCAGTGGGGACTTCGATCCTTGAGGCTGCCCGCTCCGTGCAGGTTGAAATTCCGACCCTGTGCAAGCATCGGGATTTGATGCCGACGGCAGCCTGCGGCCTGTGCATCGTCAAGGTTTCCAACAGCCGGCGTTTGCCGCGCGCTTGCGCAACCGCGATTGAGGAAGGCATGGAAGTTTGGACACACGATGCTGAGTTGACCCGTGTGCGCCGCACCACGCTGGAATTGATTCTGTCGAATCACCCCAATGCCTGCCTCACCTGTGGACGCAACGGCGACTGTGAGCTTCAGGGTATGGCTGCGGACTTCGGGATCCGTCAGGATTGTATTCCGCGTTACGTCCGGGAACTCGAGCCGGATACTTCGACCGGATCCATTGTCATGGATTTCAGCAAGTGCATCAAATGCGGACGCTGCATCGAAGTGTGCCAGGAAAAGCAGAATGTGTGGGCGCTTTCATTTTTACAGCGGGGCATTCAGACCCGCATGGCCCCTGCCGGCGATATTTCGCTCAGCGAATCCCCCTGCATTCGCTGTGGCCAGTGCTCTGCACACTGTCCGACCGGTGCCATTGTCGAGAACGATGAGACGGCGACTGTCTGGGAAGCCCTCCGCGATCCGGATAAATACTGCACGGTGCAGATTGCGCCTTCAGTGCGGGTCGCTCTCGGCGAAGCCTTTGGTTATCCGCCGGGCACAGACTTGACTGGAAAAATCTACGCGGTGCTCAGGCGGCTGGGTTTCAAGGCGGTGTTTGATACAACCTTTGCCGCGGACCTGACGATCATAGAAGAGGCCAGCGAATTTGTGCAGCGCTTTGTGCACGGCAAAGGAGAACTGCCCCTGATCACTTCCTGCTGTCCGGCCTGGGTGGATTTCATGGAAAAGCGTTACAGTGACTTTCTGCCAAACTTTTCGACGGCAAAGTCGCCCCAGCAGATGCTGGGGGTTATGGCCAAGACCTATTTTGCCGAGCAGGAGGGCATTGACCCGGCACGGATCTATCAGGTTTCGGTCATGCCCTGCACGGCGAAGAAATACGAACTGGAACGCACGGATGAGATGTTTGCCTCGGGACATCAGGATGTGGATGTGGTGCTGACAACGCGTGAGCTTGCGCGCATGATCAAACAGTCGGGCATCGCCTTTAAGGAGCTCGCCGACCAGGAGGCCGATTCGGTTTTGGGTACCTACTCGGGTGCTGGAGTGATTTTCGGCGCCACGGGAGGTGTTATGGAAGCGGCCTTGCGCACGGCCTATCACCGCATTACGGGCAAGAATCTGGAGAAGGAGGCCATTGACATCCTGCCGGTTCGCGGTCTGGAAGGTGTTCGTTCCGCCACCCTGAATGTTGCCGGCAATGAAGTGCGTGTGGCCGTTGCTCACGGGCTGAATCATGTCGAGACCTTGTTGAATCAGGTGCGTGCTGCCCGCGAACGCAATGAAGAGCCGCCGTATCACTTCATTGAGGTGATGGCTTGTCCGGGTGGTTGCATTGGTGGGGGAGGCCAACCCTACGGCGTCTGCGACGAGCTGCGCAAACAGCGGATTCAAGGCCTGATGCAGAGCGATGCAGCCATGCCGCTGCGCTTTTCACATGAGAATCCGGAAATACAGACCCTTTACCGGGACTTTCTGGGAGAACCCCTGGGAGAGAAAGCGCACAAACTGCTCCACACCCGTTATGCGGCCCGCGCAGCGTATAAGCGCTGAGAGCCTCGCTGGTTGGTTGCAGAGAGCTGCGGTCCTGTTTTGCATTGTCCTGCCTTGGCTGTGGGTCGCGCCAATGGCAGCAGCCGTGGAGCGGGTCATAGATTTGCCCGGTTTTCCGGTTGAAGGTCGCGCAACAGGGCTTACGCCCCCCTGGGAATCCACTGGCCGTCTGCTGGATGGGGCCTCGATTTCCAGCGGTGTATCCGAACAGTTGCGACAGCTGCCGGGCCTGGTTCTGCAGTCGGGTTTTGGCGACATCGATCCGCCGCGTTTATCCGTGCGCGGTTCGGGTTTGCAGAGCGCGCCGGTCAGCCGTGGACTCTGGATTGAATGGGATGGTCAAGTTCTGAATGCGGCCGACGGATCCTTCAACCTGGCGCTGCTGGAATCTATTTGGTTGAGGGAGATACAATTGGTCTCCGGCGGCTGGGCGTCTGCACCTGCGATGGGGGGTTGCCTGCAATTCAGCTCGGCCTTTGCCGACACCGATGCGGGTTCCGGATTGCTGTTGCGTGCAGGCAGTTATGGGCGCCTGGCCAGCGCCCTGCGGCAAAGCGGATCGGTGGCCTCGGCAGACTGGGCGCTGGGCTTCGCCCACAGCGAAGTCGGCGGTTGGCGGGAGCGTTCCCGTCAGCAGCGTCAGTCGCTGCAGGCGCTGGTCGCCGTGCCGATTGGGGCCGGCTCGAACCAGTTGCAGTTGCGCAGCTATGCGATCCGGGCTGCATTTGATGTGCCCGGACCGCTGAGTCTGAATCAATTGGAGAACGACCCGAAAGCGGTCAGTCCACGAGTCCGTACTGATCAGCCCAGGCGTGAAACCGATTGGCTGCAGCTGTCGGCACAGTTGGATGCAGACTGGGGTGACGGACGACTGCAGGCGGTGGCGGGAATAGCATACACGGATGATAGTTTTCGTCAGCTTCTGCCCAACGGCTGGTCCCAGCATCACGGAACCGATGGCTATGTCCGCCTTCGGCTATTGCAGGATTGGCAACAGCTGGAGGACCAGCGCAGCGAATGGGAACTGACTGCTCAAAGCGGTAGCACTGTTGCCAGGCGCTACCGCAATGATGCCGGTCAAGCTGGCGAGCGCATCGGCGATAACCGTTTGCGGGCCGATACCGTTTGGACCACTTTTCAGCACCGTATGCCTCTCGTGGCGGATACCTTTCTGCAGGCTAGACTCAGTGGGATGGCTGCGGAGCGGCGGGTTCAGGAGCGCTTCGGCGGGCGGCAGTCGACGGCAATGTCTTTGAGCGATGCCCACTGGAGCCCGGCGCTTTCGGTCCACTGGCAAGCGAAGCCCGGTATCGATCTCTGGGCTGGCCGCAGCCGCTCTTATGAGCCCCCCGGCTTTGCGGATCTGCTTTTCACCACCGGACCCATGCCCGCCCGGCAGCTGGCGAGTCGGCCGCTGGAATGGCAGCGATCGGACAGCTGGGAGTGGGGGATTAGCCTCGCCCAGGAGGCACTTGAGGGAAGCCTGGTGTTTTATCATGCCGACTGGCGCAATGAATTGCTCAATCTGGTGGATGAAGACGGCGCTGCCCGGGGAACGGTAAACGCGGACCGCAGCCGTCACCGCGGACTGCAAGCTTCGCTCGCCTATGCAGTGGTCGATTCAGAAAGTCTGCGGGCACAGCTCCTGTTCAGCTATACTTACAGCGAGGCGCATTTTCGTCGGGATCCGGTGTTTGCCGGAAACCGCCTGGCCGGATTGCCGCCCCATTTGGCGGACATCCGCCTGCGGATGCATTGGGGTCCGCACTGGAGTCTGGAACCGGCTGTTCACCTGCGCGGAGGCCGGAGCTATGTGGACCATGCGAACAGCCTCTCCTATGGAAGTTTGATCGACCTTTCGCTGGGGATAGGCTATAGCCCTTCAAATGACTGGAGCCTTCGTTTGCAACTGCAGAACCTGCTGGACCGGCAGCAGATTGCCAGTCCAGCCGGAGTGCTCGACCGTGCCGGCATGGGTGCCGACACCGCGGTGTTTTTGCCGGCTGCGCCCCGTCAGTTGCAGATTGAATTCACCTACAACTGGTAGCCGCCCATGCATGCCGCTGTAATCACTGCTTTTCTGTTTGCCCTGACCGGCGTTTGTGCGACCCAGGCTTCGCGCTTGCTCGGCGCTGCCCAGGCGAACTTATGGCGCTTGGTGGTAGCGCTGATTCTCCTCGGACTGTGGGCCCACAGTTGGGGGCAGGGCTTGCTCGGTGGACCCGGGTTCTGGTTCTTTGCTGCCGGTGGCATTGGTTTTGGCTTTGGCGGTTGGTGTGTGTTTCAGTCTTTGCGGCGCATTGGTTCCACCCTGACCCTGTTGGTCGTCGAGTGTGCTGCCGCCATACTGGCCGGAGCCATCGCCTGGCTTTGGCTCGGTGCGGCCCTATCTGTCCATGAAATTGGCTTTGCCCTGCTTATCCTGACCGGAGTCGTAATCGGTGCATCCCCGCGGATGCTTCCCGAATCAACTCCGGCAAAGCTGTGGGCCGGCCTGTGCTTTGCCAGCTCTGGGGCCCTGTTCCAGGCCCTGAGTTTCAACCTGTCCCGCCACGCATTTAACCTGCTGGAGGCCGATGGCCTGCAACTCGACTCACTCACCGCTGCCTACCAGCGCCTCGTTGGCGGAGCCCTGGTCGCCCTGTGTCTGTTTGCCATCACCCGTATATTTGTTCGCCACAGCCGAACCGCAAAGCTTCCTGAAAAGCCCTTCCGTTCACCCTTGCCGGCGCCAGTCTGGGTTGGCTTGAACGCCCTGTTTGGCCCCGTGTTGGGCGTCAGTTGCATGCTCTGGGCCATCCGCCTCGTCGAAAACCCCGGACTCGTGCAATCCGTCGCCGCCACCGCAACCCTGCTCACCATCCCATTCGCCTGGTGGTTGGAACAGACCCGTCCCGGCTGGCGTTATTACTGTGGCTGCGCACTGGCTCTGGTCGGGGTGCTGGGCTTGCTGGGGGGGAGTGGTGGAGTAGGGTAAAGGTGGATGGGTGGAATGGTGGATGGGTGGAATGGTGGAATGGTGGAATGGTGGATGGGTGGAATGGTGGATGGGTGGAATGGTGGAATGGTGGAGGGCCCCGCTTTGTCGGGGCTGGAGTTGTAGGATTTCAGAAGGTGACCCCTCAAGCCCTTAGCTCCCCAGCCCCTCAGCTCCTTAGCCCCCTCATCTCCTCATTTCCCTAAATCCCCGCTAAACCACGGGGCTGTGAATAAGGTCTGAATAACTTGTCTAAACTGGCGTTCATAAATGCTTTATGAACGCTTTTTTGCTGTCTGAGAACATTCCGTTCTTGACCAATGTGGGTGAGAATGTCACAAAATGGGATAAAGTGGTGCAACTGGGTGACCATTATGACGGAAGAGCTCTCAATCATGTCCTATGTCGGCGAGTTCGCGCATCAATTGGATGCGCGTAACCGCGTGACCGTACCCTCTTCCTGGCGGGTTGCGGGGGACGACGAGAGTTACTATCTGGCCTGGCCGCATCCGGAGGGCTGCATTGCGGTTTATCCGCCTGAAATGCAGCGCGAACTGATTGAAAAGGCCCGTGCGGTGAAGCAGAGCGACACCCGTGGCCAGGCAGTGCTGCGCCAGCTGTTTGGCAAAGGCTTCAAGTTTGGCTGTGACAAGCAGGGACGCATCCTGATTCCCGAAGCCCTGCGCACGCATGCCGGCATCGACAAGTCGGTGAGCCTGGTGGGTCTGGGGCGGAATTTCCAGCTCTGGAGCACTGAGCGCTACGCCGCTGAGGACGACGATTTCAACCTACTCGAAGCAATGGAAACCCTCGGAATTTAAAAAGGCAGCCCAATGAACACCCCTCACGTTCCTTCACCCAAAAGATTCGGACGCGCCATCCTCAACGACGGCGAGCCCCGCCACTGCAACGTCTGGGAGTTTCCCGGCACTCCCCGTCTGGAACGTCCCTTCAACCCGGTCACTCAAGCGGTTTACCGCCGACAGAAAAACTACGCACCCCAAACCCGCTCCCACCGTGGGATCCTGAGTCTCATTCATGCCCTCTGCAAATCCAGATAAGGCCGCCAAAGGGTCTTCGGCCGGACACAGTTCCGTGCTGCTGAATGAAGCCGTCCGCTTTCTGACCGAAGGTGAACGGTCGGGTTGTTTCCTGGACGCTACCTTCGGAGGTGGTGGGCATTGCCGGGCGCTGCTGGAGGCGCATGCGGCGAACCGCGTGATTGCCTTTGACTGCGATCCCGAGGCGATTGAGCGCAGTGCGGCCCTGCAGCAAGCCTATGAAGGCCGGTTGACCCTGCACCACCGCAATTTTGATGAGCTGGCGGAGGTTGAAACCGGTCCTCTGGACGGAGCCCTGTTCGATCTTGGGCTTTCGTCCTATCACTTTGATACCCCGGAGCGCGGCTTCAGCTTTCGCTTCGCCGCCCCTCTCGACATGCGCCTGAACACCGAAGAGGGGATGACGGCTCGTGAATTTTTGGAAACCGCTGATCACGAGGCGCTGGTGACAGCTATTCGTAATTACGGTGAGGAAACGCGCTGGCGCGCGGTGGTGGACGCCATTGAAAATGCCCGCGGAACGGAGCGGCTCAGTGATACGCTTCAATTCGCCTCGCTGATCGAATCGGTCGTGGGCCAGCGTCGGGTGCAGGGCCGTGCACCCATCCACCCCGCCACGCGGAGCTTTCAAGGCATCCGCATCGCGGTCAATCGCGAGCTGGAAGTCATCGAAACGGCGCTGCCTGTGGCATTCGAGCGCCTTAAAACCGGAGCCCGCCTGGTCGTCATTAGCTTTCACTCGCTGGAAGACCGCATCGTCAAGCGCTTCTTTCGGCGTATGGCCGGCCGCCCTGAGCACGGCCGCGACAACCGCCCTCAGCAAGATCGGGTGGTGCGTGGCCGGGAGTTAATCCGCAAGCCGCTACGGCCGTCGGAGTCTGAAATCGCTGCCAATCCCAGAGCGCGCTCTGCCTGCATGCGCGTCATTGAAAAAGGAGAACTGTCATGAATTCAAATAAGCACCAATACCAACTCGAATTCTACAAGCTGCTGGGCCTCGCCTTTATGATCCTCGTCATGTTTGGCTGTGGCAGTCTTGGACTTTTGTTCATTCGCCAGCAGATTTCGGAGACGGCCAGTGCGACTGAACGCATTCAGCGACAAATCACCGACACCGAGCGTCGCATTGGCTACCTCGATACAAAAATTGCCGAGGTGCATCAGCCCAATTACCTCCATGCCCGCATGGATGCGCTGGGTTTGCGCCTGCGCGCGCCCCGCGACAGCGAAGTCGTTTATATCCAAGGTCCGCGGATCGACGTGATTCCGACTCCGGAAGAGGTTGAAGGTGGACGTTTGATCACAGACCGCGACCCCTTCCGCCACTCGATCGACATGGCAGTCATGGAACCCCTGCGTGGATTTAATTGATGTCGAAGGCCTACATCGCAACATGGAGATCCCGGCTGTTTATGGCGGTAATGGTGGCAGCCTTTGCCGTTGTCTTTGTACGCCTGTACGATCTACATGTTCTGCGGGGCGACGAGCTCGCTTTGGAGGCTCAGAACAACCGTCGATCGGTCATCCCGCTGGAGGGCCGACGCGGCAATATTGTTGACCGCGAGGGCAACCTGCTGGCCGGTGTTCGTTCTCTGGTACAGGTTGGTGTCGATCCATACCTTTTTACCGCCGCACATCGCGAAAAACTGCCGGAACTGGCACAGATACTGGGCTTGCCATTGGCTGAGATAGAGGCAGTCGTCGACCGACGTTTCCGCCAGGGTTCTGATGGTCAACCCGGGCGTGCCATTCGCTGGGCACCCTTGGCCGTGGTCAATGACGAGGTGTATGATCAGGTGCGGGCCCTCGGTATGCGGCCGGTGTATGGCAACCGTCGCTACGAGCGTTTCTATCCAGGTGGTTCTCTGGCGGCCCATTTGGTTGGCTATGTGAACCGTGAGGAGACTGCGGTGATGGGGGTGGAGCGCGCCCTCGATTTCTATTTAAAAGGAGAACAGGGTTGGCGCGAAGCGGAACTCGACGGCCGGCGGCGTGAAGTGGTTGCCTTCCGTGCCCGCGAAGTGCTGCCGCGTGACGGTTATCATGTGGAACTGACCATCGACCAGAATGTTCAGTCGATCGTCGAGCAGGCCCTGAGCAGGCTGGCTGAAACCTATGACCCGGCGGGTGCTACTATCATTGTCAGTGATCCACGTACTGGAGACATTCTGGCCCTCGGCAACTACCCAAGTTTCGATCCCAATCATTTCAACCGATTTCCGATTGAAAACCAGCGCAACCGTGCGGTTACCGACGTCTATGAACCCGGTTCGACTTTCAAAATTGTTCCCGTGGCCGCAGGGCTGGAGGAGCGTCTTGTGCGTCCGGATACCATGATCGATTGCGAGACCGAGGTTGTGCGCTACAGGGGCCGCAACATTCGCCTGCCCTCCGACACTTCGCGGCTGGGTACCATTCCCTTGACCCGGGTGGTCTCCCGTTCGAGCAATCGTGGTTCGGCCCAGATAGGCATGATGCTGGGAGAGCAGCGCCTTTATGACTACGCGCATGCCTTTGGCTTTGGTCAACCGAGCGGCTGGCTGCTCGGAGGCGAGGTGCGCGGCACCCTGCATCCGGTGCGCAACTGGGACGGCCTTATGATCAGCCGCATCCCGGCCGGCTATGCCGTCAGCGCAACACCCTTGCAGGTGCATCAATCGATGGCCGCAATTGCCAATGAGGGTGTCCTGATGGCCCCGCGTATTGCCAGTCGTATACTCGACGCCGACGGCCAGACCGTATTGGATTTTCCAAGCGCTGAGCGGGGTCAGGTCGTTTCAGCCATTACCGCCGAACGTGTTGCCGAGATGCTGCGTGGCGTGATTGGCCCGGACGGCACCGCCCGCCGTGCCGAGATTGAAGGCTATCAGGTCGCCGGGAAAACCGGAACTTCGCGCAAGATTATCAATGGACAGTATTCGAACCGCCATCACGTTGCCAGCTTCAGCGGCTTTTTTCCAGCGAGCAATCCCCGTGTGGTTATTACTGTTATGGTCGACGAACCCCGTTTGCCGGGCACCGGCTATGGAGGCCTCGTCGCTGCACCCGTTTTCAAGGAGGTCGGCGAACAGCTGATCCACCACCTCGGCATTCAAAAGCCCGAACCCACTGAACCACTTTTTGTAGCCAGATAGGAATATATACCGTGTCACCCGCAGCCCTTCTTCAATCCAGCCGCCCCTCAACCCCCTTGCATTCTGCTTTGGGCCAAGGCGGGCTGCAGCATGCAAATGCCGCAGCTCTGCTTCTCCAGCGTTCCTCAAAAGCCAATACAAAACGCATGACTCTGGACCAACTATTCAAACAGTTACCCGTTCAAGTGACGGGTTCCATGGACCGCAATGTCGAAGCTTTGACCACCGACAGTCGCCGCACTGTTCCCGGAGCTGTCTTCTTTGCCATGCCCGGTCAGCGCACGGACGGAGCCCTCTACATCGAAGAGGCTGCCAACCGCGGCGCGCTTGCCGTTGTCTCGGAAAAGCCCTGTTGGGTGCCGCCCCGGCTCACCCTGATCGTTGTCGACGATGTGCGCGCCGCCCTCGCGGAAGTCACCCGCCGCTTCTACGGTTACCCGCACAAGGACATCGATTTGATCGGCATCAGCGGCACCAGCGGCAAAACGGTCGTTGCCTCGCTGCTGCGCAGTTTTCTCCTGCGCAAGGAACCCTGTGGCTTGCTGGGTACCAATCATTACGCCCTCGGCAAGCGGACCCTGCCTTCATACCGGACGACACCGGAGCCGATTGAGCTCTATGGAATGCTGGCACAGATGCGCGATGGCGATTGTAGAAAGGCCATTCTCGAAGTCAGCTCCCATGGTATTCATCAGGGTCGGGTAGAGGGCCTGGCCTTTGATGCTGCGGTCTTTACCAACCTCACTCCCGAGCACCTCGATTACCACGGTGATATGGAAGGCTACTACCGTGTGGTCAGCGGTTTCCTCAAGAGTGTAATCGACGGAGGTTCGCAAAAACTCGTTCTGTCCGCGGACGATCCTTATGCCCGTCGCTTTATCGAGGAGCATGGCAAGCCCGAAGGCTGGTTAAGCTTTGGCATGGATGCTTCGGCCGATTTTCGTGCCGAAGAGGTGGAACTGAGCGCCCAGGATTCGCGTTTTCAGCTGGTCTGGCCGGAGGGTCGGCTCAAGGTCGTCTCGCCGCTCATCGGTGCTTTCAATGTGCAAAACGTTTTGGCTGCAATGGCCACTGCCTGGCAGTATGGCATGGATCCGGTTGAGCTCGCCGGAGCGCTGATTGACTTTGAAGGTGTTCGCGGTCGTATGGAGCGCGTGGATTGCGGTCAGCCCTATGAGATCGTGGTCGATTATGCCCACACTCAGGCTTCCTATGAAAAAGCACTCAAAGCTTTGCGTGAGTTAACTCCCGGCAAGCTCATTACGGTCTTTGGCTGCGGAGGCAATCGTGACCGTGCTTCCCGCCCGTTGATTACCCGGACAGTGATCGAGGGTTCCGATCAGGTCATTGCGACTGCAGACAATCCGCGCAATGAGACTGTTGATACCATTTTTGAAGATATGCGTTCCGGGGTGAAAACCGGGGATGCGATCATTTACATCAATGACCGTCGCCAGGCTATTTCCCAGGCCATTCAGATGGCCCGCGCCGGCGATACCATTCTGATAGCGGGCAAGGGGCATGAAACCTTTCAGGAGTTTGCCGACAGTCTTACGCCTTTCGACGACCGGGCCATTGCCCGCGACATCATCCGTAACCGGGAGTTGAGGGAACTTTAATTATGTCTTTGAACTGGAATTCACAGTCACTGCAAGCTGCGACCGGAGGTCGTTGGCAGGCTGAATTGTGTTCTCCGGTGGAGGGCTTTTCGATCGATACGCGCAGCCTGCGGCCTGGCGAGGTGTTCGTCGCCCTGAAAACACCGCAGCGGGATGGGCATGCCTATATCGGGCAGGCGCTTGCCAAAGGCGCGGTTGCCGCTCTGGTTTCCAAACCACAGACGGAGCTGGCACTGCCTCAGTTGATCGTGGACGACACTTTTGCAGCGCTGAACCGGGCAGCGGCCTGGCAGCGCGCCCGTTTTTCCGGAGAGGTGATTGCGGTCACAGGCAGCAGCGGGAAAACCGGAACGAAGGACCTTATCCGGTTGCTGTTGGGGGCAGGGGAGACGCACGCGACCTCAGGTAACTTTAACAATCACCTTGGCCTACCGCTTAGTCTTTTGGCCACGGCTGACGATCGCTGGCAACGCAGCATTCTGGAAATCGGCATGAACCAGCCCGGTGAGATCGCGGAGCTGACGCGCCTTGCGCGCCCGCATTGCTGTGTGGTCACCTCGGTAGGCCCAGCCCACCTTGAGGGAGTGGGCAGCCTCGATGCCGTGGCGCGGGAAAAAGCGTCGCTGTGCCGGGAAGCCGGGGCTGATGTCGACTGCTACATTGCTGCGGAATGCCTCAGTTACGGCGCCTTTCGAAACCTCCGTTCGCGGGTTACTGTCATTCAGCCCGGTGCGCCCGGTGCCACATTGTCCGATCTGCCGGACAACTATGACTTGCTAAACTACACGACGACTGAAGACCCGGAGGCTGGCTTGATGATTTGGTGGAAAAACTCACCAGCCTCCGGGCATTTTTTTTCCTTTCCTGCGATTTCACCCGGCGTTCGCGCTAATACAGCGCTTGCATTGGCGGTAGCGCGGGCAAAGGGTGTGGACATGGAGACATTGAGTCATCGACTGCGTGAGTGGGCACCTGCCCGCCTGCGCGGAGAACAGGTCCGCGAAGCGGGCCGGCAATGGTATGTGGATTGTTACAACGCCAATCCGGCATCCATGCTCGACGCACTGAAAGGATTCGACCGCCGCTTTCGCCATCAAGCCAGGCTCTTCGTAGTCGGTGGCATGCGCGAACTCGGCACCGAGAGCGAGAGCTGGCACCGGGCCGTCGGTGCGGCCATCCCCGCTCAGGAGAACGATCAAGTTGTATTGATTGGACTGGAAGCGGAGTGGATGCATCAGGGCCTTCAAGCGTCCGGCAGGAGCTGTGCGCAGGTTTCAGTGCTGGACGAAGCCCTCGCAGCGCGCCCCATCGTGGAGGAGTTTCAGGGAGCGGTATTTCTGAAAGGTAGCCGAGCCTATCAGTTGGAGCGTCTTTTGCCGGCGAGCGAAAGGGGGCAGACATGCTGACCCTGCTCGCTGAATTCGAGGAATTCTGGGGCCCTCTCCGGCTTTTCCGTTACATATCTTTCCGCTCGGTTGCCGGAGCGGCCACAGCGCTTCTTATTGGCATGTGGCTGGCACCGTGGATGATCGCCCGTCTGCGACAGCTGAAGTTCGGACAGAGTTTCCGCGATGCTGCCGAGGTGGGCAAGCTGGCCGAGCTCCACGGCGGGAAAAAAGGCACGCCGACGATGGGCGGGCTGATTATCTTTGTCGCCGTCAGCGTCAGCACCCTGTTGTGGGCGCGCTGGAATATCTTCGTGATGACCAGTCTGCTGGTGTATACCGGCCTGACTGTCATCGGCTTTCTGGACGACTACCTGAAAATACGCCGCCGCAGCAGCGACGGCCTGGCCGGACGGGTCAAACTGCTGGGGCAGCTGGGCATCACTGCGGTGGCCCTTGCCGTTCTGCTGTTACACCCGGAGACCGGGGCGTTTATACGGGAGTTGTGGCTGCCCTTTCTGAAGGACCCCCTCGTGGCCAGCATGCCCATTTGGGCGCTGTTCATCTTTTTGTTCCTGATCATTGCCGGTTCGAGCAACGCCATCAACCTTACTGACGGTGTCGACGGATTGGCTATCGGCTGCACGGTGACCGTTGCAATGGCTTATGGCCTAATGGCTTATGCAACGGGTCACGCGGTCTATGCCGATTACCTGATGCTGCCTTTCATGCCCGGGACCGGGGAGCTCACCATTGTCTGTGCGATCCTTTGTTCCGCCTGTCTGGCCTTCCTCTGGTACAACGCCCATCCGGCCGAAGTCTTCATGGGAGACACGGGTTCCCTTGCATTGGGCGGATTGATCGGTATTATAGCTTTCATGATCCTGCAGCCCTTCACGCTGGTGATAGTGGGCGGGGTCTTTGTCATCGAAGCCAGCTCCGTCATTCTGCAGGTCGGCTCTTACAAACTGCGGCGCAAGCGAATCTTTCGCATGGCGCCCATTCACCATCATTTCGAACTCAAAGGCTGGGCCGAGACTCAGGTAGTCATCCGCTTCTGGATTATTTCCCTGATTTTCGCGATCGCCGGCCTCGCGACCCTTAAATTGAGATAAATCCAACGATCTGCCTTGCGGGGCAGTCTCTTTTATCAGCAACCTGAAAGTTCACCATGAAATTCACATCCATTTTTAGCATCATCCTCCTAGCCCACATGGGCCTTATCGGTTTGCTCCTGGTTCAGCCAGGCTGCAAGAGCCAGAGCATTGAGTCCGGGCCACCGCAGGCACAGACGCAGGCTCCACGCTCCGGAAGCGGAGAGTCCCGCTCTGAGCCGACTCGCAGCACGCGTGACGGTGATTTGGATCCTGCCTTCAATGCCGGTCTGAACGGTTCTGAGACGACGACCGCAAGCAGGGACTCAGGCAGCCGCAGTGGCAGTCTCGCGCAGCCGACCCGCCCGCCGGAGAGGGATACATCGGCCCCCAGCCGCACGCGTACAGAGGACCGCTCCGAGGGCATCCTTCAGCCTTTGGGGACTGGCGACAGCGACCGTTCGGGCGCAGGCACCGCCTCGACCGAAGATTACCGGACTTATGAGGTTAGCTCAGGCGACACTTTGACCCACATTGCCCGGAGGGAAGGCGTTTCACTTGCAGCTTTGTTGGAAGCCAACGGCTTGAACCGCGACAGCACCATTTTTGTCGGCCAGAGCCTGCGCATTCCCGGTTCCGGAAATGGCGAATCCGCAGCTTCCTCGACCGGCAGCACCTCCACTCCGAGCGATTCGGGCACCACGAGCTACGAAGTTCGCTCCGGTGACACCCTTTCGGGCATTGCTTCCCGCCACAACACGACGGTTGCACAGATCCGTTCAGTCAATCAGCTGCGCAGTGATACCATTCGTGTGGGACAAACCCTGCAGATACCCAATGGCTCCAGATCCAGCAGCTCGGACCGCAGCACTCCCAGTGAATCCGGTTCGACTCAACGCGGCAATGGCGAGGTGCATACCGTGCAAAGCGGAGAGACCCCATCGCACATTGCCCGTCGCTACGGCATCTCGGTGTCCGCTCTGATGGAAGCCAATGGCATTACCGATGCACGGCGTATTCAGGTCGGGCAGCGGCTGAACATTCCTGGAGGCACTTCTGGTTCCGCCCGCACAGCCAGTTCCGAACCGGCTGCCCGGGAACGTTCGGAGCCTGCCCCGCGCAGTACTTCGACGACTACCAGCCGTGCCAACGATATTCCCCTGATCGATTCTACAACCCGTCCCCGCAATATTGAAGAACGCCCGTCGCAGCCTTCGATTATGGATTTGGAGTTGTTGGACGATGAAGACCTTCCCTTCGCGGATGTTGAACGTGTGAACGATTGATGAGCTGATTGAATGGCCAGAACCGTATCCAACCCTACGCCGGACCTATCGCTGCAGTTTCTGTGGCAGCGACTCCCTGCGCTGGTATTGATATCGGTCTGCCTCTTTCTCTGCCTGGTTGGGTTGCTGATGCTTTACAGCATTGGCCATGCCCACAGCGGAATTGGCCCCGGGATTTTCTACAAGCAGGTCATCTGGGCAGGTTTTGCGCTGTTTGCTTTTGGTGTAGCCGCGACGGTTGACCTGGAATGGCTGCGCAGGTGGAGCGTACCGCTGGCGCTCATTGGCCTGGTGCTGCTGTTGCTGGTCCTTGTTCCGGCCATTGGCCTCAAGGTGAATGGTGCCCGCCGCTGGATTCCATTGGGGCCGATGAATATGCAGGTTTCAGACATCGTGAAGGTTTCTTACCTGCTGGTCATGGCGCATTACCTGGCGGACTACCGGCGGATTCGTGACCGCTTCTGGCAAGGCTATGCATTGCCGATCTTTCTGGTCGGTGTTCCCTTTGTTCTGATCATGGCCCAGCCCGATTTTGGTACGGCTTTTCTGTTCGCGCTGGTCGGAGGAACGCTTCTGTTCCTGGCCGGGCTAAGGCTCACTTACCTGATTCCCTCCGCGATCGCCGGTCTGGTTGGATTTGGCCTGATGGTGCTTTATGATCCCATTCGCTGGCAGCGGATTCTATCCTTTCTGTATGCAGAAGAAAACCGTAGCGAGGGGGCCTATCAACTCTGGCAGGGCATGCTCGGTTTTGGTGCAGGTGGCGTTGCCGGAGTGGGTCTGGGCAATGGCCGCCAGCAGATCGCCTTTTTGCCGGAGGCGCACACGGATTTCATTTTTCCTATTATCGGTGAAGAGCTTGGATTTGTCATGACGGCACTGGTCCTGCTCGCATTTGCCCTGTTGTTTGTATTCGGTTGGCGCCAGTTGGACAAGGCACCCAACCTTTATCAATATTTGCTGTGCGGCGGTGCCCTGTTGTTTGTCTCCTATCAGGCATTGATCAACATGGGTGTGGCCACCGGGGTATTGCCCACCAAGGGCATGTCGTTGCCTCTTATCAGTTACGGCGGATCCAACCTGGTTGCTACAGCGCTGCTGTTGGGCCTGGTGGTGAATGGTTGTTTCCACTGGACGGGTACGAAATCGATTCGAGCCAGGGAAGTTAAGGGCTAAGTCATGGCAGAGGTACTTATCATATGTGGCGGAACGGGTGGACACCTGACACCTGGAGTCGCCATCGCCGAGCGTTTGCTGGAACGAGGCCACAGCCCTCGTCTTGTGATCAGCCGCAAGCCCATTGATACGTATTTCAAGCGTCGCTACGAACAGTTAGAATTTGTCTCCGTGCCAGGAGCTGCCTTTGGGCTAAAGCCGGCGGCGCTGGCGAAGTTTTTCTTTGAGCTGTTTCAGGCCTTTGGAGCCAGCTTTCGACTGCTCAGGCAGCGACCGGATGCGGTGGTCGCTTTTGGTGGCTTCCTCTGTGTGCCATTTCTGATCCTTGGGCGCCTGCTGCGCATTCCTATTTACCTTCACGAAGCCAACCGCATCCCCGGACGGACCGTGCGCTACTTTGCGCGCCTGGCCGATCATGTTTACCTGCCGGACGGAGTTCGCCTGCTGGGTCTGCGTCCGGGTGCAATCCGCCACCTGGGTATGCCTCTGCGCAATGAAATCCAGCACGTGCCGAAAGATGAGATCCGTCGCCGTTACAATATTCCCCGGCACGATAAGGTGTTGATCCTTGTCGGCGGCAGTCAGGGCGCGTTGGCTCTCAACCAGTGGGTCGAACGCTATGTGAAAATGCTTGCCGCCGACGGTATTCACACTTTTTGCATCGCCGGTCCCGGTAAGGGAAAGGAACGGGTCGAACACCTGAAATCCGATAGCGACACGCCGGTGCAGGTGCATTGGATTCCCTTTGCGGACAACATGGCGGATCTGTATTCGCTGGCGGACCTGGCGGTCTGCCGCTCTGGAGCTGGAACGATCGCGGAGCTGATTACCTGTTTGTGTCCCTCCATCCAGGTGCCTTATCCCTTTGCCGCCGATGAACACCAGGAGGCTAACGCACAGGATCTTGAAAGACGCGGAGGTTGCGTGCGGGTGCCGCAGGAGCGCATGAAAACCTTGTACCGCGAGGTTATGGATTTGTTGTTTAATGACTGGCTGCTGACCCGGATGCGCGAGAATCTGCGGGCACTCGGCCGGTCAAATGCCGCCAGGCAGCTGGTACGTGAGCTGGAATCCGATTGGGAGGAACGTGTACGTCTGGCTGAAAAGAAGGAGGCTTCCGCACAATGAATTCCGCCGATCCAGAATTTGTGGTTCTGAGTGGTGGCTGCTCGCGCGAGCGGGAGGTATCCCTAGTGAGCGGACGTTCCGTTTATGATCAGCTGGCAGTGCATCATTCTTCACGCTTGCTCGTTCTGGATGCGGAAGCCTTGCCGCATGGGCTGGACCCGGGGTTGCAGATCATCGTACCCATGCTGCACGGACAGTTTGGAGAAGATGGGCAGTTGCAGGGATTGCTTGAAAGCGAGGGCTTTGTCTACGTTGGTTCGGACGCCCGTTCCAGCGCGCTTTGCATGGACAAAGTGGCCTCGAAAGGGACTGCGGCGAAGGTCGGGGTTCCCGTATTGCCGGAAGCGACAGGCAATGCCAACGGCATGCAGGGCTTGGATGCAGTGCTGCTGGGGCATACCGAGTGGGTCGTCAAACCTGTTCGCGAGGGCAGTAGCGTCGGCCTTTTCACGATCTCCGGAAAGGAAGCCTTGCTCGATGGTATTGGCCGACTCGGCGAAGGTGACTGGATGGTGGAACCGCGTCTTCATGGCCACGACTTGACCGTTGGTGTTCTGGCAGGGAAGGCGCAGGGTATCGTTGAGATATTCCCCGAAGGCGGCGTCTACGATTACGCGCACAAATACCAACCCGGTTCTACCCGCTACCGTTTTCCGGCAGAAATTCCCGATGCCTTGACCCAGCGCCTGAGAGACTGGGCTGAAGCTATATTTGCAGCCTGTGGCTGTCGTGATTTTGCCCGCGTGGATTTTTTTCTGGATTCCTCCGGCAATCCCTATTTTCTTGAAATCAACACGCTTCCGGGGATGACGCCGACCAGCCTTTTGCCGAAAAGTGCGCAGGTTTGTGGATACGCTTTCGAGACTTTGGTTGAAGCCATGGTTTCACCTGCTGCAGCCCGCTGGAAAAGTCGTCAAATTCACCCTCAAATGCCATGAAAAAGAACAGTCGAAACCCATCCAATGCCCGCAGTTGGCGCGATCTTCAAACGAACAACCGTCGTTTCAAGGATACGGATGCGGCCCGTGAGCGCCGCTGGGCTCTGCTGTTCAGAGCTACCGGCGCCTGTCTGGTGCTGTTGGCTTTCTGCGTGGTTGGTCTTGGTGGCTATTATTGGATTCAGCAATTGGACGAACCGGTCGTGCGTTCGGCGGATGCCGGACACCGGGTGGAGCAGCTGGACTGGGAGAGCAACGGGGTTTTGCAACGGGACTGGTTTTACCGGAATTTTCCGGAAGTCGCATCCAGCAGCATGGCCCGGATCGACGTGCATCAGTTGAAGGAGCGCCTTGAGCATCATGGCCAGATAATCGAAGCACACGTCACGTTGCGCTTTCCGCGCACACTGAAGATCGAGTTGAGTGAGCGTGAGCCGGTATTGCGTGCCCGGGTCCGGGGTGAGAACAATCAGCCAAAGACGGTTTTGATCGCCCGTGATGGCACTGTGTATGAAGGCGATGGTTACCCGAGGAGTACTCTGCAGCGTTTGCCGGGTGTCACCGGAGTGAGCTTACGCCACGACGGACGCCGCTACCTGCCCCTGGACGATATTGCCCCTGTGGCCGCCTTGTTGGATAAGGCCCGCGATACCATGCCTGGAATCTATCGGAATTGGGCCGTAGTCTCGCTGGCCAGCTATGAGGCTTCACGGGAGCGCCCGCTGAGGCTGATTGAAGTCGTGGACCGCTCCGGTGGCCGCATTGTTTTTGCGCCCGGACAGTATGATGAGCAACTGGGCCGCTTGCAGCGTATTCTGAACCTTTCGGATGAGCGCCAAATGGGGCGCCCCAGCCGGATAGACCTTTCATTCCGCAATGAAGCCGTTGTTCAATACTGAAGTGCAGAACCATGGGTAGTACGAAGATTATTGCAGGCGTCGAGATTGGAACCTCCAAGGTGGTGGTGCTCGTGGGGGAAGTCGTCCCGGGTCATGGTTTGAACATTATCGGCATGGGCCAGTCCACGTCGGTCGGTATGCGCAAGGGTGAGATTGAAGACCTGTCAGCGGTCAGCGATTGTACCCACGCAGCGATTCTGAGTGCCGAGAAGAGTGCCGGCTCTCAGATTGAGCACGTTTACCTTTCCAAATCCGGGCCTTCGCTGGTCGGCATGAGCTCCCATGGGGTCACTTCGGTGAATTCGCCGGACAATGTCGTGTCTGCGGAGGATGTCCGCCGGGCCTGTGAGAACGCCAAGAGCAAGGCCTTGCCGGCCGGCCGTATTTACGTCCACCACATGCGCAGCGCCTATCGGGTGGACGGCCAACTGGTGCACCGACCGATCGGACAGATCGGCAACAAGCTGGAAGCCCTGTACTGGCATGTGCATGCGAATGAGCGGGCTGTCTCCAATCACATTCACGTGATCAATGGCTTTGGTCTGGACGTCGATGACATGATTGTATCTTCGATCGCCTCGGGCAGTATTTTGACAACCGAAACGGAAAAGAAGCAGGGTGTTCTCGTGGTCGATATCGGTTCAGGGACTACCGATTATGCGCTTTACCGCGAAGGGCGGGTAGTTCGTACCGGAGTGATTCCTGTTGGTGGCGATCACCTGACGAATGACCTGAGCCTGGGGCTCCGTATCAGCCCGAAAATGGGCGAAAGCGTCAAACTGCGCTACGCGAAGGCCATCATCGACAAGTCGGACAAGGACGACTCGGTGCTTTTGCATGGTGACCTGACCATTGGGGATCGTCCGATTCCCCGTGTTTCTATTTACAAAATCGCCCATTCACGGATGGAAGAGCTCTTCATGATTCTTAAAAATCGACTGGGCAGCGTTTTGAATACGCAAAACCTGCCCGGGGGTGTGATTTTGACCGGTGGAAGTTCGCGTCTGCCGGGCATTGATCAGCTGGCCGAGGACACCATGGGGGTTCCGGCCCGCTTGGGTGGAAGCCCTGCCTGGGTCACTGAAAAAGAGCTGCGTGAACCGGAATATGCCTGTTCTCTGGGTCTGCTCTATTATGGCTATTACGGCCAACAATCCGAAGAAGACAACTTGCCGAGTCGGAGCTCCAAAGGCTTGGCGGGCTGGATGAAGAATCTATTTTCAACCCGAACTTGAGGCCCGTCAAATGATTGCATCCAGCTGGGAGGATAACCACACACGTATCAAGATCATCGGAGTAGGGGGTGCCGGCACCAATGCGGTCGACCGGCTCAAGCTCGACAATCTGGACTCGGTGAACATGGCGGTCATGAATACGGACGGCCAGTCCATTGCGATGTCGCCTATCAGTGAGAAGATCCTGCTCGGGCGTGGAGTGACCCGGGGCCTGAGCACAGGCGGTGAGGCCGATGTCGGGCGCAAGGCCGCCGAAGAGGATCGGGATTTGATGCGAAAGACAGTCGAAGGCGTCGACCTCCTGTTTGTACTGGCCGGGCTGGGTGGGGGTACCGGCAGCGGCGCCGCTCCAGTGCTTGCCGAGGTGGCTGCGGAGTCTGGTACTCTGGTGATCGCTTTTGTGACTATGCCTTTCAGTCGGGAAGGTGGACGCCGCAACAAGCAGGCAGAGGAGTCCTTGATTGCTTTGCGGAAGAATTGCCACGCGGTGATTTCATTGCCCAACGACGTGCTGCTTCAGCAGATTGATGAAAATGCCACGCTGATGGAAGCTTTCGGGATTGCCGATGAATGGATCAACCAGGGCGTGCGCTCGATCTGGTCCATGATCTTCCAGACCGGCATGATCAATGTGGATTTTGCGACCCTCAAGCAGGCCTTCAACGAGCGGGGAGGGAAAACCTTGTTTGGCACAGGCTACGCCAAGGGTGAGGACTATGTGACCCGTGCCTTGCAGGATCTTGAAATGTGCCCATTGTTGCACCTGCCTGAAAATAAATACATCAAGCGTCCGGACAGCCTGATCGTGAACATTACCGGTGGACCGGACCTGACGATGTCCAAAGTCAATGAAGTGATGGAATACGTCACTGAGAAGTTTGGCAGTCGTGACAATCTGGTCATGGGCGCCACCATCGACGGCAGTATGCACCAGAGCCTGCGGGTCACTGTGATTGGCACCACCGCTCTGAATCCCAAAGGATTCGGCAAAGTTCCGTCGGCTACCAGTGCAGCAAACCAGCATCTCGAGGAACGTGGTGAAACCTCTGCGGAGCGCAGCGAAGCTCTATC
>JAFIGG010000048.1 GCA_020831485.1 Opitutales bacterium
CGGTTGGTTCCCGAAACTAAAGTAATCATACACCCATAGGCTATTCAGAAAGCGCTTTCTGGCAAGTCACTGCTTACGGGTGACGTAAATAGCACACTTTATTGACGCCCACTCAAAAAAAGCTATAAATACATTCACACCCAAAGGGAACCTATTGGGACGGCCAATGTCCATTGATGTAACAACCGATAAAAGTATTTAAGCCATGAAACCTAAACTCACATTTTCACTAATTATATTTCTATTCGGCTTTGTCGGAGCCACTTTGGCCGATTCCGAATCCCGCCTGACTGCGACTTTGACAGACGTGGACAACTTCAGGGACTTTTCTGTTTCCGGAATGTCCGAAGAGCGCACCAAAGGCGTTTTCGAGAGCGAATTCAACCGTTTTGCACGCACCGAAGCCAGACGTTCCATTCCTGAAGGCTACAGGGTGCATCTCGAATTCACCGATATCGACATGGCAGGCGATATACAGCCTTGGAGGAACCGTAATCACAGCGACCTGCGCTACATCGAGGCGATCTATCCCCCCATGCTTAAGTTCAAGTATACAGTAAAGGATGCCGACGGCGAGACGGTTATTGAGGGCGAAAAGACCCTGCGCGACATCAACTACCTGTTCAGCCCGAACCAACGCTTCCGCAGCTTCACTTCGTTCCGCTATGAACTGAGTATGTTGTCCGACTGGCTGCGCGGCGAACTGCGACGTGAAATTCGCGCCTTGAATGCGGACTAAAGAAGCAGTCGGCAGTCTGGGCATTCGACAAAATTTCAGGCACTCGGCAACGAGTGCCTTTTTTATTCCAAAACCGGAATCCGCCCATACTGGGATTCGCGCTGCAAGCGTAGATCCTCGGACCTCAAAGGTCTGCGTTCCCAACGCACCAGGCGATCATCCTCGAACCAGACCTTGAGCCGTTCGCGCTCCTCTCCCCGCGCCGGCATGCGCAACTCGCTGCGGGACAAAAAGCGGGGCTGCAGCCGTTCAGGGTCCTCTGCTGCCGAAGAATCCTGCGGAGCACTGTGGCCAAAATAAAGCCACCAGAATCCGTCCTCATCCACCCGCACCGCATGCTCTGGTGTTCCCAGGGCAACGTAAACAGACACGGGGCGCATGCCAAGCAACAGCTCCCCCGCAACCGCTTCGGCCTTGAAATCGGCACGCTCTGTGGCGAAATCAACGGAATACTGCCGCGCGCGGTGCTCCTGCACAGTCCCACAGCCGCACAGGCTTCCTGCCGCTAGCAGGCAAAACAATCGGGCCAGCAAATCAGTCCTCATCCGGAGCACCCCGGTGGCGGATCTGAACATCCCGTAAACTGCGGGTGTGATCTGAGGTGCGGAACACCATCCAAATGCACCATCCGAAAAGGGCCGTCACTGTGCCCACAGATAGAAAAAGAGTAATCCAACCACCAAAGCTCATTTCAAGATTCCTCCTCTGCTATCTTCAATCTGCGCTGCATGCGACTGCTTGCGGTAATGGGAACTGCTGTTGACAATCAGAGCAACAAATCCAGCAAGCATAAGGATGACCGATACACTGATCCAGGCCACCGGATTTGGATCGCTGCCAAACAAGTCGTTGTAATAACTCGAACTCTCGGCCCGACGGGCAATGAGATTGTAGCCAAACAGATTCTGTGCGAGCCACAGCGTGAAAATAACCAGCAGGAACGCAGGGGTAACGTATTTCATAATGAAGCCGAAGATTCTCGGAATGCGAAAATGCGCCCCCTTGTGCGCCTCCTCAAAGCCACGATCGATCCCCATGACCCAGGAGAAGAATACAATCTGAATCGTTGCCAGAACAAAGATAAGAAAGGTCCCTACCCAGAAATCAAAGGTGTCGAGAGCTTTGAAATCCTTGCTGAAATAGAAAATGATCAGACAGCCGACACCGGTTATGAAACCAAGAATCGCAACCGACTGCTTGCGGTTGATATGCATCGCGGTTTCTAGAAAGGCGATGCCCGGCTGCAGCATCGAAAGCGAGCTGGTTACGGCGGCAAGGAAGAGCAGGAAGAAGAATATGAATCCAAAAAACTGGCCCAGCGGCATCTCGGCAAAAACCATCGGCAAAACATTGAAGCCAAGGGCAAAGGTGCTGCCAAGGGCCCCGGATATCCCCAGGACCCCTAAAAAGGCCACCGAAGCAGGAATCGTTATAAGGCCCCCCAGTGCGACTTCACAGAACTCATTAGCACTGGTTGCAGCCAATCCGCTCAAGACAACATCATCCTGATTGGACATATAACTGGAATAGGTCATTATAACCCCGAAGCCAACCGACAGGGAAAAGAAAATCTGTCCGGCCGCAGCCAGCCACAATTGAGGGTTCGCCAGCTGATCCCAGAGGCTAAGCTTCTCGATCCGAACCGATGCATCGTGCTCGGCACGGGCAGTCTGCTCAGCGATGTAGTCACCGCCAAAGATCGGCGTCGAGGTCGTCACCACTTCGCCCCCTTCAGCAACACTGTCCTCAACCAGCAACACCTTACTGGGATTCCACATGAAGCCGAGACCCGCCGAAATAGACTGCTGAGGGTGATCGGTATCCGGAGTGCCCAAGGTCAACACCCGGATCAAGACGACAAAGGCGAGGATCACCAGGGTTGGCATTGCATAGCGGCAAAACCACTCAATGCCCTTGGCGATACCTCGGAAAATCAGGTAGAAATTGAGCAAAAAGCAAAACAGCAGAAACAGACCGACCTGCGAAATACCACTGAAACCCATGCCGGCACCGTCCGCAGCCACGCCCGTAAAACTGGCAAAAAACGCGCCCGCATCCTCCGAACGCTCAAAATTCATATTGCCCGCCAGGAAATTGACCGCATAGCCCAGGCACCAGGCCTCGATCAGTACGTAATACATGTAGATGATCACGGGAATGATGATTCCTATGATGCCGAGATATTTGCCGGCCGGATGACGGAGAATCGAATGGAAGATTCCGACCGTGGTATGGAAGCCCCGCTGGCCGCCATAGCGCCCCATAGTCCACTCCGCCCAGCATATCGGCAACCCGATCAACAGGAAGGAAATGAAGTAGGCGATCATGAAGGATCCGCCACCATACTGTGCCACCTGACCGGGAAAGCGCAAAAAATTGCCCAAGCCGACAGCGCTGCCGGATACCGCCAAAATGACGCCCATCCGCGAGTTCCAGGAATCTTTCAATGCCTTAACCATGCTCGCCCCGGATCATTGGCAGCCGCCAATCCGCATGCGAGCAAAAAGTTTACAGGACTTTATCAGTTGAGCTTCTCAAGCCCAATCCGGCAGACACAACTCAGTCCTTGCGGCGAACTTCGTCGGTATGGCGAATGTCCTCACCCTTCTTTAAATACACGACTTCCTCAGCAATGTTGGTGGCATGATCGCCAATACGCTCCAGCGATTTCGAAATAAAGATCAGTTCGATGTAAGCAGGCGCCAGTTGCGGATTCGACATTACTTTCTGCGTGTAGAGCGTGTAGTTTTCCCTATGAAGGTCGTCAATTATCCTGTCCTTCGCCGGCAGCTCACGGGCACGCGTCGAATTCTCCTCGATCAAACTGTCTACGGCTTCACGGATCAAGCCGAGTGTCATGTCCGCCATTTTGCGGATAGCTCCGTAGCTGATCTCTTTATTGCGCGTGCCGAGCCGAATGGTGCGCTTGGCAATACTGGTCGCCTCGTCACCGATGCGTTCAAGATCGTGACTGGCTTTCATCGCCACCGTGATCAAGCGCAGGTCACTGGCCACGGGAGCCCGCAGGGTAATGTAGCGGCTAGCTTCGGCGTCGATGGCCACTTCAAGCTCATCGATCTCATCATCCGCGACGATCACTTCCTCCGCCAACTCCACATCCCCCTGCTCCAATGCCTCAATGGCGTTGCGAACACTGTTAGTCGCCTTTTCAGCGATCAGCATCAGGTGGTTGCGCAGGGACTCAATTTCAGAAAGGTAAAAACGTTTCATACTTAAATTAGGTTAGTTGAAGAACTGTGTTGAATGGATCCGAATCAGCCGAACCGTCCCGACACATAGGCCTCGGTCTGCGGGTTTTTCGGATTCATGAAAATGCTTTCGGTATCGTTGTATTCGATCAATTTCCCAAGGTAGAAGAACGCGGTCCGATCCGAAACACGGGCCGCCTGCTGCATATTGTGGGTCACGATCACGATGGTATAATCCTTTTTCAGCTCATGGATCAGTTCCTCGATCTTCCCGGTAGCAATTGGATCCAGAGCGGAACAGGGCTCATCCATCAGCAGAATCTCCGGGCTGTTGGCAATCGCCCGGGCAATGCACAAACGCTGCATCTGACCACCGGACAAACCGAAGGCACTCTGATTCAAGCGGTCCTTCACCTCATCCCAGAGCGCTGCAGCCTTGAGGCTGCGCTCAACGGTTTCGTCGAGCTCGCTCTTTTTACTGCGGCCGGCAACCCGAAGACTGTAAACGATGTTCTCGTAAATCGTTTTCGGAAAGGGATTGGACTTCTGAAAGACCATCCCGATGCGCTTGCGTAGGGAGATGACCTCTAGCAAGGGGTCGTAAATGCTGTGCCCGTCAATGAGGATATCGCCTTCATGGCGGATTCCATCGATCAGGTCATTCATTCGGTTCAGATTCCGCAACAGGGTGGACTTTCCGCAACCGGACGGTCCGATAAATGCGGTCACCTTGCGTTCTGGAATCTCCATGTTCAGATTGAACAGCACCTGGGAATTCTGATCGTAGAAGAAATTATAATCCTTAATCTGGATGATGTCCCCACGCAGTTCGGCATCACTGTCGTTTGCGGCGTCAGCTTGCTTGGTCATCACGTTTCGATTCGTTCTTATTGAGTGACTCATTGTGTTTTCCGGAAAGGTAAAGTGTTAGAAAGTGGAAGACATATACTTTTTGCGCAAATGGTTGCGGATCAGAATCGCAGTTAGGTTCAATACTACAACCAGCATAATAAGAACCAAAGTCGACGCAAATACCAGTGGTTTGGTTGCTTCTGTGTCCGGCGACTGCAGTGCAACGATGTAGATGTGAAAACCAAGGTGCATGAACTTGCGGTCGAGGTGAATGAAAGGAAATAGATCATCCACAGGCAAACTGGGCGCAAGGGCCATCACACCCACCAGCAGCAGCGGAGCGACTTCACCTGCACCGCGTGCCATGGCAAGAATCAAGCCGGTCAGAATACCCGGACTCGAAGCTGGCAAAACCAAGCGTTGAATGGTCTGCCACTTGGAAGCACCACAAGCCAGCGAACCCTCCCGCACACCGCGCGGCACCGCTGCCAAGGCCTCCTCGGTGGCCACAATGACCACTGGCACGGTCATAAGGGCCAGTGTCAGCGAAGCCCACAGAATTCCGCCAGTCCCGAATACCGGAGTGTTGATCGCCACCATGCGCGGAAAAAACCAGTTATCGATCTGAGCCCCGACCACGTGGATAAAAAAGCCGAGGCCAAACACACCAAACACGATGGCCGGCACACCAGCGAGGTTGTTGATGGAAATGCGCACCGCGCTGACCAGCGGTCCTTGTTTGGCATACTCTCTCAGATAGACCGCTGCCAAAACGCCAAAGGGTGTCACTGCCAGGCTCATTAGAATTGTCATGACCAGGGTGCCGAACAGTGCTGGAAAGATGCCGCCTTCGGTATTCGCTTCACGTGGATAGTCTGTTAGAAACTCCCAGATTTTGAAGAAAAACCAAGACCAACGATCAAATACGGACATCGCGTTCGGATAATAGAAATTCACGACGTCACCCATGGGCTGACTGCGTTCCGCCCCATCCGGCAACACGAAGTGAAAGGTCACCTGCTGCTGTTTCGCTCGCAGGCGGTCACTCTCGTCCAACAGCGGTTGCAACTCTGCATTCAGCCTTTCGATCCGATCCTGATAGTCTGCCCGCTCACTGGCTTGACGCTCACTGAGCACCGGGAGCGAATTGAAGTAGCGTAATTCGTTGCGCGCACGGTCAATCCTCAGATTGATGCGCCCCATCTGCCGACGTTCCAGTTCGTCCAGCACCGATCGGCGTTCCCGCACAACGGACAACTCCCTGCGCAGCACCTGATCGAATTCCGGATCCTCCACCGACACTTCAGTTCCGTCCGCAAACACCAGTTTGCGCGGAAATAGAATGGCATTGCCCCATTCCAGGCGTTCCACCATCAGGATCCCCTTGGGCTGTTCAATGGATTCGATCTTACCTTTATTTAGGTAGGCAAAGGTTTGTCCGTAAACATCGCGATTACCGGTGTAGAGCTGAATTTCGCGTAAGTAGTCGGGATTATCCGTCGCTTGATCCAGCAAATACCCCTGATTCGGAGCCAGGTTCTCGACGATCATTCCCCGTTCCTGGGTAATGACACCAGCTACGGTTGGACCGCCCCGAAAGAGGTATCCGTCTTCCTCGGACAAAGTGATTTCGACGACCTTCTTCGGCCAAAAATAGTTGAACCCGTTCCAGGCGATAATAGCCAAGAGAAAGAGGATCATGAACAAACCGATCGCAAGCCCTAAGCCTGTCAACCAAACCCACACTTCTCCAGCAGGTTTATCAGTCCTCACAAATGCGTTTTTAATTTTCATTGGATAATCAAATACCAGAAGTTAAAATACCGTTTGTCGTCATTCGACGGCACGGAAACGCTTCCGCAACCACTGTCGAAGCACCTCGGCAATCGTATTCAATGTGAAGGTGAAGAGAAACAGAATCATGGCGCACAGAAAAAGGGTACGATACAAAGTACCGTCTTTTTCGGCTTCAGAGAGTTCGACGGCAATATTCGCCGACAGGGTTCGCATCCCTGTAAATGGGTTGAAATCCTGCACCACCGCATTCCCTGTCGCCATCACCATAATCATCGTCTCCCCAATCGCCCGGCCAAAGCCAATCATAAGCGCCGAGAAAATTCCGGCGGCTGCAGTCGGCAAGATGACCCGGATCGCTGTCTGCCAGCGACTTGCACCCAAAGCGAGAGAGCCGGATTGAAAACTCTTCGGAACATTGCTCAACGCATCTTCCGAAATCGTAAAGATGATCGGAATAACGGCAAATCCCATGGCAAAACCTACAACGAAGGCATTGCGGGTTTCAAAGTCCATGCCCAGCGTATTGACGACCCACAGTCGGAAAGAGCCAACCTCACGTTCCAAATCCGCATCGTATTGCAGGAAGAGCCAATCCTCAATCCGGACGCCAAGGTTCCAGCCCATCACGCCAACTACAAAAGCCGGGATGGCGACCACAATGAATTCGGTTCCATTCGGAATTCTCAATCGAATATGATTGGGCAAGCGACCCCAGCCAATCCCTATGATCAAGGCCCCAGCAAAGAGCCCGGTAATCCCCAAAACAACAGACGGCACCGCATTACTGATAAGTGGCGATAGCCAGAGCGCAGCGAAAAAGCCGAGCACAACGGAAGGCAGCGAAGCCATGATCTCCATGGTCGGCTTCACCACACGCTTCAAAGAGGGTCGCAAAAACTGGGATACGTAAATGGCACTGAGCAACGCAATCGGAACCGCTACCAGCATCGCATAAAAGGTCCCCTTCATCGTTCCGATGATCAGCGGAACCAAAGATAGTTTTCTCTCAAATTCAACCGGACCTGAAGATTGCCAGTCATAGATCTCACCCTGGCGTCCCTCGTAAGCGATCCGACGGAAATAGCTGGTCCACCCCGCAATGGGGTGTTCGTCGTCAAGATCCCAGAAATGGAGGTGATTGGAGTCATCAAGAAAAATCATTCCGTCGTAACGGGGAGTGATGAATCCCTTAACCGCATTGAACGGAAGGGTGCCTTCCCAACGAATGTCCTCGGTGGTCATGAATCGCAGAGAAGCAAAGTTTTCGCTTCCTTTCAGAAACGCTTTGTTCCGGCGACTTGCTGAAAAATAGCTGGCAGGCGTTTCAAGCGCCGGGAAGGTCTTGGTATGCCCAAATACCCGGGTGCTTGTGTCTGGATCCAGGTAAACACTCCATACCCGCATTTCCCCTTTTGAATTTGTTACAACAATGGAAACATCTCCCAATACGAAGTCCATCGATACAATCCCGGGCTCCACACTGTCCTCAAAAGGCGTAAAGCTCTGCCGCAGGGAGAATCCAGTGGACGTCAGAAACAGGTAATCCACTTCGCCGCTTTCATAGGCGACCAGGATACTGTCTGCCTCGTAACTAATCAGGATCTGCGTGGGAGTGTCGCGCATCAACTCGGTCAAATCGAAACGACGATCCTCCGTCAACTCACCCGCAGCAAAGAGTCCGCGGCGTTGAGCGAGCGTGACCGCATGCAACTCAGTTCTCCCGTCAACCTCCTGGATCGCAGCAGCCAAGCGTCGATTGCCGCGACTGCCATATCTCAATTCAAGAATCGGATGACCTTCTCTACCAATATTGAGAATCGGCAAGATGGATAGGGAAGGTTCGATGATTCGACCCGTGTCTGCCGGATAGGTAGGTCGGTAATTCACATCAATGATAGTGAAGCGACCATCTTCAGATCCCACTCGAATCTCATCGGTAATGGTATTCAACGAGATGTGTGAAACAACAAAGTCATCCGGCAGGTTGTTGGGCAAACGAAAGGTACCGCGGTTTTCGTAGTCCTTGGATTCCATCTCAAGGTCGACGAAATAGATATCGGCATTCTCGCTGACGAAATAGGGCACTTCGCGCCATTCATCAATGCCCAGAAAGATAAACGCTTCATCCGGCAGGGCAAAAACAGCTTTGGCCTCAATATCCGCGGAACGGAATAGCGGCAGGGTTTTTGCACCGATAAAAACAAAAATGAAGAAGACAGCTACGATGATCGAAATGCCCCCAATCATGATAAGTCCAGTCATAAACTTATCAAAAAACAGGGTCCGGGCAGCGACCTGGAAGCGCTCTGGAACGGCTTTCAAAGGTGGTTTTTGCATCGAAGGGAAGGATTCTGGTTCAAAACAGTAAATTCGGAAAAAAGAGGAGAGGGGGAGCTAAAAAGCTGCCCCCTCTATAAAGAACAAACAAACAAGGAACAAATCAACGAAGCTGGCCGCGGCTGTCTTCAACAACGCTGGCAGGCAAAGGGAAGAAGCCAGCGCGAACAACGTGCTCCTGTCCCTGCAGGGACAGCACATAATTCAGGAACTCGCCCGTCAGGGTATCAATTTCTTCACGTGGATTCTTGTTCACGTAGAGATACAGCAGACGAAAGATCGGGTAGTCGCCAGACAGGCAGTTGGCCATGTTGGGTTCAAAGAACTCGCCCCCCTTTTCGGATGAAACAGGGATTGCCCGTGTGTCCGCGGTCAGGTAGCCAATCCCGGAATACCCGATTCCAAAACGGTCTTCACCGATGGCTTGGGTAACGGCAGAGGAACCCGGCATTTCCTGATAACGGGCACCATCGTAATCACCACCACCGAGTGCCAAATTGCGGAACACACCATAAGTACCACTTACACTGTTACGTCCGTAAACAGATACCCGTTGATTAGCCCACTCGCCACCGAGGCCAGCCTGACCCCAAGTGCGTATCGGCCTGTGGCCCAAGCGGTTGGTGCTGGAAAACATGGCATCAATTTCGGGCAATGACAGGCCTTCGATCGGATTGTCGCGGTGGACAAAGACGGCCAGTGCATCGATGGCAATCGCGATTTCAGTTGGCTGATAGCCGTAACGGGCTTCAAACGCATCCCGTTCACTTTCGCGCATCTGACGGCTCATTGGGCCAATCTGAGCAGTGCCGTCGATCAGCGCTGCCGGAGCGGTTCCGGAGCCGGCCCCCTGAATCTGAATGTTCACGTTGGGATACACACTCTCAAACCCTTCGGCGAGCAACTGCAGCACCACGGTAAGCGTGTTTGAGCCAACAGAGTTGAGTGTTCCGGAGACACCGGCGACACGCTCGTATTGCGGCAAGTTCGGGTCAATGTCGGCACTCGCTGAGAAAGGCAGAACTGCGGCAGCTCCAGCCAAAGCGATGATTTTGCTTATTGTTTTCATGAATCGATTATCAATGTGTTAATGAGAATTAAGGAGAATCCTTGATTTAGAATTGCATGCGGACGCCTGAGATCAGGGTCGTGGTCTTGCCCTTAGGCTCTGGATCGACAGCATCGTTGTAGTTTTCAGCGCGCTCGATACCGGCCATCAGCTTCAAATTGTCGCCGGAAATGTAGTAGTTGATTCCTGCGTAAAGAGCATTGTACCGATTGCCTGAACGATAGATGCCTGGAACATCTGCGGCGTAACGATTGGCACCCAGATTGACACCGGCATCCCCTTTAACCTGCTCGTAGCGCAGCACGCCCTGAAGCTTGCCGGGCGTAAAGAAGTAGGAGGGCATCACGTACCAACCACGGATTTTATTGCTGGCATGATCGGAGCCGCGCATTAATTCGGCGCGCAGGTCGAATTGGTCCGCATTGTAGTGGGCACTGAAAGCAAAGGCATCTTCAAAGCGATAGTAGCCACTGGCCTTGGTACTGTGAAGATAGTCGAGGCGCAGGCGGACCGGACTCATATTGTAACCGACGCTGGCATTCCACAGGTAGCTGTCATTTCCCGAACCCATACGGCTCGTGCTGGTGCTGGCTCCATTGAAAAGGCCGGCATAGTAGGAGAAATTATCGACAGCACCGTGCACACGCACACCAATCGGCTTGCCGCCATTGAAAAGACCGGTGAGGCGACTGCGTTCCATTGTCAGGATGCTGGCTGAAGAAGTATTTTCTTCATGCCCGAACCGAGGTTTGGCTTTGCCGACAGTGAACTGGGCTTCAGGATTGGCCGCATAAGTCAAAACCGCACCGTCAAGGTCCGTGGTCGAAAGCACATTGGCTTCGACCATGAAACGCCAGTCGTCGAAAATCCGACCCTGAACACCCAGGCGGGTGCGGCGGATTTCCATCGTGCTGTAGTCCGTAGCTGCTGCTGCGGTGTTCGAATTGCTGCCGTCCGCATAAGCGAACTGCCCCTGGATACGGCCGCGAATCTTCAATTCCGTGACGATGCCACGGTTTGGTGTGACCAGAGTCGGAGCCTTGCCGCGGATCTCATCGGCTTGAGCGCGTGTCAGCACATTGTTCTCGACCAAAGCGTCGAGCAAGGCCTTGTCGCCGGCATGGGCCGAAATTCCGGCGGCAAGTGCAAATCCGGCCAAACTCAGGCCGGCAAATTTACGAAGGTTGAATTTCATCGAAGTAAAACGAAGTTTGATGTCTGGTTGTTAATCAATTGGGCGTCACCCGGGAATAGCTCCTGATTGACGCCCATCGTTTTACTCCGCGCTTATGGCGATTTTATGAAGGTTTTGTTACAGTTGCGTTACGAAACCAATCCCTTCACTAAATTTTTGCTGCTATACTCCACGACAGCCTACCGGGCAAACAGCCCTCCGCCCACCGACACTCACGGCCCGCGTAGCAGGACGCGCCCCGAGGGGACATTTGAGCCAGTGCCGCTCTCAACGGTGATCAAAACCTCACGGGGCGTAAATTCGATCTCTTCTACCGAATAAAAGAGGGATCCGGTCCCGCGGTCGAGAGACGGCAGAACGCCGACTGACAAATAGGAATCCGAACCTGCTCCCCTCAGCCACAACTGGGCGACCTGTCCGTTGGGGATCTCCGGTAAATTGTAGACATCCAGGTAGCCTTTCTGGTCATCGTCACTCCAAACCGTGAAAGCCAGAGGCGTATCCATACCACTAACCGACTCAAAGCGCGCATAATCGCCGGAAACCGTTTCAAACTCCCAACCCAGGTCATCTATAGAAGGCGCCTGATCAGTGCGAAAGCCCGAGGCCACCATTGGCGCCTCCGCACCCCAATCAGGGTCAGCTGTATCCTCGCCACCAAAGTAGTAGACATCCTCATCCGGATATCCGACCAACACACCTGAAGAACTCATTAAAAATTGCCGGGCCACTTCCGCAAGCCCCCGCCGATTTTCACCCCCGGCAAATGACCGAGCATCCACCAGCTCAATCACCGTGAAACGGGCCAGGCCGGGTCCGCCCTCGTACAATTCAGCAAATTGACGATCAAGCTGACGATAGGACTGCGCCAGGTGCGAGTGTTCATCGACCATCCGCGACTTAACTTGCTCCAGTTCAGAGATCCTGTCTTCGCGCGAGGCAATCACCAGGTCCCGCGAACGGATTTCATCCTCCATGCGCTGAATACGGGCCAGCAAATACGGCACATCCTCTACCCCCCATTCACTGAAATCGGAAACAACCATGCGCTCGCCGGGTTCGTCGACACCGGCAAAGGTATCGGCCAAGGCCCTGGATTCTCGATCTATTGCCTGCGGACGAACCTCTTCCCTGGACGCAGCCGTCCTGAAGGAGTCCATTTGACGCTCCATGCTAAGCCCGAAAGCAATCAGCCAAATGCTGACACCCAACAAAAATACTGCGGCCGCCCCCGGCATCAACCACCAGCGATAACGTTGCAGGACTCCCTTTGAAGCCTTGCCAACAGCCAATCCGGCAGCTACCGACCCTCTTCCCTGAGTATGCTCCTCCAGGCGCGCGTCGATACGATCCCATTGCGCATGCGCCACCGGCGCTTCATCCAGACCATCCAGGACGGATACAGCCAAAGCCGATTCCAGTTCGCGGACAGCAGCCAGCAAGTCCGGATCCTTGCGCATCCGGTTCTCAAATGCAGCCCGCTCCGCCTCGCTCATTTCACCGAGCAGGTAGGCAAGCATTTGATCTTCAGGCGATTTGCTCACGATAAACGCTCCTTTAACACGTAGGCCCTCAAACGCTGAAGTCCACGCCGAATTGAGGATTTCACCGTTCCCAATGGCTGCTGCAGCAGTTCCGAAGCTTCAGCCTGGGTATAACCTTCCAGCACCGTCATCTCCAGACAACGGCGCTGCTCGTGGGAAAGGTGACTGAACCAGGTCTCGATCATCTCATTTGCAAACAACTGGGGCTCGCTTATCGAACCCCCTTGACCTGATAGATTTGCAGCCAACACATTCGGTTCCACAAATTCCTCATTTTCCCGCACACTACGGTCCCTGCGCCGCCGGTCCAGCGCCAATGAGCGCGTCATCATGAACAACCAGCCGATCGGCGTCGAGCGACCGGGGTCGTAATCCCCTGCCCGTTGCCAGACCTTCACGAAGAGATCCTGGACCACTTCCTCGGCCTCCAGGCGGTTCCCGCAAACCTTCAAAGCAAAGCCCAGAAGCGGTCGATGATAAGCTTCATACAAGGACTTGAGGGCAGCCCTGTCTCCGTCGCCAATGCGCTGGATCCAGACAGCCGCCGCCTCTGGTTCGATGGACTTCAAATGCTATATCTTAGAGGTCAGAATGCGAAAATCTGCTGCGGCAACCCGAAAATCGGGCTCGCAATTTTTTCTTTCTAATGTCCGTTAGTAAGTCGAAACGCAATTCAGTTGCAACGCCTGCGCAATTTTTCGATTTCAATTTACAAAAGCCCTGGCAACTCCGCCTCATGGACGAAACCAACCCATACAAAGATGATCCCGATGTGAACTGCATGCTGCGCCTGCAGGCGGGTGACCTCAAGGCTTTTGATGAAATCGTACTGCGCTGGCAAAACCCTCTTATCAATTACTTTCACCGCTCCATACAGCCGCGGGAACAGGCCGAAGACCTCGCGCAAATGGTGTTCATCCGCGTCTACAAAGCGGCCTCCGGCTATGAACCCAGAGCCAAGTTCTCCACCTACCTGTTCCAGATCGCCCGCCATCACCTGATCAACCACTATCGCCACCAAAGCCGTCGTCCTCTGGATATCCAGGATCCAGCCGACATCCAGGCCGTCAGCCCGGAGGACAGCACCATCGCTCTCAACGACCTCGAAGCCATCTTCGAGAAAACCCTTGAGCACCTCCCCGAAAACCAGCGAACAGCAATACTCCTGCTCAAGCAACAGGAACTCAGCTATCAGGAAATCGCCGAAATTATGGACGCCAGCGAAGGGGCTGTGAAAACATGGATTTTCCGAGCGCGACAATTTTTGAAACAAGCGCTGAAAGATTTTGTTTAACCCCATGACGACACACTGATGCATTTCGAAAAAGACAGTCCAAACGAAGCCCTCGACCCGCAGCTGGATCGTCTGCTCAGCCGCAAGCCGGTGGTTGCTTCGAACGACTTCCTCGCCCGCTTGCATGATCGCCTGGCAGCTGAAGACGCCAAAGGGGCAGCCGCTTGGAAACAGCCTGTCGACTCAGTGGACGTACGCATTGACCAGTTGCTGGCGAGCAAACCGGCAACCGCAAGGCCTGACTTCCTCGCACGCCTCAGGCAGCGCCTCGGGCGCGAAGAAAGCCAAGAAACAACGGCGACGCCTCGCCTCATCCGCTTTCCAACCCCTCGCTGGGCAGTTGCAGCCGTTGCAGTCTTCGCATTGGGCCTAGCAACCTGGACCCAAATAGAGCGAAACAGCGGGCAGGAAACTCCCTCTCTGGCAAGTCACAGCGCCGCCGATGCGGTCCTGTCTGTAGACAACGCACACACTTACGATCCCGAAATCACACAAATCCTTGCGCTCGCACAGAATTTGGATCCCAATCAGGAGCTGCGCTCGCTTGACGCTGACCGCCTGCAGAGTTTTCTTCTCTCCAGCTACTGATTACTTTAATGATTTTTGGACTTCGCCTGCAACTGCTGCGATACCTGCTCCCCGCACTTGGGCTCAGCTGTGCCCTCTTGTACAGCAGTGCCGAACAATCCGCACCCGTCTCCCCTCCGCACCTGCCGGACGGCTTGAACATGCGCCCGCCGGCACCCCCGCCAGACCTGCCGGACCCGGATGAACTGCTGGGGCAATTGAAGCAGCTCGACGACCTGCTGGCGATGGACCCGGAAGCCTTGCGGCGCCTGCGCGAGACCATCGACATGATCGCCAACATGTCCGCCGAACAGCGCGAGGCAATGCGCATCCGTTTGAGCCAGATAACAAGGATGACTCCCGAACTGCGCAACGAAATCAATGAGCTGAGCCAATGGATTGGCCGGGAAAACCGCAATGCACTGAGCCAGTTCTGGCTCAGCTTGGAATCCAGCGCGCGCGAAGCTAAGCGCAGTCACCTGGGTTCACTCGATGAAAACGCCAAACGCGAATGGCTGGCCAATGAAGTCGAAGCATTCCGTGCACATCGGGACAAAGTATTTGAAAGCATGCGGGAAGAAAAAAAATGACGGGGTCATTTGACGAAAGGGACCTCCAAGTCTAATTTGAAGAGAAGTTGGACTTCTGCCCCCCCTGCAGGGAACCAATAAATTTTCACAAATTAACCCTCCTCGATCAGGAATTTGCGATAATTTTTCCAATTATTCTTGAACAAGTCCGGATTTAATACAGTCGATACCAACAACCCAATACTGAGGCACCACTCCTCAAAAAATTTTAGTTAAGACAGCGACAGAGATAGGGCATGATTTGACAGTGTCATCGCCCGGAAAGCCGCCCCTACAAAGGGGCGGCTTTTTTCGTGCCAAGACCAGTAAAATTGCCCCTTCGAACACTTGACCCATGACCACTATTGCTACACTCTTTCGACCCTATGACTTCACGATTCAATTGTAGCTTTAAAGCTACCCTGAAGGCTGTGCTCGTCGGCGCTCTCCTCTGCCCCACCATTTGGGTTTCAGCTGAAGAACAAGCGTCCGATGAAACCTTCGAGGCATTGGGATATGCCATGGGTATGCAAATGCGCCTCAACGCCGGCTTTTCCAACGATGAGCTGACTGCCCTCTTCCAAGGCATGCGAAATGCTGCCGACGATAAGGAGCCGGGAGCCAACTTCGAAGACCTCATTCGCCAGGCTCAGGGCGTCTACATGCAACGCATGCAGAACTTCCAGATGCAGCAGATGGCCCGCGCTCAGGAGACGGCTGCCGCCAACAAGGAAGAAGCGGAAGCGTTTCTGGCCGACCTCGACGAGCAGAACGGCATCCAGCAAACCGACTCAGGTCTGCGCGTCCTCATCATCGAAGAAGGCAGCGATACCCGCCCAACCGACAGGGACTCAGTCCTCGTCAGTTACCGCGGCACCCTGATCGATGGCCGCGAATTCGACAGCAATGACAGTGCCCGATTCAGCCTGAGCGGTGTCATCCCCGGATTCCGCGAAGGCCTGAAACTCCTCGGCGAGGGCGGTAAAGCCAAAATCTACGTACCATCCGAACTTGGCTACGGAAACAATCCGGCGGCTCCGGGTAGCATCATCGAGCCCGGCTCCCTGCTGATTTTTGACGTGCACCTTGTTCGCATTAACGACGAGCGGCAGGCACGCCCCGAACGCCCCAGCACAAGCCCTCGCCAGCAAGGCTCACCGGGCCCAGGGCCTCGCGGCACTCCGCCTCCGCCACCGAGCTCCCCTCCTCCACCACCTCCGGAAGGCCTGACCCCTCCGCAGCGCAATTAACCCAATTTAAAAGAAGAGAGGCATCCGTTTCGGATGCCTCTTTTTTTTGCCCATAAGCAAAGCTTTCCAGCACTGAAAAATTCCTCCGATTGGTATTGACGGGCATCGCCCAAAAACCTTACCTAATGATAAGTTTAATCCTAAGTAAGCTCCGCTAATAAGAAACATGGCTCTCCCATTTCCAGAACTCACCGCAGAAGAAGCAGCCGCACTGATTGACAACGGTCAAACGGTCGGCTTTTCCGGCTTCACTCCCGCAGGAGCCGCCAAAGCCATTCCCCGCGCATTGGCGGAGCGCGCCAAAGCCGAGCACAAGGCCGGTCGCCCGTTTAAACTCGGAGTGATCACCGGCGCCTCCACGGGCGATTCCCTGGATGGCCGCCTGGCCGAAGCCGACGCTGTTGCCTGGCGTACGCCCTACCAGTCCAACCCATTGATGCGTAAGAACATCAATCAAGGCCGGACGCGGTTTTTCGACATGCACCTTTCCCTCCTGCAGCAGTGGGTGCGCTACGGTTTTCTCGGCAAGCTGCACTTTGCTGTCGTCGAGGCCTCGGAGGTCACCGCAGACGGAGAAATCACCCTCACAACCAGTGTTGGTGCCACCAATACCTTCCTGCACAGTGCGGAGAAAATCCTGATCGAGGTCAACAGCCACCACCCGGTCGAGCTCTATGGCCTGCACGACATTTACGAGCCCGCAGATCCGCCACACCGCCGCGAAGTGCCCATTTATTCGGTGCGCCAACGCAGTGGCGACCCGGTCGTCAAGGTCGACCCCAAACGTATTGCCGGCATCGTCTTCACGGATGAATCCGACGAGGTCGGCGGCTTCAAGGCCGCTGATGCCATCACCCGAAAGATCGGCGAAAACGTAGCGGATTTTCTCGCCGGTGAGATTCGCCTGGGACGGATCCCCAAAGGCTTTCTGCCGATTCAGAGCGGCGTGGGCAATATTGCCAATGCCGTTCTCGGTGCAATGGGCGAACACCCTGACATTCCAGCCTTCGAAATGTACTCGGAGGTCATCCAAGACAGCGTGATCGACCTGATGGAATCGGGCCGCCTTTCCTTCGCCAGCGGTACTTCGCTGACCGTGAGTCCCCAGATCCTGACCAAGATTTACCAGAACCTCGACTTCTTCCGCCGGCGTATGCTTCTGCGTCCTCAGGAAATCTCCAACAACCCCGAGGTAGTGCGTCGACTTGGCATTATTTCAATCAACACCGCTATCGAGGTCGATATTTTCGGTAACGTCAATTCGACCCACATCATGGGCAATGACATGATGAACGGCATCGGCGGCAGTGGAGATTTCACCCGCAATGCCTACATCTCAATTTTCACCTGCCCGAGCTTGGCAAAGGGTGGCCAGATAACCCCGATCGTACCCCTTTGCAGCCACCTCGACCACAGCGAACACAGCGTTCAGGTCGTCGTGACCGAGCAAGGCATTGCCGACCTGCGAGGCAAAGACCCGTTGGAGCGTAGTCAGGAGATTATCGAAAAATGCGCCCACCCCGATTTCCGCGATGAACTCCGCGGCTACAGTCGCGACGTCCAGGGCGGCCACACCCCACAGACCCTGAACCGTGCCTTCGCAATGCACCAACGTTTCCTCGAAACCGGCTCCATGCACGGAGTAGACTGGAAATAAGGATTTCAGAGTGGCCCTTATTGTCGGGCACGCTCAAACAACAGAGAGACAAACAGAGAGACACAGGAACGACCGATTGAGCCCCAATCGGTCGTTTTCTGCGTACCAACCGGGCAGAGCACTCGACAATTCGACAAATCGTCACCTAATATAAATACGGACATCACCATTTACTGCCATGGCCCAACCGCGCACCGATCACAGTCTGCTGGATGCTCTTTACAGAATCAGTCAGCTGACCCAGAAAACCGAAAACCCGAAAGACGCTCTCGAGACGATCATCGATGAGATGATTCGCCTAATCCCTTCCGACAGCGCAGCCATCGAGTTAATCAACCCGGATACGCTCAAGCTGGAAATTGAGGTCTCCCGCGGATTTCCCGAGGGCAAAAACCCACCACAACTTGAACTGGGCCAAGGGGTAACCGGTTGGGTTGCACTGCATGGCAAACCTCTAATCATTCCGGATGTCCGCGAAGACCCGCGCTATGTATCGATAAAAAAAGGCATCCGCTCCGAAATGGCGGTCCCCCTGCTCGGTGACGACGGGCACATCATTGGCGCCGCCAACATCGACAGCACCGAGCCCGATGCCTTCACCGAAGCCCATCTGAAGATTCTGTCTCTGCTGACTCAGGAAGCCAGCCGTGTCATCAACCGTATTTGGCATATCCGTCAGCTGAAGCAGAAGGCAACCCACCTGGAAACCCTGATTACCATCGGCCAATCCATTGTGATCAAACGGGATCTGGACGAAATTCTGCAGACCATAACAAAGGAAGCGTTGTCCATCATCCAGGGGGCCCTGTGTGCGCTTTTCCTCCACGATGCGGTAAAAGGCAGCCTCAGCCTCAAGGCCATGACGGGCCTCACCGAACCCTTTGCCTACGAAGAGCAGCTTTCCCTCTCAGACAGCGCGATTGGAACGGCAATTCGACGCCACAAAATGATCGAGGTCAACGACCTGCGACGAACCGAAGAACACCACTTCATTCCCATCATCCGCAAGGAAGGCCTGGTCTCAATGCTCGCCTGCCCAATTCAGTATGAAAATGAAGTCATCGGGGTCCTGAACATCTACACCAACAAGTCCCATCGCTTTAACAACGAAGAAAAGCGCCTGTTCGAAACCCTTGCCAGTTTGGGAGCCGCGGCAATACAGAACGCACGGCTCTACAAGCGGGTTTTTGAAACAGAAGAGAATCTGCGCCAGAATGACCGCCTGACAACGCTCGGGATGCTCTCGGCGGAAATCGCCCACGAGATCCGCAACCCACTCACCGTCATCCGTCTCCTGTTCCAGACACTGAGCCTTGATTTCGAAAGCGATGACCCACGCAATCGGGATGCCGAGGTAATCGAAGAAAAGCTCGACCAACTCGAAGAGATCGTTTCCCGCGTACTCCATTTCAGCAAAGCTCGCCATGACCTGCGCAGACGCTTCGATTTCAATGCGCTGATCGAAGACACCCTGGTTCTGGTTCGACCAAAACTACGCCAGTCCAAGGTTGAGATTTGCTTCAAACCCTACACCGAGCATCAACCCTGGGTCGAAGTCAGCAAAGGGCAGATACAACAAGTCCTGCTCAACCTTGTCATCAACTCAACCCAAGCCATGCCCGAAGGCGGTCGAATCGAGCTGAAGACGGAGCAACGCACCATAGAAAAGACCCCTTGTATCGTGTTCTCGATTCAGGACACAGGCAAAGGTATTCCCGAAGCAATCCAGGATAAGATTTTTGACTCCTTCCTGAGTGGCCGACACGACGGCACCGGCCTCGGCCTTTCCATTGTCAAACGCATCCTCAAAGCACACCACGGCGATATCTATGTTGATGAGTCGAGCCCAACCGGCACCCGCATTGTATTCTGGCTCCCCCTGCCCGCCGGGAAATAGAACGAATATCCAAATCCCCTGTTTAACTGCGGGCCTGCACCAGCAGCCCGATCGTGCCCACAACCATCATTACCACAGCAGGAACGGGGTTCTCGGCGAGGATCGGGATAATCGATTCCGAATCCTTGAGCAATTCGTGAATCGCCGGCCCATCGAAGAAAAACCAACTGCCATATACCATTCCAAAAGCACCGATGTAAGCGGTCCCCAGACGAATAACGAGGTTGACCGCAACGACTGCAATCAGCGCAAAAAGCATGGCCACTCCCAGCATTGTCAGAAGTTGCCAAAGCGGATTCTCCATATGGCCAACCCAGGGCAAAGACATCGCGACCCCAAGGCTGGACCCCGCAAAGGCAGCTGCCAGGGAAAAAAAGAAAAAGCCCAGCAAAGCCCCGGCCACACCGCCTATGAACAGAAAAATCAAAGTCCATAGCAACGGGTCTTCACCAAACTGGTAGCCCAGGGCCGCACCTGCCAAAGCGCCGACAAAGCCCGCCAACACCGCCACCATCAACTTAAAAAGGCGAAAGCCAAAAAAGCAGGAGATGGCTCCAGCGCCAATCATGACCCCGTAGAATATCGGCTCGAATGCCAGATAACTGGTCTCTACTGCTTCAGCGCCGTTGCCGTTCATCAGACTCCTAGAATGCACTCACTTAGCACACAGGCAAGCCTCTTCAACTGCGGCATGACCAGTAAATTTTCTGGTCGAATGACTACATTCCCTCAGTATAGATCACCGTGTAAACAACCCCGAGCAGGTTTTCAGGAGTCACTCGTTCGCGGTCTTCACGCGGATTGTTGATCCCCTGCGCGACCCATCCACCCAGTTCGAGACGAACCAAACGATGGATCACAATCTGCCCCTGGCGATTGCGGTAAGCGACAATCATCTCAGCCTCCAAGTCGGCAAAATCGATGGGGTGAATCATAATCACCGTATCCTCCGTATACAGTGGCTGCATCGAAGTGCCCTGGCCGAGGGTCGCCTGAATCTGCGGGTTTTGAAACTGCATCTGGGCCGCTAGCCGAGTGGCTTCGCGCGTGCTGAGGGTAGACGTGGGTGCGGAGGCATCTGGGGTGGTTTTGCACCCGGCCAGAACAACAACCAGACCCGCAACGATCATCCCACTCAAGGCCCTCTTCAGCATGGTACAAAGCCTGCAGACACCGCCTTGATTCGTCGATCAAAATCCAGTCAGGCAACTCCCCTCTCAGCGTCAGGTATTTCCCCTAACGCCCCTCAGGCAATTCCGGCCTGCAAATGCATTTCAATACCTGAACAAAGCATTAGTACTCCCGATAGGCAGAAACGCCCTTGCCCTATATAATGGCCCACGAAATGACACTCGTAGCCACAATGAAACGCATGATCCTGATCGCGGTCGCCACCTTGGCAATCGGCGTAATGAGCAGCGTTTCTGCTCATACTGCACCTTCCTCGAGTGTCCCCTTTGAAACAGCCGTCAAAGAAGCCACCTGGCTGACGAGCCTCTACCCGACCTGGAACATCTACCGCGGCGAAGGCCGTTCGATGTATCCTCACTACGGCAGCCATTCCCTGTTGATTGTGAATGAAGCAGAGATCAGCGCTGTTAAGGCTGGCATGATCGTTCTGTTTGTTGACGCCGAAGGCGACCGGGTTGCCCACTTGGTGGAACGCACCGATGCAGGGGAACTTCGCACCCGCGGAGCAAACAACAAATCCGTCGACCCAGCGCCCGTAACCGCCGACAATTTTATCGGAGTCGTCATCGGTGTCATGCACACCAGTCGCAACAGCAGCCCGGACACCTCGATCCCGGTTGCCATCGGTAAAACCTACTGAGAATCGCTCAAAGGCCTCCTGAACGGAGAAGCTGCCTCAGGGATAGCGTAGAAAGCCGCGCATCAGTTGATCGTCCCCAAAGGACTCATGCTTCACCTCCGCCAGTTGCACGGATTCCGCCATGCTGGCCGGCTCGCGCCCAAAGAAAGGCGCCAACGCGGAATGGTCACCCAGCAACTTCGGCGCGCGGTAACAAAAGAGGTAATGCAGCGCCTTCGCCCGCAGGAACCCACTCAGCAAATGTGCACCTCCCTCAATGTAGACACCGTAAATGTTAGCTTCGATGCAATGGTCCAAAAATGCCTGTATGCCGCCGTCTCCATTCTGTTCATTCAAAGACCATATCTGGATCCCGAACTTTTGTGAAAAGGCCTCGGCCGCCGTCCGCCGGGCCTCGGGTGTTACAACGATAGTCTGAGAGGCAAAGCCGTCTGTGTACACCTTGGGACGTTCATCGCGAAAGGTCACCAGGTTGCGGTCAAAAATGAATCGTTGCGGACTTCGTTCCGGCTCTCCCTGCTGACGTATGGTCAACTGCGGGTCATCGGCCAAAACGGTTCCAGAGCCAACCGCAATCGCCGGAAAATAACTGCGCCAGCGCATCACGTCCTCCCGCGCCTTGGGCCCGGTAATCCACTTCGACAATCCGCCCCGGGTCGCAATCCTACCGTCAAGCGTGGTGGCGATCTTCGCCGCGATAAAGGGTTTGCCGGTGCTGACCCAGTGATTGAAAATCAGATTCAGGTCCGTACACTCCGACTCAAGTACACCGGAGGTCACGCTCAATCCAGATTTTTGCAATAAAGCTACTCCACGCCCACGATGCGCCGGGTTTGGATCAATCGCTCCGATCACCACTCGGCGAATCCCTGAGCCAAGAATAGCATCGGTACAGGCACCGGTGCGACCCTCCGTCGAACAGGGCTCAAGAGTCACATACAGCACCGTATGGGCATCCACGGTCGCCCCCTGCTCACGAAAATCCTTCAAGGCCCGAATCTCGGCATGATCTCCGCCCACCGGCTGGGTATAGCCACGCGCAACAACCCGGTCACCCTGAACAATCACGGCGCCCACGGCCGGATTCGGATGGGTGTTACCCCAGGCTTTGCGCGCCGCAGCAATAGCTTCGGCCATGAATTTCAGGTCCGCATTCATTTTGCCGCCCTCACAAACGGATTGTTTTCGATCTCTTCACCGACCGCTGTGCGCGGACCGTGCCCGGGATACACCTTTACCTTTCTCGGCAAGCTATAAATCTGCTGCTGAATGGAGCGTTCCAATTCCTCGAAGCTACAGCCAGGGAAATCCGTCCGCCCAATACTGCGCTGGAAAAGCGCATCGCCAGAGAACACACAATCGCTCTCCTTAAACCAGAACAGAACGCTTCCCGGACTGTGACCGGGCACCTCGCGGACTTCTACAGTTTCGCCGAGCAGGGTCAGGCGGTCACCCTGTTTCACCCAGCGGTCAATGCGCATCGGCTTCATTTCCAAACCGGGAATCGAAAATCGGCTCATGGACTCCGGGTCCCTATAAAACTCAGCATCCCCGTCGCCGCCATAGGTGATGTAACGACGGTCCTCATTGAACAACCAACCGTCCAGGGTATGGTCCCAATGCCCATGCGTCATCAGCAAATGCGCAATCCGAACATTGAGCCCCTCCAATGCCGCCTTCACCTCTTTCCAGGCGCCGAGCGGGGCATCAACAACCGCAATTTCATCCGAACCTTCTTTGGTCAGCAAATAGCAGTTGGTACCAATTGGAGGCAGCTCCAGTGTCTTTATCGATAAAGTCATGATGGCCGCATCATTCCACTATACAGCCCCCATGCGCAAGGATTTCTCAACCGAAACGGACTTGCACAGCACTTTAAATCCGCTAGGCTCCGGCAGCTTCTTTCAACTCAACCGATACCGGAAAGACGACTGAATGAAGCGCCTCCTACAGCACCTGAAGCCAATCCTCTATACATGGCCCCTCGCGGTCAGCACACTGACGGCAGATCGACCGCCGGAAACCCAAGTCCACGACCTCGATGCTTTCATCGTCGAACAAAGCGCCATGCTCCAGCCCGAGAGTCTGTCCCCTCTCAGCGCCCGGGTTACGACCCTGTTTGGCGAAAATCTGGACGTGATGGGCTCCCCGCGCGCAGTCAGCATAATCACTCCTGAAATCCAGGCCCTGCTGGGTATTGAAGATTACGATACACTCCCCCGCTTCGGAGCCGGCACCCAGCGCAAAAACTACTTTGGTCTTGCGGGCTCCGCCTTTTTGCGGGGTGCCCGTGCCGGCACCTATTTCAACGGCATGCTGCGGGCCTACCAGCGCAATCAGATGCCGATGTCTTTCGGATCCCTTGAAGGATTGCAGATGATCAAGGGCCCGGCCCCGGCCAACCTATCGCCAACATTGGTCGGCGGATTTGTAGTCCAACAGCCCAAGCAACCTTTCTACGATCGTGCCCGCAGTGAAATCCAATTACAGGTTGGCTCCGAAAACCACCGGCGTCTGCAATGGGATGCGGGCGCCCCCTTCCTGCTCGGCGAAAAACCGGCCGCTTTCCGGGTCTCGACAACCTTCAACCGGGCCGACCGCTACTACGACCGCATTCAGCACGACTTCGAATCCTTCTACGGGGCAATGAAGGTTCGGCTATCGAACCAACTCGAAATCTTCTTCGGAGGCGAATACTACAATTTCCGCAGCAGCGAAATCCCTGGCTACAACCGACCGACTCAGGACCTGATAGACAACCGCAACTACATTATCGGCGAAGCACCCGACATCCGTTCCAGCCAATGGGGTGGCAACACGGTCCGCTCCTTGCTCGAATACCCGTATACCATTGTTGTCGACCCCGGACTTCAGGCCCTCGCGATCCCGGGAGATATCGCACGCGAACGCATTCCCGAAAACCTGCGCGGCGAAATGATCTATCTGGGAGACGAGGCAGGGCGCTCTCAGGTCTACCGCCTGCGGCCAGCCGACCAGATCCCGGGCTTTGTCTACGGCAACGATCCAGACCGACTCAATACCTTGATGTCGAATGCACAGGCAGCCCTGGATCAGATCGATCCGGGCTTGCAGGATGCCTATCTCTACACCCCTGACTATTTCGCCGCAGGGGGCAATGTACTGACAGACACCATCAGCCGTCGTAACATCCTTGCCGACGAGCGCGATCGCGTGGACTCGGAGGATTTCATTCTCTTCGCCGATCTGGACGGCCGCATCGACTCCGAACGCTCCTGGCGCCTACGATTCTTCAGCGAAGGATTAAAGACAGAAAAATCCTCAACCTACGGTTTCGCGATGAACACCCGCCAGTTCCTCGCGAACACAAGCCTTGAATGGCACCAGCGACTGCCGGATCATTCGACTTCATTCACCGCCGGAATCGACCTACGCGGCTCCTACGCGAAAATGCTTCAGGATTTTGATGCCGAGCCCTTTTCCCGGCGCGACCTGACCAAACCGATAACGGGCAATTCCGTCGTGCTCACCGGTCCACAAAGAGGTCCGGATGGCCTCAACTACTGGTCCACTTTCGGCACTGCCAGCCAAGTCTCACAACTCTACCAGACAGCTGTGTTTCTCAGCGCCCGCAGCGAGCTTCGATCGAATTTTGAACTCTTCTACGGTCTGCGCGCGGAACAAGCCCGCTACCGCGGCAAGCTGCCTTCCGAACTCGACCGAGCAATTGCCGAACAACGCGAAGAACGCCGTCAATCTGGCAAGGAGTTCCTGTATCAGTTTTCGTTGAATCCGATCTGGAAGCTGCACGCCCAATTCCATATCTACGGAGCCCTCCAATATGGCAAAGCGGTCTCCCCGGGCGACGGCGGTACCATTGCAGGACCCAGCACCTTCACCGATGTCGAACTGTATGAAGTCGGTTTCAAAACCCGGAGCGAAGACGAACAGTTTTTCCTATCCCTCGCACTCTACCACTGGGACCAGGCCAACTTCAGCAGCCGCGACGCCTCCGCCCGTCCTATCTACGCACGTGGCCTCGAAATCGAATCCAGCTACAGTCCCCGTGAATGGCTAAGCTTTCTCTTCGCCTTCACCGCTCAACGGGTAATCCTGAAAACCGATACACTCGGTTTCGGCGCGGTCTTTTTGACCGAAGAAGAATGGGCGCTGCGCGGTGGCATCCTCAATGGTGCCGACAACCGGGACATCAGCGCCCGCAACCCCGAGCGGGTAATGGCCGGCCTGCCGGAACTAAGCAGCCATCTCTACACCGTCATCGACCTGCCCGCGGGCTGGAGCTTCGGCGGCGGACCGCTCTGGTGCGATGCGCACTGGAACGACATGGGCCGCAACCTGCGCATTCCCTCAAGCATCGTCTGGAACGCCCACCTCGGCTGGGAAAACAATCGCTTCAGCCTGCGCCTGCGCGTCGACAACCTCTTCGACACCGAAACGATGGTTGCTCTGGAACCCATTTTCGCTGCGAACACCTTAATCCTCCCCGGTGAAGGCCGCAGCTGGAGATTATCAGCGAATTATCG
>JAFIGG010000049.1 GCA_020831485.1 Opitutales bacterium
GTCCTTGTTTTGCGGACGTAATCGGCAAAGGTGGTTTCGCGGCAATCTTCTCGAGACCTGTACTTTTTGACCGATTCAATCCATTCACCAATCGTTGGGGGCCGCTCTCGGAAGTCATCTTTGACCTTGTAGCGTTCGATGGCCGAGAGGAGACCGTTGGCTTGGATGTGTCGATGTATTTCCCGGGCCTGATTCGCGGCTATGGCAACGTTCGCGGTGCTCAAGCTGAACCATGCTTCGCGGCCACTTTGCCTGAATCGGACCGAGTAGTGTCCGATCTCTCGACCAGTGCCGCTTCTGCGTTTTGTGACGCGCTTACGCCAGTAGTCGACCGAGTCCTTGTGTGGTTGGTTTTTCGACCAGCGTCCCCCTAGCGTCCCCCTTTTTGTGTCCAAACTTGTCATAATTATACATTTTAGGGCAATTAAAACTAATTCACCTATATCTGTAAAGCCCTGAATAACAATGACTTTTGATGAAAAAAGAGGACAAGTGTTGCCAATATTGATAACGACTGAAAATCCTTGTGTCCCCGGTTCGATTCCGGGTCTCGCCACCATTTTATTCGAAGCCATCGGCGTTTTTGAGTCGATGGCTTTTTTGTGCCTAAGGTCGTGATATCGACCCGAAATCGCTGGTAGCTTGCGCTGCGTAGGCAGCGCGGCGCGAACTCGCTGCCGCTCGTGGTCCGGGTCTCGCCACCATTTTATTCGAAGCCATCGACGTTTTTGAGCCATCGACGCGAAATGAGTCGATGGCTTTTTTGTGTCTCGCAATCGAGCCCCGACAAAGCGGGGCCCTCCATTGTGAATCCGTCTGGAGGGCCGGCCTCTGTGCCGGCTTGTGCGCTCAATTTTAAGAGCTGAGGGACAGCAATTCTGAGATCATGGAGACGGTGTGATAGTCGACCTTCCAGGCTGAACCTTTGTCCTGGTTCATTGGACTGCCGTCGCGATGGACTTGGGTGTAGATGCCACCGAAGGTGTGGTCCCAGAGGTGTTCGTTCAGAAAGTCCAAGCTTTCCATTAAAGGGGCCTCGTATTCCTTGATGCCATGGTGGATGGCGAAACGGGCCAGACTGCGGATGGCTTCGGTTTGTTGCCAGAAGACTTTGCGGTCATCGCAAACCGTGCCATCCATGTCGGTCGCTCGAATAATACCTCCGTGGATGGGGTCCCGGCCGAATTGAAGGCCTGCATCCAGGGCGAAGCGTGCTGTATCCATATATGGATCAGGAAGGCCGAGTTCGACGGCTTTGGATAAAAGGTATGCCCACTCAAGTTGGTGGCCGGGGCAGATGCAGCCGGGTTCCTCGGATTCAGGAGGAGGGATGGTCAGCGGACTCCAGTCGACAGCGTAGAATTCCGGAAGTGCGGATTCCTGTCGGCTGTGGACGCCCTTGAATAGAAAATCGATCCAGGACTGGGCCTGCTGCAAGTGAGGTCCGGAAGGTAGCGTTTCACTCATTGCCAGCAGGGCCTCAACCAGGTGCATGACAGGGTTCTGGCTGCGGTAGGAGGTATCACCGCTGAAGTCTCTTTGCAGTAGCGGTTTCAGTCCGCCTCTGCAGTCCGAGAATTTTTGATGAACCAGTTCGACCGTTTCCAATGCGAATTGGAGGTGTCGGGGATCGGCACCTGCCCGGTGGGCATGGCAGAGTCCGAAAATAGCAAAGGCGTGCCCGTAGCAGGATTTTTGATCATCAATCACGCCTCGGCTTAAATCATAGGACCAGACAAACCCACCGTTCTGTGGATCCCAAAAATCGCGCAACAAACAGTCGGCACCTTTTTGAACTGCATCCGAATACTGCTTTTCCCTTGTCTGGCGAAAGGACTCGGCGAACACATAGATCAGGCGGGATTGGCTGACAACTGTAGCCTCGGAAGAACCTGTCCGCTGCCATTTACGATCCAAATCAGGAAGAAACAGTCCGGACTCCGTCGATGCCTGTTCCAGCCAATTGGGGGCAAGGATGTTGCAGAGACGCTCATTCCACAATTTGCGGGGTAGGTTCAGCATGCTTAAGGGTATTCCTGAAACTTGATCAGGCAGAAATCAACCTAAACCCGAAATCGTTGCCCGGATAAAAGGTTTACTATAACCACCCGATGGCTTTGTCTCGGATATGTCCCGCGTTTCGAATACACATCCGATGTCTTTTCTAAAGTCTGTTGTTACTCCTCACAAGCATGGGTCTCTGGTTTTGAAGGCCTCTTATAAGGAGGGCGAATTCGATAGCCACGGAGTCGATTGCCCGTTTGTTTTTTGGCACGAGGGCCGGTATTGGATGACTTTTGTCGGATTCGATGGAGTGGGTTATCAGACAGGTATTGCATACTCGGTGGATTTGACTTCCTGGACCAAGCAGGGTTTGCTGATCGGAAGAGGTCCAAGAGGTTCAGTGACCCAATACAACATAGCTTTAACCAGTTTGCTCAGGGAGAACGATCTCCATGGCCGCGGATTATTAAAACGGGTCGGAGGTCGATTTGTGGGAACCTACCATGCCTATCCGGATGCCGGCTATGAAAATGGCCCTGCGGTCATAGGGCTGTGCTTTTCGGAGGATCTAAGACAGTGGGAACTGGGTGACCCCGTGCTCTACCCTGACCCCGATTGTGCTTGGGAATCGGGAGGTTTATATAAATCATGGATCCTGGAGTTCGAAGGTACCTATTATCTTTTCTACAACGCCAAAAACAGCACTTCAGCGCCTTGGGTAGAGCAGACAGGAGTTGCGCTTTCAAAGGACCTCAAACACTGGCAGCGCCATGCGGAAAATCCGATTCTGCCCTTGGGTTCTGCCGGTGCTTTCGATGATGTCTTTGCCTCGGACCCCTGCGTGCTCCGCGTTGATGACCAGTGGGTGATGTTTTATTTTGGATTGAGTTCCGACGGGCATGCGCGGGAAGGCGTAGCCTTTTCAAGCGACCTTATCCAGTGGCGGAAAGCCGACGACATTTTGGTCGATGTGGGACCTGACGGCAGTATAGATTCCCTCTATGCACACAAGCCCGCTTTGATTGCACGTGATGGACGCGTCTATCACTTTTACTGTGCCGTATCTCCTGCAAAGACTCGTATAATTGGCAAACAAGAATGCCGGGAAGAACGTGGGATCACATTTGCATACAGTTGAGTCTGCTCCACGGTTTTTTGTTACTTACATGTGCACACAAAACAAAAATTCATGATAATTTTCGGTCCAGATAGAAGGGGTAGAGGTGTGTCGCGTGGATCCTGAATCGATGCTTAAGACTTCGCTTGAAGATTTGCGGGACTTGGTGGAGCGGCACAGCCACTGGCGGAGCCGCTGCCTGAACCTCTGTGCTGCAGAGAACGCTTTGAGCCCGGCGGTTCTCGGCTTTCTCAGTGGCAGTTTTGTTCAGCGTTACGCGGACTATGCAGGGAGAGACTTAAAGAATCGAAAATATCTGGGTACCAGACACATCGTTGCCCTCGAGGAATATGTAAATGCTTTGGCTGCAGAGGTTTTTGGCGCTTCTGAGGTTGAGCTGAGACCCTTGTCCGGACACGTGGCTGGCAACGCAGTCATTATGGGCCTTTGTAATCCCGGGGACTGTGTTTTCGAGTTGGACAGGAACTCTGGCGGGCATCGTCTGGCTGCCAAACTCGCGACTGCTCCGCTGATATCACTGCAGGTTCAGGCCTTACCGTTTGATTGCCATCACTACAATTTGGATATCCAGGCAGTATTGGAAATGGTGGCACGGCTGAGGCCTCGATTGGTGATCGTTGGCAGCAGTAATTTTCTCTTTCCCTACGATTTAGAGGCATTGTCCGAGGGGCTGAGAGCTTTTCCTGACACCGTTTTGGTCTATGATGCCTCCCATGTTCTGGGCCTGATTGCTGGAGGCAGGTTTCAAAAGCCGCTTGAAGAGGGGAGTGACCTGGTGCTGGCCGGGACTCAAAAGAGTTTCCCGGGTCCACAGGGTGGCTTGATCTACAGCAATAACCCGGAATTGATGGAGGCTGTTAGTGCGACGCTGTATCCAGCGCTGATCTCCAACCACCATCCGGCACGTATACCGGCCTTGGGCATGGCGCTGCTCGAAATGAAGGCACATGGTGCTGGTTTTGCTGCAAAGGTAATTGAAAACTCACAGGCCCTGGGGGCCTGCCTCGAGGCGGAGGGTCTGCAGGTGGTCGGATCGCATTTGAACTACTCACAATCGCACACCGTCCTGCTGCAATTGCCGGATGGCTTCTCGGCTGCTGCAACGGCCGGGCGGCTGGATGATCTGGGCATCGTCACGAATGCAATTCCTCTGCCTTGGAGTAAGGCCGGTGGCCTGCGGCTTGGAACCGCAGAAGTGACGCGTATGGGAGCCTCTCGGGCCGACATGGCCGACATTGCGTCTATCCTCGCAGATGCAATTCTGAACAGGAAACCGGGGCCTGCTATTGGCAAGCGAGCTTCTGAATTCTCCACCTCTCTCCCCGGGATAAATCCAAACTAATGAAACACGCACAGAACATCGATCAGAGGCTGTGTGTGTTGGCCGTGGATGTTGGCCTGACCCAGGTCAAAGTGGGGATTTTCGATACATTTGGCGAGTGCCTCGCCCTGAGCCGTGCGGCCTATCCGACTTTCTGCGATAAAACAGGTCGCTCCGAGCAGAATCCCGACGACTGGTGGCAGGCAATCGTTGCCTGCTCCGTCAATTTACGGGCATTGGCCGGCTCTGCGATGGACCGATTGGCTGGGCTGACCGTTACCGGGCACATGCACACTTTGGTGCTTTGTGATGCACAGGGAGCGCCGTTGTGCCCAGCCCGGACGCTGGCTGATCGAAGCAGCGATGGCAGCCTTGAGTCGGCTCGAAGCTGTTTTTCACAAGCTGAGTTCCAACGGATGAGTGGCACCTTGCCGGACCCATCTTTACCTTTGCTCAAGTGCCATTCGCTACGACGGCAGTTGCCCGGTTTGTTGCAACAAAGCCGTTACTTTCTCTCTTGTAAGGATTATCTGCGAATGCGTCTGTGCGGGGGCTACGCCACCGATTCTCTGGATGCCTGTGCCTTCGGGGCTTTTGATCCGGCCAAAGGCTGTTGGTCGGAGCCTTTGCTGGAATGGGCTGGTTTGAAGCTGGAACAAATGCCGGCCTTGCAGCAGGCGACCTCAGAAGCTGGGCGTCTCAAGCCGCAACCGGCGCGCGAATTGGGCATTCAGGAGGGATTGCCGGTCTTTACGGGTGCGGGAGATGATGTTGAGGTGCTTGGATTTGGTTTGTTTCAACCAGGTCTTGCAGTTGAGCATTTTGGAACTACAGGCTCTGTGTTGCTGGCGACCGCAGTGCCTCATACTGATGCCCTGGGTGGGCTTGAAACCTATCCCCACCTATTGCCTAAGCAATGGCTCTGTGGCGGATCCATCAACCATGCTGCATCGGCATTGTCCTGGGTCGACCGTGTTTTGAGAGAGGATTCGGGCGATTACATGAGTCATGGCACAGGCGGTTGCCTTGATGCGGAGGCGCTACCAGTTTTTGTCCCTCATCTAACAGGGAGTCGCAGTCCGCGCTGGAATGCCGCGGCGCGGGGTCAGTGGGAAGGCCTATCCCTCAGTCATCAGGCCAGAGATTTACGCTTTGCCGCCCGTATGGGTGTTGCCGCAGCCCTCGCTGCAATTCTTTCCGCCATGCGGAGCAGCCAGTTGGCCCCCAGAGAGATTCGGGTCAGTCGGCCAGCTTCGATGGATGCGGAAGAGATGACGTGGCTGAAGCAGCGGGCCGCTTTTTATCGGCTTCCAATAGCGGTCGTCGACCAGGATGAGCCAACGGCGCTTGGCGCGGCGCTGCTGGCACTGGTGGGGCTGGGAGTATACCCAACAGTGGCCGCCGCTGTTCAGACTTTGGTGCGCACGGAATTTAGCGTTTCCTCTGAAAACGAATGGTCCTCCTTTTCCGAGGTGTATACAAAACGATATCAGGAGTTTAACCATGCATGAGTTGGGTTTTATTGGAGCAGGCGCGCATGGCTGCCATCAGATGCGGGCATTTGCCGCTCAAGCCGATTGCAGCGTGCGGGCGATTTTTGATGTCGACAGTCAGGCCGCAGAAGCTGCCGGGAAACGGTTTGAAAGTGCCATCGTCTGTTCCAGTATGGATGTTTTGCTCGCTCTCGAAGAGCTTGAGGCTGTGGTGATTGCTACGCCAGCGGAGACCCATGCTGCGATTACTGAAGCCTGTTTGAAGGCTGGGAAACACGTGCTGATTGAAAAGCCTCTGGCGCATGATGTGCAAGCAGGCGAGGCCATTTTGGCCTCGGCGGCTGCACATCCTGAATTGAAGGTTTTGGTTGGCCACGCCGAACGCTTTAACAGATCCTATATTGATTGTAAGAAAGCAGTCTCTGATGGAGCAGTGGGAGTTCCCCGCTTTTTATCGGCGAGCCGCCTGTCGCCGCTTCACCTGAATGATTTGAACTGGGTCCTGGGGCCTTTGGATACGGCGGTACACGATATAGATATCCTGCTCTGGCTGATTGAGGATCAGCCAATATCTGTTACGGCGCAGGGAAACAGTTGCCGGACGTTGGACGGGCCTTGTGACACTATCGCTTATCAGATTGAATTCTCACAGGGAGCATTGGCACAGGGTTTCATCAGTTGGGTGGACTTTGGACCGGCCTATCCGATGCCCGATAATGCGCATCCCCGGCTTTTTGTTCATGGCACGGGGGGATCTCTCCAATTGGATCTTTGGCAGCGCCCGGTTCGGCTCGATAGCCGACAGCTGGGGCGCAACTACTTTCTGGATGATGTTCTGATTGGTTATGGCGATTATCCAACCCAAACTGCGGCCCAGGCAGCTCATTTCATCGACTGCCTTAATGGCCGAGCTGAGCTGCGCTGCAGTCCACAGGAAGCTTACAGAGCTCTTTTTGTCGCATATGCAGCTCACCGCTCGAGATTGAGCGGTGGCAAGCCTGTCGCCATTGATGCGCCACTTTATAAACCATCGAATAGTTATGGAAACTCCCAATAGTCGCTCTGATCAACCCCGTCCGCATCTGGCTGAAATGACGTGGCCGCAAGCCCGTTGTGCCGCTTTGAATGGAGGCCGTGTCATACTTCTGCCCGTGGGCGCCATTGAACAGCATGGGCCCCATCTGCCGGTTGATCTGGATAATCGCATTGTAGTTTGGCTGTGTCAGGAGGCTGCCCGCAGGCGACCGGATTTGCTGATGGATGTGCCCCCTATTCATTATGGTTTCAATGAACACAATATGGGGTTTCCAGGAACCGTAAGTGTTACCATCCAGAACTTCATTAATTATGTTACTGATGTTTGTATGAGCTTTGTCCGGCAGGGGCATGAGCGGATTGTGCTGGTCAATGGGCATGGTTCGAATGCCGCGTTGTGTGCCCTCGTTGCGAGAAATGTGGTGAATGGCTCCGAAACGGCGCTGGCGGCTGCAATCAATCATTGGGATTTGGCCCGGGAGCTGGCAGCGCAGATTCGCGAAAGCCCACGCGGCGGAATGGCGCATGCCTGTGAGTATGAGACCTCCTGGTATCTGCACTTGTGCCCTGAGCTGGTGCAAATGGACAAGGCTGTTGCAGATGTCCTTCGCCAGCAAAGTGAATCCGTTTGGGTCGATATCATGGAGGGGGATGGCCCCGTTGCACTCATTGATGATTGGTCGCGGGTGTCGAATGGCTCAGGGGTTGAGGGCGATCCCCATACGGCTTCGAGAGAGAAAGGCGAGCGCTACGCGGAGACAGAAATTTCGAACCTGACTGCTTTCTGCGAAGACTTTAAACGCATGAAAACGCGTCCGCGGCGCAATTACACTGCTCGGGGAAGTGATTCCAACCCCTGGTTTGAGGATCCTACCACCGAGCCTCAGTAGATCCATGAGACGATTCGAACTTGCTGATCTAAGGCCAAGGCCGGGAACCCGCTTTGTCGGTCGCTACACCGTCGCAGAGGGTGTAGGATTCCCGCTTTGGATTTGTCATGGCAAGCGACCAGGTCCATCGCTGTTGTTGACTGCCGGTGTCCACGGCGACGAATACGAAGGACCCTCGGCACTTCGGTCCCTGTATGAAGTCATTGAACCGGCAAGGCTCTGCGGCACTGTGATTGCGATACCTGTCGTTAACTGGCCTGCCTGGATAGAGCGCGCCCGCTTTGACAGCCAGTCCGGGCTCGACCTGAATCGCTGTTTTGGTCCCGGTATGGTCAAAATCCATACGCCAACCGGGCAGTTGGTCGATGCGCTCCTTTCGCATTTCGTAAAACAAGCAGATGTGGTCATGGATTTTCATAGCGGTGGCTTGCGCTTGCAGCACCTACCTCTCGCCGGGTGGTATCGGCAGGGGGCGGACTCCGAAGCCGAGCAGCTGGCACGCCGTTTTTATCCGCACTTTCATCCCTGGCAGGTGCCCGAAGTCGAAGGGGTCTTGAGCTGTGAAGCCCACCGCTTGGGGAAGGTGGCGATGGGTTTCGAATGGGGCGGAGGTGCTTGCCTGAGCACCGATGGAACGGATGCTATTCTGAAAGGCATTCAACGCGTGATGCAGCAACTACAGATGCTGCCAGGCGATGTCGGGACGATCGCAGTAGATTCGAGGCCTGCGATCGAGGGCAACTACCAGACTGTGCCACACCAAGGATTCTTCCATCCCGACTGCTCCTTGGGGCAATTTGTGGAGAAGGGCGCTCCAATCGGGCGCTTACTCAATTTCGAGAACTGCGAAACCTTCAGCGTAAGCGCTGACAGGTCCGGTATTTTGGCTGGCATAGCGCATCTCCCCTGGCTTCGTAAAGGTGACAGGTTAGCTTATATCGGTTGAATTCTACCCAGCTTGGTCCAGGTCCCCAACTTTTATCAACACACAGGGGCCCCAATTCTCCCGATTGTTTGCAATTTCATTCCTGAACTCGCTAGGACTGGAACCAGTCCGTTGCCTAAAAATGCGGCTGAAGTGTTGGCTGGAAGAAAAGCCCAGATCAATGGCTATCTGAGTTACGCTTAAATCTGTATTACTCAGGCGCCTTTTTGATTCTTCTATTCGTAAACGCATGAAGCACTGAAAAGGTGATTCGCCGTAAGCTTCACGGAAACTTCCATACAGGTGTGACTCCGAAACGCCCGACATGGCAGCAAGTTCTTCAGTTCGCCATGGATAGTCTGGTCGGGCTTCAATAAGACTCATGGCCCTCTGCGCAGCAGGGTGTATGTCCAGCCAGGATTTTTGCTCCTCCTGTTGAGTCAGGTGGATTCGGCTGAAGGCAATGCATAGCTGCTGCAAGGTCAACTGGCATGCATATCTGCGCCACTTTTGTGGGATTGATATCTCCCTGATCAGGTTTTGCAGAGGTAAAAGTAGCTCTCCGCTGTTCTCTGAAAATAAGCAATCCTGCTTCCATTCTGAACGAGGCTTGAGTTCTTCCGGTATCCACCTATCCGGAAATGCCACAAAGTAGAAATGGCTTTCATCTGCAGTACAGGCTTGCAAGCAGGTTTTGACCCCCGGGCGAATCAAATAGGAGTCCAACTCCGACATCGTATACTTTTTATCGCCCACAGACCACGTGGATTCCCCTTTCACCTGTAAGCAAATCTCCCAAGCATTAGTTTGGGCCCTATCGACTGTTACTCCAGATCCAAGATAAACTTCACCGAGTTCAAAAAATGGCAGTCCATCATCGGGTTCAGGTTGGCAAATAAAACCTGCCGTATAATGGCTTGGGCGGTGAATTTTCATAAGCAGGAGAGAATAAAAGATGGGTGTAGCTTACCTAATATGTTCAAAAATATTTCTAATATGTTATTTAGTCAAATAATTTATTAGCGCTTGACCAAGATGCGCTAATTTCCCCGTCTTAGTGGTTTCTGCGGTAGATAGTGTCCGCCAGCGAGCCCGATTTCTGGGAATAAAGTGCATAATTATAGCAGGAATATGCACATTTTATAGATCCAGAATATGTTATGGTAGTCTGAATAAGTTATTTCTCAGTATAAGCATAGCATGTGATTTGTACTAACCTCCTCCAACCGGTATCAGTTATACTCTGGTATCGGGAAACGGTATTATTCACGAGTTTCGCATCCATGTCTTGATGTTAGTTATCGGCGTTAAGGGCTCCTGAACTAAACTGGGGCGCTCCTGAACTAGAAAACAATTTGGGTCTCAGTTTTTGGCTGAGCCTCATTAGACAAACCAAACAAACAAGACAAAATGATGAAGAAAAATTACTCCTCTTTTAGAGGCGGTTTAAAGGCATATGCCTGCACCAGTATTGCGCTATTAAGTGCGTCTTTACTGTATTCTCAAGATACCGCTGACAGTTCGCAAGTATTCGAATTGTCACCTTTCGCTGTTGAGGGAGCTGATGACGTTGGTTATCGGGCTTCGTCGACGCTGGCTGGAACCCGAATCAGCACCAACCTTAGGGATGTTGCGTCTTCTATCTCAATTGTGACTGAGCAGTTTCTTGAGGACACAGGCTCGGTTACAATTGCTGACGTCCTCCTGTACACTGCTAACACTGAAGCTTCGGGTATTCGTGGAAACTTTTCTGGCGCACAGGATACTGGCTCAGGTAATCCAATTCTGGAACGTGATCGCGACGACCAGCAGGGTGGTTTCACCCGTGTCCGTGGACTGGTTCGTGCGGACCTGACTCGCGACTATTTTCTCACAGATGTACCGTTGCATTCGTTCAACACGACGCGCGTGACCGTTCAGCGTGGAGCAAACGCAGCACTTTTTGGTCTTGGCAGCCCGGGGGGCGTAGTGAATCAAACTACTGCGCAAGCCGACCTCTCAAGGAATTTTGGAAGGGTACGCTTCGAGACAGATGAGTTTGGAACCGCTAGAGCATCATTCAGGGCCAATGTCCTGCTTAATGATAATTGGGCTATATTCGCCGCAGGCGTCAAGGACCAGACCAAGTACATGCAGAAGCAGGCCTTCTCCAACGATGAGCGTGTGTATGTAGCTACTACTTGGCGTCCGCGTGAGGACATCACTATCCGCAGCAGTCTGGAGTTTGGTGAACGACACAGTTCCCGTCCTGACATTATGCCACCTAACGATGGTATAACACCTTGGTTGCAGATGGGGGCCCCAACTTTTGATAGTCCTGTCGAAGCTGCCCAGTTTTTCCGTGGTTCGGGCGACATCATGCCCGGTATTGCAAACAGTCAGTTTTTCGGGCCCCACACAAGTAGTGGCGCCACGGCTTTCTATTTTGATACGAATCAGGCTGCGCCTTCACAGGGTGGAACCCAGTTTATTCGTCCAGGACGCGGTGTAGATAACAATTTTGCTTTCGACGAGTTGATGATGATCTATCCACGGATTGGTGTGGACATTATCCGTCGCACAGGTTTCCAACCTGATGGAACAGCTGTCGCCCCTGGATCAGGCGGCTTCTTTTCGGGTGGCAACCAAGGATTTCAGATCATTGACCGCAGTATTTTTGACTACCGCAAGAATCAATTTGGTGGAGGTCACAGCCAACAATGGTCTGACTGGCGCATGTTCAATTTGTCAGCTGAGAAGACTTGGCTTGATGACACATTTGGGGTTGAGGTAGCCTACTTCAAGCAGGATTTCTACGAAGCCGCAAACAACAGCCTTCAGGGTTCGATTGAGCGCGCAATCGTTGTCGACCCGAACCGCTACCTGATTGCTCAGGATGGCAGTGGCGACTGGATCCCGAATCCTAATTTCGGCGGACTGGCCATCATGGGCCTCAGTGGCGGAAACATCCGTGTCAAAGACATGGATGAAGTGCGTGTAACCGGTTTTGTTGATTTCGAATTTTCGGACTTGATCGGTGAGAACATCCTATCTCGCGTTCTTGGGCGTCTGAGAGTGTCGTCTGTAGGCCAGGAGCGCAAGCGCTATATGGAAACCTACTTCGCTCGCGATAAGGTGAATCTGGTTCCTCTGGAAAATGCCGTCGCTGGCGGAGCCGGTTTGTCGAATGTCGACTACCGCTACTATGAGTATTTCGCTCTGGACAGTAACATCAACAACTTCCTCTCGATTACTAATCCGTCGCAGCTTGCGGGCGCTAATATTCAGCCAGTTCCTTTCGGGCGTGAGCGCCAAGCACCGGCAACAACTACCTACACCCTGTGGAATGAGGTCAGTGAGCAGTTTGTTCAGCACACAACAGCTGCCAATAGCCTGCACACTGCCGGAGGGCCAACTCCTGCGGCTTTCTTTGCGCGGAAAAGTACGCAAACAACCAAATCGGAAGCCGTTGTGGGCCAGCAGTATTTGCTGGACAACTTGATTGTTCTGACGGGATCCTGGCGCCGTGACCGTGTATACGGATCGCCCCTGATCAATGCTGCGCCAATTGGCCGTGATGCTCGCGATGTAACGGATCCAGCCTTCCTGCTGGGACCCATGGGCGAGAACAAGAGCACTGACCAGCAAAATCGTACCTGGGGTTGGGTTGCTTATGCTCCCTCTATTATAACCGATCGTCTGCCTTGGGGAACGAATATTTCGATCCACAAGAGCAAAGCCGATAACTTCGGTGGTGGTCTTGGACGTCGTGACAGCTTGAATCGTCCGATCCCTGCGGTTACTGGTGCAACTGAGGAGAAGGGCTTCACTATCTCAACTCTTGATGATAAGCTAATTGTGAAGTTGAACTGGTACGAAACGGGTATTCTGAATCAGTCTTTCCAGAATCCAGCTATTGCAGCGCCACAGGGCATTCTGACCAACTTGGGCTTGCAACTGAGCAACCCGGCGAATATCGCTCAAGGTTTCACTGCCGCTGACGTGCAGGCAGTTCTGCCGCCCCAAGGCGTGATTGATCTCCAGGGTGTTCAGTTCGATTTCGTAAACCCACAGAACACAACCGCAGTTCCTAATCCATCCCGGACAGGAACCCAGGACTTTGTTAGTGAAGGTTTCGAGCTTGAATTAAACTACAATCCGGTTCCAAACTGGAACATTATCTTCAGTTTCTCTGATCAGAAAACAACGACAGATAACACCTATCCAGTCATTGGTCCTCTGTACGAAAATGTTCTCAAGCCATTGTGGGTTGATAGCAATTTTGCAGCCAATTACTTTATTGATGACAATGCTACCGAAACCTTGAGAGATCTGACGATTCGGGCAATGGAGATTCCGATTTCCGTCGCTAAAGCACAGGACGGTCTGGTGACCAGTGAGCAGCGTCGTTATCGCTTCAGTCTCAGCAGTAGCTACCGGTTCTTGCAGGATTCCCCGATTCCTGCATTCCTCGGGACTTTCACTGTTGGAGGTACTTTGCGCTGGCAAGATAAGGTTGGTGCTGGATTTGAGTTGCAAACCCGTCCGGATGGCAGCCTTGGGCAAGATCCCAATGCAGTTCTGTACGGGCCTTCCCAAACCTTTGTTGATGTCTTTGCACGTTCAGAGTATAACCTGAATAGTGGCAATGTTCTTGCCCTTCAGGTCAACATTCGCGATCTGACCGACAACAGCGGTCTCGTGCCTCTCTTCATTAATCCGGATGGTTCCACTATCTGGCGCATGCAAGAAGGACGTGTAATTACAGGCTCAATAACCTATAGCTGGTAATTATTGTAAGACTCTCATTAAGTCACAGCAGTTTCTGATCTAATTCAGGGACTTGTATGAAAGCCGACCCTACTCCAGGGGTCGGCTTTTTCTTTGTGGAAATTAATTACCCGTTTGGAAATGCATCGAAACACAGGACTCACTGAACAGGTAAATGAGCCTGGCTTACTGCGGTTGCAAGCGAAGGAGCTTAAGGCTGCCAGTGGCGGTCCAGGCTTTGTAAAAACAAGCCATCCTTAGTGGGGGTGTGCTTGAGTCACTTAGGGGCAAAGTTCAACGTACAGTAGCTTATTCAGCCAATTGATCTGCAGGTCGATAAACAGGCTCATGAATCTCGTCCAAGCGTTCTCAACAACGCAACCAGGGCTTCAGCCATTGCATCGTGGTGAGGATCTTTAGAGCGTTTGAACAGGTGGAAGCTCGTTTCTTTCGGATCTTTTGCGGGTTTCCAATCGACCATGCCCCCAGGCAGTTGGATGATTTCGACAGGTTCGATTTGCCAGTCATGACGCTCTGTACAGTTCATCGCCTCTGACTTAGGCACAAACCGCCAACCCTGTTCGGTCTTTGCAAGCACACGGTTTGCGGCCATAACCAGAGAAGCGGTTGACCAAAAGCTGCGGATTTCGTGCAGCATGGTGTTCCAGCTGGTTCCGGCACCCAGCTCGTTCAGCACGCGGATACAGTCACCACGGCTGTTGCCCGTGTAAGCGTAATGAAACCATGCCCGCAGTTTCTGCGTAAGCTCTGGCAACAGCTGTTTGTGAGGGGCATGCCAGAATGTGTTTGTAGCCGACCAGCCGAAAGGACCGTTAGGCCCGGTGCAGGGATACCAGTGAACCGGAAGACCGGACTGGAACAGGCACTTCCAGGCATACTGGTCGAGCATCACATTCCATTCGTCATCTCTTTGGATGGACGCACCCGCATTTAGAAGAACTGCAGATGTTTTTTTGCGAACCAGATCCGGTTCACGGTTGAAGGCGGCACTGAGTATGCGTAAGGAGCCCACTACCGAAATTTTGACAGACGAGCGGGATTGACGCAAAACGTCCAGTAGCAGGTGGATCGCCGCCTGCTCGCTGGGAGGCCGGTCGCTGGCATCATCGTCAATGCTTTTCAGGGGCGATTGCGGCCCAACAGCTGCAGGCACCGCGCGGCCAGTGATTGCGTTCAGCTGAGTAATGGGAACAAAGCCCGGGTCTCTCGGGTGGTCTTTGCCCGGATGACCCGTTAGAAATGCCAGGGTCGCGTCCAATAGCACTGCTTTCAAGTCCAGCTCCGGCAGGCCATATATGGTTGCCAAATCAAAGTGGTCGTCCGGATCCTGCGGTGGATGATACAGGTCGGTTATATGAATAAGAGGAATCTTTGTCATTACTGGGAATCAGGAGCGTTGATTTTTCTATATTGCCGGGGAGTAATGCCCGTACGCTGTTTAAAGATGCGGCTAAAATGTTGTCCGGAGGCGAAACAAAGGTCGACTGCAATATGCGTAATGCTCATATCTGTATCGCTGAGGCGCCGTTTGGCCTCTTCAATTCTAAGTCGCATCAGGCATTGGTAGGGCGTTTCGCCATAAGCCTTGCGAAAGATCTGGCATAGGTGTGGCACCGAAATACCAGCCAATTTAGCCAGCTCCTCAGTCCTCCACGGATAATCCGGCTGATGACTCAAAAGGGTCATGGTCCTGACAGCTGCAGGGTGCAATTCCAGCCAGGATTCGCGGGCGTCTGATTTCTTCAGGTGTATGCGGCTGAATGCAATGCACAATTGCTGGATGAATAATTTGCAGCTGAATCGACGCCACTTCTTTGGGATAGAAACTTCCCGGACCAGGCTTTGGAAAGGAATCAGCATTTCCGGGCTGCTTTGAGTGAATTGACAATCCTTGTCCCATTCCGGTCGATCGGCGACTTCCTCTGGAATTCTCTCATCTGGGATTACCACGAAGTAAAAATGACAGTCCTCTCCCGAAAAATTCAGCGCCCGGTGTGTCACCCCGGACCTGATCAGGTAGCAACCCAGTTCTGGCATTTTATAGGGCTTTCCTTCGACTTCCCATTTGGAGCTCCCCTTTGCCTGCAGACAGAGTTCCCAGCCCTTATTGCTGTGTGGCTTAACGTCGGTCCATGGATTGGCGTGGATCTCTCCCAGCTCAAGAAAGGGCAGGGAATCGTTCGGATCGGCCCGGCAAATGAAGCCAGCGACGCAATCCTTGGGGCGGTGAATGATCATCGTTTGGATAAGCCGAGTTAATTAATATGCAAAAAAAACCGAATAATTTAGGAGTTATAGAAGGCCGTGTTTTGGTATTGTCCCGTTTGTTAGCTATCTGAAATGCAAACAACTGTGACTTTAATCAACCACCTCCTCCTTAAGTCGTCAATATTAAGACGACGATCTTTGATTTTGGTTACACTTTTCTTCGCATCCATGTCTTGGAGAGTCATTCCTCCGTCAATCATCACCTGGCAATCATGCAGGGAAGGATTTTAAACAGACTCTATGGACGATCTGCCTAAGTGCAGATGGTCACCAAGCAAACCAAACAAAAAGACATAATGATGAAGAAACACTACTCCTCTGTAAGAGGCGTGTTCGGGGCTATAGCCTGCACAAGTGTTGCGCTAGTCAGCGCACCATTTCTGCATGCCCAGGACATAGAAGACGATTCGCAAGTATTTGAATTGTCTCCTTTCGCCGTTGAGGGTGCCGATGACGTAGGTTATCGAGCTTCCTCAACGCTGGCCGGAACCCGGATCAGCACCAACCTTCGTGACGTTGCTTCGTCGATTTCAATTGTGACGGAGCAGTTCCTTGAGGACACTGGCTCCACGACGATAGCCGACGTTCTGCTTTATACAGCCAACACTGAAGCTTCCGGTATTCGGGGAAATTTCTCGGGAGCTCAGGACACTGGTTCTGGTAACCCGATTCTCGAACGTGACCGCGATGACCAGCAGGGTGGCTTCACCCGCGTGCGTGGCCTCGTGCGTGCCGACTTGACGCGGGACTACTTCCTTACCGATGTGCCCATGCATTCTTTTAACACGACTCGTGTGACAGTTCAGCGTGGTGCCAATGCGGCCCTCTTTGGATTGGGCAGCCCAGGCGGTGTGGTCAATCAGACTACGGTGCAGGCTGACTTTTCGAGGGATCGTGGCCGGGTTCGTTTTGAAACAGACGAATACGGAACCGCACGGGCTTCGTTCCGCGCAAACATGATCCTTCGCGAGGATCTAGCGATCTTTGTCGCGGGAGTTAGGGACCAGACCAAATACCAACAGCGCCAAGCATTCTCGAATGACAACCGCGCTTATGTCGCCACGACCTATCAACCGCGGAACGATATAGTTATCCGCGGTAGCGTCGAGTTCGGTGACCGCCGAAGCTCACGCCCGGATATCATGCCGCCGAACGACGGTATCACGCCATGGATTGAAATGGGCAGTCCCACTTTCGACAGTCCTGTGGAAGCAGCTCAGTTCTTTAGAGGTTCAGGCGATATCATAGCGGGACAGGCCAATAGCCAGTTCTTTGGCCCTCACACCAGTAGCGGTGGCACCGCATTCTACTTCGATCCTACCCAGCCGGAGCCCACTCAGGGCGGAACGATGTTCGTTCGTGGCGGGCGCGGCGTCGAAAACCATTTCGGCTTCGACGAACTGATGATGATTTATCCTCGTATTGGGGTGGACATCATTCGCCGAACCGGCTTCCGCCCGGACGGCTCTGCTGTGCAGCCGGGATCCGGAGGATTCTTCTCCGGCGGTAACCAAGGTTACCAAATCACCGATCGCAGTGTTTTTGACTACCGCAAGAATATCTTCAGCGGTGGTGCAAGTCAGCAGTGGTCGGATTGGCGCATGATTAATCTCTCCGCAGAGAAGACCTGGCTGGACGACACTTTTGGTGTTGAAGTAGCTTACTTTAAACAGGACTTCAATGAGGCCGCGAACAACTCCCTTCAGGGTTCAGTTGAGCGGGCGATCATCGTTGACCCGAATCGTTATTTGATTGCTCAGGACGGCAGTGGTGACTGGGTTCCGAATCCTAATTTTGGTGGCCTTGCTATGATGGGTCTGAGTGGCGGTAACGTTCGTGTCAAAGACATGGACGAGGTCCGTGTGACAGGCTTTGTCGATTTTGAGTTCTCCGACTTGATCGGTGAGAACATCCTCTCGCGGGCCCTTGGTCGGGTTCGTGTGTCGGGTGTGGGCCAAGAGCGCAAGCGCTACATGGAAACCTACTTTGCCCGTGACAAGCTAAACATCGTTCCTTTGGAGAATGCCGTGGCTGGCGGAGACCGCTTGTCTAATGTCGACTATCGCTACTACGAGTACTTTGCCCTGCAGAGTAACATCAATAACTACCTGTCGCTCACCGATCCCTCACAGTTGGCGGGAGCCAATATTCAACCGGTTCCTTTTGGCTCACAGCGCCAGGATACAGCCGCAACGACCTTCACCCTTTGGGATGAGGTAAGTGAGTCCTTCGTTGAGCATAGCAACCGTGGGAACAGCCTCTATAGCCCCGGCGGTATGACGCCTGCCGCGTTCTTCGCACGCAAGAGCACGCAGACTACAAAGTCGGAAGCTGTCGTCGGACAGCAATATCTGTGGGATGATTTGATCGTCCTTACAGGATCATGGCGCCGTGACAGAGTTTATGGCTCACCGAATGTTGACGCTCAGTCAATCGGCAGGGATGCCCGTGATGTCAGCGATTCCGCCTTCCTCCGCGGGCCACAGGGCGAAAGCAAGAGCACAGATCAGCAAAACCGCACTTGGGGTTGGGTTGCCTACGCTCCGCCGATCATCACTGATCGTCTGCCTTGGGGAACGAATATCTCGATCCACAAGAGCAAAGCCGATAACTTCGGTGGTGGTCTGGGTCGCCGCGACAGCTTGAATCGTCAGATTGCTCCGGTTACTGGGGCGACTGAAGAGATGGGTTTCACTGTTTCGACGCTGGATGATAAGTTGATCGTTAAGTTCAACTGGTATGAGACCGGTATTCTAAACCAGTCATTCCAGAATACTGCGATTTCTGCTCCCCAGGGTATTCTTGAAAATCTGGCCCGCCAGCTGGATAATCCCCAGAATCAGGCACAAGGTTTCACCGCCGCTGATGCCCAGGCCATGGTGCCTGCTTCCCTCGCCGGAGTGGTTGAATTGCAGGGTGTTCAGTTCGACTGGGACAATCCTCAGAACACCACCTCCGTTCCTAATCCTTCCCGCACGGGGACCCAGGACTTCGTCAGTGAAGGTTTGGAAATCGAGGTGAACTACAACCCTGTGCCGAACTGGAATATTATCTTCAGCTTTGCCGACCAGAAGACCACTACGGATAACACTTATCCGGTCATCGGTCCTTTGTTTGAGAATATTATTCGGCCGCTGTGGATTGACAGCAACTTCGCTGCAAACTACTTCATTGACGACAATGCGACTGAAACCTTGCGTGAGCGGACCATTCGCCAGATGGAGATTCCAATCTCTGTTGCGCAGGCCCAGGATGGCTTGGTTACCAGTGAGCAACGTCGCTATCGCTTCAGCCTGAGCAGCAGCTATCGCTTCCTCCAGGATTCACCAATTCCCGCCTTCCTTGGCACATTCACCGTTGGTGGCTCGCTGCGTTGGCAGGACAAGGTCGGTGCTGGTTTTGAACTGATGGAGCGTGCGGATGGCAGCCTGGGTCAAGACCCGAATGCGGTTCTGTATGGCCCATCGCAGACCTTCCTCGATGTGTTTGCCCGCTCGGAATATGACCTGCGCAACGGTCACTCCCTGGCGGTTCAGGTCAACATTCGTGACCTGACCGACAACAGCGGTCTCGTGCCTCTCTTCATCAATCCGGATGGTTCCACCATCTGGCGGATGCAGGAAGGCCGTGTCATCACTGGCTCGCTGACCTACAGCTGGTAATAAAAGACTCTCATTAAGTCACAGCAGTTTCTGATAGAGTTCAGAAGCTTGTATGAAAGCCGGCCCCACTCCAAGGGCCGGCTTTTTCTTGTACAATTGTAGCCTAAAATGTATACGTTTATCAGAACAAAAAGCACGTTGTTGAATGTCCAGTTTTGATATATTACTGGAATGTGTGCAGCTCAGAATGTTTTGGTTATCGGATGCGGAGGAATCTTCGCGGCGCATTCTGCCGCATTTGAAAAGTTCCCCGAACGTTTGCAGGTTGCAGCCTTGAGCGACGCTTCCGATAGGGCTATGGAATCCGCTGTGGAGCGACTTAAACCCTCCTCAGCGATCCCCTGCTACAGGGACCACCGGCAGGCATTGAGAGAGAAGGCTGGCGAATGTGATTTCGCGTTGGTTCTGACGCCCCACTACCTGCATTTTGAACAGGCCCGCGATTGCCTCAATGCGGGGCTGCCTGTCCTGATAGAGAAGCCAGCGTGTGCGCATTTACAAGAGGCTCGGGCTTTGCTTGAAATGAGTCGGGCGCGGGCCCTTCCGGTCATGGTCGGGCAGACAAGGCGGTTTGAACCTCAATATCAGGGTTTGCGCGCATGGATGCGCTCCGACCCTTCGCATTTTGGGCCACTGAGAACCTTCGAAATTTGTGGCTTTCAGAACATCGAAGCCTGGATTGCGACCAAACCGGACCGCAATGCCGATTTCTGGATTCTCGATAAAGAACGGGCAGGTGGAGGTGTGGTGACGAGTTTGATGGTTCACCTGATTGATCTGGTTCGCTACCTGTTCGACGATGACTTTGCAGAAGTCTCGGCAGTGGGTCGCCTGGATTCACCCTTTAAGAATGGCGCCGAATCCGCCTGCACTGCCTTATTGCACATGCAGAGCGGGGCGACGGGAACCCTGCACGGGAATTACCTTGCGCGGAAAACGCCTTATTCGGAATCCTTTAAGTTTTTCGGTGAGCATGGCTGCATTGGTAACCATACCGAAACACTGGGAAAGTATTTCGGATCCAACTTTGTCGGAAGCACTCACGGAAAGGCCGCGGACTCGTGGGAGTTCCAGTACGAAGGCATTGGAAAGCTACCAGAGTCCTTTTTGCCTAAGCTGGATGCCAACCCATTTGTGAATCAGTTGCTTGAATTTGCCTCTGCGATCACTGAACAACGTGAACCAGAAAGCTCTCTGCAGGAAAACCTCAATACAATCGCCGTGATCGAAGCGATCTACCAAAGCCTGCAAAAGGGCGGCGATCGGGTTAAGGTCGAAAGGACTCCGGCATGAAGGTTGATTTGACAGCAGATATCGCACGCTTCTCGGATACTGAAGTGCCAGCAGGAGTCTATGTGCTGGGGGACAGCTATAAACCGTATTTGCACCCATTGCAGACTCCAGCGGGTCATTGCATGACGATGGCGATGCCCGGCGATCACCGTCACCACAAAGGTTTGATGTATGCCCTGCGCTGTGCAGACCTTAACTTCTGGGAGGAAAGTCCGGAGGCGGACGATTGCGGCATACAGGTGTCTGAGGAGATTTCGGCAGAAGGAAATACCTTGAGACAACAGCTGCTTTGGCAGCGCCAGGATGGTGAGTTGAAAACCTACCGTGAGCTGCGCACGATTGCCTGTCGGAGGTCTTCTGACGGACGCTCCTATGTCTGGACCTGGAAATCCAGACGGGAAGCGTTGCGGGATCACCGCCTTGTGGCCAGCGATTGGGCAATGAAGAAGGCCGATGGAACGCGGGTGAATTACCATGGTTTGGGCATTCGCCCGCCGTGGATGTGGCGCTTCAGTGGAGAGCTCTTTAATGGCATTGAGCGGGATGGTCGCCCTGCTACCGCAGATGAGGTGAGTGGCAACGGAGCTCAGACTGTCCGCTGGTGGGGCACCATCGACGGCTACCGGGATCCGCCCCGCTGCGCCATTACCATGACCCAGAAAATGGGCTATGCCTGGTTTGCCCTGAAAGAAGATTTTCCCTACCTGTCTACCGGGCCGTCGATCCTGGATGACATTTCGGTCAGGAAAGGCTTTGTCTTTGATGAAACTTACCAGATCCGTGTTGAAGATCTACAATGATTGAAACTCCCAAATTACTATAGATATGGCTAAATATAGAATAACCCTGAATATGGAATACTGCCGCAGTGCAGACAAAAGCTTCTCAGACGGCGTTGAAATCGCATCCAAACTTGGCTACAAGTGGATAGAGCCAATGGTACATACGGGCTGGGGATTGTTGAGTGAAGTGAATTACTTCCACTCCTTTTCAATGGAGGAAGACCCTTTGCTGATGAAAGAGATTTGCAGCCGAAACGGAGTCCGGGTCTCCAGTCTCAGTTCCCACAGCCCACTGATGAAACCTGAAGCAGCCGTGGCGCGCCTGACACGTGCCTGTGTATTGGCGTCAATGGTGGGCTGTGACTTCCTCAATAGCGACGAAATGGTGAAGCCGGACTGGATGAGTGACGAGGAAGCGCATGCGGCCATGCACTATACCCTCAAGAAAGTCTCCATGGTCGCGGCCCGACACCGCAAATACCTCTGCATCGAGCCGCATGGCATTTACACCAAGACCTCCGATGGCCTGTTGAAGATTGTCCGTTTGGTCGATTCGCCCTGGATTCAGGTCAATTGGGATACCGGGAACAGTTACCTCGCCGGTATCGAAGATCCCTACGATGCGCTGACGAATGTACGCGACCATGTTTACCATGTGCACGCCAAGGACATCTCGTTTGAGCATGCGCAGCGCGAGAAGGGCAAGGTTACGGGGACGCCGGTCGGCTGTGCCTGTGGTGAGGGAGAGGTCGACTGGGACCGCGTGCTGTCTATTCTTGATCCTCTGGACCGCGAAATCTTCCTCAGCGTGGAATGCGGGACCATTGACGAGGCGGAGCGCAGTCTGGCCTTTTTGCGGAAGGCAATCGGCTCAAGGTTACTTGAATAAAGTCCTGCCGAGGTCAGCGATGGCTGCCGAAGACCAACCGTGAAAAGGTTGAGTTTTGTAGCGCTCTATTGGCAGCTCGAGGCTGCCGTCGACGACGTTGTATTTCTCCCAAAGTTCGCCCGTTTCTTCGTAGATCCTGAGCATTAGGCGGAGGAATTTTTCTGCGATTCGCTCAGCTTCGTTTGTGTAACCATAGCGCTTCAAGGCCTCAACGATGATCATCTGCATCGGCGGCCATCCGGCGGGGTATTGGAATTGCAGCCAATCGAATTCAGGGTGGGGACTCTCATAGATTCGGTCGGTGATTGTGACGCCATGGGCGCATTCGATCCGGTCCAGCTGTGCGACCAGGGCTTCGGCCTGAGCGGTATCGGCAACCCCGGCCCAGAGCGTCCAGTAGGCGCAGAATGAATAATGCTCGAGTGGCTGGCCGGTTACGTAATTGTATTCGAAATAGAAGGCCCTGTCGGGATCCCAGCAGTATTGGTTGATCAGTGCTTTTCGGGTTGAGCTGCTCTTCTTCCAATGTTCAGCTTCATCCTTCAAACCGATGCGCTCTGCAATTTTTGCCAGAACATCGGTGTAAGCAACCAGGGCGCAGTTGGTCATGATCGGCACACAATTTCTCACATCGCCACCAAAGATAGGCGTGAAATCCAGGATCTCTGCCTCCGCTGCGAGTTCCGGACGCAGACCGGGATCGCCAAGGTCCCTGTTGGTTGTGAGCCCGATTGGCGTGCGGTGGTGGTCGGCGTCCCAGTAGCCCGTGTATTGCTTCTTGAGCAGGGGGTAGGCGAAATAGAGCAGTTCCGTGTCTTTGCTGTGCTCGTAGTAGCGCCAGACATCCTGAGCCAGCAGTGGTGTCTGTGAGCGCGTTGTGTAGTAAGTGCGGTTGCCGTTCAGCACCATTCCAAAGCGAAGAACTAGAAATAAGTGATTGAGCAGATGCTTGCGAACGGTCTCGGTCTGTTTGTGGTGCAGAAGGCCCCAGTTGATGAAATAGCTGTCCCAGCAATACATTTCTGGAAAAGCCTCTTTGCTGCCGGCCCCGGATACGTAGGGGAAGGGCAGAAACAGCAAGGTCGGTTCGACCGGCTTCTTTCGCTTATCCGCCTCCTCCTCACTGAACCAGACCTTATTCATCTCCGGGTCGAGGATTTCGGATTCGGTAGCTTGTTTCATGTCGCCCCGCCACCAGGTCGCAATCTGGCGGTCGAGTTGCATCCAGCGTGATTTCAGGTCATCCATAAAATTCCGGGGCCTCGAGTAGGCCGAGTTTGAGTAGTTCGTAGGATGCCCCAGCTTGGGGGCGGATAGCCGCCTCGCTGGCATTCCAGCAGGAGGGATTGGTGAATTTGCTGATGGTTTGTGGTCGACAGTGCCAGGGCCCAAAGAGGTTCCAGGGCAGTCCGGTGACCGTGAGTTTGACTTCACCAGCTGTCGTCAATTCGAGCTCAAGGGCTTTCCCCGGATAAACCTGACGGCGCTCGCCATCTGCTTCGGCGGTCAACCAGCTGCCCGACCAGTCTTCGGGTTTGACCACAAGGACTCCAGGGCGCTCCAGCTTAAACCGGTATTCGACTTCGCGGTCGTAGAAATGCAAACCCTGATCCGTCCACGCCCCTAGTTTCAGAGCTTTCGGGGCTTCGATCATGAACCCCTGGGCCTGGGGGTTGAGGCTGAATTCGCCGACCAAGTAGGCCGAAGCAATTTCAACGCGGGGATCGAAGCTCGATCGCTGCAAACGCAGGCTGTTGGCCCCAGCGCGAAGGAATTGGTCAACCCTTAATTTTTGAATAGAAGGGTCGAACCAAGGGCTTGAATGGGACGTGTCGACCGTCTGGCCGTTGACTTCGATTTCCCAGCGTTGTGCATGCTCGATCGCGAGTTCGAAATCGGTTCTATCAACCCCGTCAGCGATGGCGAATGAGTAGGCCGTCTCAAAATGGGCATTGGCCGGATGCCTGGCCGCACGCTCGAGCACCTTTTGCTGATACTGTACTGTGCGCGACCAGCCCTCGGGCGAAAGTCCGCAGCGTTTCCACAGCAAACCGTTGGCATGTCGCGTTTCCCAGCTGCCTAGCGATTCCCCGCCGATTCGCAGTTCGCAAAAGTCCAGAACAAGCACCTGTGGCGAGGTAGCGCGGATTGAGTGCGGTTGAAGTCGTTTCGCTTTTCCGCCTTTGGTTGCAGCAGAATCTGTTTTACCGGGTTGCCCAGAAGGGGCGATACTCTGGGTGACTATACGGGCGGAAAATGGTTCCATGGCCAGTTCCAGCGATCGGTCTGCGTTGATCGGCAAGTCGTGGACCTCGCCCGAATCAATGCTGACTTCCGTAGCTTGCGGATGATTCCAATTAGGTATGCTAAAAATCCGCTTTTCAGGGGAGCTGTTTACCAGCAGCCAGGTTTCCCGACCCTCTGCGACTTTACGGAGGTGATGACATCCCCGGCAATTGCCGATGACCGTCAGGCGGGGTGGAACCAGCGACGCAATGGTTCTTGGCAACTGCGCGTCGCCGGTCCAGGTCAGCTGCCTTGGGTATTGGTTTTCCCATTCGATCAGGAGTTCGGAGTCGCGGCCGTTGATCCGGATGCTATCCGGACGCACACCGATCATGCGGCCACCGCTTTTAAGGTATTCGCTGAGGAGCTCCACCGTTGC
>JAFIGG010000050.1 GCA_020831485.1 Opitutales bacterium
CCCCACATGCGGCTGTCGAGGCTGTTGGGTGAATTATCGCCAAGGGCAAAGTAATGGTTCTGGGGTATATCAATGGGCCGCACGCCGGAGGCGATTGCGCGTGAATCGGACACGGTTACATAACCGGGATAACGGCCTTCCTGAGCGGCATTGAAGGCGAAGGCCCGGGCGCCTTCGGCGGGCTCGCCATTACGCAGGAGTGCTGGCGGATCGATTTCGATACGGTCTCCCGGAGTTCCGGCGACGCGTTTGATGTAGTATTTACCGCGGTGGTCCGGAGACATGTTCTCTATATTGTCTGTGCGGAACACAAATGGGTCGCCCATTTTCGGGCGCACAAAGTGATAGGACATCCGGTCCACAAACAATTGGTCCCCAGTCATCAGGTCGAAGGACAAAAAGGTCTCGCCCCGTTCCACCCGCTGGCCATTGCGCCAGACCCGCGTGCCGTCGGACAGCATGCCCGGCTCGCGCCCGTTCTCCAGAAAGGCACTGAATATCGGCGACATGTCGAAGTCCATCGGCACATCCAGATGTATAGCCTCGCGGTCGACATAAAAGGTATAGCGCGCCAAAGTCGTCGGAAAAAAGCCAAAGCGACGACCCGGCACCGCACGCGGAACCGGCGAAAACGCCAGGTCCCCGGAAACCGGAGCCACCAGCTCATGGCGGCTCGCGCCAAAACTCAGGAAACGGGCAACCCGGGCAATCTGCCCAGGGGCGGCATCCGGTTCCTGGTGAATCACCGCCGTCATTCCATTGTAGGTCGGATACATGGAATTGGTCGGAATTTTAAAAGGCTGAATAAAAAAGCTGCGTATACCGATGACGATGATCGCCGCCACCAGCAGCATTTCGACATTCTCAGCCCAGAAGGTGCGGGGATAAAAGCTGCCGCCGCAACGTTTCAAGGGTGCGTCCAGGCGCTCCCAGGCTTTTTTCAGCTGATCGGATGGAGTCGCCTTGTCCTTGTGCAGTGATTCCAGCTCAGCGCGTGCCTTTTGCAGTGCGCTCAAGTCATCCGGCGGCAAAATATCGCGGCGGTAATCCTCGACCTTGCGGGCCAGGCGAATCCAATCCTCCGCCTGACGGCGGACCTTGCGGCGGGAGCTGAACAAAGCGATCACAGATAAATTTTCCTCATCAGGTTTTTAGAACATCGACAAAAGCTTCCTGCGGGATCGAGACCTTGCCGATCTGCTTCATGCGCTTTTTGCCCTCTTTCTGCTTTTCAAGTAGTTTCCGTTTACGGGAAATATCCCCGCCGTAACACTTAGCCGTCACATCCTTGCGCAGGGCGCTGATGGTCTCGCGGGCAATAACCTTGCCCCCGACCCCGGCCTGAATGGCGATCTTGAACATCTGCCGAGGTAAAATCTCCTTCAGTTTCGAGCACAGCATGCGGCCCTTGGAATCGGCCTTGTCGACATGGACAATGCTCGAGAAGGCATCGATCGGCTCGGCATTGACCATGATATCCAGTCGCACCAGCTTTGATTCCTGGTATTCAACGAATTCATAGTCCATCGAGCCGTAACCCCGGGTGATACTTTTCAGGCGGTCGTTGAAATCGACCAGAATCTCATTCAGCGGAAGGATTGCGGTCAGCATCACACGCTGGCTGTCCACGGTATCGGTGTGTTCGACCCAGCCACGCTTTTCCGAAACCAGACTCAAAATGTCGCCGATCGCGGTCGAGGGCACGTGAATCGTAGCCTTGATCATGGGTTCAAGGATGCGCTGAATTTCGCTGGAATCCGGCAAATTGACCGGATTCTCGACTTCCCTGCTGGTGCCATCGGTCATATCGACACGGTAGACCACACTCGGATAGGTTGAAATGATATCGAGGTCGTATTCACGCCGAATCCGCTCGGTGATAATTTCCATGTGCAGCAGGCCCAGGAAACCGCAGCGAAAACCAAATCCCAGAGCCACCGAACTCTCCGACTGGTAGGTAAAGGCAGCATCGTTCAGACGCAGTTTGCCGATGCTCACTTTCAGCTTTTCGTAATCGGAAGTATCAATCGGGTAAACGCCGGCAAAAACCATTGGCCGCACCTCCTTGAAACCCGGCAACATCTTTTCCGCTGGATCGTTGTGCAGGGTCACGGTATCGCCGATCTTGATTTCGGCAACGTCCTTGATGTTCGTCACCAGGTAACCCACGCAGCCCGAATCCAGACCATAGGAAGGTTTCATTTTCGGCGAAAAGATGCCGATTTCCTTGATCTCCGCCTTGGTGCCGTCACTCATCATACGGATAGTGTCGCCCTTGCGGAGGCTGCCAGAGAAGATCCGCACGAAACAGATCACGCCCTTGTAAGTGTCGTAGACGCAGTCAAAAATCAAAGCCCGCACCTGGTCGACTTCATTCCAGCGCGGTTTCGGAACCCGGTCCACTACCGCCTGCAGAATTTCCGGGATGCCCCGGCCTTCCTTCGCACTCGCCAGAATCGCCTCGTCGCCCGGGATCGCCAGAATCTCCTCCAGCTGCTCCATAACGCCTTCGACGTCCGCGCTCGGCAGGTCAACCTTGTTGATCACCGGAATGATCGTCATGTTCAGGTTCAGCGCCAACAAAGCGTTGGCAACCGTCTGCGCCTCGATTCCCTGCGCGGCATCCACCAGCAACAGAGCCCCTTCACAGGCCGCCAGACTGCGCGATACTTCATAAGAAAAGTCCACGTGGCCAGGCGTGTCGATCAGGTTGAAAATGTAGGCATCGCCCTCCGGCGTGCGGTGACGAATTGTGACCGGGTGGCTCTTAATCGTGATCCCGCGCTCGCGCTCGAGGTCCATCGAATCGAGCAACTGGTCCTGCTTTTCGCGTTCGGTGATAGTCTCAGTCGCCTCCAGTAACCGATCTGACAAGGTCGTCTTGCCGTGGTCGATGTGGGCGATGATACAGAAATTACGGATGTGGTCGATGGATGACATTCAGTTTCAGGAAGGCAATTGATCGGATTCGGCGATGGGCACAACCTTAATCTGACGATCGATTCGGCGGGCCAGACCAGACAGCACAGCACCCGGTCCACATTCGTAAAATGTCTCAATGCCGAGGGCGGCGGCGTTGCGCATGCAGTCCTCCCACAAGACGCTGGAAACTACCTGCTTGGCCAGCGCTTCCCGGATCGCCGCCGGTTCGCTCACCTGCTGGCCGGTGGTGTTGGTGAAGACCGGCACCTTCGGACTCTGTAAAGGGATGTCCTGCAGATAGCGCGCAAAGGCTTCGCGCGCAGGCTCCATCAAACGGCTGTGGTAAGCTCCCGCCACCTTGAGCGGAACGACCATGCGGAAATTGCCACTCGCTTGGGCTGCTTCCACCGCCTTGGCCACCTTGGCACTCTCGCCGGAAATAACAATCTGCCCGGGGCAATTCAGGTTGGCCATGTCGACATCAAACTCCGCGCACAGACTCTCTACCCCTTCAACACTGCCGCCGATCATCGACGCCATGGCACCGTCCGTCTGGTCACAGGCTTCCTGCATCAGGCGGCCGCGCTCGGCCACCACCTGCAATCCATCCTCAAAGCTGTAGGCCTCGGCCACCGTCAACGCAGTCAGCTCGCCCAGACTCAGCCCCAGACACGCGGCCGGCGCCTCAACACCCCCGCTCGCCTTCAGCGCCGCGGCGATCGCGCAGCCCTGAACAAACAGAGCCGGTTGGCACACACGGGTCTGCGTCAGTTCCGCTTCCGGACCCTCAAAGCAGATCTTGCTCAGCTTCCAGCCCAACACCGCGTCGGCACGGTCATACAATTCCCGAGCAACGGGAATGTTATCATAAAGCGAACGGCCCATGCCAACCGCCTGGGCGCCCTGTCCGGAAAATAAGTATCCGATAGCCATAAGCCGCCCAATAAAGGCCAGCCCGCGAAAAAGATCAATAGGTTTCCTCAGTAGGTCGGGAAAGCGGGTGCAATCACACTTGGTAGCATTTCAAATTCCAGTCCAATTCTTTTTCTTTATCCGGGGATCAAGATCAAGCACTGCTGATATTCGCCTTAATCTGAGGGAATGCGCACATCAGGCCGTTTTTAACAGCCCAGAAGGGCTAACTGCTCTTCAGATCCATGCCTTTTATAGTCCTTTACCGAGGAGAGGCGGAGCCACAGTCCGTGGTCCGCTCTCTCGTCGTTCATACCTTAAAAGCAAGAATTACCTGCTGGATACCGGGCGGGCGGCTGACAGCGAGCCCTTCATAGTTCTGAAATCGTCTGACAGCCTCACCATCGACCGACGCAGGTATTCACCGTCTTTATTGGCGTCCTGCAACAGACCATCGAGCGAGGAAATCCCTGACTCCGTTAAATCAATGCGGAGGGCTGTACGAATATCAACGAGACCGGACACGAATGGCGCAAGATCATTTCGGGTTTGCAAAAACTCATTGCTAACCGCCCTGAATTGCCTGGCTGTGTTCTCTTTGCGCTCCCGACTGCGGGACTGGATATCTTGATTTTGAATTTTTGAGATCTCCGTTTCCCAGTTTTGGAAATACTGGTTGCCTTGGGTTTCCAAGGTCCTGGTGCTGGAATCGAAGGTCTTCACCGATTCCTCCAACTCGCTCACAGCGCGGCTGTATTCCTGGAATTGGGACGAAATATTCCGCGCTGGGCTTTCCAGCAAGTCGTCCAGGGCAATCAGAACGGCATCGAGCTTCAAAATAGTGTCGTCAATACTGACCGCACCATCTTCAAAAGTGGACGATGTAGCGCTGGCGTTTCTATAATCGGTTGCGCAACCAGCAGTTAGCGCAATAATGGCAGTGAATGCGATGGCTTGCATCGCTGTTCGAATCGCTTTGGATGGAGTATTCATAGCCGCATATTAGCAGCTCTACGACATCTGAAGTATGGGGAGTAGTGCCCGCCATGGGGTTGACCGGTCACAGCTTCGATCAGGCCAAACAAAGTAAGCCCCTTATTTACCCAGTGCCCGCCGCACCAGGAGCGCCGCGCGTCGACCGATCTGAATCGGAGGGGCTGACCCAGCCAGCGTGAGAACCGCGGAATCCCGGGTTTGTGTTTTCAGCGACCGGACCGCCTCGACCTTTACCAAAAGCGAACGACCTACTCTTAAGAGAAGGCCTTCAGGGAGTTGCTTTTCCCAATCTGCAAGGGCTCGCCGAATGAAGGCTGGTGGACCATCCACCAGATGGACCCGGGTGTAATTGTCCTGCGCTTCAATGAGCGCTATGGAGCCCAAATCCACAAAACGCAGGTTTCCGTCCTCCTGCAAAACCACCTTGCCATCGCCGCTAAGCCGATCGGGTTCCTTCAAGGAAGCTTTTGCCCGAGTCAGTGCTGTCGTCAGGCGATCGGGGTCAATCGGTTTAAGCAGGTAATCGAGCGCATTCACATCAAAGGCCCGCAATGCGAATTGATCGTAGGCCGTGACAAAAATCACTGCGACCCTATCGCCGATCATAGTTATCAAATCAAAGCCGTTGGCTCCCGGAAGCTGAATATCGAGAAAAACCAGATCGGGAAGCTCACGCATATACACTTCATAGGCCGTTTCGACGTCCCCGGCCTCGCCCACGATCTCAATCTCTGGATGCACTGCCAACAATTCGGCGAGCAGCTCGCGTGCGGGCGGTTCGTCATCAACCAGCAGTGCACGAAGCCGTGCGGTCATAACCCGACCTCCACTGCATCCCGCGCCGGAAGCTCCAGGCGCACGCTGACTCCATCCCCTGTCAGGTTCGGTCCAACCTTAAATCTGTAATCGCCTGGGTACAGCAGATCAAGACGACGACGCAGCACTGCCAAACCACCGTCGTCGACATGATCCATTTCCTGCGGCTCTACCCAGCGCCCCGAGTTGCTCACCTCGATGCTCAGCCCCCCATTCTCAGCCCCAAGAACCTCCATCGCAACCCGACGCGGGAGTGCCGAGGTCTTCATACTGAATTGAAGCGCGTTCTCAAGTATTGGCTGGAGAAATACACCGGGCACCCGGATGGACCGAATGTCCGGATCAATCGAAGAATGAATCACGAGGGAATCCCGAAAGCGTTCTTTCTCAACCAAAAGATAGCTCGCCATGGCATCGAACTCCTCGCCGATGGTCACCAAAGCCGAACGCTGATTGTTCAGCGAATAACGGAAATAGCCACTGAGCCCATGAACAACCGAACTCGCAGTTGCCGGGCGGTTGCTGATATTCGCCAGAACCGTATTGAAGGCGTTGAACAAAAAGTGCGGGGACACCTGGGCCCGCAGCATGAACACTTCAGCCTCCCGGGCTGCGGATTCCGCCTGAGCCAGTTTCAGCAGGTTGGCCCGGGCCGCCCGGTTATCTTTGATCCAGAAGTATAGAAAGCTCCATACACAATAGAGCAGAGTCCGAAAATACAGCAGGCCTTCCGGATCGATTATGGGCGCCGCAGGAGCCAGGTAGCGGGCAAAAGCGGCCCCCAACAGCAAATCGATCAAGGCCGCCAAAAAGCACATTGGGAGCACCCAGACCAGCAGCCGCGCCGGCTGCCCCAAATGGAGGTTCAGCCGGCGAAAAACAACCCGGAATCCCGAAGTCATCAAAAAACCGAGAGGTTCGCGAAAAACCGTGATCACGATGGCAGCGCTAAGGGTATCAAAAACGTTCAGCTTCAGCGGTACGCTTAAAACGGCAAAACACGTCCATCCAGCAATTTGGACCTGCCAGAAGAGAGGGAGACGGACAGGAAGGGTTCTAACCCATTGTAATACTGCTGACACTCTCCAACCCTGACCTGAGCTAAGCGATTGGCAAGGTTTCTATTGGCGCGTTCACTTCTATTTTCGACCTGTTCACCACATTCCCCGTGACAAGGCACAAGTCCGGCACCGCTCTGTATCCACTGCGCCCAAGTCTCCAAACGTCTTTCCCCCATTCATGTCTTTCTTTACCCGCAATACTCTTGTAATAGCTATTTTCCTGACCGCGGTCAGCACGCTGCACGCCTTCCCTCCCGCTCCCTATTACACAATCTTCGGCGACGTCCGCAACCAATACGGTATGCTGCTTCCTGCAAACGGCACCTCAGTAATACTTTACGAGGGATCCAGGGAAGTCCTCAGGCAACCGCTCGTAGACTCGGGCACGGCACCTTACAACTATCAAATCCGCATGCGGATCGATATGTTTCGCCCCTCGACCGCAACCTACAGTTCCCTCGCCCTGAGATCCGGCACCAATTACACGCTCGCCGTTAACATCGGAGGCCAACTTTTCTCACCCATTGAGATGAGGACGACCCCATCCGTCGGTTCGCCCGCGGACCGCCGTCGTCTGGACCTGACCCTGGGCATTGATTCCGATGGCGATGGAATTCCCGATGCCTGGAAGGAGGCGCAGCTGTTCCACGCCGGCATCGAGCCGGGTCCGGATGGCTGGGACCTTTCCCTGATCGACCGCGACGGCGACTTTAACGGCGACGGCATCAGCAACTGGCACCACTACATTGCGGGTACCTACGCGACAATTCCCGGTTCATTTCTCAAATTAGAGATTATAAATATGGTCGGCTCCTTCCCGAAGCTGCAATTTTACGCGATCTACGGGAAATCCTATACACTGGAGCACTCGGAGGATCTGAAGAACTGGCAGCTAACCGAATTCGCCATGGAGGATCCCGTCCCCGTCGAGGATCCAGAAAGCATGGAAGAGCCCGCAAGCGTGGAATTCCAGTCATCGCACAAAGCCACGAATACCGGAATCTTGAGCATTTACCCGGAAGCCACCACACCGGCCACATTCTACCGCATTATCGTACGATGAAAGTCATCACCTTCACCTTTGCCGCAATTGTTCTCTTAACCTCCACCCTGTCCGCGCAGTGGATTACCAGGGACTACACACTCATTTCCGGATGGAATGGCGTCTGGCTGGCCGGAGACGCCTCGCACACTACCGTTGCCGATATCTTTGCCGATTACCCGGAAGTGACTGAAGTCTGGCGCTGGAATCCGAATCCGGACCAGATCCTCTTCACCACCAATCCGTCCGCGCCGAGCACATCCAGCGAGGAGTGGACCGTATGGAAACGCAATGACATCCACGAGCAAATGCTCAAAAGGATGGTCGGAAACTCCGCCTACCTCATCCGCTCCACAGCGGCTAGAACCGTCCCGATCAAACAGCTCGCACTCCCGCCTGCCGCCACCTGGCTGATTACCGGGGCCAATTTCCTCGGCTTTCCTGCAGCTGGAAACGGGACGGCGTCCTCCCCCACTTTCAACGCCTACTTTTCCAGCTACCCGTCTGCCAGCACCACGGTTCTCGACCCCGGATCCCCAATCTACCGCTACATCGGCGGCGAATTGAGTCCGGCCAACCCAATGCTGGTAAACACCTCAACCGAACGGCTGGACCCGAAAAAGGCTTATTGGTTCCAATTTCCAACTGTCAGCAATTTCACTGCACCGGTTGAGTATGAGCTTCCCAGCTCCGCCGGACTGGCTTTTGGCAGAACCCGTTCTGCTATGACTGTCGGCGTGACCAATCGCTCCACCGCCAACATGGTATTAACCATCACACTGGAAGCCTCCGAACCGGCTCCGGCCGGACAGCGCGGCATTGCGGGCGACGTCGCACTTACCCGCCGTATTTTCAACAGTGAAACGAATTCTTTTGATGAAATCCCCCTTTCGACCAGCGGCGCTTACACCGTGACCGTCCCCGCATCCGGGCGAATGAATCTCGATTTTGGCATCGATCGCAGCGAGATGGACACTCATTTCTCCTACGCTTCGCTGCTGCGAATCAGAGATGGGAATGGTTTCACCGACGTCAGTTTACCGGTCAGCGCAGAGGCACCCACCACAGCCGGACTCTGGGGCGTCAAGGTGCGGGTAAACGATGTGGTTAGCACAGTGCCAGATGCTCCCGGAACCTCCACCTCTCAGCCCTTTCCGCTCCGCTTCCTCATCCACGTCAACCAGGATGGCGAAGCCCGGATGCTCTCGCAGGCCTTTGTCGGTCAGCTCACCAGCGCGGGGAATCCACTGGGCATCACTATAAGCGAAACTGAAGTATTGCCGTATAACGAAAGCGACATCAAACCGCGCCGCTATGTTGCGGCCCAGCTGCCGCTGGACCAGGCCATTGCCGGCATGGGCGCGGTCAGCACCGGCGCAACCGCAAGCTGGGTGATCAACATTGACCACGACGACGTGACCAACCCCTTTGTTCATACGTATCATCCCGATCACGACAATCTCGATGCTACTTTTGAAAACCGTCTGCCCAGTGGAGTGGAAAGTTACACCGTCAACCGGACCTGTGATTTCACCTTCACCAGCAGCCCGCCTGATGGAAGCACCATCACTGGATGGGGAAATACGATCCTGGGTGGAATTTATACCGAGACCCTGACCGGATTGAACCGCCAATCCCTTCATGTAAGTGGCACCTTCACCATGGCCCGCATCTCGGAAATCGGGGAAATCGACCTAACGCAACCTTCAGACTGATCCAACTTTCACTTTTTCTTCCGTTTCAGCTATGAAAACAAAGCTCTTTCCATTCGCCTCATTCTTCGCGGCGGTCCTCCTGCTCACCGCCTCCCAGGCTTCGGCCGTTCCCAATCTCATGAGCTATCAAGGACGGGTCACGGACGCGGGTGGGACTTTGATCGGAAACACCTCACCGGTTAACCGCGCAGTAACCTTTCGCCTTTACACCGATGCGACCGGCGGCAGCGCCATCTACGCCGAGACCCAGAGCGTCACCATCTCCGGCGGCGAATTCAGTGTTTTGATCGGCAACGGCACCGGCGTCTCAGGGACACCGGGACCGAGCGCTCCGGCCACTACCCCGTTCACACTCTACGATGCGATCAACACCTCCGAGGGCGTTCCCCTTTACCTCGGAATCACCGTGGACGACGGCAACAGCGCAACCGTCAGTGCCGAAATCGCCCCACGTCAGCAGCTGGTCAGTGGGGCCTATGCATTCCGCGCCGGCGTAGCAGAGGCAGTCGCCAGCGGTGCTGTCACCGAAGCCATGCTCGGAGATTCCTCCGTCGCCACCGGCAACATTCAGGCTAAAGCCATCGACAGCTCGAGGATCGCCGACGGCGGCGTCTCAACTACGAATATCGCCAACAACGCAATCACGATCAACAAACTGGATACCGGTCAAATCGGCGTCTGGACGCCCAACGGGAACAATGTCTACCGCAGTGGGAACGTCGGTATTGGTCAGTCTAATCCCGGGGTTCCATTGAATTTCGCCAACGGTGCCGGTAACAAGATTTCTCTCCATGGCAACAGTGGAAACCATTACGGCTTGGGAATCCAGAGTGCCCTCCTTCAAATCTATACGAGTGGCAGCGGGGCCGATGTCGCCTTCGGCTACGGCAGCTCCACCTCCATGACCGAGACCATGCGCATCAAGGGCACTGGCAACGTCGGCATCGGCACCTCCGCTCCGTCCGCAAAACTGCATATTGTCGGAGGCAACGCCACGATCGAGAACACGGGGAGCCCCTCCCTGACACTGGCCCGCGGATCAAGCAGGACTAATCTGGGACTGGCAGGATCCAGCGGCCAATGGTCCAGCTCAGCGACAACCAATGACACCGTCCTTCAGGCCGCTTCCGGAAAGCTCCATCTTCAAACTGGAACCGGGAGTGCGGCAGTGAGTATCGATACCGCCAATCGCGTTGGTATCGGCACAAGCAACCCCACCGCCAGGCTCGATATCGACGGAGGCGTTTTACTGAATGGAACCGCCGGACGAAACTACTTTAAAGATCAGGAGAAATCGGATGGCAACGGTTTGCGGGTGGGCACTGCCTGGGGCATGTATGGGACTTACGCGGAGTCTGGTGTTGGCGTCATGGGGGGACAGGCTGGTGCAAGCCTTCAGAACAATTCCCTCTTTGTGACGACCGGTCGCCGCGTCGGTATCGGCACGACAAACCCGGGGTATCCGCTGGAAGTCCGCGGCGGAACCACGGAGACAGCCTCATATGGTTACCTGAACCGAAACCACCCCATAGGTAGGGTCACCGGGACTGGCGTTTATTCATTGCGTGCCGAGAACCGCATTATGGCGGCCGAATTCAACGCAGTTTCGGACGCACGCCTTAAAACCAACATCACTCCCATTCTGGAATCCGATGCGATGGATTTCGTAAACAAGGTTTCCGCCGTAAAATACCACTGGAAGGACGGAGAGGACAAAGGACTTAAGTTCGGCTTCATCGCCCAGGATCTGGTCAAAGCTGGATTCAACAACATGGTCGGCCAATCGGCGGATCCCGAAATGAATGAAGAGATCGATGCTTCGGGCTTCACCTCTCCCGCCGGCGCACGCTTCTCAGTGAACTACGAAATGGCCACCCCGATACTGCTGGTCGCGATCAAACAACTCAAAAAAGAGGCCGATCTCAGGGAAGCGCGGATTGAGGAACTCGAATACCTAAAAAGCGATATCACCGAGAAAGACTCCAGGATCACCGATTTGGAAACCCGCCTGGCCGCTCTCGAAGAACTCGTCCTCTCCCTCCGCTAATTCACTCCCGAAACCTTTCCACTTATGAAAACCAAATTTCTCCAATACGCCACGCTGCTTGCAGTGGCCTCCGTCCTTGCCGTCTCCCAAACTTCAGCCGTTCCCGATCTCATGAGTTATCAGGGGCGGGTCACGGATGCAGGTGGGACTCTGATCGGAAACACCACGCCGGTTAACCGCGCAGTTACCTTTCGCCTCTATACAGAGGCCACTGGCGGCGACGTCATCTATGCCGAGACCCAGACTGTCACCATCTCCGGCGGTGAATTCAGCGTGTTGATCGGCAACGGCACCGGCGTCTCGGGGACTCCGGGACCGAGCGCTCCGGCTCCCATCCCGTTCAGCACGCTCAGCCAGGTGATCAACTCCGCAACGGGTGAATTTCTCTACCTTGGCATCACTGTGGATGACAGCAACAGCGCAACCGTCAGCGCCGAAATTGCCCCCCGTCAGCAGCTGGTCAGCGGGGCTTACGCCCTCCGCGCCGGCGTGGCGGAGGCAGTCGCCAACGGCGCTGTCACCGAAGCCATGCTCGGGGATTCTTCCGTCGCCACCGGCAATATTCAGGCTAAAGCCATCGACAGCTCGAGGATCGCCGACGGCGGCGTCTCAACAACGAATATCGCCAACAACGCAATCACGATCAACAAACTGGATACAGGTCAAATCGGCGTCTGGACACCCAACGGGAACAATGTTTACCGGAGCGGAAACGTCGGTATCGGCCAGTCCAATCCGGGCTTCCCATTGAATTTTGCAAACACTACCGGCAACAAAATCGCCCTTTGGGGCAACAGTGGAAACCACTATGGCTTGGGGATTCAGAGTGGCCTCCTCCAAATCTACACTGGGGCCAGTTCGGCCGATGTCGCCTTCGGCTACGGCCATTCCGGTTCAATGACCGAAACCATGCGCATCAAGGGCAATGGCAACGTCGGCATCGGCACCAGCGCTCCCACGCAGAGACTGCACGTCAACGGCGGATCCGCGATCATCCAGAACAACTCAAACCCCTATCTTAGGGTGACCAGTGGCGGACAGGTTTACGCCGATCTGGGTCTCGCCGGGTCCAACGGAAGTTTTTCCAACTCGTCCAGCGCGAACGACACCGTTCTGCGTGCATCCAATCAGCTTCACTTGCAGAGCGGCACGGCTGCCGCCGCCTTGACGATCAATTCGGCCAACAATGTATCGGTGGCGAAGAGTTTGTCCGCAGCTGCCCTGTCGGTCTCGAGCAACGCGTCAGTGGGTAACAATTTATCGGTGGCGCAAAATGTGACGGTATCGGGCAATCTGTCCGCGGCTGACTTGTCGGTCCGCAATGTGTCGGCACGTGATACAAGGGTTAGGACCTTGCACGTAAATGAGAGATTTAGCGGCTCATATCCTCAAGGCCTGTATTTGGAGTGGAACAAGAATAATGGCACTGGCTCCAGCTATCTACTCAACCGTAGAGGCGGTGGCGGTGGCGGGATTGTCTTCGGAGAAGTCGAGTCGAACGGCTCCTATACCGAAAACGCCACGGTCCAATCAAATGGAGACCTCAGGATCCGTGGTAATTACGGCCGTTACTCAGATGCGCGCCTGAAGCAAAACATTGAAGACGCCGAACCGATGATCGACCGCCTTATGCAGGTGCAGTTCCGCCGCTACAACCGAATCGACCGCGACGATCCAACAAAAGAATTCGGCGTCATTGCTCAAGAACTTCAAACGATCTTTCCAGAACTCATCCTTGATGGCATGGATGACATCCTCGCAGTGAATTACGGGACCTTAGCCACCATCACTTCGAAAGCGCTCCAGGAACTGAAGGTCAGCACGGACTCCGAGATCGATGGACTAAAAAGCGAAATAGCCGAAAAGAACTCCACTATCGCCGACCTCGAAGCCCGCCTGGCCGCCCTCGAAGAACTCGTCCGCTCCTCCCGCTAATCCACTCCAGGATATACCCGTATGATCACACACACAGATTTCGCCCCAAGAGGTAAATGGGCTCGACCTACGATTCGCCTTCTCCTCTTCAGCCTGCTCTGCGGATTCATGGGCCTCTCAACCCTCCAGGCGCAGTACGAGATCAAAAGTGGGGTCTACAATCGGCTCAGCGAGCGCGTTCCGGCACCTAACCCGGATGGCATCGCACCGGTCGGCCCGGAGGATTCTCCCACCGGTGAACCAACCATCACGCCCCAATACTCGAACGTCGTTGAAGGCAGCGCCAGCGCAGGCCCGATTCCGTCCGGCTATGCAAACAGTGTGGATTCAGAAACCGAAGTCGGAGTCGTTCTTCAAAGCGCTTCCGTCGGCACGAGCTTTGCCTCGGGCGTTCCGCGCTACTCATACGGGGACACGATCGCTCCTCCTACGGTCATCGTGGACCAGCAAGGCGCCGAGAAGACAGTCGCATCCAACTTCTGGCGCGCCGAACCGGTTCGTCCCGACGAAGTGTTGACCAATCCAAGCGGCGACCCGACCGTCGACTACCGCACAGGCGACACGGCCGAGATCGCTCCCCTCGCGGAGGGAGTATTAACCAATTATTACTACAGTCCCCATGCCCGGCGAGTCTTCGCCAATACGCCCGGCACGGTTTCGGTCACCTGGCGATCCAGAGTTCCCGATCCGATCACCAACAGTTACGTATTTTATAGCGAGCGCTTCGTCGTATCCTCTGCAACCTCGCGCCCGGTTCGCACAATTTTCTGGACTGAAAAAAGTTTTAACGCCCCACGCATTACCATCCCGACCGGGAACATTGTCACCGTTAACCCGGTTTACAGCAACGTCTTCCCCGAAACCGTTGCAGAGGAATACAAGGTCGTCGGCGACTCCCAGTCCGACCCGAATGCCGACGCGTCGACCATCCTCCGCACCCTCTGGTACAACAATGTGAACGGAGTAGGAGAGTTGTACGCCTACAATGTGACAGGTCGAATTATAGTCGAATACCTCGGCGAACTGAGGGACGACGGCAGCCACGAATTCCTCGGCGCCGATATTGTCAGCGTCGAGCAGTCAGCCCGGCCAAGAACGCTCGTCGTAAAGCTCGGCGAAGAAATCCGTCCTATGCCGGACGAGAACCTGATCCCCGTTCCCGTCAACACCGCCAACACCGGAGGCGAGGCACCTTTTTACGGATCCAATCCACGGCCCGACGGCTCTCTGGCCTATTTCGCCGAACGCGAAAACATGATCGAAGACCGCATCGTCTTCTACTGGCTGGAGACCCACGATGCCGCGATTACCTTATTTGACAATCAGCCCCCCGGTCTGGGGATAAGCTGGCCCAAACACCTCAACAAATACCTCCTGGTCTGGCCGGACGATGTCACCCAATTCGCCTCCTACACGGTCGGTCTGGGCGGCAGTTCGGTTGACAGCGGCACCGGACTCAAATTCGAAGGCGGGAAGGTCCCCCAAATTGTATTTCAGGATGGCACCGGCAGTAACATCTCGCAGATAGACACAATCAGCCAGCGCTTGGTCGTTGGCCTTGGCGGCGTCGATCAACTGAACCGCACCTTGCTCAAATTCGTGGGTAACAATGGCGGCACCTGGTATGTTCGCCTTCTGACCCAGGCAGACGAATGGGAAGGCTTTCAGGAGGGTGACGGCGGCAGCGCCATCAACCGCACCGTTTTTGTCGGCGACCGCATTGAACCTCCTTCTCCCGAGTATACACTGGCCGGATACATTGCCAGCGGGACATCGTATTCACCACACGCCTACATTGATCCATTCATCAGCGGCATTCCGAACGCTGAGAAAGGCGCCATCATTCCTGTCAACGCCCTGCCGGGCGACGCCAACCCGCTCACGGTTTGGTGGTTCAAGGAGGTCAAAGCCCCTTCATCCGAATTTTCCAATTTTTACATCCCAGCAAAGGTTGGGCGCTACAACTTAGCCTACCGGAACTCGATCAACATCGCTACCGAGACTTTCAACGACGGAGCGATCGGTTGGAGCGAAGACCGAACCGACGTCATCCCCGGCCACCCGGGCCGCTTCCTCGGGCCGTTTGCCGACGGACCCCAGCAGCCTTCCACCGAAAAAACATTCTCAATGGATGGCCATGATGCCAACAACGCCACCGTCTCTTTCAGCTTCCTCCGCCTGGATTCCTGGGACAACGAAGACTTTCGCGTCTACATCAATGGAAACCGCGTAGTCAACGAACAATTCAACACCTCGGAGGTCGTCGATACGCGCACAGGCAGTATTGATTATGGACACGTTAATTATGCGTATGAGATGATCCCAGTCCCGGGGACCTACGGAAATTCATACGGCGGCCATTGGCCGGATCAGGCCTTCGAAGTGCATATCACTGCTACGTCGACCGAAGCGCCGGTGGCCGGCACCTTGAAACTTGGATTCGACTCCAACCTCAACGAGTCCACCAACAACGAATCCTTCGGCATCGAGCGCCTCTCGATCGATGTGCCCCTGCCACAGCAAATCGTATTGGCGTCCAACGCGGGCACAGGCGCCCTTTCCAGCGCCATCTCCGCCGGAACTGTCTACAACCAGCCAGACCCGAATCTGCACGGCTACAATCCAAACGAAGAACACGCCTTGATCCAAGGCGGCCGCGGCTATGCCATGCGCGACGACCTCAACCGCACCGACGGCACTGTCGTCGGCGACAGCTTCACCTCTTTGCCACGGGTCCTGATTCAATACACCGACCCAATCGACCAGCGCCCGGCCATCGCTGTCTACGAGGTTCTGCGCGAGAGCCTGACTCACAGTTTTGCCTATCCGGCCACAGCAGGCACCATCCTCGGCTCACCGATGCCGTTGCCGCTTTTGCCGCTGCCGCTCGACACCAATGGTTTGTCCATGAACAGAGAGGTTCCACTCGGTGACGACTACTCGGATCTGCCGCAAAATGCCGGCGCCCCAGCCTCTTACGATCCCTTCACCTTGATGGACCGCAAGGGATACACCTGGGTTTACCGTGGCCCGCACGACGGAGGAAGTCCGGCACTCGGCATGCAGTTCTACTACACCATGCGTTCGGACTTCGTATTTCCGGGCATGGCCACACAACCGGCCGTCGGCACCACACTGCCCTACCTCCGCGCTATTGACGAAAACGGCGACTACATCGGAGACCCGGATACGGCCACGCCGCTGACTATTCACTACTACCCGCGGTGGCCGGAACGTCCTCCGGTGCTGACCGTCGGCGAGACTCTTGCCCTGCCCAAGCGCGGCCTTCCCGCCGTCCGTGGTCAGACCAGTGCCACCATTGTTTACCAACAATCGATCGCCAATGACGGCACAGAAACCGCCGTCCTGCACGATCCGACCCGGGCAAAGGTTGCCTGGCTCAACGATACCAACATCGGCCTCACCGCTTTGCCTGCCTCCCTCAAAACCACCATTCAGCAGGGAAAGACCTATTTCCAACTCGCACAACCCCACCTCCAGCAGCGCTTCTATTTCGATCCCTTTATCGGTGATATCGGCGCGCTCGTCCTCGAGGGTGAGTTCGTAAATGCAATTGCCGGCGAAGATTACTTTAACCTCAACGCACTCAGCGCGGCCGATATTCACGCTCTGGAAATCCTGGTCGATGACAGCGACCCGGACCATGCCAAATGGAAGGCCGCCATCGCCCGGCTTTCGACCACGATGGAGACTTTCAAAGAGAATCCAACAGTCAAGGGCACCTATATCGTCGATGACAGCAAGAGCGTCAGTGTAGGCCACAAAGAGCTTCCGGTCCTCACTTATTCAGACACCGCCGTAGACAGTTATGCGCTCACCGCCCTCGGGAAAGGGAGCGGCTACGTCACCCTGCTATTTGCCGACGGCGAGGCCTTCACCTCTCCGGGAGACCCGATCATGATGCAGGTGATTCGGGTCGCTCCGGAGCTGTATCAGGGCGATCTGAAAATGATCAGCGCTTCCAATCCGTTGGACGAGCAAACATCTCTCCGCCATAGCGGCGACTTTGCCGCCAGGCCGGAAAACTACGAATTCGAATGGCAATACTCATTGCCCGTAGGCGGCATGGCTCCACCCATTTACGAGTTCGTCATGGAACAACAGCTGGGGACCGGCACCACGGCCATAACTGACACGTGGCATGTTTTGGCCAATCCCGCAACCTTGCCTCCCGAGAGTTATCCGGAATCTCCCTTTCCTCTGGAGCGTTCGATTCAAATCAACGACTCCAACTTCGATGCTTCCAATGGCCTGCCCGGACACATGCTGAAAAGCGTGAGTGGACTTACCTTCGACGGCCCTGTTCCGAACCGGATCATCTTCAGCGCTCAACTCGGAACAAGTGACGGCTTTGTCCTCTACGTAAATGACGTGGCCGCTCTCGCGTATCAGCTTCCTACCGGCGTCAGCGTCGCCCTGGTCCCGCAGGCTCCCCGTTCCGGTCTGGTTTCGGGAGGACTGCCCTATCAGTTCGAAGTGGATCCAACCTTCTTCTCCTCCGGAGAAAACGAAATCAGCGTTGCCCTCTATTCGACCCAGGCTGCCGGTGGAAACTATAGTTCAATCGACTTTCGAATCGATACCCCTGGAAAGATCGACCGGGTAACCGCAGCGGGATCCCCCTGGATTCTACCCAATGGCGTGTTCACCAACAACATCGTGATCGGCGGCTCCGCCGCCTCCCCTCTGGGCGATCCATTGCTCGTTTTCTCGGACGCCTACTTCACCATGCGCTACAAAGCCAAGGACTCAGCCGAACTGGTTACGGGCGAAAGCTGGAGCGAATGGAATACACCCGTGCTCGTTGAGAGCTGGGTCAAGCGCGTCCTCGCCGGCATCAACCCGTTCAACCAACGCCAAACCGATCTTTACAACAACCCGATCAGCACCGACGTCAGCATTCTCACCCAGGCAGGCACCCGCTGGGAGGGAGACGTTGCATTGAATCTCGATACGATCGAGGACTTCGGACTGATCGAGATATACGAAACGGTCCTGAACCGGGTGAAGGCCCAGATCCTCGATGCGGGCGCAAGCACCGAGGCGGTCGATAGCACTCTATTGCTGGTGGCCGGCTATCTCAACGACCTTTACATGACACTCGGAAACGAGGCCTGGGACGATGCCCGCAACCCAACCCTCCTGGTGGATACCGAGACCCAAATTGAGGCTATCGAAACCTCACGGTTCTCCTTCGAAGGGCAAGTCGCCAGTCTCAAGGAAGAAACCCTCGCCCTGCTGCGTGGACGGGATGACTTCCTCAGCCCCGGCACCGCAGTCGCTCCGTCCTACAACCGGCTCTACTGGAACTACACCAATGGCATTGATTCCGGTGAACCATTTTATGCAGTCAATTACAACATCCAGGAAAAGTCCGGTGGACCAAACGCCGACGGAGTTCTGGATGCGGCCGACGCACAGTATATGTTCCCGCAGGGACACGGCGACGCGTATGGCCACTACCTGACCGCACTCAAAGGCTATTATCAGCTGTTGACCCTCGACAGCTTCACCTGGTTGCCGTCGACAGAAGGAGTCAGCGTGCTCGGCCAGACCGTTCAGGTCGACTACATGGACGAGCGCAAGTTCGCCGCTGCTGCCGCGGCGGTGGCCCGGACGGGGGTCGATATTCTTGACTTCACAGCCCGCAAAAACCACGTCCAGAGCCCGGCCGCAGGCTGGGCCTCCAAACGCGATGGCAGATACAACAGCGCCACCGACCGGACCCGCAGCTGGGGGACCGACGAGTGGGCCTCCCGCACCGCCCAGGGCGCCTACTATCACTGGGTGAACGCCAATGCGATGTTGCCCGATCTCGATCTGCAAAACGAAGGCATACAGAGAATCGACCGTACCACAGTGCCGGAGCTCGACGAGCTGGTCACCAGCGCGCACCGGATTCTCGCTTTGTCGGTGGGCGAGCAAGCCTTCCTGAATCCGCTCGGACTCGCTCCGGATGCAATGTCCTTTGATATCTCACCGAGCGAGATGGCAGCCGGAAAAAGTTTCTTCGAACAGATCTATGACCGCGCAGTGCGAGCATCCGTCAACGCGAAGAACGCCTTCCAGGTCGCGTCCAAGATGAATGCCTTGCTGCGTGAACAGGGCAACAGCGTGGACGAATACAATGAAGCCATAACCCGCCAGGAAGCAGCTTATCGATACCAATTAATTACCCTCTACGGCACCCCCTACGCCGGTGACATTGGTCCGGGAAGACTCTATGCCCAGGGATACACGGGGCCGGACCTGTACCACTCATATTTCATCAATCGCCCTTCTCAACTGGTAGACGTCAGCTCAGATGTTACGGTTGAATTCAGGGAGCCGGTCAACTTCGATCCATTTGTGGAATGGTCAGTGGACAACGTTTACAACCGCCTGGCCGAACCGTCTGAATACGTGGTCCGGAGTTATCAAATGTCGCCCTATTCTCTCGGCCAGTTTTCGGATACCGTGGCCAGCAACCTCGGACGCCGCAGCCAGACCGGCGCCATTCAGGCTGCCCTCCTCGACAGCTACGAGGCGGAGGTCAATCTGAGAGATGCCAGCGCGCAATACTCGACCCTGATGCGGCGGTTCGAACGCGACTACCAGCTCTACTCTGAATTCATGATCGAGTATGACGCCGCCAATCAAAACGCGGCAGAGAAACGGCAATCGGCCGCCTCCATGCTTAAAGCCTCGGCTCAGCAGGCCGCATACAGGCTGGTCGCGAACAACATCGAGGCCGTGGCCCGCGCCGCTGCGGAGGGCTTTCCCCGTTCCGTCGGTTTCTCCAACGATGCCACCTCTGTGGGACGCATGGCAGCACTCTTGAGCGGGGCGACAGCCGCCTTTGCCCAGGAGCTTCAGGCCCTGGCAGCGGAAAACATCGCTGCCGTGCTGAAAGGAGCGGCGGAGGACCTGTTCAGCCAGGCGGATTCCTTCATCGCTGAATACGAATTCGACTCGGTTCAGAAACAGCACGTGGTCGAATTCGAACGGCTGTACGACGAAGTCATCGCCACAGGCTACGAGATCACCCGACGCCTCACGGAACTCCAGCGGGCCAACGAGAGAGTTTCGCAACTCTACGCCGAGGCCAGTCACATTCTCTCCGAACGCGAAACTTTCCGCCAGCGCGCCGCTTCGGTTATTCAGGGCTACCGGACCCGCGACCTCGTTTTCCGTCAGCTTCGCAATGAAGAACTGGAGCAATACAAGTCCCTGTTCGATCTCGCCCAGACCTACACCTACATGGCGGCCAAAGCCTACGATTACGAAACCGGTCTACTTGGCAGTGAGGTTGGCTCTGCGTTCATCGATAAGATCGTCGGCACCTATTCAATTGGAGCCTGGGACGGTTTGAATCCAATCGAAACCGGTAAGGGTGACTCAGGGCTGGCTTCGATTCTCGGCAGTCTTCAGTCCGATTGGTCCGTGGCCAAGGGAAGGCTTGGTATCAACAATCCGGATTCGAACGGAACCGTGTTCTCTCTTCGCCAGGAACTCTTCCGAATCCGCACCGACGAACCGACGGCAGACGACGATCTCGTCTGGCGCCAGGTCCTTCAGCAGCACATGATGAGCAACGTCATGAACGATCCGGATGTCGCAATGTATGCCAACAACATCCGCAAAGCCGACGGCAGCGCCGTGCCCGGAATCGTGATCTCCTTCGCGACGACCATTGAGCCGGGGCTAAACTTCTTTGGCTGGCCACTCGCCCCCGGGGATCACGCTTACTCGCAGTCATCGTTCTCGACCAAGATCTTCGCATCCGGATTGGTTTTCAAAGGATACATTGGTATGGACCCCTTTTCAGAAGGAATCCCCGGTGCCACCGGACCGGCCAGTTCCAACCCAAATGCGCTCTCCGCCACCCCGTATGCCTACATTATTCCAGCCGGTGTTGATACCATGAGGACACCTCCCCTGGGAGACACGAATCAGATACGCTCCTGGATGGTGAAAGACCAGGCCCTGCCATTGCCGAAGAACATAGGCCTCGCGGATTATTCCAGCACCCAGTTCTTCACTCCTGAAGGAAGCCTGAACGAGGAGCTCTGGATTCGTCGCAAACATCAGGCCTTCCGCGCGGTGGATGATCCGGTCTACTTCTACAGCTCCATGCCCAGCGAGTTCACCAACCGTCGCCTCATCGGCCGAAGCGTCTGGAACAGCCAATGGAAAATCGTCATCCCAGCGTATTCGCTCCTCAACGACGAACAGGAAGGCCTCGACCGCTTCGCCAAGAGCATCAGCGACATCAAACTCTTCCTTAGAACCTATTCAAATGCCGGGAACTGACATGAACACTAAAACTCCTGAACATATCCGTACACGAAAAAACACCATCGCCGCGGTGGTCGTTCTCGCGGTCGCAATGGTGTCCCTCTGGTTTCTTTACTCTCCTTCCAGCGACAAGCCGCTGGCAGCTTCACATGAGCGGCAGACTCCGCCGCTGGAAGAAGGAACTACCCTCAGCATTTCCACCGATCCAGAACTTGTCTTTCAGAAAGCATTCTGGCGCAGACCAGGACCCGAAGACAAGGTGCTGCACGCCGAGCGCCTGGAATGGATGAACGCAGCGGGCGAAGTCGTAATGTGGCAATGGTTTCTTGTCGTCGAGCCCAGCGCAGCAACCCGGGATTGGTTCGCGGACAATCCCTTTGCATTGCCTCCCGGCCAGAACGAAGGTCGTGACCTAAAGGAGGCCTATCGTCCGGAGTGGTTTCCCGCGCAGTTCACCGAACACACCCTTTTCGAAAGCGGCAACCGTCGCCACAAGCTTGCCCTCTCAAAAGACGGCAAGCGGCTCTACGGAACCGATTCCGGCTTTGGCTTCACTCAATCGAATCTGCTCGGATCGGATATGTGACAAACAACTCTCTGTGCCGATAATGTTCTTTATCGAACACCAACGTCAGCCTTTTAACCCTGGTTTCAAAACCACGAGTGGACGCTATTCCGCCAAGCAGAGGAGCTGAGCCTTGGACAATTAGCACCCTATTTGCCGAAAATACGGGAATATCCAATTCCAAATTTCAATGATCAATTTCCAACGGGAACCAACAGAGTTGCAGGATCGGGGTTCTGTTTTCCGCGGGCACGAGGCGTGCCCACTCCCGGGAGAGCGGACGCCCTCGTCCGCTCATCCAAAACCAACGCATTCTCCCCTGCATATTGGGAATCTCCCAACATCAGCCCCCCAGCTCCTTAGCACCTTAGCTCTAGTGCGATAATGAACTGCGAACCCGCTAAGCGGGATTCCGAGCAGCGATTGTTGTGGTCTAGTGGATATAGCCTTTAAAATCCCGATAGTAATTCTCGTGGCTACCAATCGTAATCAAAAGAATCTCATCCTTGCTGGCGGAATAGGCCAATAGCAGCTCATGCCGATTGAATCGGTATCTATGCACCCGAATCCCTTGAAGATCGCCCTTTTTCTCCTGTCCGATTTCTGGATCTGAAATGATCTTTCTAACCTCTTCATCCAAGGCTGCCTTTTCGCCTTTTTTGAACTTCTTAACCTTCCTGCCAAACAGCGGCGTCTGCCGGACGTGGGGACCGTCATCCAAAGGCATAATCCTCTTTCCCTTTAGCCTTCATTTCCTCTAACCCCAAAAGAGTTTCCTTAATGAATGAATATGGGAGATCCGGATTCTCCTCCACGGCTTTGCCGATCACTGCCCAGTATTCAACCTGCGCTGTCACCGAACGACGCTCCACATTGCTACGGATCTTGGCATCTTTGGCTAGATCGTCGGATATTCTAATAACGGTACTCATGTAGCAAAATGTAGCTTTTTGCTTCTTTCTGTCAACCGCTTTCTTCCACAACGTAAAGGTGTCGTGTCCCGCTAAGCGGGATTCCGAGCACCGCCTTGTTGGCGCTATGGTTTTGCGGTTACTATTGGGTAATGTTGAGCGATGTAGTCAAAATCCCGATCTTTATGCAGGATCACTGCGCCGGTTTCGATACTTACGGCTCCAATAACGCAATCGACTATGCTTCTGATTCGGATCCCTTTTCGTTGAAGCTGCTGGTAGATTTCAGCTGCAAGTAAAATGGTGGACCTCTTCACTGGAAGCTCCACGAAATTATCAAAACGTGCTTCAAGGATTTCTCTATCCTGGCGTTCCCGAATTCCCTGAAGAATTTCAAGCAGGATCAAGTTGATGAACGCTATCGTCTCACGATCGTTTATTTTCTCCTTCAACCGATCTTTCGTCCAATGACTTCGGCCTTCGAAAAACTCGATCCAGACGCTTGTGTCCACAAGGATCATCGATCAAACCGATTTTTGCGCAGGTCTTCCAGGTTCCCCTTCCACCGAATTTTTCCTTCAAGGGAAAGGATGCTTTTTTGATTTTCTTTCCGAACCAATTCCCTCAATGCCAGGTCAACCAAATCCTTCTTTGTTCTCAACCCAGTGATTTTCAGCCCTTTATCCACCAAGGCATCATCTATATTTATATTCGTCCTGCTCATACACCCAATCTTCAAACACAGGTGTATATTGTCAATTTCTTTTCACCTGTGTAAAGTGAAGGATCGGCGAGTTACTTGACGTTGCCCTCCGCGACTTGTTTACGGTTCATATCGGTTTCCTACGTGAAGCCTTTCGGTAAGCGTTGAGGGCTTCTCATTTCGCGCTGCAAGTATTTTCCAGTTCGTTATCCGTTTACAATCTGCCAGTATCTTTAAGATGCTGTATCTCCTCGGCCAACAGGGGGCGGTCAATAAACGCGCCCTCCTCCGGGGGTTCTTCACTTTCGAGTTTCTTAATAAGCGATGAATCTTTGACCTCATCAACCGAGTGATGGTTTCGAAAGTATTCACTGCGCTTGTCACGTGGATCTATGTACGACTCATGTTCCGGCGGAGTCCACCCGGCACCAACGTCTTTTCCGATTGAATCCGGGTCTGAGTCATTCTTCCAGTATGCGTAGCTGCCATCCTGCTTGTAAGCCCAGTGTACTCCTTTATGTCCCCAAACACCCTGACACTCGAGTCGAAAGATGTCTTTATCCGAACATTGAGGCTGAGTCTCCAATCGCCACCAACGGCCCCGCCCATCAGTCTGATACCCTACAGAAGGTTTTGGTTCTTTTTTCA
>JAFIGG010000051.1 GCA_020831485.1 Opitutales bacterium
CACACCGGGCGCGAGGGCGCACCCGGCTCCCGGGGAGTGGGCGCCTCGCCCACTCTCTTCCCTATATTACGGACTCCAGCTACACCGCTTCCGACCACCACTGCCGGCCAAAGTTCGCTGGCACGAGAACCGTCCCTGCTTCCTACTCTCCCAAAGCTTCAACGGGCCAGTCGCGGACAGCCATGGCCCCTGGTTTGTCAACGGGGAATGGTGGCAGCCCAGTCACTACTGGAAATCTGTCGAATGGGATCTGCAGCTGCAGCAGGGTCCATTGCTCAAGATCGCCCGCAGCGCCTCTCGCTGGCAGCTGGTAGGACATTATTTTTAACTACATGCGATACGTCTCAACCAGCTATGTCGAACTGCATGCCCGCAGCGCCTTCAGTTTTCTCCGTGGGGCCTCGCAACCGGAGCGCATGGCAGAGCAGGCCGCAAGGCTCGGGCTCCAGGCGATGGCACTCTGCGACCGGGACGGTTTTTACGGAATCCCCCGCTTCCATGGCCGTGCCCGTGCAGCCGGGCTCGAGGCACTGGTCGGATGTGAGCTGAGCATGGAGGACGGCAGTGTCCTGCCTTTACTGGTCGCTTCCCGACAAGGCTACCAAAACCTCTGCCGGCTCCTGAGCAGTATCAAACTCAATGCGCCAAAAGGCGAAGGCTCCTGCTCCTGGGATCTGCTGGCCATGCATGCAGCAGGTCTCATTGCCCTGACCGGAGACCACGAAGGCCCGCTCTACCGGGCTTGGCAAAGTCCCGATTCACGCCCCGCGGCACACCGCTGTCTGGAACGGCTCGACCAGGTATTTGGCCACGCTCAGGTCTACCTTGAAATCCAACGCCACCACCTGCGCGGACAACGCCCCTGGGAACGTTTCCTCTGCGATCTCGCCGACTGGAGTGGACGTCCTCTACTGGCCACCAATGGTGTCAGCTACGCCACACCGGAAGAACGCCGTATTCACGATGTCTTCAGCTGCCTGCGCCACCACTGCACACTGGACGAAGCCGGCCGCCTGCTCGAAGCCAACCACGAACGCTACCTAAAATCCCCAGCGCAAATGCAGGCCTTGTTCGCCGACCGACCGGATGCATTGAAAAACACCCTGGCCCTGGCCGAGCGCCTTGAGTTCCAACTCAGCGATCTGGGCTATGAATTCCCCAGCTTTCCAGTGCCTGAAGGCGAAAGCATGGACTCTTTCCTGAGCACACAAGTCCAGACCGGCGCCCGCGAACGCTACGGCAAGCGTGCCTCGGATCCCGCCGTCCGCCGCCAGCTCGAGACCGAACTCAAGCTGATCTCCAAGCTGGGGTTCTCCGGTTACTTTCTAGTGGTCTGGGACATCATTCAATTCTGTCGCCGCAAAGATATCCTGGCACAAGGCCGGGGCAGCGCCGCCAACAGCGCGGTCTGCTATGTGCTTGGCATCACTGCGGTGGATCCGATTGGCAGCGGCCTGCTGTTCGAACGTTTTCTCTCCGAAGGCCGCCAGGGCTGGCCGGACATCGACATCGACCTACCCAGCGGCGACCGACGCGAGCAGGTCATCCAGGAAGTCTACCGCCGCTACGGTCGTCGTGGCGCAGCCATGACGGCCAACGTGATCACTTACCGCGGGCGCAGCGCCTCCCGTGAGGTGGGCAAAGTGCTCGGCTTATCCGAAATTCAAACCCAACGCTTCGCCAGCCTGCTTTCACGCAGCGACTGCAGGGATCCCGAACACCTGCAGCAACAGCTTAAACAAGCCGGCATAGACCGCGAACACCCCCGTGCCCGAAGTTTCCTGACCCTGTACCAGCAAATCCGCGACCTCCCCCGTCACCTCGGTCAACACTCTGGTGGAATGGTCATCTGTCAGGGCGCACTCGATAGTGTAGTGCCGATTGAAAACGCCTCCATGCCCGGTCGCAGCGTGGTACAATGGGACAAGGATGACTGCGAGGACCTCGGCATTATCAAAGTCGATTTACTCGGGCTGGGCATGATGGCGGTCATGCAGGATGCGATTCGCCTGAGCCATGAGCGCGGGCATCCGGTGGACCTCGCGCAGATCCCGAAGGACGACAAAGCCAGCTACGACCTGATGTGCGCGGCAGATACGATTGGCGTCTTTCAAATCGAAAGCCGCGCCCAGATGGCCACCCTACCGCGCATGCGTCCACGTTGTTTTTATGATCTGGTGATAGAGATCGCGATTATACGCCCCGGACCCATCCAGGGGAATATGCTCCACCCATACCTGGAACGCCGCTCCGGTCACCAGTCAATTGACTATATAGACGACCGCCTGAAACCGATCCTCGAACGCACCCTGGGAGTTCCGCTGTTTCAGGAACAGATGCTGCGCATCGCCATGGTCATGGCCGACTTCAACGGATCCGAAGCCGAAGAGCTGCGCCGGGCCCTGAACTTCACCCGCTCCGAAGAGCGGTTGCTTAAAGTCAGCGCCAAACTGCGTCAGGCCATGGAGCGCAAAGGCATCGAAGAAGAAAAAATCGAAAGAATCATTCAGGCACTCGGCTCCTTTGCCCTTTATGGATTCCCGGAATCCCATGCCGCCAGTTTCGCCCTCCTCGCCTACGCAAGCACCTACCTGAAAGTCCACTACCCGGCCGAATTCTATTGCAGCTTGCTCAACAATCAACCCATGGGCTTCTACCGTCCTGCAACCCTGATTCAGGATGCTAGACGCCGTGGCCTGCGTTTTCGACCAGTCTGTATCCAAGCATCTGAATGGAACTGCAGCATTCTCGACGATCAAACAATTCGCCTCGGTTTTCGAATGGTCAAAGGCCTGCAGGCCCGAAAGCTGCACAGCTTGCTCGTTGAACGCCAGCGCCAGCCTTTTCAGTCCACAACTGATTTCATCCAACGCAGCGGCCTGTCCACCGATGACCGTCGTCGACTCGCAAGTATTGGCGCACTGAATACCCTCGCGGGCGACCGTCGCAGCGCACTCTGGAAGATCGAGCGCAGCTACGAGCAGGGCGAACTCTTCGCCAATGCCGTGGCAGAGAGTGAAGAGCTGTCGCCGCTGGAAATGATGACCCAGATCGAACGCCTGCAGACCGACTACCAGCACATGACCCTGACCACCGGACGCCACCCCATGGCGACCATCCGCGACCAGCTCAATCCACTCGGCATCGTCCCCGCCGCCGGTCTCCCCGACTGCCGCCCCAACAGTCTGGTCAAAGTCGCCGGCTCCGTCATCTGCCGCCAGCGCCCCGGAACCGCCAAGGGTTTCGTCTTCATTTCCCTTGAGGACGAAACCGGCGTCAGCAACACCATCGTCCGCCCCCAGCTCTTCGAAACCCAGCGCCTCACCATCCTCCAGGCATCCACCATGCTAATCACCGGCACCCTGCAACATTTCGACAATACCATCTCCATCAAAGCGACCGATATCCAGTCCCTTTCCAGCCAGATCCCCCATGGCGGGTCCTATGATTTTCATTGATTGGAGGTGGAGACCCTTCCCAAGGCTGAAGCCGTTGGGCTACTATTTTCAGGCGGCAACAATCACTCAATTCATGCCATACCTAATTTCGTGTAAATCCAAAGTTCTACTTGATTTTTTCACGTTTCGTGGTAATTTTCCCTCTATGATTCCACGGACTATGGCCAGAGTTCTCCGTCGCACAGCAGCCGAATACCCGGTCGTTACTATCACCGGCCCGAGACAGGCCGGGAAGACGACGCTTGTTCGTTCCGTATTTCCTAAGCACCAGTACTGCAATCTGGAGAATCCCGAAACCCGACGGCTTGCATCTGAAGACCCCAAACAGTTTTTTGCACTCAACAAAGGACCATTGATCCTGGACGAGATTCAGCGTGTGCCCGAGTTGCTTTCGTGGATTCAGGTTCGAGTGGACGAAAACAAAAGCATGGGAGCCTACATTCTCACAGGAAGCCACCAGTTACAGCTTCAAGAGTCCGTGTCACAGTCTTTGGCTGGACGCACGGCATTGCTACGATTGCTACCGCTTTCGATCAATGAACTCAAGGCCACGGCAAACTCGCTCGACAAAAACGAGTTAATCTTCACGGGCTTTCTGCCACGAATCCACGATGACGGGATCGAACCATCAATGGCCTACGGGAACTATTTTCGCACCTATGTCGAACGGGATGTCCGCCAACTCATGGAGTTGCGCAATCAGCAACTCTTCGAAACATTCATCCGCCTGCTGGCCGGGCGCATCGGACAACCGCTAAACCTTAGCCACCTCTCTGGAGACGTCGGCGTGAGCGCGACAACGCTTAAGCATTGGCTGTCCATCCTTGAGGCGTCTTTTGTCATATTCCGCCTCCCCCCCTATTACCGCAATTTCGGCAAACGCCTGGTGAAAAGCCCAAAGATCTACTTCACCGAGCCAGGGCTCGCATGCTGGCTCCTCGGCATCGAGTCCCCCATGGAGGTAGCCCGCGATCCCCTGCACGGCTACCTTTTCGAAAATATGGTAGTCGTTGAAGCATTGAAGGCGCGCCTGAATGCAGGAAATGAGCCCCGCCTCTATTTCTGGCAGGACAGCCATCGCAATGAAGTCGACCTCGTGTTCGAAAAACAAAGAAAGTTGATCCCCATCGAAATCAAGTCGGCCATGACCTGGCATTCTGAAATGGCTGCCAACCTGTCTAAATTCCAAAGGGCTGTAGCCGATGCCCAGGCGGGTTACGTCCTCTACGCCGGGGATACTTTTCCAGAGTCTCAAAGCTTTTCAGCCAAGTCGTTCAGAGACACGGACACTTGCTTGATCTAGTGGTGCGACCAATAGTCAGACTTCTTCCCGCGGCCCCGCACGCGGACGAGGCGTCCGCGCCCAGAAGTTCCAATGATACGTCACTCCGCGGATCTTCCAATTTTCCGCTTTCGTGCTACCCTATGCCATGGAACAACCCAGGCAGATTCCTTTTTCCGTTTTAGACCTCGCCCCGATCATTGAGGGCTCGACGGCATCCCAGGCCTTGGCGAACAGCCTTGAGCTGGCGCAACGGACCGAACGCTGGGGTTACAATCGGTTCTGGTTAGCGGAGCACCACAACTTCGTGGGCATTGCCAGCGCGGCAACTTCGGTGGTCATCGCACACATCGCCGCCGGCACCTCGCGTATCCGGGTTGGGGCCGGAGGAATAATGCTGCCCAACCATTCACCCTTGGTCATCGCCGAACAATTCGGCACGCTCGAAGCCCTCTATCCCGGACGCATCGACCTGGGCCTTGGACGGGCACCCGGCACCGACCGGGCCACCATGCACGCCCTCCGCCGCAACCTCAACGAAGGGGTCGATACCTTTCCCCGCAGCGTGCAGGAACTCCAGGCCTTTTTTGAGCCCGCCCAGCCCGGACAGCGCGTGCGGGCCGTTCCCGGCGAAGGATTGCGCGTGCCGATCTGGCTCCTCGGCTCGAGCCTGTTCAGCGCCCAACTGGCAGCCCGCCTCGGACTGCCCTACGCATTCGCCAGCCACTTCGCGCCGGATCAGTTGATGGATGCCCTGGACATCTACCGCAATGAATTCCAGCCCTCTGAAAGCCTGAAGGAGCACTACGCCATGGCCGGGCTGAACATCTTTGCCGCAGATACCGATGAAGCCGCACAACGCCTGATGACCTCCCTGCAGATGCAATTCCTACGCCTGCAGCGCGGAGACCCCGGAAAGATCCAAGCCCCGGTGGATTCCATGGATGATCATTGGCTGCCCACCGAAAAAGCCTGGGTCGACCGTTCCCTCCGGGAAAGCATCGCCGGCTCTCCACAAACCATACAACGCGGCATCGAAGCCTTCCTCAAGCGCACCCAGGTCACTGAAATCATGGCCACCGCCTCCATCTACGACCACGGCGCCCGTCAGCACAGCTTCAAAATCCTCTCAAATCTTCCCAGCTTTAAAGCTTCGGAGGATTCAGAACTTTAGCTCCGGGCAGAAGAACAAGTCACTGCGCCTGCAGCGCACGCGGCATCGGCAACCAAGGGTCGCCTCTATGAGCACGTGAAAGATAACCCCAGGTCTGGTCGCGGTAAGAATACCAGTAGTCAGGGTCGTAATAGTCCACAAACAACCAGCCATCGTGGCGTTCACTCCAGAAGTAGAAATAAGGATAGCCCGGTCCACCAGGATAGACCCATCCCAACTCCGGACCCCAGATCCAGCCATTTTCCACGGCAGTGAAAGCTGGAAAGTCATCACCCTGAAAGCCCAGGAAATGGAACCTTGTCTCAATTTCTTGCTCCGACATTTCCCTCGGAGAGGTTTCGACATAAGCCAATTTGCCTTCGGGTGTCGTATCCTGCATAAAAAGGGAATCCCTGAACGGCACCAGACGAGGCCAGCTGACATCCAGGCGGTCGCTCACTCTCCGCCAGTCTATACCATCTTCACTCACATACAGGAAACGATCATTGCCCTCAGCACTCACCATAAAAATGGCGTAGTGACGATTCTTGAAGAAGACGTGCGTGACCAAGCTTCTCCCGCTTGGAATAGAGATCAACTCCCAGTCCCACAGATCCTTTGAGACAATGACTGTTCGCCTCGAAAAGAATGAACCGCTGGCCCAGCCACCTTTACCGCTCACCCTCATACCATCACCAATATCAAACCAAGAGTGCAGTTTAAACCAGTTATCCCCACCATCGACGGAGCCATAATGCGCATTATTTGCATGAATCATAAACCGTCCGTCATCGTAGCGTTTGATGAAATCCACAAGATGGGGAGCATACGGCACATTCAATACCTCAGGCAGGTAAGAACCAGTTGAGACATACCGTATTTGATTACTGGATTTGTCCTTAATCGCAAGGATATCACCCATGCTGGGAACCATTTCGAGATCATCGGTTTCGAACAAGTAATCTGCCGGTATCCAGAAGAGAAAATCCACAGTTACCCAGGTTTCTCCACTAGAATCGTGTATCATCGCACCAAAATCGTCGGCAAAAGACCTAATCGTCTCCTCGTATGGGCTTGGCCCATAAGGCGTCATATAAAACCATCTGTGCCCATCCCAGGAAATCAGGGTGTGATTGTAGTAAAACATCAGCAGCCGGTCCGAAAGCGGGTGCAGGTTTGCTGAAAGCTGATCCCTCATCGAACCCGGCAAACCAGGACCGTCAATACTACCGACATGCATGGACTAGCTTACCACAACAGTCTTGCTGTCGGTCGTAAACCACTCACTGCCATCAGGGCTCCAAACAGCTTGGATTTGATAGGTTCCGGGACGCGAGGGTTGCCATCTAAGTTCAAGCCCGTTCTGGCCTTCGATCCGCTGACCATTGACTTTCCAGTAGATTGATTCCACCGAAATCCCCGCATCCTCCAACCAGATCACCGCTTCACGGTTTTCATGCAGATTCCACTTCAAAGGGCCTGAGCTTGACAATTGCTCAATCTCAGAGACCTCATCCGGAACCCCGAAAACAAAAACCTGACCACCAGACAAAAGAATGGACATCCCGTTAAAGCTCAAGATGCCGTTTAAAGAATTTTCATCGAAGCCATCTGCGATGATAAACAGCGGATACCATTCCTGAAGGTCGCGCGAAAATAAAAGTGGTGACCCATACGTAATATAAGTTCCTTCAATATAATATCCGGGATCGTAGTCCGACATATTAATCAGTTCCAAATTTACACCGTCATAGCTTCTCCAGGCATTCGACGTGTGCTGAGATGTAACAATCAGGTGGTCTTCAAATCGGTTATACGATAGATTTCTATCCGCTTCCTTATTCCAAGAATCTTTGTCCAACGACCTCCAGGAGCCGCCGGAATTATCAGAAACAAAAGTAACTCCGCCAAGTGAGGCTGCGCTGGCAAGCGGACGAGGCAGCGTGGTCTCATTCCATTCCAGACCATCAACCGACCATTTCGCGCCTTCCAACATCCAAAATACTTCACCATCAAAATGAATTCCTCGGCTCATTTGATTTGCCGCCTTCCAATAAGATATATCTTCGGATACGGCATAATTGCCGCCGTTTCTGGTTACCGCGATGATCCTATCCCTACCAACCACAAAACCAAAAACTTCATACAGCGAAGGAATCCTCCGTAGTTGCCAGTTTACACCATCTCTCGAAACCCAATACCGACTTCCCTCCTCATCGCTGCCACCGGCCAGTAACAACAGATCGCCAAAACGGGCGATATCCCAGACAAAGTACGGAGCCGATTCGCTCAATTCGAGATTCTTATCCGGAGTTGTGATTAACAGAGATTGCGGATTGAGGCTGGCTCTGGTTTGTCCGTCTGCAGAAAGCGTTAATTACAAACAGAGCCAGCAGGAGGATAGGCAGTTTAGGCATGAATTAGGGTGTTATTACCGATCGTTGATAGCAATATTGATGTTAAAAGACAATAGATAGTTCTCAACTATGTAATCTTTTACATTAGTGAAAAACGCCCACGAACCCGCCGACCACAACTCCACACTTCGCCCTCAAAGCCGTGCTCCAACCCCAACAATCCACTCATCCACTAATCCATTCTTCCACCCCCATCCAGCACCCCCGCGCTCGGGACGAGCGGCGGCTACTGGGAATGAAATACCGGGCTCATGTCGTGTCCCTCAAAGCGGCGGGGATCGCCGACTTCGCCGGCCATCTCCGGTTGCAGGGGAATGTCCGGGTCCGGCTGTGGAATGGCGCTGAGCAGGGCTTTGGTGTAGGGGTGCCGGGGACTGTTAAAGACGGCTTCGGTGGGGCCGAATTCGACGATCTTGCCGAGGTACATAACGGCCACACGGTTACAGATGTGGCGGACAACGGAAAGGTCGTGAGCGACGAAAATATAGGTGAGCTTGAACTCCTCCTGAAGGTCTTTCAGCAAGTTGATCACCTGGGCCTGAACGCTGACGTCGAGAGCCGAAACAGCTTCGTCAGCGACAATCAATTTAGGGTTCATAACCAAGGCGCGGGCAATGCCGATGCGCTGGCGCTGGCCACCGGAGAAGGCGTGGGGATAGCGCTGGTAATGCTCGGCCTGCAGGCCGACACGCTCAAGGATGTCGACCACTTTGTCCCGCAGCTCCTTGCGCTTCACCAAGCCGTGAATCTGCAGGGGTTCGGCCACTGCTTCGCCAACCGTCAAGCGCGGGTTGAGTGAGGAAAACGGATCCTGAAAAACCATCTGCATCTCCTGCCGGAGCGGCTTCAGTTCCCTGGCGCTCAATTGGGCCAGATCGATCCGGCCCATGCGGTCGCTTTCAAACCAGACCTCTCCGGAAGTCGGATCAATGGCTCGCAGGATGCAGCGCGCCGCCGTGGTCTTACCGCTGCCCGATTCACCGACGATCCCAAGGGTCTCGCCCGACCGGAGATTAAAGGAAATATCGTTCACCGCACGCAGGGGCTCCACATCCCGACGCCACCAGGGGCCTTTTTTAATCGGAAAGAATTTGCACAGATTGCGCACCTCCAGCAGAGGGGCGGGTTCTGGCGTTTTGGGGCTTGGGGCAGTCATAGAAATTCAGCGGGTATATCGTCTTTGGGTAAGGCAACTTTGCGGCCACTGGCAAGCTCGACCATCGGCCAGGGTTTGGACAGGTCTTTGCCCGCGAGCACTTGATCAATAGTGGGAAGGCGGTCGCCCGGATGGTGCAGTCCGGGAATCGCTGCCAGCAAGCCCTTGGTGTAGGGATGCACCGGACTTTTCAGCACTTCGCGCACCGTGCCGGATTCCACGATCCGGCCCTTGTACATCACACAGACCTCATCGGCGACCTGAGCCACCACACCAATGTCATGAGTGATGAACAGCACGCTGGTGCCGGTTTCACGCTGCAGGTTTTTGATCAGGCGCAGGATCTGAGCCTGGATAGTCACATCCAGAGCCGTAGTCGGTTCGTCCGCAATCAACAGCTCCGGCTCACAGGCCAGAGCCATGGCGATGACCACCCGCTGGCGCATACCGCCGGAAAATTCATGCGGGTACTGCTTCAGCCGTTGCTCCGGGGAAGGTATGCCCACCCTGCGCAGCATTTCCACCGCCAGTGCATCCGCTGCTTTTCCTTTGAGACCACGGTGCAGCTTGATCGCTTCCGTGATCTGATTACCAATGCTGTGCACCGGGCTCAAGGCCGTCATCGGCTCCTGAAAGATCATGCTAATGAGACCGCCACGCAAATGGTAAAGCCGGTCGTCGTTCTCCTTAAGCTGAACCACATCGAGCTCCGGCTCTTTGGCCGGATACATTCGGATGCTCCCTCCGGTAATCTTCCCCGGGTGCTGCACCAGCCGCAGAAGGGAAAAGCTCGTCACCGATTTTCCGCTACCCGACTCGCCGACCAATGCCACACATTTACCACGCGGAATTACAAAAGAGACTTCCTTTACCGCATCGACCCGTCCCTCATCGGTGTCGAACGACACCGACAGGTTTTCGACTTCCAATACGTTTGCTGGCGGATGATCCATCATGGTGCATTTAATCGCCCGTTCGGCGAATTGCAGACCGTTACATTTTCATACAGTAAAATTGAGATCGTTCAGAGTTGATTCAACTCAATTTGTCAGGAAACCTTTCAGGATCAACGACCGTTTTCAACGGATACCCTACCCTTCCCCACCCATTCATAAATCCCATAGCCCACATAGACCATCACCGTATGAAATCTTTTGTTCGCAAGCTAACCGGTATTTTCGGGCCATACTTGCTGGCAGCTGTTTTTCTCCTACTCGTGACTGTGCTGTTCGCGCGTATGCTGACCCCAAGAGCGCCAGAGCCGATGGAGGCACTGGATCCTGAAGCAGCAGCGGAGCTTGCTGCTCTGCGCGACCCGGGCATCGACCTGGATAATCCGCCGGTGCGCTGGGTGGATGTCGACTACAGTGAAGGGCGGGAGGCCAGCTGGTGGCCGAAGCACGAAGCGGACCTCCTCCACCCGCTGGTCGAAAGCGGCCATTTGCCGCCGCTGGAGGAGCGCGTCGGACCTGAACCGGCAGTACTGCACGCAGAAGATCTTCAGCCCGAATACGGAGGCACCTGGTACCGCGCAGCGCTGGGGCTGGGCGACCTCAACGTATTTTTGTTCCGCACATTTGCCACCAATCTGGTCCGCTGGTCTCCGCAGGGCTACCCGATCGTGCCGCATGTTGCCAAATCCTTTGAAGTCTCAGAAGACCGCAAAACCTTTACCTTCCAACTGCGCCGCGGCATTCGATGGTCCGACGGAGAGCCGATGACTGCCCATGACATCCTTTACTGGTGGGAGATGGAGGCGAACCACCCGGACATGCGCGACGAACCGCCGGAGCTGATGCGGGTGGGCACCGACTTTGGTCACGTCGAATTAATAGACGACTACAGCGTGCGTTTTGTCTTTCCACAGCCAAATGCCCTGTTCCTCGAACGCCTGGCAACCTTTCAGGGCCTTGCTGTCGCCGAAACGCCAGCCCACTACCTGAAGCAGTTTCACCCGACTGAGGGTGATCCCGAGCGCATCGCCGAAGAGATGCGCCTTCGCAGTATGCCAAGTCCACGGGCCCTCTACCGCACGATCCGCGACATGCCGAATCCGGATCATCCACGGCTCTGGCCCTGGGTCTTTCAACGCTACCCGAGCACCCCTCCCTATACAGTTGTGCGTAATCCCTACTATTTTGCGGTCGATAAGGAAGGACGGCAGCTGCCTTACATTGACCGAATTTTCTTCAATCAGCAGTCCAACGACCTCATTGGCATCAGTGCAGGGGCCGGCGATCTCTCGATGCAGGAACGCCATATCCGCTTCACCCAGTACACCCTGCTGATGGACAACAGGGAGCGGAACAACTACGAGCTTTACCATTGGCTCAGCGGCGACGCCTCCACCTACGTCATCCAGCCCAATATGAACCGCCGCGTGCAATCCAACCATCCGGACACGGTTTGGAAGCAACGATTTCTGGCCAAGGCTGATTTTCGTCGCGCTCTGTCGATCGCCATCAATCGACCCGACATTCTGCGCGCCGAATTCGCCGATCTGTCGCGACCCTCTCAGATTGGCCCGCCGCGCGAATCCCCCTTCTACTTCCCCGGCGTTGAGGATGCCTGGACAGAGTTCAATCCGGACAAAGCGAACCGCATGCTCGACGACATGGGGCTCGACCAGCGCGACCGGGAGGGCTTCCGCACTTTCCCGGATGGCAGCCGCATGCACTTCTTCATCAGCGTCACCCCTCACATGGGGGTTGGCCCGGCGCAATTGGTGGTTGAAGACTGGCGGGCAGTGGGCGTCCGGGTGGGTGTGCGAGAGCGTTCGCGCGAGCTCTACCGACTCGAAATCGACAGCCTGATCCACGACTTCAGCGCCTGGGGTGCCAATGGCGAGTACCTGCCCTTGATCGAGCCCCGCCTGCTGGTGCCGCTGAACCCCTTTTCCGACTTCGCCCGCGCCTGGGGCGTCTGGTTCATGGAAGGCGGCTACTACGCAGATCCGGACCGCCCCATTCCCGGCGGCGGCCAGCGACCACCGGAAGGTCATCCGATCTGGGAATCCTTCGATCTCTTTGACCAGCTTTCCAGTGCGATTACCTTTGAAGAACAGAAGAAAATTGTCCACCGCATGGTCGAAATCTCGGCAGACCAGCTCTGGACCATCAATTTGGGTACCGCTCCACCGATCCTTGCAGTGGTCCGCAATGACTTCAAAAACGTGCCCGAGAAAGCCATCTACAGTTACGATTTCCTCAGTCCGGGCAACTACTCACCAGAACTCTTTTTTATCGAGAACCCCAGCGACGCCGCCAGCACGCGCGAGGAAATGCGCCGACACATCCTTACAAGGGATCCTAACATTTATACTGCAGAAGACGGGGCACCCGAAGCCAGAATCGAGACCCCTGCGGGCATTCGCATGGGTCAGGTAATACGAGTTGCCCTGCTGATGGCTTTAATACTTGCTCTGACATTGCTAGCTCTGCGCCATCCGTTCATCGGCCGCCGCCTGGCGCTGATGGTGCCGACTCTGATTGTAGTGTCGGCCGTCAATTTCATCATCATTCAGGCGCCGCCCGGGGACTACCTGACCACCCGTATCAACCAACTGCAGGAATCCGGCGACTCAGCCGACTTGCAGGAAGTTGAGGACCTCAAAGGCATCTTCCATCTCGAGGAATCGGCTTTCAATCAATATCTACGCTGGTCTGGGCTGTATTGGTTCACGACCTTCCAGTCCGAAGACAAAGGGCTTTTACAAGGGCACATGGGCCGATCTATGGAAACGCTGGAAACGGTCAATGACATCGTCGGCGACCGCATCCTGCTAACGATATTGATCAGCTTCGGCACAATCCTCTTCACCTGGGTCGTCGCCATCCCGCTGGGTGTCTATTCGGCTGTTCGACAGTATTCAGCGGGCGATTACATTGCCGGGCTGATCGGTTTCATAGGGATGTGCATACCGAACTTCCTGCTGGCCCTGATCCTGATGTATTTCAGCAGTCGCTACCTTGGCATCACGGCCATCGGTTTGTTCTCGCCCGAATACGCTGGACGCCCGGACTGGAGCTGGGGCAAATTTGTCGACCTGCTTCAGCACATCTGGATCCCGATTCTGGTGGTCGGCACCGGCGGCACTGCCCACATGCTGCGAATCATGCGCGGCAACTTGCTCGACGAGCTGAAGAAACCCTATGTCACCACCGCCCGCGCCAAAGGCGTGCGGCCGCTGACATTGCTGATCAAATATCCGGTCCGCATGGCCTTGAATCCGTTTGTCTCCGGTCTCGGCAACCTCTTCCCACAATTGGTCTCAGGCAGCGCCATCGTTGCCCTGATCCTGAGCCTGCCGACAGTCGGCCCGCTGATGCTGCAATCCCTGCTGGCGCAGGACATGTATCTGGCGGGCTCCCTGCTGATGGTGCTGAGCATCCTGGGCATCATCGGCACCCTGATCAGTGACCTCCTGCTGGTCCTTCTCGACCCCCGAATTCGCCTCGAACAAGGAGGTTCCCGATGAGCGAAGTCCCCAAACAGATCGCAACCCTTTCGCAATGGCAGCTCATTCGCCTGCGCTTCCGCAAGCACAAGCTGGCGGTATTCTCGCTGCAGATACTGGTCTGCCTTTACCTCGTGGCCTTGGCCGCACCTTTCTTCGCGCCCTACAGTCTGGATTCGAAGAATCTCGACTACGCCTACGCGCCGCCGCAAATGCCGCGCTGGTCCTTTCAGGACGGCTGGCACACCTTTGGAGTCTACCAGGAACAGGACCCCGTCACCCTGAAGAACCAATACGTTCAGGACAGGGACATCCGTGTGCCGCTTGGCTTCTTCGTGCGTGGAGACAGCTACAGCATTATCGGCAACTGGAAGGGCAATTTGCGGTTCTTCGGCGTCGACCTGAATAAAGCCGAAGCCCGTGGCCTGCTCGATGATCCCGACAACTATTACCCTGGGTTTTTCCTGACCGGAACCGACCGCTACGGCCGGGATATTTTCAGCCGACTGATTTATGGTTCGCGTATCAGTCTTTCCATAGGCCTGTTTTCGATCTTCATCGCTTTTATCCTCGGTCTCAGCATCGGCGGCATCTCCGGCTATCTGGGTGGCAAGGTAGACATCTTTATCCAGCGCGTCATCGAAGTCCTCAATTCCTTTCCGCACATCCCTCTGTGGCTCGCGATCGGGGCCGTGCTACCTCAATCATGGTCATCGCTGCAGGTTTATTTCGCCATTACGCTGGTGCTCAGTCTACTCAACTGGACCGGCCTTGCCCGCGTTGTCCGCGGCAAGATTCTGGCCCTGCGCGAGGAGGACTACGCCGTCGCAGCCCGCCTCCTCGGCGCCAGCCATGGCCGCATCCTCTTCCGCCACCTGATCCCCGGTTTCACCAGCCACATCATCGTAACCCTCACCCTCAGCGTGCCCGGCATGATCCTCGGCGAAACCGCCCTAAGCTTCCTCGGCCTCGGCCTGCGTCCACCCATCGTCAGCTGGGGCGTCATGCTCCAGGACTGCCTCAACCTCCAGGTCGTAGCCAACTACCCTTGGATGCTCATGCCCGTCATCGCCATCATCATCACCGTACTTAGCTTCAACTTCCTCGGCGATGGTCTGCGTGATGCGGCGGATCCGTATGCCGGGCGTTGAAGCTCACCACCGCAACCAGCCCAGACCCAGCATATCCATCAACTCGCGAAGGTCTGCGGGGTCGATGCGGTTGCGGATGACCAGGCCTTCGACCGGCACGATGAGGCGGTCGGTGCGGGCTTCGCCAGAGAGGGCCAGGTAAAGAGGCACGTCGGGCTGATCGCGGTCGAAAAGCCGAATTTCCAGGGAGGAAAGCTGAACGCCCTGCATTAGGGCCTCGTAAAAGCGTTCGCTCATCTCCAGCTGGTCCGGTTCCAGGGGAATCGTTTCGCGCAGAAACACTTCATCGGTGAAGCGGAAGGTGCCCTTGGAATCCGAATCGAGGCGTAGATAGCCCTCGCCGAGCGACCATTCACCATTTTGGTAGCGAAGAGGCAAACGGCCATTCAAGCGCCCTTCGACCGCGTAACCGCCTTCCGGCAGCAAGGCTTGCAGCTCGCGCGCGTTGATATCACGGAATTCGATGGAGGTTTCGAGAGAAATAGAAGAACCGACCAAGTTTACCCGAAATGGCCGTAGGGAAACCTCCCCCCCCGCCATGTCCGCGGTGGCGGCTTCGACTTCCAGTGCATCAAGAGCTGGCAGGCGGAAACGTAGGGAAAGGTTCTCCAACTCAAATCCGGCAACGGACAGTGAGTCCGCACGCAGGACCGGTCGCCCCAGAACCTGCGGAGGACCAAGGAAGCGAAAGGGAATGGTCCCGCGCAGATTGCGCAGCTCAATTTGTCCACCAGGGTCCGTCCAGTCCAGAGCATCCAAAACGATCTCGCCCCGGCCGCGCGGGAGAAAGCCTCGGCTGTCCCAATCAACGTCGATACTGAGCGCTCCGCTGTACCAGCCAAAAACTTCGTCCGGGAGTTGCCAATCAAGGGGGATCCAATCCAGCGCCCCAGCGTCCAGCTGTGCGATCAGCTTGCCACTTCCGCGGTAGGCCGACAGCTGCTCCCAGTCGCTGCTGAAGCGGACAAGCGTGCCCTTTGCCTCGTCGCCTAATCGCAACTGAAAAGCCGCATTGTCCTGAAAGCCCCAACTGCCCTGCAGCTGGATCGGCACCTTCTGTGGAACCGGTCCAGCTGTCTCCCAGTACAGCTCGGCGCTGGCGCCTAAGGCATCAATCAAATGCACATTCGCCTCGCCACTCACCTGCCCGATCAAGCGACCGTCGTAGCGAAGCCCGATAGGTGCCCATTGCAGGCGTGCCTGCTGCGCCTTGAAATCCAGCTGCCCCTCGGCATAGCCATCGCCAAAGGCAAAATCCTGCCAGGCAAAACCCTCTAATCCTGCACCAAAAAAGAGCAGACTACGATCGTCATCAATGGTCCAGGTCGCCACCGCATGGTTCGATCCACCCCATTCGGTGCCATTTTCTCCCCGCCAATGGACATCGCGCAGCTCCGCCTGAAGGCTCAGCATGCGCATCCGCCCTTCACGCCACTCATTCAGGAACTGCACTTGCAACTGCCCCCAATCAAGCGCATCCGGCACCTTGGGCACCCGGTCGGGAATGCCGCGCAACCAATGCTCCCAATCGCCCAGCGTGCTGCGTGCACCGACTCCGATCGCTCCCGACAAGCGCACCTGCTTGCGCGGCGGTTCCACCTGTAAGTCCAACTGTGAGACGATACCCTGACTGCCAAGATCAACCCGCCAATGCGATTCCTGGCCCACGGGACGAAGCGAGAGGTCCACAGCAATTTCCGGAGACGAGCCCTTTGCGTGCTGCAACACCAGCTTCGACCGTGAAAGCTGCATTTCGCGCACCGGAATACCGTAGAGCCAAGCGAACGGATCCGCCAAAGGGAACACCTTCAATTCAGGCTCCACATCCGTAGCGAGCGGTCCGGGCTCAAAACCTACGGGCGGACGGTCGGAGGCAGGATCCTCCAGCGGATCGACTGGTTCTGTTGTTTCTGGCGGAGGAGAATCCGTAGTGACAATCGACGGCACTGGTCGCTCGACCGGCAACTCCAGCAATTCAGGTTCAGGAATTTGCAGGCGCAGACGGGCACCATCCACATTCAGCTGGCGCAGTTGCTGCTTCCACAGAACCGATAAACGATACTCCACCTGCAACAGATCCACGTCCAATTCCCAGTCCGGCGTAGCCGCACGGCTGCGCAACACGGTTGCATTGTGAGTCCCAACCGATTGCACCCGAAGCCGAACCTCGTCTACCCCCTGCCCTTTGAGATAAGATTCACCAAGCCGGCTTACTATGAGGGGCAGAGACAGCCAGAAGCCAAACAGGCATGCGGCTGCAACTGCAAGGATCCAAAGCCAACGATACTGCCTGAATGTGCTCATAAAAATGGACAAGCCCCCTAAGAGAATCTGCTGCATCACGACAAAGGCAAGGGATGCTGGCAATTTTAAAGCTCAGATGAATAGGCAAATCAGCAGGCAGGGAAGTCCCGCTGAGACGGGAGTTCCGCCGCGTGAGTCAACCAATTCTGAATCAATACATACAGCTCCCCTGAGCAACCGCGGCGCCCTCGGCGATGGCGCCCTACCCTCCAACTCCGACCATACCTTCACTCCAATCAATCCACTCTTCCATCGCTCCATCCCTCCATCAATCCTCCCCCAATCCCAAATTAAATCATTGATAAACACCGCCGAACCCGTCTTTTATCTCACAATGCAATCGGCCCCAGATTCTACCCCGCCTCCTGCATCTACTGAATTCGAACGGACACCCGTTCCCGAAAGCCACCAAAAGCCTGCACGCAGCTTCTGGGGCATGTATGCCGGAGAGCATACAGCCGGAACGGAGTTTGTCATCGGCCCGCTGTTTCTGGCAGCCGGGGTCAGCGCGTTTGATATGGTTTGGGGTCTGCTACTGGGCAACCTGATGGCCGTGTTGAGCTGGCGCTACCTCTGCGCTCCCATTGCTACGCGCACTAGGGTGACGCTCTATTACCAATTGGAGCAGGTTGCCGGCCGCAAGTTCATCATCGCCTACAACATGGCGAATGGCATTCTGTTTTGCATTCTAGCCGGGGCCATGATCACGGTGGCCGCGACGGCAGTGGGCGTGGCTCCGTTTGTCGATGTGCGCATGCCGGAGCTCACCGACCGAGCGCCGACAGGTATCGCATGGATTTTCGCGGTGCTTATCATCGGTGGAATATTCAGTTGGATCGCCGCACGCGGTTACGACATGGTCGCGCGGGTTGCCAATATTGCTGCGCCCTGGATGATTCTGATTTTCCTGGTCGCCGGTATCACAACGTTGCCAAAGCTGGGTATCGAAAATCTCAGCCAGTTCTGGGAAGCTTCCCAAACTATTATCTGGAATGGCATCCCTCATGAAGGGCACATAAAGTTCACTTTCTGGCATGTCTTTTTCTTCGCCTGGTTCTGCAATGCCGCAGTGCACGTCGGGCTGGCCGACATGAGCATCCTGCGCTTTGCCCGCAAAGCCAGCTATGGCTGGGCCTCTGCCGCCGGCATGTATATCGGCCACTTTATGGCCTGGATATCGGCCTCGATGTTGTATGCCCTGCACCTTCAGCAGAATCCCGGAGACACCTCCGTCCTGCCCGGCCCAATGGCATTTGAGGCCCTTGGCCTGGCCGGTTTGCTCTGCGTTATCGTCGCCGGCTGGACAACCGCAAACCCGACCATTTACCGAGCAGGTCTTGCATTCCAGGCCATCTTCCCCAAACGCTCGCGTTTTGTCGTAACGCTCGCCACCGGAGGCCTTGCAACCTTTGCCGGCCTATTCCCGGCCTTTGCCATGCAGCTGCTCGACTTTGTCGGCCTCTACGGAATGATTCTGGCACCCATTGGAGCCATCCTGCTGGTGGATTATTTCATATTCCCGAAAATGCGCCTGCTGCCCAACTATGCGGCACTGCGTAACGCCAGCTTCAATCCTGCCGTGGTCGTGGCCTGGACTGTCAGCCTCGCAGTCGGTTTTGTATTCTTCAAACAGGGTGTATTCCCATCTTTTCTGACGCTCCCGGTCTGGCTGCTCTGCGGCTTGATCTACGTTCTCTACACCCGCTACCTTCTACGTAAATAACATGAAAAATGCACTGATCATCGCCGCCCTTTTGTGCCTTGTCGGAATGCTCGGAAGTGGTATCGCTTTTGCCGCCGGCTGGATTACCGAAAGCACCCTGAAAACGGCTGCCCTCGCTTTCACCCTCGGCTGGTTCAGTCTACGCCTCTTGGCATTTGCAGTTGGCCGGAAATAGTAGCCGAGTGCCGGGCGACGGACAAAAAACATTGCCACCGGCCGTTTACCGGCTTCCCTTACGCGATCCGCATTTGATGAGGATCGCGCCATGTTCAACCGACTTCGAAAATACGCCTTTCGGGCCCGTTACTACCCATCCCTGCCAGAGGGATGGTTGTCAAAATATCAGGCTGAAGAGCTCTACCGAATGGGCCGGGAAAACCCCGGACCCTTCCTTGAGATTGGATCCTGGATCGGCCGCTCGACCTGCTGCATCGCCTACGGAATCCGCGCCAGCGGGAAATATAAACGCTTTGTCAGTGTCGACCTCGGTATTGCGTCAGAGGACGAGTGGCAGGCCTTCTTCGGTCAACCGCTCGCGAAGAAGCCCAACAAGGACCTCTACCTGCCGCACATAAACCGCCCTGGTGGCTCAATTGAAAGCCTCAAGGAGAACCTGCGCACGCGCAAACTCGACCACCTGGTTGAAGTCCGCAAGGGCGATTTCCGCAAAATGGAATGGGGCAGCGAACAATTTGAAACGATCTTTTGCGACGTCAGTCACAATCCGCGCGAAGTCGCCGCCAATATCCCGGGAATCGTCGATCTCCTACAGCCTGGCGGCACATTGGTCGCGGACGACATTCGGACACCCGAAATCCTGAAAACCCTACTGGACCACTTCCCTTGCAAAGAACACCGGGTGAAGGAGCAAATGTTCATCGGACGAAAGGCCTGACAGAATTCCACCAAAAAGGTGGGTCGGCCTCGCCGAGGGCGCCGAGGTTCCTGAAAGGAAACACCCTGACGGCCGAAACGGCTCCCTTTCCAATATTTTCCCCAGAGATTTTCGATTGTCCCGGCGGAACATTCTGCTAAAGCTTCCGTCTTCTAAATTGGGGAAAGGCCCCTCCGGGGCCAAAAATTTACAATGCAGCAGGTTCAACAGCATCCCCTTCTGATTCAGCGGCGAGTTATTTTTGCTCTGTTTGCGAGGGAATTAAAGACGCGTTTTGGCAAATGGCGTCTGGGCTATGCATGGGCTGTATTGGAACCGGCAGCCCACATCGTGGTGCTCACCATCATTTTCTCATTCGGCTTCCGCTACTCCCCTCCCGGCATCGATTTTCCGGTTTTCCTGACCACTGGAATCGTGCCCTTCCTGCTCTTTTCGCATTGCCTGAGCAGTGGAATGAAGGCCGTCGATTCCAATCGGGGGATGTTCAACTACCGCTTTGTAAAACCCATCGACACGGTTATCGCGCGCATTCTACTAGAGGCCTTCGTTTCTTTCGGAGCCTATATCTGCCTGCTTACTATCATGGGGGTGTTCCTCGGATACGATGTCCCAGTCAACAACATCGTCGGCATCGTCTCCGTTTTTGCCATATTCGTCCCACTTTGCTTTGCTGCTGGCCTCATAGCCTGCGTTCTTGGCTGCCTTTTCCCTGAAACACAAAAGGCCCTCCCACTGATCAACCGGCCGCTTTATTTCGTTTCTGGCATTTTCTTCACTACCGAGCGCCTGCCCGAAGAGCTGCTGACCTACCTGCTCTGGAATCCGCTACTGCATGTTATCGAACTGCAGCGAGCCGCCTTTTTCCCAAATTTCGTCACCATCGGGACCAGCTATCAGTATCTCTTCGGGTTCACCCTTGTAAGCCTTGCTCTTGCCTTGGCTCTCTACCGAGCCTACCGTTACCGCCTTGTCACCCTGTAAACAGAAATGATCGAAATCATCAATCTGACCAAATCCTACGGTGGCAAGCACGGACGCCACTACGTTTTCCGCAACGTCAATGTCACCTTCCCTGAAGGCAAAAGCATTGGCATCGTTGGCCGCAACGGCGCTGGCAAGACGACCCTCCTGCGCATGCTCGGCGGCATTGATTTCCCGGACAGCGGCGAAGTCCGGACCAAAAAAACGATTTCCTGGCCCGTCGCCCTGCGCGGTGGATATCACGCTCAGCTGACAGGTCGCGAAAACGCCACTTTTGTCTTCCGAGTGTTCGGACTCGATGAAGACGCCATTCAGGAGCGCCTCGAGTTTGTCAAAGACTTCTCGGAGCTCGGCGAGTATTTTGAAATGCCGTTGCAAACCTATTCCTCTGGGATGCACTCGAGGCTGGGCTTTGCCATGAGTATGGCCTTTGAATTCGATTATTACCTGATCGACGAAATCACCGCCGTTGGCGACCGCTTTTTCAAACGCAAAAGCCGCAAAGCCCTGACGGAAAAGCGCGAGAAAGCTGCAGTCATCATGGTTTCCCATTCACTGGGTTCACTTGCGGACTACTGCGAAATGGGCTTGATGATCGAGAATCAGGAAGTACGGCTGTTTGATAAAATTGAGGACGCGATCAGCGCCTACGAAAAACTGGAAAACTGATGCCCAACCTAAACCGCAAATCCCTCCCTGCCCTTCTGGTCATCGGCTTGCCCATGGCAATCCTGTTGATCTACCTTTTTATTTTTGCCAGCGGGCGCTATGAAACTGAGAGCAAATTCTATATTCGGTCAGCGGAAAACGGTGGTAGCCTACCTGCCGGCGGCATGTTCGCGGCCCTGCTCAGTGCGGGCTCCGGCGGCATGAGTCACGACGATGCCAACATCATCGTCGAATACATTCGCTCACAGGACATGCTAGAGCTGCTCGACGAACGTTTTAGTCTGCGCGAAGCCTTTTCCAGCCGCGAGCTCGACGTCTACTCACGCCTTCGGGCGAATGCCTCGAACGAGGAATTTCTCGAGTTTTACCGCAAGCAGGTTGAAGCCAATATAGGCCCCTCTTCGATCGTGACACTGCGCTTCCGCGCATTTGATCCGGAGCTCGCACGCGACGTGCACGCCTTCATTCTAAAAGAGAGCGAGGCCTTTGTGAACCGGATCTCCAAGAATTTGGCCAACATGCAGATCGACTTCATCCACCAGGAAGTGGATCGCTCGGAACAACGCTTGCGCAGAACGCGCAACGCGCTGCTTGCCTTTCAGAACGAGGCAAAAAGCGTCGACCCGGAACAAGAAACCACCGTCGTCTTCAGCAATATCTCGGCACTGGAATCCCAGCTTTCCTCCCTGCGTGCGGAGTTGACAAGACTGCGCAGTTACCTGACCGATGATGCCCACCAAGTCTTCACACTGCGCGCGCAGATCCGCGGACTCGAGCAGCAGATCCAAGAGGAAAAAGGTCGCCTCACCGGAGACCAGGAAAGCCTCAACCAACTCATTTTCGAATACCAAAACTACCAGATCGACAACGATTTTGCCATGCAGGCCTTCACCTCTGCCTACGCCTCGCTGGAGGCCACACGATTGGAGGCCTCGCAACAACTGAAAAACCTCGTCGCTATCCAGCGCCCAGCGCTGCCCATGGCCCCCGCCTACCCACGCAAAGGCTATATATTGCTCAGCGCTCTGCTGGTCCTCACCCTTTCTTATGCCATCGGCCGCCTCGTGCTGTCCGTCATCAACGATCACCGTCCATGAAAACCGTGAAGTTCCTTTTACCACTAGTCGCCTTCCTGCTGGCCGCCACGCTCCAAGCGGCGGATGTCAACCCAGGCGGCGCCCCCGTCTTCGGCCAAAATCTATTTGGCCCCGACCGAGCTGAAACCCAATTCAGTGGATTCAATCCGGACTACCAGATAGCGGTCGGCGACCGCATAAGAATCAACACTTGGGGCGCGCTGTCCTTCAACGACGTGCTCACCGTCGATGCTCAGGGTAATATTTTTATTCCGGAAGTCGGTCCAGTGAACGTGCTGGGGGTTCGGAATCAGAACCTGAATCAGCACATCGAAGACCGGGTCAAACAAGTCTACCGGGAAAACGTCGGCCTCTATGCCAACCTCGAAGCCAGCCAACCCGTCCAGGTCTACGTCAGCGGCTTCGTCGAGAAACCAGGGCTATACGGAGGCCTAGCATCCGACTCGATACTCAACTACCTCAACAAAGCCGGAGGCATTGATTTTAAGCGCGGCAGCCTGCGCGACATTCGCGTCATGCGCCAAGACCAGCAAACCGCAGATATCGACCTCTACGACTTCCTGCTGCACGGCAAGCTGCCTACCACCCAATTGCGCGATGGTGACGTAATCTTTGTCGGCCCGATCCAGCACGTTGTTCAGATCACTGGTGAAGTCCTGCGTCCCTTCCAGTTTGAATTTACCGACGAACCCATTCCAGCCGTACGAGCCCTCGACTACGCACACCCAACCGCCCGTGCCACCCATGTCGTCGTACAACGCCGTACAGGAGTCCAATCCGAAACCGAATTCCATCCATTAAAGGACCTGAACGAAGTCACCTTACGCCCCACCGACCAGGTCATCGTTGATGCTGACCGCACCCAAGGCACCATTCTCGTTCGCATTGAAGGAGAGCACATAGGCACCCGCCACGAGGTCCTCCCCTACGGCTCGCGCCTCAGTGACGTCGCTGCCCGACTCAACCTTAGCGAGCGTTCACGTGGGGATGCCATGCGGCTCTACCGCCGCAGCGTCGCCGAGCGCCAGCGGGAGATGATCAACCAGTCCTTGGACCGCCTTGAGCAAAGTGTGCTGAGTGCCCGCTCCGTGAGCGCCGAAGAGGCCCGTATTCGATCAACCGAAGCAGACCTGCTTCTGAAGTTTATCGACCGCGCCCGCGACCTCGAACCCACCGGTCAAGTCGTCTTGTCTGAAGGCGAAGACTGGAACTCCATTTATCTCGAAGAAGGTGACCGGATCGTGATCCCGCCGGACAACAATACCGTTATGGTACATGGCGAAGTTTACTTCCCCAACACACAGATACACAGAGACCGCGCCTCACTCCGCGCCTACGTCGAACGCGCAGGCGGATTCACCCGCAACGCCGACCGCCGCAATGTCATCGTCATGCGCCTCAACGGCGAAATCGAACGCACCTCCATGCGCTTCTCCAGCGGCGGCGTCCGCCTAAACCCCGGCGACGAAATATTTGTCCTCCCCCGCGTCGACACCAAATTCCTCACCCTCGCCCGCGACCTAAGCCAGATCATCTACAACATCGCGATTTCGACCAAAGTTGTCTTGGACATCTAGCCAATCCACCACCATCCCAGACCGAGTCCTTTCGGTAAAAGCTCGCCATGCAATCATCCAGTCTTGGTGCCAGGCACTTGCATTGACCCTCCCACACCCCTTCTGAGAGCCAGAAGCCACTCCCACCTGCCTGCCGAAATTTGGTGCCAGGCACCCCTTTTTCGCATCCAATCCTTGGTGCCAGGCACCTCGATT
>JAFIGG010000052.1 GCA_020831485.1 Opitutales bacterium
TTTAAACAACAAAATAGGATACGTCTCGACTTGACACTCTTCATACCAGCGAAGCAGTGAAAGCTCTTCGGAATTCCTTTGGTAGGGCTGCATCGCCGAGGCAGCCGCTGGACGAAGTCGGGAACCACTGACTATTCCCGGCGGTCTCGGCGAGACCGCCCTACCATCCAACATTCCACCATTCCAACAATCCACCAATCTCTGCCCCTCACGGCAGATTAATCCGCATATCGGCTGGAGTCGTAACCGTAAACCGGGTTTCCAGCTCGCGGGTCTCTTCGGCTTCCAGATTCAGGTCCCAGCGGAACAGGCCTGTGCCTTGTTCGATTTCAACGCCCTGTGGGCGCTGTAGCTGAACGTCAATCTGATCGTCGCGGGACTGCGGCACTCGGTCCTGGACAATCAATCGGTGGGCACTGCCCATGCGGTTCTCAATGGTGGTCAGGTAGCCACGGCGATAGATGCGGCTGCGGCTTAGGAGTCCACGGTCACCACCGGTGTGCTCGGTGGTCGTGCGTTCGACACGGATGCGCTCATTCTGGCCGAGACCAACCTGTACGGTTTCACCGGGCAGGGTATGCCCTACCCGACCCCGGCCGACGCGTTCTCCGTCGATGAAAATCTCGCTGTTTCCAGGCAGTAACGGTATGTCCAACTCATTGCTGAACTCGGCCTGCAGGTAAGAGGTGGGATTGATCACAGGCGAAACTTCGCTCCAGAACTCCGCACTACGCTTGCCGGCATCGATACGGAAGACCTGCTCCTCGCCGCCGCCGGACACCGTTTCACGGTTGGGCAGGCGCACGCGGAAAAAGGTCAAACCCTCTTCATAGACAGACGGAGGTGGTGCCGCCATCATCATGGCGCTGTCCGGTTCTACCGAGCGGGCACGGGCCGGTGCGTATTCCGTAATTTGATCCCGGGAAACCAATGGCTGCAAATACAAAGGCGGCAACTCCGGCACATCGCCTCCACTGAGTGCCCGTGCCGTCGACAACACCAGCTCAACCGAATCCCAATTCTCGCCGGACTGCTGACGCACCTGAGCCTTCATTTCAAAATCCAAGGATCCCGACTCAGGTTTCGCATCCAGGCGGTAGATCGGGCTCCAGGAAGCGTTGCGGACCGAATAAACCACTTCGACCCAGACAGGCTCGGCGGATTCCGGCACCAGATGCAAATCAAGAACTCCGCTCAAACGACGGGCCCGCTGCTGAGCACGCTCGAGCTGCCTCTGTCTGCGGCCCAATTCCTCTTCGAGCTCGATCCGCTCATTCCCTGAAGCAACTTTGCGCCGATCCAAGGTCATGCGCGCTTCCAAATACTCTTCACGGGACTTCTCCACCCGCTCTGCCGTCGCAGGGTCACCCTGCGACTCCAAGGCCCGCACCCAGGCTTCCACAAGGCGCGCCCGGTGATCCAGCTCGGACTCGGCATACTCCAGATCCCGATCCCAGGCATCCAGCGCGTAGACTGCCGCCTTTCGCGCCTCTTCGGCCTCAAGGAGGAATGCCGGCTTGCCATCGTGATCGGTCGAAGAGGAATAGTTGACCGCCTGAATCACCGTCGCCGGTCCCTCAACGACCCGCACGGTCAAATCCGCACTCTGCAGATTGCCCGGCAAAAAAGGCAGTCGAAATTGCTGTGATCCGTTCTCCCCAGGCTGCCACTCCACCATCCGGTGCACCCGGGCGCCGTCAGGAAAAACCACAACCTGATCAATGTGACTGCGTTCCGGCAGCAGAGCGCCGTAAGCCGGCAGTGCCATCACCGCTGCGGCAAAAAAAGGGAGCAAAAAACGAATCATTATACTTCTTGGACGCGGCTTGCCGCTTAAAGGTTCCGCAAAATCTGCACTCAATTGGCAGGTGTCTGATAAAAGGGCACCAGCGTCTCCAGGTGCGTCTGCACAATCTTCGCCACAACTTCCGGCGGCGTGGTGCCCTTGTGCAACTCAAACAGTGCCACCAGCAAGGCCAGTTCAATGTCCACCTTCTTCGGGCTAGTCTGCCGCATCTCCGCCAACAATTCCAGCGCCCGCTTTTCAGCCCGCTTGTAGTCCTCAAAATTCTTCTCTTCAGGAGTAGCCATAATAATTTTCATTCTATCGCCACGGGGCCTCATCAGGTCAAGGGTATAAACTTTCCCGGGAGCGGGCGCGAGGACGCACCCGCTCCCGGGGGGCGGACGCCTCGTCCGCCCATTTCCACCAGGCGCAACTCTACATTCACTAAAATCATTCAGTGAATAGACTTTTCAAGGGAAGCTTCTATGCTCTAGTGTATCTTACTTTCGATGAAATCAAACGAGACATCCAAGTCCAGGCACCTGATCGGAATCGGTTTGGACAACGAGGACGGTCACAAGCGGATTACCCGCGCTGATCGTTTTGCGGTTGTAGGCGGTTCCGAGGAAACGCACGACCGCATGACCGAAACCCTCGTCAAAACCTTTGAGCACCTGAAGCAAAAGGGGAAATCGCTCGATGAATCGGAGCCACAGGAAATCGCGGAATTGATTCAAAAAAACACCCCCGGCTAATCCCTATCTATTTAAATTTATGGCAAGCATCCAAAACCTGAATGAAAGTGAATTCGACAGCACCATCTCCGGTGCCAGTGTCCCCGTTGTGGTGGATTTCTGGGCTCCATGGTGCGGCCCCTGCCGGACCATCGGTCCGATCCTTGAGCAGCTTGCCGAGGAGATGGGTGACCAGGTCCAGGTGACCAAGGTCAACGTCGACGAAAACCAAGGTATCGCACAGCGTTTCAACGTCCGTGCGATTCCTACCATTCTGTTCTTCAAGGACGGCGAACTTAAAGATCAGGTCGTCGGCCTAGTACAGAAGGACGCTTTGAAGTCCAAGATTGCAGGACTCTAAAACCGGGGCGCGTAGCGCTTCACCTGCTTCAGCAGGGCGAGAAAAGTCTTCGCCGGCTCGCAGGTAATCCTTGTCCCATCCTGGTGGCTCCATTCCACCAGGTGGACAGCAATAGCGGGATGAATAGGGCTGTCCTCTTCATCCCTTTTCCCTGGGCGGTAATTGCGCTTTAATTGCGATAAATACAGAGGCGAAGTACCCGCATAGGTCTCGTCACCAACAATATGAATGCCGCTTTCAAAGGCGTGCAGGGCAATCTGGTGGCGCCGCGGGAAATCGGTTTCGGCTTCCCAGAGAGAGTAGCGCCCTACCCGATCAATTCGGCGGAAAATGGTGCGCGCTTTTTTTCCAGTGCGGCTCGACACCACCATCCGTGGCTCAGTGAAGTGCCGCGCCAGCGGCAGGTCGCACTCCAACTCCTCATCGTCGGGAGCTTTCTCCGCCAGCAAATGAAAGCGGAAGGTACAAAGCCCTGAGCCTGTATCATTGCGCAGTTGCTCGGCCCGCTCAGGCGACCGGGTCATCACACAAACACCGGACACGTCGGGATCCAAACTATGGATTGCGTGCAATCCGGCAGAGCCGATATTCAAACGCTGAAGCTCAGGTTTGCCATTCTCGGCCTGGTAGCGGATCGCCTCCACCAATACCGGAATGCGCGGATACCAGTTGTCCGGTAAAACCAGCGCATCAATTGGCTTGGCCAAAGCCAATAAGTCCCCATCATCAGCAATGACGGGCAACCGAACGGGTCGCATGCCTAACAAAGGCGGCGGAAACCCTAAAAACTGGGATGCAGCACACAAAAGGCGCCCAATCTTCGCTTATTGACGCACTTTGGCGTGCAAAGCGTTCTTGGCCAACTTCGCCTTTTCCCGGGCAACCTTATTCGGGTGAACAATATTGTTTTTGGAAGCCTTATCCAGAGCAGAGGCATAAGCTGCCTTGGCTTCCGGGCTGGGGTTTTCGCCGACAACCTGCTTGCGCAGTGTCTTCAACTTGCTACGGGTTGCGGTGTTACGCGCGGTGCGGCGCGAGATACGACGAACGTCTTTCTTGGATGATTTAAGATTGGCCATGAGAAATTTCTGATAGGAAAAGCGGAAGAAAACACATAATGGAAAGCAGTCTGTCAACCCCATTCTGTCGAATGGTTCGCCCCTTAAACTTTCCCATTCGCAAAATCGACACAATTGACATAGGTTTCTTTCAGACCTCATGAAACAGTTGTTCTCCACCCTCATTTTTGCTTTAGCCATGACACCTGCCTCCCCTTCCGACGCCGAATCCTCCCCGACTTACATAGAACTGGTCCTTGGAGGCGGTTGCTTCTGGTGCGTCGAAGCCGTCTACGAACGCTTCGAAGGGGTGCAGGAGGTCCATTCGGGCTACGCAGGAGGCCACGTGCCAGACCCCAGCTATCAGGATGTCATCAGCGGCCGCACCGGCCATGCCGAAGTAGTGCGCATCCGCTTTGATCCGGAGCAGGTTTCCCTCGAAGACCTGCTGGACTTTTTCTGGGTCGCCCACGACCCAACCACCCTGAACCGTCAGGGCGCGGACGTCGGCACCCAGTACCGTTCAATTATCCTCTACGCCGGCGAAGACCAGAAAGCCGCCGCCCTGGCATCAATGGAACGGGCTCAGGAAGGCTTCAGCCGACCTATAGTCACCGAAATCGGACCGCTGGAAGCTTTCTACCTCGCCGAGGATTACCATCAGGACTACTTTGCCAACAATCCGGAAGCGGCCTACTGCCAGTATGTGATCGCGCCGAAAATCCAGCAGCTGAAGGCAAAAGGGAAGATTACTCCGGCAAACTGAAGGACCTCTTGCCCGTCGGCGCGGGTCCCGATGCTGAAGCATCGGACTACTCACGTAGCCCTGCGCCTTCAGGCCAGGGAACCGCGCCCCAAGCCTTCCGGCCAATTCTCTCCGGTCAGCTGTTTCCAACAGTCACGCATATCAGCGGGGACCGGAGCCGTAAAGGTCAGCGGCCCGGCTTTCAGATCAAAAGTCATGCTCAGCGCGTGCAGGGCCTGACGACGCATTGGCAGAAGTTCGCCGTGCCGCTCGGTCCAGCCATGATTGACAAACTCGAGATACAGCTGCTCATCCGGGCCGTAGAGCTTGTCCGCCACCACGCAGTGGCCCAGCCATTCCGCATGGGCACGGATCTGGTGTTTGCGGCCCGACACCGGAACAACCTCCACAAGGGTATGGCCATTGCAAACCCGCAGCGGATGGAACTCCGTCACCGCACTTTTGCCGATGCGCCCAAAGGTCACTTTCTGGCGAACCACGATCTCACTGTTGCGATCTGAGGCCAGACCCGCATCGACCACCTGCTTTTCGCTCATTTCCCCCTGTAGAATCGCCCGATAACACTTTGAAACCCGCCGCTGCGCCAGGGCCACCTGAAGCTCCCGCGCCCACAGGGCATTTTTCGCCAACACCACCAAGCCACTCGTCTCGCGGTCGAGTCGGCTCACCAGATGCAGACGATCCACGCCGCACCATTCCCTCGCTGCACCGACCAGACTTGAAAACGGGCCATTTTTTGACGGATGGCAAACCAGCCAGCCCGGCTTGTTTATGACCAGCAGATGCTCATCCTCGAGCAGGATCCAGCTCGGAAAATCCGCCATATCCACCAAGGGCGCCTCTGAACCGTAAGGATCTACCGCAGGAGATTCGCTCACGAAGAACTCCCCTGCTTCTGCTCCAGGCGCATGCGCCGCATCACTGCGCCAGAGATGGCTGCCTGCCAGGACAGCGGCAAGCGCCGGGAAAAAGCGGTTGTCAATCGATTCATCCACCCCGTCGTCACCACTGCCCGACCGCGGGCAACCCCCTGCAGGGCCCGGTTCACCACAAACTCCGCGCTGTGCCCCATCCCCGGCACCGGCGGCTGGTCAAAGCCCGCCCGCTGAAAGAACTGCGATTCCGTCGGCCCGGGACACAATACAGTAAAGCCCACACCCCGGCCAGCGTGCTCAACCCCCATCGCCAGACTCCACTGCAGCACAAAGGCTTTGGTCGCGCCGTAGACGCCCAGATACGGCGTCGGCTGATGCCCTGCGATCGACGCCACATTCAGCACATGCCCACCCGAAGCCTGCAAAGCCGGTAACAACCGATGGGTCAAGTCCACCACCGCGCGCACATTAAGGTCCATCATATTCAATTGGGCCTCACGATCGATTTCGGTGAATTGGCCGTATAAGCCATAGCCGCTGTTATTGATGAGCAAAATCCGTCCCGACCCGGTGCGCTCCAGCCACTTCAAAACATCCGGAACGACCCCTTCGAGCGCCTCCGGCCGGCTCAAATCGCAGGCAAAGTGGGTCAGTTGCGGCCAGTCCAAAAATCTTTCCGATTCTGACCGAGAAAGGTTGCATATCTGCAAACTTGGTTCTATCTTCGACATCAATTCAATGAATGATTTCCCAATGCCTGAAGAGCCTCCAGTTATGATCACGCGATCTATGGTTCTCAGAAATTTAAGCACCTGTTCCATAGGTGCATTCCACGGCAATTGCGCCGTAGCGCAACACCGATTTAGTGGGAAACAGCAATGGCTTGGAACTGGTTTCCGATGGCGATGTTAACGTCGATCTGCCTGAAAGAAAACCTCCCCCATACGCCAAAGCTTTCGAAACTTTCAATCGTCCGGCTTGTACCGGACCCAACGAGAACAAACCAAAAATAGAAGGAAATACAATGAACGATCGTACGAATGATATCATCATCTCTGGTCACAACATGGAACTTACTGCGGCGCTCAAATCAACTGTGCGCGAGAAGGTTTCCCGACTATTTGACCATGAGCAGCATATCATCCGCATGCGTATTGAGCTGGACGCCGTCCAGAAAACCCACAACGAACACGAATTTGCAGCGAAAGGCCACATTGAGATCAAGGGCAAGCCCCTGGTGGCCAACGATTCCTCCGAAGATCTCTACAAGTCCATCGATGGTATGGTTCAGAAACTGGACCGCATGCTGCGGCGCCGATCCCGACTCCGCGTCCTCAAACGCAAACAGACCCACGAAGTGGACATCCCAGCCCAGCTCCCAAAAGTGGTGAACGCGCGTTGAGGCCACTCGAGCGTATCGATCAACCCTCTAAAAAAAGCCGGGGCTACTCGCCCCGGCTTTTCGTTTCCCGGCCATCATCTGGACAATTTGCAACGAATTACAATTCATTGCACAATCCGGTATAAAGTCTGCTTGCCAAAGCGCTGAGCAACTCCCGTTGCTCAAGGGTATAGAATAATCTTGGTTTGATTGACCCTGTCGGCCCTCCTTCACCGGTGGGCCGATTTTTTTGATAAATTCCAAAGAAAAAGCGGCGCCCCATTCCGGAACGCCGCTCTTGTTTCAACCTGATTATCTTGCTTTCATTCAAGGCGTAAAAGGCGCCGGCCTACGCTGGAAAGCCTGCACTTCCCACCCGTGTGCAAGCCTGATGAGCGTTCCCTCATCAAATGGCCGACCGAGGAGGTCGACTCCAATCGGAATGCCTACCGGGGCCTCACTTGTGGCCTCCGAATAACCGATCGGAATAGTAAGAGCGGGCATCATGCCGACCGATGCAAGGAATCCATTGCGTTCGATATTCGGATAACCGTGCTTGGTAACCAATCGCTGCTGCAGCGGATAAGCCATAGCATCCAGATTATATTTATCCATAATCCCAACCAACAGCTCACGGAACTCAGCCATCGTGTTCAATCGCTCTGTATATTGATCGTGATACTCCGGCTTTGCATGCTCCCGCTGAATATTGATTCTTGGGATGATACGGTTGTCATAAGTAGCGTTCGCGAGGAAATCCTCCAGATCACTGTAAGGCGCATCTGGACCTAGATCCCGGAACCATTGGTCAAGAAGGTCATAGGCTTCGAAGATATCCGTGCCTTGGCCCCTGTAATCAAACAGATTTGGGATGACAATCGGGAAGACTGTTGCACCCAACTCTTCCATTTTGGCCATCGCCGCATGGAAGACACGATTGACCTCCTTATGATCTTCATCCCTACCCAAGAGTTGGGTAACGATTCCGATCCGGGCACCCTTCAATCCGTCAGAATCCAGATACTTTTCGTAATCGGATTCAAAATGACCGATACCGAAACGGGTAATGTAATCCTTTGGATCAAACCCGGCCATCACATTCAACAGATAGGCAAGGTCAGCAACCGAACGGGTCATAGGACCTGATGCATTGTGCGACAATGAACTCGGGAGAACACCCGCGTTACTGACAAGCCCAATAGTAGGCTTCATGCCAAATGTCGCCGTTGCAGATGCTGGCGAGCGCACGGATTGACCATTGTCGGTCCCCAGCGCCAGAAGCGCGAAGTTTGCCGCAAGAGCAGCACCCGAACCCGCACTGGACTGTCCCGGATTTCGGGTCAGATCGTAAGGATTCTTGGCCATACCACCAATTGAAGGCGTCAAACTTGCACGCACCAACTCGGTCAATGTGGATTTCCCGAGAATGATGGCACCTGCTTCACGCAGACGTTCAATAACAAAGGCTTCATGCTGAGGATACAGATCCTTCAGCGCAATCGAAGCCCCGGTTGTCGGCATATCAACATTGGTATTGAAATTATCCTTGGCAATAACAGGGATACCATGCAACGGACTGCGTGGCCCTCGTGTTCGGCGTTCGATGTCCAATTCCCGGGCTCTCTGTAACGCATTCGGATTCACATTGATGAGGGCATTGATCTCAGGACCCCGTTGGTCGTATTTTTCAATACGCTGAAGGTACATGCGGATCAATTGTTCAGACGTAAGCGTACCTGCATCGAACGCATGATTGATACTACGCACAGTCGCATTCTCCAAATCGAACGCCTTGAGCGTAACGACAGGGGTCAGGACAGCGGCAACCAACACAATAAGTTTATGATATTTCATAGAATACTCCTCAATGTCTCAGTTTAATAATTTCACCTTCAAGCGCAGGTGTCGTCTCAGGTGACTTACGATGCTGAGTCGCTTGTTCATAACCATAGGCAATACGAATCAAGTCAGGCTCTGAAAACATCCGTCCCAAAAACTCTACAGCTACCGGAAGGTTATTCGAGTCGTAACCAGCAGGCACCACAATCGAAGGCAGTCCGGTAATCGAACTGAAAGGATTGTCTGCATCGGGAGGACGCAATTCGCCACGTGATCCATCGGTTGGCAACTTTGCGGCAGGGAATGCCTTCATCGGATAGACGAGTGCATCCAGGTCATACTTGTCCATCAATGCCTCGGTAAGCGCACGAAGATTTGCCCGATTGACCATGCGGGCTGCAAAGCCCTCGTGAGTGTCCAGCGATTCAACAGCAAGAGACTCCTCGAGAGCAGCACGTGAATGTGGGTAGTAAAACCCCGCTTCAATGTACTCTGCCAGGGTGCTGACCGGAGAATCGGGACCGCGGCCGCGGAAATAGGTATCCAAGGCAAACTTGTTCTCGATTCTGCTGCTGCGGGACCAGCGCAAAACACTGCGCAGATCGATACCCAGGGAAACCGGGCCGATGAGAAACGCACCGTTTTCCGTAAGGTCTTCAAGCGCTTGATCAATGATCTCCAGGCTTTCCTTGAAATCATCCGTAGGCTCGTTGAAGAGGTCTACAAAGACCCCAATCCGGGCCCCTTTGAGACCATCCGGATCCAGGTATTTGGTATAACCTTCTCTTGGTATTTTACCAGCACTTGTCAGTGTGTACATGTCTGCCGGATCGATTCCAGCGATGACTGACAAAACTGCTGCAGCATCCGTCACTGAACGAGCCATTGGCCCTGCACGGTCGTGCACGAACGAAATCGGCAACACCCCAGTGCGGCTCACAAGACCTTCGGTTGGCGCAATTCCAACAATTGCGTTGTTAGTAGCTGGGTCGCGAATTGAAACACCCGTTTCTGTGCCGAGTCCGGCAGTTGCAAACCAGGCGGCCAATGAAACCGCAGTGCCCCCACTAGAGCCTCCCGGGTGGTGGGCGAGATTGTAGGGGTTCAGCGTCTGGCCTCCAGCAGCACTGTCTCCAGTACTAACGCGAGTTCCCATGAATCCACTCATATTCACTTTCGCAAATATGATCGCACCGGCATCACGCAGTTTTTTGACCGTAAAGGCGTCGTGAGCTGGCGGTGTACCTTCAAACAAACGGGAACCGCCTGTTGTCTGCATATCATAGGTATCAAAATTGTCTTTCAGAACAATCGGGATACCATGAAGAATACTGCGTGGACCTGATTCAGCGCGCTCAGCATCGAGTTCCCTCGCAATATCAATCGCATCAGGGTGAATCACCATCACTGAATTCAGCGAAGGACCTTGTTGGTCATAAGCATCAATACGTTTCAGATAGAGCTCAACCAACTTCTCAGAAGTCAGTGTTCCACTTTCAAATGCCTCGTTTAATTCGAGGATAGTCGCTGACTCTAACTTAACGTGATCGTTTGCCATTGCCGGGATAACTCCGGTGATACTGGCAAGCAGAATAAGCTTAGTATATAATATTAGTCTTTTCATTCAATTTATACAATAAGGGTGATCTAGAAACGGTGGCGCACTGATGCCTGCCAACGCAAACCTGGCAGTGCTTGCATATAGAAATCGCCTGTATTATTACCAGTGCGTGCCTTATATTGGCGCTCATCAGTGAGGTTAAAGAAGTCCAACTTAAAGTCCCATGAATGAACAGTGTAGGCAAACCCAAGATTGTAGATCATATAGGATGGAAGCCTGATTGTGCCCAGACGCCCAGTATCCACACTCGACAGATAATTTGCACTCAGGGTCACACTGAGGTTATTGGGAAACTTGTAGCTGGTCGTGATCGCAGCCTGAGTTTCAGGATTTCCGGTCACGTATTTGTGAGCCTCCATCCCATCAGGCATCAACACACGGGCATGACCACCATAAAGGAAGGCTTCTGCAGGAAAGATAACTTCACCAGTAGCCGGATCTGTGATGTCCTCAAAGCCCATCAGTCGGCCATCAATACGTTGATTGCCGCCTCGGTTTGGTGTGAACAAGGACTTTTGCTTCAGAAAATACGCCGTTACGAAGAAGGATGGCGTAGGAACCCATTTAACCTCAACCTCGAAACCATCGGTCTCAGTTGAAGAGGCAAAAGCACCAAGAAGCGCAGGATCGTCATCATCCGATTGGACGTCGGTCCGCTTCTGCTCATACACAGCAAAGGAGAAGAATAGTTTGTCGTCGAGCAGACTGCCCTTAATCCCAGCTTCCAGAAGACCGCCTTCGCCAATATGGCCCGCCTCTATGATATTATTCGAGATCGAATTATTCGAACCGTCCAGGGCCACACTTGACCGGGCTGCAGTAATGTATGGGTGCAAGTTATAAGGCAGTCGATGAGAGAGACTTGCGCTCCAGGAGGCTCCTGAGTCACGCCCTCTAGCTCTAACATCATTTTGAAGTGGTCGCATTGGATTTGCTTGAGATGTTCCAGGACCCCCAAACGCGTAAACCGGACCGACAGCAGTCTCAGCGAGGTTTCTATTCGTAGCGGTCGAGGCATCAATACGGCCTCCAAACAAAAGATTGGTATTTTCAAAAATGTCGGCATCGAAGAGAACGCCAAGACCGGTTTCATGGAAGCGCGTGATACTCGCATTTGAGAAAGGCGTTCCATCCTCTTCATAACGATTATCCTGGATCGGTGTCATGAAAGTTGTGTTTGGATCTCTTCCGCCTGGGCGCAGGTTCCAATTCTCGTCAAGAGTGTCCACTCGACTGGCACCGTAATCTCCTCCGAATCCACGAATCCTTGATTCAGTGTAGCGAATATTCGCAGACACGAGACTGTTAAGCTCCAGCCATTCCGGAAGGTTGTAGAACCTGCGGGTTACGGTCAGCTTGTCTTCGAACACATAGATATAGTTCCGCCGAGAGACAGGCTGATAGGAGTACTTGAATTGATCCAAGCGATCCATAAATAATTGATTTTTTATGGTCAGATCCGGGTTACGGTCGTTGATAAAGTCTACATAGCCAGTAATGAGTTCAGCCTGAACGTATTCTTCGAAAGAACCTGAACGGCTGTGAATTGCCTGCTCAAAGCCAACAGTCATTGGATCCAGAACAAAGCCGATGGGAAGGTGTCCGGACTGCGGAATCGGTCCGCCAACACCCCGTGCACGGATGATTCCGTCCGGATCGTGCTGCGGACTGGCTTCAAGGTAGTCGAACATGGCTTGAGGAATACCTGGAACAACCGGAAATTCACCAACCGGATATGGATCCCCATTCGCGTCCCGCGGCCAGTCAAAACGTTGCAGCAGCGGGAGGTTGTTTCCTCCTATATTACCCTGGATCGGTGAGGCCTGAAAAAGCTCCCTGATTCCAATGTGGCCATTGCCGTTAAGGTCGAGGTTCTTCAAGGGACGCCCACGAATGTAAATATTGTTATCTACCAGATTCTGCGAGATCCGTGTCATCAGGGCTCCAGCAGTCCGTGACATCTGGTAACTGAAACCGGCTTCCAGGCGAAACTGTCCAATGACATCGTCGAGACTGACGGCCATTTGAACGATCTCCTGCTTTACTGGGACATATTCAGTAAAGGTGTCGGAATCCTCCAGCAATCCATAGACGAAATAGCCACCTTCACGTTCACCCACATTCAGTGGACCACCGACTCCGAAGGAGACTTCCCGACGGTTAAAACTTCCGGCGATTGCCTGGAGAAAACCTTCGGGCTCCTGAAGATACTGGCCTGAGCGAGCACGGCCGGACTTGGGCACAACATTGGTGTAACCACCAATCTTACCCATTCCATAGATTGGCGAAGGGGGACCCTTGACCACCTCAATAGTGTCCATCGCCGCCAAAACGCTGCGGGCATTTCCCTGTAGGGAAAGCCTGCGCATCCCGCGGAAATAGGTGTCAGCCGTGACATTCCGGACATCAATGCCGCCCTGAATCCCAAAGCGAGTCGTTGTAAAAACGCCCGGAACGACCCGAGCCAAGTCTTCAACGGCAGAGAGAGACATGCTTTCAATGGTTTCAGCACTGATCAGGGAGACCGAACGAGGGGTCTCCAGAGCTGTTTTGCTGAAGCCAAAAGCGCCTTCAAATGGAATCGTCGGCAGCACCACATTGGGGTCTGCTCCCGCGAAACCGACAAGGTCTTCGACCTCGCCTGCTGAATCGCCTGATTGGGCGCTCAAACCGGCTCCTCCGCAGAGCCAGATAGTACTTGCTAATAAAAGCAACTTGGTTTTGTTCATAATTTGGACTTGTTCTGTTTGTTTTTAGGTTCGCTTGCAGTAAGCGGTGTTTGGTGTGACAACTGACCCTCAGCAGTAAGCGTGCCCCAAACGGGACAAGTCCTTTTTTTTTTGATTTTCGGTGTTTTTAGCAGTTGAGGGCGCTATTAATTGAGTTAATGGGAAGCCCTGGGTCCATCTGTCAGTGTCCTGTTAAAAGTTAGACAGATTTCAAAACGATACCGATGTGGCATCCTGATTGCTAAATAGGAAAGTGCAGTAAGTGGTCCTGGAAACCGATTCGAAGGTGTGTGTCGAATTTAATTCCAAATACAAACAACAAGGACCTATGAAGTCAAAATTGCTCACTTTCCGAAAGCTGATGCCACTGCTGGCGCTGACATGCGCCCTGGCACCAGGAATGGAAACCAACCTGGCCGCAGGTTATACGGCCAAACTCAACGAAACGCGCGGATCTTTTCAAGAATGGGTTCGCATTCAAGTACTCATTTCTGAGGAATCCGAAAAATGGAAACAGGAGAAGTCAGCACTCGAGGATATGATTGTCGTTGCGCAGGCAGAAAAGAAATCGCTCGATGAGCGGATAGAAGAGCTGCGCGACACAATCGCCAGTGGCGACCAGCGCCGCAACGAACTGAACGATCAGATTGAAGTGGCGCGCGAACGCGCAGCCCTCTTCCGCGTCAAATTGGCCGAACAGGAAAAGACTCTTACCTACAAGGTGCAGTTCCTACCACCTCCATTGAAACGGGATTTGCGCCAACTAACGCGCCGTCTGCCTGAGGATCCGGAGAACACACAGATGGCCCTGTCCCAGCGAATGCAAACGGTCGTCGGCATCATCACTCAATTGGAACGATTCCAGGACACTCTAAACTTGGAAAGCGAAATCCGGGAAATTGACTCCGGCGAAACAGTTGAAGTCAAAACCCTGTATCTCGGCCTCGCCCAGGCCATTTTCGCAGATGCAAGCGGAAGACACGCCGGCATCGGCGTACCTGCTCAAGGTGAATGGCAATGGCAAGTCATCACAGACAGCAGTGCGGTTAGCAACATTCGCAATGCCATCGCAATGCATGAAAACGAAATGGAGCCTGCCTTCGTTTCGCTGCCCTTCGAACTGAAGAGCTTGTTTTAAAACCTGATTCAAAAGCTAAAATGATTTCCCAACAAACAACTTATATTCATCGATCCATGTCGCTTCAAAGCAGCCTCTGGAGAAATTTACGCACGCTCCTTGCAATTGGAACCCTCGGGCTCACCTCGGTCAGCGCAATCGCTGATGAAAGCCGCCTGGATGCCCTCAAGGCCGACGCCGAGACACGAACCGAGGAAGCGCTTGAGAAACTACAGGCCGTTCGTGAAACGGTCACTCGTGAGCGCGTGCCGCTGGGCGAAGAACTGCGAAAGCTCGAACGAGTAAATCGCGAAAAGCGCTCAGAGGCGCAACGCCTGCAACGGCGCCTGGACGGCGCATCCGGAGACTTCGCTCGGATGGAGGAAGAACTCGGCCTGCGCGAGGACGAGCTCAATTTCATTTCCGGCATGCTGGTCGACTACCTGAACCGACTTAACGGCTCCATTCATTCGTCAGAAAACGACCTCTATTCGGATGAATTGCTTCGCCTCCTCAATCTCGCCGAAGACGAAACCGCAGACCCTGACTATGTCATGTCGGAACACCAGAAGGCACTCGACATCGGCATGGAACGCCTGTCGAACCTGATCGGCGGCCACATATTCAGCGGCAGCGCCGTTGGCCCTGATGGCAGCTACCTGAGTGGCAAATTCGGGATCATAGGGCCCTCCGTCTACTTCGCATCCGACAACGGCCGCGTGGGCGGACTTGCCGAGCGCGGTGCCTCACTCGCAGCAAATGTCTTCGTCTTCGACAGCTCTGCAACACCTTCGATCAAACGTCTTCTTGACGAAGGCTCGGGCAGCATCCCCTACGACACCACGATGGGCCGCGCAACGGCACTGGCAACAACCCAGGAAACACTGTTCGAGCACATTCAAAAAGGCGGTATCTGGATGATTCCGATCCTCTCCTTCGCAGGAGTAGCCTGGCTGATTGGCATGTTTAAGGCCTTTGAAATATTCAGCGTCAAACGCCTCAAACCGGGCGTGCTGTTGGAAACCATTAATCTGGTCCGCAGCGGAAAGAAGGAAGAAGCGGATGCCTTGCTGGAAACCCAAGGTGGCCCCACGGCAACGATGCTGAAAAAGGGCGTAAAATACCACAAGTTGCCCAAGGAATCGCTCGAAGAGCTGATGGCCGAGAACATTCTAGAAACGCAACCGAAACTGGAGCGTGGGCTTGCAGTCATCACAGTGACCGCGGCTGTAGCGCCTCTATTGGGCCTGCTCGGAACGGTGACCGGTATGATCAACACCTTCAAACTGATCACTCTGTTCGGCACCGGTGACGCCCGCTCCCTGTCCTCAGGGATCTCGGAGGCGCTGATCACAACCGAATTCGGCCTGATCGTGGCAATTCCCTCTCTCCTGCTCTCCGCATTCCTGTCCCGCAAGGTTCAGGGAATCGCCGGCGAAATGGAAAATGCGGCCATTACCTTCGCCAATGGGGCCGGTCTTCCTGATGAAGAATCCGTCGCCAAAGCAAGCTGATGACCAAATTTAAGGAACACCCATGTTCAACTTACTCATAGAGGAAACGGTCCGCATCTGGATTGCCGGAGGATGGCTGATGATTCCACTCACGATCCTGAGTGGGATCATTTACAAGAGTGTATTCAGCCTGTTCTTCGAACTCAGACGCCAGCGTTTCCTGTCCGCGGATCAAAACCGCTGGGCACACTGGATCGATGTACCCGAGGAAGCTGAGGGTGACCTCGGCGCCATCATTCGGCACACCTCGGAGGACATCGAAAGTGAAGCCGATCTGCGCAGGCGTTTTGCCGAAGTGCGGACAACATTGATCCCGGACTACACGACACGGATCCGTACTGCGACGATACTTGTAAGCGCAGCACCGCTCACGGGTCTGCTGGGAACGGTCACCGGCATGCTTTCGACCTTTGCAGGTCTTTCCATCAGCACCGCTGGCAATTCCATTGATCTGGTAGCCGGAGGGATCTCAGAAGCATTGATCACAACCCAGACCGGACTGGTAATGGCGATTCCCGCCTATGTTCTCCTATCGAGGATTACACGTTACCGTGACGATCTGGAATTATTCCTTGTGAAAGCGGAGAACCTGGCTGTCCAGGCCTACTCCAGGCGCAAGGCCGCATAAAACAACGAGCCTATACAAACATGCCTAGAAAACGACTTATCAACAACGCCCGTGCAGGTAGTGATGAAATCAACATTTCACCACTCATCGACATGGTCTTCATCCTACTGATTTTCTTTATCGTAACGACTGTTTTCGTTGAGGAAACAGGCGTGGAGGTGAACAAGCCGCAGGCTGCCTCCTCCATCGATCTTGAAAAGAACAGTATTCTTATTGCCATTACAGACTCAGGGCAGGTCGTCTACGGCGGCCGGGACATTGGCACTGGCGGAGTCCGGTCCATTGTCCGGCGCCTGACCCAGACCGAGTCCATGCCGGTCATCATACAAGCCGACCGCTCTGTATCGACCGAACTTCTGGTCCGCGTAATCGACGAAGCCAAACTTGGAGGTGCAGTGGCAGTCAGCATTTCAACCGACCATTCGTCCTAGTTCTCAATGGATACCAAAAAACGTACCGAGAGACCAATCTACCGGAGCACCTCCAGGCGCCCCGTAATCGGGCCTTGGTCGGCGATGGGTATCTGTGTCGCAGCTGTTATGTTGCTGCTGCCTTTTACCCAATGGATCACTGACCGCGGCCCCGGCAACGTGGAGCTGCGCACGGTGGACATCACATTGCCGCCACCGCCGCCACCTCCACCGGAGCCGCCCCCGCCTGAAGACACTCAGGACGAGCCACCCGCACCGGACATGCAGACGCCACCACCAAATTTGTCTCTGAGTCAAATGGATATGGCGCTGAATCCGGGGATTGGCGACGCAGCTGCAGGCGCTTTCTCATTCGAAGGCTTCGGTGTAACAGACGCTGCTTCCGACCTGGACATCTTCCAAGTCAGTGACCTCGACCGTCCGCCTCGACGCACCCGCACCGTCGCACCGACCTACCCGCAGCACCTTCGGGCGGCACGGGTTCAGGGTTTTGTCACACTGCAGGTGCTGATCGACCAGAATGGCCGGGTCACCGTTCAGGATGTCGTCGAATCCAGTCACAGAGACTTCGTTGCTGCCGCAATTGATGCGGCGGAACGCTGCCAATTTGAGCCACCTCAAAGGGGAGGAGAAACAGTCCGTGCCATCTACAACTTCACGATCCGATTCAACCTTTAAGCTAAACCAAACATGTACAGAAAAATCCTAAAATTGATACTCAGCGGATTCGCATCCACCTTCCTACTGCCTAGCGCCTCGGTTGGTCAGATCTATCCACTCAGCGAAAACACCTGGAGTAATCCTGAATTCGTCAAACGATTCATGGGCAGCTACGGTGTCGACACCGAACGAAGCCCCGGAATCTCGAGCCAGGAAAGAGACATCTTTAACGAAGTCTCTGAGGTGATTGGTGAAAATCCGCAAAGGGCGGCTGAACTGCTGGCTCCGAAAATCACAAGTGAGTCCAGTGCCGCTCTGGACTACACACTAGCCAACATCCATTTCCAGATCGGCAACACAGAACGAGCTGCTGAAAACTACAAAAAGGCGATCGCAAAGTTTCCAAACTTTCGCCGCGCCTACATGAATCTGGGAATCCTATACATTCAAAACGGAGAATACGAGGAAGCCCTCCCCCACTTGCTCAAGACGATTGAGCTGGGTGGAGGCGATGGCAACCTCTTTGGATTGGTTGCATTTGCTCACCTCAATCTCGGCCGCTCGGCTCAAGCTCTTCCGGCATACCGTATGGCACGCATGTTCGCGCCCTACAACAAGGACTGGGCAATGGGTGAAATCCAATGCCTGATGAACATGAGTATCTTCGATGAGGCCATTGGCCTGCTCGACGAGTTGATTACGCGCCACCCGGACGACTCCAGCCTGCTGCTCCTTCAGGCCAACGCCTTTGTCGGCAAACAGGATCTGGATAGAGCAGTCGCCAACCTGGAGATGGTTCGCAGCATGGGCGCTGAAACTCTTTCCAGCCTGGGTCTGCTGGCGGACATCTATATGAACATGAATCAGCATGAGCTGGCTTTGACCATATACCTCGATACGCTCGAGTATCAGGAACTGGACCGCAACCGTGCCTTCCGAATCGCTGAAGTACTCGCCCAGGTGGGAGCCTGGAATGAAGTAACGACCTACATTGATTCCTTTGAGGAACGATTCAGTGACTCGTTGACCGACAGCGAAGAATTGAAGCTGTTGAACCTGAAAGCCGAAGTTGCATTGGCCGAGGACCGCGAAACCGAGGCCATCGAAATGCTGCAACAAGTCGTGCGCAGGGATCCGCTGAATGGCAGCGCCCTGCTCCTGATCGCCAGTTATCACTGGCGGCAGGACGACCACGAAGAAGCGATCATTTACTTCGAGCGCGCAGAACGCGTGGACGACACTGAAGTGGAAGCGCTGATTCAGCACGCCCGGATGCGCGTTTCACTGCGCGAGTTCGACCGTGCGGTGGAACTCCTGCAACGGGCACAAATGCTCGAACCACGTGGTTACGTAGCCGACTATCTGGAGATGGTTCAACAGGCGGCTCGATCTGCACGCAATTAAGACTCTCGAACAACTAATGATGATTATGATCAGCCCATAGGGTCACTGTCGCTGGGCAAAAAAAGGCCGTTCCGGACTATCCGGAACGGCCTTATTTTTTCTAAAATCGCTAAAGGATACTAAATTAAACCCAGCTCCATCTTACCAACCTCGGTAATCATGTCCTGATGCCAGGGCGGATCCCAGACAATGCTGACTTCAGCCTCGCGAACTCCGGGAACCTGTTCGACCTTGTATTTGGCGTCTTGGGCAATGGCGGGTCCCATACCGCAACCGGGAGCGGTCAGTGTCATGTCGACGTTGACCTTAAAGTGCCCCTCCTCCTCGACCACTTCCATGCTGTAGACAAGGCCGAGGTCGACGATATTGACCGGGATTTCCGGATCGTAGACCTTCTTCAACGCGTCCCAGACCTTTTCTTCGTCGGGCGGTCCTTCGTGATCATCGTCCTCAGCGGAAGCCGTGGACTCTTCAGGCACTTCTTCGCCAATGGCGTCGGCATGGCGTCCGTTGATCTGCGCCATACCGCCGTGCCAGGTAACCGTAAAATTACCACCCAAGCGGTGGGTAATCGTCACTTCGGTACCTTCCGGGATCGTTACCTGATCGCCATAGGGCACAATTGTTGCCGGGATGTCCCGGCTGACCGTCCGTTCGGAATCCATAATATGCTCCGTTTATCAGTGGATGAATTTCGCTTGGACGAGGGCGCGCACACAGTCGACAACTTCCTCGTCACCAAGCTTCTGAATAATCTCTTCAAAATAGCCAAAAACCATCAGCTCCTGCGCCTTTTCGCGCGGGATGCCGCGGGCCTGAAAGTAAAACAGTTCACTTTCATCAATGCGGCCAGTGGTCGCACCGTGTGAACACTTCACGTCGTTGGCACCAATCTCCAGACCAGGCAGGGAATTACTCTCCGCTTCCTCACTCAGCATGAGATTGTTGTTGGTCTGGTAGGCATCGGTTTGCTGAGCGCCTTCTTCGACGATGATGAGTCCACTAAAAACCGTACGGCTCTTATCCATCAAGGCATTCTTGAACAACAAATCGCTGCGGCTGTTCGGGCCGATGTGGGTCTGCAAGGTGCGCTGGTCGACTTCCTGCTCGCCGCGGGGCACGTTGAGAGAATACAGCTCGACGTTGGACTCACTGCCGAAAATACGTCCATGAATTTCCTGACGCGCCAGCGAGGAGCCAAGATTAATGGTCACACTCTTTGCATTGGTACGGCTCTGAGCATTGCTCGTGTTCAGCTGGAAACTCAAGGCCTGTGGACTCCAATTCTGAATGATAGAGTGCGAAGGCTGGGCATCATCCGCAGCGTAGAGGTGGGCATTGGCAATAACCAGGTGTTCGCTGTCCGGACTGACCGACTGCTGAAACTCGACCAGGGATGCCTTGGAACCCTTACCCGCGACGAACAAAGTGTGCGGAAAGATAGCTCCACCTTCCTTGCCGGCCCAGTTATAGACCACCAGAGGCTCCTCTACCGTAACCCCATCGGGAACGTAGAGAAATACGCCATTGCGGAGCAGCGCGACGTGCAGGGCTTCGAACTTCTCCGAGCCCAATTCCGGCGACTGCTGCATGAAGTATTCACGGACCAGGTCCGGATGCCGCGCGATGGCATCAGTCAGGGTTGTGAAAATCACACCCTTGGAGGCCAACTCGGCAGAAATCGGGTCCTGCACTACCAGATTGTCATCCAGCAATACGATGCGCCCGGCGGTCTTTTGGAGCAAAGCGCTGCGCTCCAGCAACTCGGGCTGCTCGGCGACACCGAACTCCGAAGGCTGAAAACGACCCAACTCGCGCACCTGCTTGAGGCTGGCAAAACGCCAGCGCTCATCGGTGCGCTGTGGCATCGGAGTCTCCAACCAAGTTTTCCAGGCTTCCGCCTGCTTGGCTTGGAACCAATCCACATCAAAGCCTGACTGGCTCTGCTGTACTTTGTATAAATCCGGCGAATCCAGATTCAATTCACCTGCTGAAAGCGTATTCGACATTTCCTTAAAATTGCTTAAAAATTGATACAATTGAATAGGCTGAAATCAACCCACACTGCCTTCCATCTCCAACTCGATCAGGCGTTTCAACTCAACCGAGTACTCCATTGGAAACTCACGAATCAGGTCGTTGACAAAACCGTTCACGGCGAGGCTCATCGCCTCTCCTTCGTCTAGACCACGCTGCATCATGTAAAAGATCTGCTCGGCGCTGACCTTGGACACACTGGCTTCGTGCTGCACGGTATTTTGATTTCCCTTCACCGTAATAGCCGGATAGGTGTCCGTGCGGCTGTGCTGGTTGATGAGCAAGGCGTCACACTCCGTATTGTTCTTACAACCTTTGAGGTGCCTCGGCATCGCGACTACACCACGATAGGTGGAACGACCCTTGCCGATCGAAATCGACTTGGAAATAATGTTCGAAGTCGTACGGTCGGCGGCGTGAACCATTTTGGCACCCGTGTCCTGATGCTGGCCATCGTGCGCCAGAGCGATCGAAAGCACTTCACCCCGGGCGCCTTCACCGCGCATAACCACCCCCGGATACTTCATCGTCAGACGGCTGCCAATATTGCAGTCAATCCAGCGAATCTCAGCATCCTCCATGGCCAAGCCCCGCTTGGTCACCAGGTTGAATACATTTGCGGACCAGTTCTGAACAGTGATGTATTGAATCTTCGCACCCTTCAGCGCAACCAGTTCAACCACCGCACTGTGCAGGGTTGTAGTCTCGAACTTGGGAGCAGTACAGCCCTCCATGTAAGTCACTTCAGAACCCTCGTCGGCGATGATCAAGGTGCGCTCAAACTGACCGAAATTCTCCGCGTTGATGCGGAAATAGGCCTGCAGGGGCTGCTTAAGCTTCACACCCTTCGGAATATAAATGAAAGAACCGCCCGAGAATACGGCGCTGTTCAAAGCGCTGAATTTATTGTCGCCAGTTGGGATCACCTTGCCAAACCACTTGCGGAAGATCTCCGGGTGCTCCTTCAAACCTTCGGTGGAGCCGACAAAGATCACACCCTCTTTCGACAACTCTTCCTTCATATTGGAATAGGAAGCTTCGGAGTCGAACTGCGCTTCGACACCTGCCAGGTAAGCGCGCTCCTTTTCCGGAATGCCGAGGCGCTCAAAGGTGTTCTTTACGTCATCCGGGACATCGTCCCAGCTACGGCTAGGCCGCTGACCCTTGGACAGGTAGTAGCGGATCTTGTCGTAATGAATGTTCTCCAGGTCTTTCGAAGCCCAGTGAGTCGGAGTGGCCTTCTTGTTAAAGGTTGCCAGGGCCTTCAAGCGGAATTCACGCATCCACTCAGGCTCTTCTTTTACCTTTGAGATGTAATTGATGGTTTCTTCGTTCAGGCCAACGCCGGCGTCGAATTCATACGTAGTGTCGTAATGAAAATTGCCGGTGTCGCGATCGACTTGAATATCGGGTGTGCTGCTCATACTTTCCTCTCTTTAATTGGATTTTGGGAGCGTGGCGCTCAGGCTGGGCCAACCGTGGCTTCTTCTTTAAGCCAGTCGTAGCCCTTTTCTTCGAGTTCTTCAGCGAGTTCGGGTCCACCCGTGCGGACAATGCGACCACCATGCATCACGTGCACCTTGTCCGGAACAATGTAGTTCAGCAACCGCTGGTAGTGAGTGATGACCAGGGCACCGAGTTCCGGACCACGCATCTTATTCACCCCTTCGGCAACAACGCGCAGAGCGTCGATATCAAGGCCACTGTCGGTTTCGTCGAGCACCGCATAGGATGGCTTCAACATCGCCATTTGCAAAATCTCACAGCGCTTTTTCTCGCCGCCGGAAAAGCCCTCATTGACAGAGCGGCTGGTGAAACCGCGGTCGATCTCAAGTAAGTCCATCTTTTCGTAGAGGTCCTTATAGTAAGCTGGGGCATTGAACTTCTCACCCTCTTCCATACGGGCAGTAAGGGCAGCGCGAATGAAATTGGCGATGGTCACACCCGGAATCTCACTCGGGTACTGAAAGGCCATGAAAAGGCCTGAGCGGGCAATTTCATCAGGCTCCATGCCAATAATATTAACCCCATCAAGGAGCACTTCACCGCTGGTGATCTCGTAGTCTTCGTGACCAGCCAATGCTTTGGCCAGGGTGCTTTTACCCGTGCCGTTGGGGCCCATCAGTGCATGAACTTCTCCCTTCGGAATCGAGAGGGAAAAATCCTTCAGGATGGGCGTGCCATCGATTTCTACGTTGAGGTTGCGAATTTCGAGTGAACTCATGATTTTATGATTTAGATCGTGTCGAATTAAAATTTGAGGAGGTGGATTCGGGGTCTGATTTCAGATTCCCGAGGAAATACAGTTCCATTGCTTCGGCTTCGAAGTTTTCAGGCAGATAAGCCCTCAACTCCTCCATCAAGTGCGCCGGAAGGTCAATGTCGAAGACCCGACCACTGTCCCTGTCCTGAAAATGTGCGTGTTCGCTGAGATTTGGACAGTAACGGGTCGGCGTGCGCTCATAATTGACCGCGCGCACCAAACCACTCTTAACCAGGGTTTCCAGGCAATTATAAACCGTTGCCAATGAGATGGTTGAGTTGTTCCGACGGGCCCGCGCATAGACTTCGTCTGCGCTCGGATGATCGCGCCACTGTAACAGGATGGCAAAAATGTGCTCGCGCTGCCGCGTGCTGCGCAAACCCTGACGGGCAAGCGCCGCATCGAGTGCTTTTTTGGCGGCTGTTGGTAACTCAATCATTGGAACTGGCCTAAATAGAATTAGAATCGTTCCAAATATCAACCTCTTTATTGAGATTTATTTTCATTCCAGATAAAAGATCTCAAAGTCTACAATTTGAGATTTGAGATTTGCTGCCAGGTAACAATGCTGGCGGTATGCAATCGATCACTGAAAAACTGTCCAAACTCGGTTATACACTTCCCCCTGCCCCCGCCCCAGCCGGCAGCTACGTGCCCTGGAAAAGATCCGGCAAACTGCTCTACCTGTCCGGCGTGCTACCAATGCTGGAAGGCCAATTGACCCATACGGGCGCAGTCGGCGAAGTTCAAAGCATTGAAGAAGGACAGGAAGCCGCACGGATTTGCCTGCTCAACGCTCTAGCCATCGCCAACGGGGCCCTGGGCTCACTGGACAAGATCCAGCAATTTCTTCTGCTGAACGGATTTGTCTACGGAGTTTCAGGCTTCTCACAAAGCCCAGCGGTCATCAATGGAGCTTCAAACCTTCTGTTGGACCTATTCGGCGAACGAGGCCAGCACGCACGCGCGGCCGTCGCGGTAGCAGGTCTCCCTCTGAACGCGAGCGTCGAATTACAGATAACCATGGAAGTCACAGACTAAGGCTGAATCCATAGAATCTGAATCCACTCAACGAAAAACATCTGCCTCCGTTAGAAGGCAGATGAATTATTTTCTAATACTGATGCAGTAAGCAGTAAGTGATTTGGTGTGACGACCAAGGTATAGCAATATGCATGCCCAAACTGCGTCAGAATCTGTTTTCGGCCATCAACCGGCCTCTTCGGGTTAGCTTTTACGATCA
>JAFIGG010000053.1 GCA_020831485.1 Opitutales bacterium
GGGGGGGGGGGGGGGGTGGGGGGGGGGGGGGGGGGGGGGGGGGGGGGGGGGGGGGCCCGCCCCCCCCCACGGCGAACTCGAGTTTTTTGTCGGGGTCGGGATAGGGGATGGCTGACAGGAGGGCGCGGGTGTAGGGATGCTGGGGGTTGTCGAACAACTCCTTGGTTCCGGCCAGTTCAACAATCTTGCCGCCATACATGACCGCTACGCGGTCGCAGATGTGACGGATGACGCTGAGGTCGTGGGCGACAAAAATATAGGTGAGGTCGAATTCTTCCTGAAGGTCCTTGAGGAGATTGATGACCTGGGCCTGAACCGATACGTCGAGTGCCGAAACCGCTTCGTCGGCTACGATCAGCGAGGGATTCATGATCAGGGCGCGGGCGATGCCGATGCGCTGACGCTGGCCGCCGCTGAATGCGTGTGGATAGCGGACGCGGTGCTCGGACTTGAGGCCAACGCGGACAAGGGCTTCTTCGACCCTGCGTTTCAATTCAGCGCCGCTGGCAAGCTTGTGCAGCATCAGGGGTTCGCCGACAATTTCGCCGACGGTCATCCGGGGGTTGAGCGAGGAATAGGGATCCTGAAAGATCATCTGCATCTGCTGGCGCAGGGGCTTCAACTCCTCATCATTCAGCTTCGCCAGGTCGACCGCTTTGCCGTTAGGCTGAAAAATCACTTCGCCCGAGGTCGGCGCAAATGCACGCATGATTGCCCGGGCAGCGGTCGTTTTGCCAGAACCGCTCTCGCCGACGATGCCCAGCGTCTCGCCGGGTATCAGGTCAAAGCTGACATTGTTCACCGCCTTGACCTGGCCGATCTCGCGGCGGATAAATCCTTTGCCGCGTATGGGGAAATACTTGCACAGATTCCGCACCTGCAACAGCGGCTTCACTGGATCCGATGTGTCGGTTGCAGCGGCCGACGCTTTCGCCTGCGGGGCCACCTCCACGCGGCGGTCCTCCGTCTTGGTGGCACCGGCCATGATCTCTTCCGCACGCACACAGGCAACACGGGCTCCGTCGTCCATGGTTTCCAAAGCCGGCGGACCGCCAACATCGCAAACACCGGGTTTCGCGTAAGGGCAACGGGGATGAAAAGGACAGCCTTGCGGGATCTCCAACAGGGAAGGCACGGTGCCTTTGATCGCGGACAGGCGCTCCGCCCCACCACTGATGCTCGGCAGCGAATCCATAAGGCCCATGGTGTAGGGGTGGCGCGGCCGCCTCAGCAGGGTGCGCACATCGGCCTGTTCCACAACCCGACCGAGATACATCACCGCCACCTCATCCGCCATCTGCGCAACTACGCCGAGGTCGTGGGTGATGAGCAAGACAGAGGTGTTCATCTCCTGCTGGAGGTCCTTGATGAGCTTCAGAATCTGCGCCTGGATGGTGACGTCGAGGGCAGTGGTAGGTTCATCCGCAATGAGCAATTGCGGCCTGCAAACCAGCGCCATGGCGATCATCACGCGCTGGCGCATGCCGCCGCTGAATTCAAATGGGTACTGCTTGAGCCGTTTTTCCGGTCCGGGAATGCCAACCCGTTTGAGCATGTCCACGGCGAGGCGTTCGGCTTCTTTCTTGCCAACCTCCTGGTGGGTCAAAATGGCTTCGCAGAGTTGATTGCCAATAGTGTGAACGGGGCTCAGGGCCGTCATCGGCTCCTGGAAAATCATACTGGCGATGCCACCGCGCACATGGTAGAGCATTTCGTCCTTCTCGTGCAGGGCCGCCACATCAATGCTTCCGCCCTCTTCAGGATACAGGCGGATACTGCCATCGACGATTTCTCCCGGACTCTGGATCAGGCGCAGAATCGAATATGCGGTAACGCTCTTGCCGCAGCCGCTCTCGCCGACAATCGCCAGGGTTTTGCCACGCTCGAGCGCAAAGTTCACGCCGTCGACCGCAGGAATCCTTCCCTCCACTGTGGAAAAATGGGTTTTCAGGTTTTCCACTTCGAGGACGCGGGTCCGGCCGGTTTCCGGGTCTACTGGCGGAGAGGAGTCAAAAGGCGATTTCATCAGTTGCGGTAGGGGAAATTTGGGAACAAAGGCATTAGCGCGACGAATAGGGATCGGCGGCATCGCGCATGCCGTCTCCGAGGAAGTTGAATGCGAGCACGGTTACAATGATCGGCAGCACCGGCAGCAGCAGCCAGGGATAATTCGCCACGGCCTGCAGCTGCATGGTGTCCTGAAGCATAACGCCCCAGCTCACAACTGGTGGCCGCAGGCCAAGTCCCAGAAAGCTCAGGGCCGTCTCGCCAAGAATCATCGCCGGCACGCTGAGTGTCAGCACCACGATGATGTGGCTGGTAAAACCGGGGACCAGGTGACGGAATAAAACACGCCGGTGATTGGCGCCCAGCAAGCGCGCGGCCACGGCATAATCCTCCTCGCGCAGGGACAGAATCTTACCCCGAACCACACGTGCCAGACCGGTCCAGCCGAGCAGACTCAGGACCACAGTGATCCCCAGATACGTCACCATCAAGGGCCAGTCCGTCGGCATCACGGCCGCCAGGGCTAGCCACAAGGGCAGCTGCGGAAAGGAGTTCACGATCTCGATAAAGCGCTGAATAAGGTCGTCCACATAACCGCCCTTGTAGCCGGAAATACCGCCAATGACGATGCCCAGAATGAAGGTGAGAAAGATCGCAATCAGACCGATGGAAAGACTGATCCGGGCACCAAAGATTACCCGACTAAAGATGTCATGGCCATATCGGTCCGCGCCGAGGAAGTAGAAGACATAGGCGCCTTCACCCGGCTCTGCGTCCAGTGCGCGGTGATCGACGCCGAAGAACCTGCGGTCCCATTCAAATAAACCCAACACACTGTAGGGCTCGCCCTTCACGAAAAAGGAAAGCGGAACCACCTCATCCGGAACAACCCGGTAATGCAGCTGAAAGGTGATCGGATCCCGGTCCTTGACCACGGCATCCAGATGCCAGCCGTGTTCCAGATTGAACTTCGGCAACTGCGGAGGGGCATACATGTAGTCCAGGTCCCGAAAGTTCGCCGAGTAGGGGGCAAAGAATTCCGCAAAAAGCGCGACCATGTACAGGGCGACCAGAACGAACAGCGAAAACACCGCCAGCCGATGGCGCTTGAAGCGCATGATAATCAGCTGCCACTGGGAAAGGTTTCCCAGTGATACCGACTTCGCTTTCGCTTCTGAAGGCGTATCCAAAGCGCTTCGCTTCTGTCCAGTTCCAAGTTTTCTCAATGCACGGATAATCATCAGCTGCCTCCCATCCGAATGCGTGGATCCAGCCACATTAACAACAAATCGCTGACCAGGGTCCCGAAGACCGCCAACATGCTCAGCACCATTAGCATCGACCCGGCCAGATACATGTCCTGGGTCATCAGTGAATTCAACAACAGGGGCCCGACCGTCGGCAGGCTTAGCACGATCGCCACGATCGCACCGCCGGACACCAATTGCGGGAAAATACTGCCGATGCCGGAGATGAAGGGATTGAGCGCCAGCCGCACCGGATACTTCAGCAGCAGCTTCATCGGTCGCACTCCTTTAGCCCGCGCCGTCACCACGTAGGGTTTGCGCAGTTCATCCAGCAGGTTACCCCGCATGACGCGGATCATCCAGGCGGTCCCTGCCATTCCCAGAACAATCACGGGTACCCAGATATGCTTCATCAGGTCGACAAACTTGCCCCAGGTCCATTCGGGTTGACCGGCGTATTCGGCCGAAAACAAGCCACTCACCTGCATCCCAAACAAGCTTCCGCTTAAATACATTAGAATCAGCGCGAGCAAAAAGTTGGGTATGCACATGCCGATGAATCCAAAAAAGGTGAATATGTAGTCGCCCACCGAATACTGGCGCACCGCCGAATAGATCCCGATCGGGATGGCGAGCGCCCAGGTAAAGATAAGTGTCAGCAGGGAAATGAGGAAGGTCAGCAGGATTCGGTCCCCGACCAGGTCATTCACCTGCCTGCCATTCTCCATCGACAATCCCAGGCTTCCCTGCAGAAGGCCCCGGTCGGACGAATCGAAACTCATAAACCAGGGCAAGCCCAGCCAGCGCATGTAGCGGACCGCAACCGGATCATCCAGACGAAACAGTCCTCGCAGTTCCTCTACTTCCTGGATCGCCCCGGCATCGCCAACCATCTCCAGCTCCAGTATCCGCGATTCGATAAAATTGCCCGGCGGGAGCTGGATGATCACGTAGGTGGCCATGGAAATCACCAGCAGGGTCGGAATCAGAATCAACACACGCCGTCCAATGAAGGGGTGTTTTACAGAAGCCAGGATGACCAGCAGCCCCAACGTCCCCCATATCAGCCAGGCGAGCAGGGAACCCACAGAACGGCTCGCTCCGCGGACTTCCTCCTCTCCTATTCTCTGCTGAGCGCGACCGCCGCTCAGCGTCATGCGTGGATCGGGACGGACCTCGACCATCGCGCGTTTCATCGCCGCGATCGCACCAGGTGAGTCCGAAGGCTCATCAAAAAAGTAGGTTTCGAGTCCAGCGTTGGCAGGGGTATTAAAAATATGCCCCGAAACAGCATTGGTGGGCACATTGCGGAAACCGTTCTGCACAATCACCAGCTGCGGCGGAGGGGTGCTGATGTTGATGGTCCAGACATTCTCCGCAGCGATATCGAGAACTTCGTTAAAGATCGCGCTCTGTTCTTCGACGGTTGCCGCGGCCTGGGCTTCCTCAAGTACCCGCATCGAACGGCGAAGCGGGTGGTCGAGAGGAGGTTCGATCGCATTTGGTCGCGCAGCCGCCTCCGGGCTGTCGTAAAGGCCGCCAAAGCCATACCAGAATCCGTAGCCCGGGGCGAACAGCGAGTAGCCAAAAACCGGCACAAAATATCGCGGCTCCACCAGCGGGAATATCTCACTGTCACCCGACCAGACTGAAAAATCGTGTTCGAGTGCGACCTGCTGCGCCTGCCATAGACTCCGCGCCCGTTCCTGCAGGATGACCCGAACCCCTACCTCAGCCCAGTGGGCGATCAGAAAGGGTGCCGGGCCAGTGCCGGTAAAGTCGGTCACGTTCAGATAGAAGGTCATCCGCGTGCCATCCGGAAAGGTCCGGTAACCCTCGCGGTCGCGCCGATCCAGTCCGATTTCATCGAGAAGCCGGTTGGCACGTTCCGGATCAAATTCAGTGAAGCTTTTGAAGAGGGTTGGATTGTGGAATTGGGACTCGGGGCCAGGATCGAGTTGGGCCGCTTCGGTTTCTCCGTGAAATTCGGCGGTGATGATTTCCTGCCGGTTGATGGCAAGCGACATCGCCTGACGAAAACGCTTTTCGTTGAGAAACTGATTCTTCCACTTCGTTTCCGGTCGCGCCGGGTCAATCCGGCGATTGAGGTTGGGAAAAACCGTGTAGGTTGAACGCCCGCCCTGGAGCCAGTGATAGACGTCGAAACTGTTCGCCTCCCGCTCACCCATGTAAAGGGTGTAGTCGTCGTAGCGGATATTGCGCAGCTGCATGGACAGCTCGCCGGAGGCGGCCGTGACCGAAAGCATGCCTTCCGAACGGATGTCGATCAGCAGCCGGTCGACGTAAGGGAGTTGATTTCCCTCTTCATCCACAACCCAGTAATAGGGGTTGCGAACAAACTCAAAAGGAGGATTCGGCTGATGGCTACGGGCCACCCAGGGCCCCAGCTGGGGGTATTCGGGATTCTGATTGTTATCGAGACGGAAGTAAGCGGTACGCGCCGACGGCACTCCCTGGACGCGCATCATGGCGGCGATCTTTTCGGGATCACCGAATTCCGGGTGAAACTGGCGGCGGTAATGCCTCGGCGCCCAGAAATCCCACTTGGCCATCTGCTCCGGGAAAACACCGTGGGGATAGGGAAAGGTAAATTTGACGGTGTAGTCGTCGATCATCTCGATGTCGCCCAAGCGACCCCGGATCAGCATCTGCTCAGGACGAAATTCGAAATGCTGCACCACGTCCTCCCACCAATACATGATATCGTGTGCGGTGAACGGATGTCCGTCCGACCAGCGCACTCCAGGGCGCAGATGCACGGTGTATTCCCGCAGGTCATCGGACACCTCCCACTTTTTGGCTAAATGTGGCTTGAGCGGATAGCCCATCGGCGACCAGCGCGTCAGCCGCGCACCGGACAGGCGCCAGGTCACAATCCACAGGTCCCCCTGTGATGGTGCGACGCGGTACCAGGTGCCGCCGTAATTGCCAATGCCATCGCGGCCCGTCATCACAACCGGATTCGGCCCCACTCGCTCAGACACCGGAGGGAGCCGTCCCTCTTCGACCAGCTCAGCCAAAAATGGCGATTCCCCCTTGGGATACCAGGCAGCCGCATCGCCTTCGGAATAATCCACATCCACGTGCAGCACCGGTGGATTGTCCGGATCGAAGGATAGGTCCCGACTGGCCTCGACCGCAGCCAGGGCCTCTGGATCCACCTGCGGACGCTCCGTGATCAGATCGGGCTGGGCAAACCAGGCAAACAGGTAGAGCAGCCCCACCAAAAAACAGCCGGCGGAAACAAGCAGGGCTGCCAGACGCAGCAGGCTTTTATACGCTTCCATCAGGAGTATTCCGGGATTTCGCGCCTGCGGTGGCGGGCTCTTTAATCAGGATAATCCGTTGGAAACAGGTATAAGGCAAAGGCCTTTGATTCGGTTCAGCGGGGTGCATAAGAACTGGGTAAGGGGAGAAATGGAAGCTTAGGGTTGAAACCAGAAGCTACCAACCCAGCCATTGGGCCAGCAAGGTATTTTGCTTATCACCCGCGACAAGAAAATATTCAAAAACGAACTTCGATAATGAATTATTGCTATTCCTCTACGGAATCAGCTTCTTTTCGAAAGGCATCCAGAATGCGCGCGTAATCCGTGGTGCGCTTACGCCAATGACTAGGGGACAGGCCACGGTAGGCCTTGAAATCGCGCGCCAGATTACTGGCACTTGAGTAACCACATTGGGCGGCAATGAAATCCAGTTTTTCAGAAGTTTCCGCCAGCAGGTGCGAAGCCGTTTCAAGCCGGATCTGGTTGAACAGGCTGCGGGGGCTTTCATCCCTCACCTTGGCGAACAGCCGCCGCAGGTGAGTCGGCGAAACATGGACGGCCGCAGCCACTTCGGTGACGCTCGGACCCTCGCTCAGATGACTTTTGAACCAGGCGATTGCGGTGTCGACCTTTTCGGCCGCTTTCTGCTCCAGCGTGGGAAGGGCCGAGGCAGGGGCGTCCTCCAGAACCAGCAAGGTCAAGTCCAGCAGGACCCTTTCGGAACGTACCTGGCTCAACTGGGTGGGCCGATTGTAGTCGGGCTCCAAAGCCATCGCCATTTGCTTGATCTGGCCGCAGGCCTCCTCATCCAGAGAACACTCGAGGCAGGCCTGTTTGTCCCTCAACAGACTCTCCAGAACATGCGGAACCTTGTTGAAGTGCAGAGCGACAATTTCGCAGGGTTCGTCAGGATCTCCGTGCCAGCCATGCGTGTGAAAGGGCGGGAAGACCCAGAGGTTGCGCCGTTTGAGCACTTGCTCGCGGCCACCGGGCAGGACAACTCCACAAGGCCCCTCCAATACCGCATAAAACTCCCAATTGGGCCGATTAAATGCCGCCAGAGGCCAACGCCCAAAATTCCTTTTGCCAATATTCAGATAGCGTAACATTAGGACGGGGCCAGAGGGCCCTATTCTTCGCGCGGCTTTCTATTGCGCAGGCCGTTGACGAGCAGTAATCGGGACGCGACAACGACCAGCACAATGGCACCAATAATCACCATTTCCTTCCATTCCGGATCGATCAGCATGGTGGAAACGGCGATGACGCCGGCGGCGATTGTCGACTGCACAAACAGCGAAATCAGCAGGTAGAGGACAAAGGGGCAACCGGACAGCGAGAGAATGTAATTCTGCAGGGGATAAGGCACGCCGGGGACGGCCCTTATCAGCACGACCAGGCGAAAATGACCCTTTTCTTTCAACTGCGGAACCCGGTATCCGCGCCGACGCATCCAGCGCTCAATCGGGCCCTTCAGAAAATAGGCGCCGGCAAAATAGGACCCTGTCATATTCAGGGCCAGGGCCACCACACACAGAACCCAGGCGGTGACAAAGGGAAAGGCGGCACCAGCATAAAGGTAAAAAGCCGATATCGGGAAGCCCACCAGCGGCAACAGAGCCATCAAGGCGAGAAATACCAGCGGATCCGTGGTTTGAGTCGTCGCGATCAGACGCTCCAGGTCGAATTCAGCCCAGGCCAGAACGCCAATTCCGGCCGCGACCACAAAGCCGAAACTGATCATCATCAGCAGGTCGACCCCCGGCCGACCGGGAACGGAGTCCTGAACCTCGTCCATTCCCTCCGCGAGGTCTGCACCCAGCTCATCGGCAGTTGTTGTTAAATTATCCTTCATTCCGGTCGCCTGAGAATCAGCGTCACATTGCTGCCACCAAAACCGCTGCTGTTGGACAGCACATAGGGAGCAGACAGCCGAGACGCCGTCGTCGGCAGATTCAAATGTTCACAAGCAGAATCGACAGACTGCAAATGTGCCTGTGGGAATGCAAGCCCTTCACGTAAAGCCATACAGCAGATTCCGGCTTCCAAAGCACCGGACATCGACAAAGTATGGCCGGTCAAGGCTTTGGTACTGCTGACCGGAACCTGCGGGTTATCCGCAAATACCCTGCCAATGGCAATTGCTTCCGAACGGTCTCCAACAAGGGTGGAGGTGGCATGCGCATTGATGTAGCCGACCTGCCCGACTCCGATCCGGGCATCTTTTAGAGCATTTTCCATAGCCCGGCCCAGGCCGTCGCCCTGCTCATGCGAAATCGCCACATTGTGTCCATCCGAGGCCTGCCCCCACCCGCTCAGCAAGGCTTTGATCTCGGCCCCGCGCTGCTTGGCAACATCCACCGACTCCACTATCAGGCAGACCGCGCCACCGCTGCCGACAAATCCGTCGCGGTTCTGGTCAAAGGGCCGGGAAGCTTCGGTAGAATGCGACAAACTGAGAGCGCGCATGGCGGCAAAGGGCACCACGCCCTCCGGATTCACCTCTTCCGAACCAACGACCACCATGCGCCGCTGGCGGCCACTGCGGATCTCCTCCATCGCATAGCCCAATGCGTGACTCGAGGAGGCGCAGGCCGAAACCATTCCGAGGTTCGCGCCCTTGATCTTGAAATAGGCGCCCAAATTGAAATTCAGCGTCCCGCAGATCGAGCTGACTATGCCCATTGGCTGACCCCGTTTGCCGCCCGTGCGGTCCATTTCCTTCAGGTAATGATGAATCATGAAGGGCGAGCCAGCCGAAGCGCAGAAAAGCCCGGTATCGGGCGTGGACAATGCCTCTTCCTCCAGGTCTGCATCCTGCAAGGCCTGCAACACCGAACAAATCGCATAGACGCCGTGCGGAGCCAGAGACCTCAAGGCATCGCGGCGAATCTTAAATGTAGAGGGAAACTTCCACTTGATCCAATTCGGACTCGATACCTCAAATTCAGGAATGGTGCCGGCCACTTTCACCGGACAATCCGGATACCAATCGACGCTGCGAATGCCACTTCGGCCTTGTAACAGGCTCTGGCGCACCGTCTCGCCGTCGCAGCCAATACTGGTGACCCAACCGATCCCGGTAATTGCAACTTCAGCAGCCATGCAGTTACTGCGTCACTGTGTCCCGCAGGTGGCCGCGAAGATTGCCGATCGTTTCAATCTTCATCAGGTCCTCATTGCGAATGCTGATATCAAAGAGTTCTTCTATCAGGAAAACGGCCTCGGCGATGGTGATGGAATCGATCTGCAGGTCTTCCCGTAAACGGGTTGAATCCTCCATTTTTTCCAGGGGCTGCTCAGCCGGTTCAGGCATCAGAAAACCAATCAGGCCAAAGACCACACGGTCCAGATCCGCCGGATCACGTTGGGTATGAAAAGCTTGGTATGCCTCTAAAATCTCAGGTGGATAACCATCCAATTTTTCGGCAGCGACATCAGGGGGAAGTATCGGCATATGCTGTCAAAATTCGTTCGTGCAATGATCTGAATAGGTAAAAGGGAACCCTGCCAACAATATTCACCGGGGGGCACTCTGCGCGAAGCGGTTCAGCAGCCCAAAATACTCCCACAGGGGGCCCTCTATCTTGCGGGCCCGCAGCTTGGCGACAAAGGCCTGGGTGCTGGCAGGCAGATCTGCGGGCATCCATCTGGAATCTACAGGAATCTGCGCCTCAACCCGCGCAACAATGCCGTCCACAGACAGTTCGGGTTCAATAAAAAAATAGGGTTCCAGCAGGTTCTCCGGCAGGCTGAGGCCGCGCTCGCGGAGTTGATGCCAGAGGGGTGTCCGCGGATAAACCCGCATCCCGGGAAAGGCAAAGAACACATCGCTGGGGAGTTTTTGACTCCGCTCAAAGCTCTCCTCCATAGTGGCTTTGCTCTCACCCAAGCCCCCAAAGATCAGGAAATGGCAAAAATGAATCCCGACCTCGCGCATCTGCTCACTCGCAATCCGGATCTCTTCGAAGCCAAATGATTTCCCGTATGCCTTCAGCACCGAATCGGAAAAGCTGTCCGAGCCGAACTCCACATGCCGCAAACCAGCCTGATACAGCTGGTCAAGGTCCTCCGCCTTGAACACTTGCGGGCGCATGAAGCAGCCCCATTGCATGCCGGTGTTAGCCTCAATCAATGCCTCCGCCAGCCGCCGTAAATGTCCACTGGAAGTATTCAATACCGAATCCACAAAAAACACGTAATTGACCCCAAGTGCCTTCCATGCCCTCAGCTCCTGAACAATCCGCTCATAACTCCGCAAGCGGCGGTTGCGGCCTTCAATCAAGGGATAAGTGCAGTAACAGCAGCGCAGAGGGCAACCGCGCTGGGACTGGACATTGAAGACCGCTCCTCGTTGCCGATAGGCCGCCACCCAATCCGCATCCGGAGCGAAGGCCGCATCCGGAGCTTGCAGGGCCGAAACACACTGCGAGCGCCGCAAGCGTCCGCCCTGCCAATAAACAAGGCCGGGTATCGCCTCCGGCGTCTCTCCGGAAGCCAGGCAGTCCAACAGCGCAGGAAAGCTCGATTCCGCTTCGCCGCACAAGCCGTAATCCGCCGTCAAATGCTCCAGCACCTCATCGGGAAAAACCGAGAAACCGGCTCCTCCGACCACAATTCGCGCGGCACAAGCAGTTCGCAGTCGACCCACCAGATCCCTTAATCCACGGATATAGCTCACCATCTGGTCGGCACGGACATTGTCAATATTTCGTAAAGACAGGGCCACAACATCCGGCTTCAAGGCTTCCGCCCTGGCCTCAAGGTCCTGTTCAGACTGATACAGCAAGTCGTGCAGCAGCACCTCATGGCCCCTGGCTCTCAACGCATCAGCGACATAAGCCATGCCCAGCGGAAACACCGGATAAGGATCGGCCACACGGTTCAAACTGACCAGTAGGATTCGCATTCTGACCTCAGTCTGGCAGCGAAGGGGCCAAGCTCAAGAAAAGCTTTAGAAGCTATCCCAAAAACCAGTGATTGACCTGAACAGAGCAACATTTCATCCTCGCGACTCTAAATTCAACCCAATCGAGTATGCACTCCTTTATAAAAACTTCGTCCCTTTTAACCGTCCTGCTTTTGCTCCCTTTAAGCAGCTTGCTTGCGTCTGATTCAGACAACGAGGAAGAGATTGAGATCCTCGGCGACAAAGTAGCCTCCATCGAGCTCTACCCTGATCTCAGCATGGAAGAAGCACGCCAGGTCATCGTCAAAACTGTCCTCAACCGCAGCTGGGCAATTGTCGAAGAAGACGAGGAAGCCGGCATTGTCGTCGTCAACCTCGTGCACCGTCGCCACGACTCGACTCTCTATCTGGTCTACACGACCGACAGCCTTACAATCCATTCCGACTCCTGGCGTATCAACCGCTCCGGCGAACGCATGCGCAGGGACCATCCTTCGGGCTGGATCAATAACATCGAGAAGGATGTGAAAGTCTTCTGGCAACGCAGGGCAGCCGATCTGTGACGGCAAGCCCCAAAGCCTGCCCTTCCGGCGCCCCCGCTCACACGCCCGAGCCTTTTCTCATAGGCAAGGCATCCGGCGCGGAGGACAGCCTGCTGCGGCTTCATTTTGACTCGGCCTTTTCGAAGCCTGGCTTTGACCCGACATCCAAGCGCCTGACCCTGCCGGGGCGGGCCAACCTATCCGCCGAGCCATTTGCCATCCACCTGCCCGCTGTTGCCGCACGCACGATGGGTTCCATCACTTACTGGCGCAGCGAAAGCCAAATTGTGGGCGTTGCCTGTGCCGCGATCGAGCCGAGCAAGATTGAACAGGATAGCCATGCGCTCTATCAGGCCTTGCTCGAGGCCTGCGAAGGCCTGAATCTCTACCGGATCTGGAACTGGGTTGCCGATATCAACCGCAATGCCCCGCGCCAGGATGAACATTACCGCCAGTTCTGCGCTGGGCGGGCTCGCGCATTCAGCGATGCCTTTGCCTCCGCCTCGGAAACGCGCATGTCGGCAGCATCCGCAGTGGGCCTCGCAAGCAACCATCTGGTGATCTGTTTTACAGGGGGCACAGCTGCAACCGAACACCGGGAAAACCCCCGCCAGATGCCTGCTTACCGCTACCCACAGATCTACGGCCCATGTCCGCCGAGTTTCGCCCGCGCCACCCGCATCGAGACTGCGCAGCCGTGGACCTTTATTTCAGGTACGGCCTCCATCATCGAAAGCGAAACCCAGTGTCCCGACGACCTCGAAGGCCAACTGCAGGTGACCCTTGAAAACCTCCGCCTGGTCGGTGTTGAGGGAGCCTCCAGGCGTTTTATCCGCGTCTACCTGCGGCACTGGAAAGATCAGCAGACAATCCGGGAATTCCTCGAAAAGAACCTGCTTACCTCGCTGGACGAAGTATCCTACGTGGAAGCCGATCTCTGCCGCGCCGACTTACTGGTGGAAATCGAGGCCTGCTTTCCGGGCTGAATTCAGTTCTCGAGTCCCAGCAGCGCAAGCATCTGCTGTCGGCATGTTTTCCCGCGCGCATTGAGCGGTAAGAACGGAACGACAACGCATTTTTTGGGCCGCACCCATACCGGCAGCGATTCTCGCATGTTCGCGCGCAGGCGTTCCACCGGCGCTTCGCCCGCGACCACACAAGCAATCGCCAGCTCATCCCCGCGGTCCGGAAAGGCGTGTATCCAACAATCGTCAACGCCGTTCATCTGTCGAACCGCTGCCTCTATTTCGGCCAATGAAATCCGCCGGCCAGCAATTTTGACTTGTCCTTTTCGCCGGCCAGTCAATTCCAGTTCCCCGTTGTCGTTCCAATGGCCGATGTCCGCAACCTCAACCTTTCCGTATTCACCCTGCCGCAAGGGATTCCCTTCAGTATAAACCGCCGCACTGGAAACGGATACACCGCCCTGGACATCCAATTCAATGCACACACCGGGCAAAGGCTCACCAACACTGACCGGGTCGCCGGGTTGCGGCAGCCTGCGGTTGAAAGCGATGCCTCCGGTCTCACTCGATCCATAAAAATTCCGCACCGGAACCTTGAAGCGCTCCATGAATGTATCCCTCACCCGACTATCGAGTCGCCCGCCGGCTGAAATGACTTGTTTCAAACGAAGCCCGGGCAGCACATCGCTTCGGCTCAAAGCCCTTACAAGTGGCGGCACGGCGGGGAAAACACTGATTTCATGGCGCACCAGATCTTCCAGCATTTCCTGAGGAAAGTAACCTTTTCCGCATACAATGCAGAGGCCCTCGAGGATCAAAGGAAAAACCAGATTGCCAAGGCCATACGAATGGCCAAAGGGGATCACCGCATAATTTCGGTCCTCCGGCATCAGCCCCATTCCAGCCATCACTTGCCGCCCATCCGCCAGCATCTCCTCGTCCTTGAAGACATACAGCTTGGGGTCTCCGGTACTTCCCGAAGTCGCTTTGATCAAACAACTACCCGGCGGGAAGCGCCGCTCACCTCCTATCGCTTCCCATTCAGCCATACGCAGGAGCCTTGCGCCGGCACTCCGGGCGGATTTTCGAATGCGCTCCGCTCCCAGTTGCAACTCCAGCGGCAGGACCACCACACCGAGGCGCTGTGCGGCAAGAAAGGTCGACAACCAAACCAGACCATTGGGTTCAGCCAATACCAGCACCTCGCCAGCCTCAATGCCGCTTGCGCTCAAGTCATCCACGGCTTGGGCAACGGCCGATTCGACCTCCTCAAAACTCCAGGTACGCTCCGTGGCCGCATCCACCAGGGCTGCTTCCCTACCCCGACTGCCGACTGTCCGGCGCCAGGCTTTATCTACTTCGGCTGCCATTGAACTAAGCTTCGATCCAGACTCCAAATTCCGCTTCCGCCTGAACCTCGGCAGCGGAATTCTCCAGCCAGGCCTTGAACAAAAACAAGCCGGCATCTTCCCCCTGCAGACGCTCAACCAAAATAGAGCCATCTGCAGCAAGGTCCAGGTTAAAGGCTTGCAATGACAGGGAGCGAATCAATACCAGGCGGCCTGTCGGCGGCTCTTCTCGCGGCGTCACAACAGCACTGCCCAGCGCTGCCGCCTGCGCCATCCACTCGATCACCCAGTAACCCGGAACCGCTTCCTCTTTGCCGACGCCCATCCACTGACGGGGCATATCCATCAGACTGCAACGCCAGCGGCTGCTACTCAGAACCTCGACACCAGAAACCACACGAATCGGTTCACTGTGGGGCAGCATTTGATCGAGCTGTGACTTTTCAATCTTTTCCATGCACAAAAATCCATGTCAACAACCACCCAACCAGAACGCAAACGCTAACCGTCTGCCCCAGGTGCTGCACTGCCGCAACGGAACTACTGCTCAGCCAAAGAAACGAACTCGCCGTCGTCACTGCGGATAAATGAATTGAAACGGGCATCGGCCGCTGATGTCGCCGGGCGTTCAAGGCAAAAAGGCTGTAGTCCAAAATGAGGCAGGCCCCAAGAAACGCTCCCATCAGGTCAAAGAGGTCCAATCCGCTTCGCCAGAGGGATAACATGGCAAAGCTGATACTCACCGCCCCACAGACGACTCCCAGCACCAGGAAAAACTCCCGGACCCGCAAAAACGCAAACAACACCGCGGCCATCACTGCCGCAGCGACCAGAATAAGCCCCATCAAAGAACTGCGGTATTCCGCAAACAGAGTGTTTAAGTGCGTGAGCTGACTGTGACGCACAACGCCTGGCAGGGCCTCAAGCTGTGCCAGTTGTTCGGGTGCCTTGTCCACCGAAAGCGTAAACCAGGCGGGCTGTTCGCCATCTCCAGCTGAAAACAACAACATCAGCGGCCCGGACAAGGCGGCGGAGGTCTCGGCCACCAGGCGGTCCCAATAATTGGGTTCCGAAACCGACGCGCGCCATTGCCTCCAATCTTCAAAAAAGGGTTCAAAAGCCTGCACTTCGAAATCAGCCCGATCCAACTCACAGGCCAGGGCTTCCGCAAAGGCATCCCCCTCGCGCTCAAGCCAGGCTTCCAAATCACCGAGCAGGGCCGGATCCGGAATCCATTCCCAGATTTTGATTGCCGAATCCAAAGGCCCGTCCAGGCGCTGCAAGACTTCACTTAGGCGTTCCCTGGCCTCCCGCCAATCACGGCCCGTTACGAGTAGAACTTCAGCATCCGGTGCCGTATGGATCTGGGCCTGAATGTCCGCTTCCAGGGCATACAGCTCCGGCGTCGGGTATTCGAGCATCCGCAGGTCATCTGTCCATTCCATCCGGGAAGCAGCCAGCAAGACAAGCATTACAATGGCTGGCACAGTCACAAAGACCGGAAGTCTGGGTGCCTTGATAACAGGTAAATGACGCCCCAGTAAAGCCGCATCCGCAGGCTGCAGCCAAGCCCGCACCGACAGGGCGGTCAACAAGGCCCCAGCCAAGCCAGACAGCACAAAAACCCCGGTTTGCTGCAACAGGGGCAAAGGTGCAGCAAGGAACAGGCTGAAGCCAATAGCGGTCGAAGCAAAGCCGAGTAACAGGGGGAAAAGGATACCCTTCAGCGCGCCCTTCCCGGTAATGGTGTGAATCGCGTAGTCGGCGGCAATTCCGGCCAGAATTGCCCCCAGCACCAAAGCAAGCACATGTATCTGATCATACAATACAATCACGGCCCCGGCCCCGCACACTACACTGCCAGCGACGACCACGGCAACGGCCAGAAGGGGCTTCAGGCTCCGCACCAGAAGAAACATCAACGCCAGCACCGAAACAAAGATCGCCACATTCAAACGTCCGACTTCCGCGCTGATGCCCTGCCGGTTCGCCTGGGCAAACCGAACAACGCCGCTGTAGCGCCAATCGGCCTCCGCCCATTCATTCTGCAAACTTATGCGCAGGGCCTCCATGCCGTCCGTCAACGCCTCCTGCACGACCGGATCCAAGGGATCACCGCGCAGGGTCAGCATCAAGGGAATGGTATCGGTTCCGCCAATGGCTTCGGACTGTAAAACGGATAAGCCCGAGGGAATGAGCAGCAAGGGGTCTCCGGGAATCAGCTCATCCCAGACAAAGGCATCGGGTTCCGCCAGAAACTGATCGAGGTCCTCAACAGCTGCCCGGGCCATGCTTTGCGGATCCTTTTCCGCATGCCCTTCCCACCACTGGGGAAACCTCAGCCCGAGTCGCTGCCTCCACCAGAATTCGGCCTGATCTTCAACCCAGGCCGTTTCGTCAAGACGGTAAACGCCTTCAATCACCGACATCTCACCCAACTCGGACTCCACAAAAGACCACAACCCGTCAGCCTGATCCGGCGCATGCAGAACCGCCCAGACAATCCCGGCCTGTTTCGATTGCACCCAACTGCGCACCAGACGTCCTTCAACCGCTTCGCCTTCGGGCAGAAGGTCTCCAACATTCGCCGACAGGCGTTCGCTCCAGGAAACAAAGGCCAGCCCCACAGCCACCGCAGCCAGACAAAGGAACCAAACAAGCGACAGCCTCTTCATGGCTCCTCTCCATCCTCCGTTTCCCGAAAGAAGGCTTCCCGCAGAACGCTTTCAGGCCATTGCTCAACCGTCCTGGAATCCCGAATTTCGATTTCCACGCGGCTTCTCTCATCCCGCCAGATCTCAAGTTGACGCACGGCATCGGCCTCGCCCGAAATCTCTATGCGTTCCACCATTCCGGCCACCTCGGAATCCTCCAGCGGGTTCAGCAGAATCGACCAGCGATCTTCATCGAACTCAGCCACGATATCAAAAGAAGCCTCCCAGACCGCGCGATCGAACCGAAACACATCCAAGAGAATGGCGCGCAGGAAGTCCGATTCTTCGGAAGACGGCATCCGTCGCGGAGAGCGCCCACGTTGACTTTGAAACACCGCATCTGAACGGATCAACATCACCTGAGTCCTCGGCTCCGAATAACTCAGGCTTAACCCCAATTCGGCATCCCAGCGCATGGTCCCCCGAAAGTCCGCCGGCACCCGGCGAAAGCCACGGTGGCGGCTCTCCCTAAATTCGCTTTCGACCGCTGAGGCCGAGGACAAGCTTTGCAGCAATGCATCCAAATCCCAAGGCGAGCGCTCCTCCTCCGCTGACAGTGAAACAGCGCCAGACCACACCAGCAAACATGCACAGAGCAGAACCCGTATCACGAGGCCCTCCACTTCCGAATAGACCTGCGCAAGCGCCACTGACGCAGCAGCAGCCACTCGGGAACCAGGCGAAAATGCAGCAGGGTCAATTTAATGTTGTCCCGAATGTAGTTGAAGTGTGATATGCCACCCTCCGTCACTTTGAAATAGCGAACCGGCGCTTCCACCTGACGCGGGCGACAGCCGAGCCAGGCCATGCGCACGGCCACTTCCGGATCAAAATCAAAGCCCCGCGCGAAGGGCGTCTGCTCCATGACCGCGAGCAAGGGATGCAGTGGATACACGCGCATGCCAAACAGCGTGTCCCCCAGTCCGCAGAAATGGGTTTCCAGATCTGTCCACCAGATAGTCAACTTGCGCCCTTTCAGGCGCGCCGGAGGCACATCCGGACCAAAGATCGGCTTGCCCATGATCAAGTCCTGTGGATGTGTGTGCGCGGATTCCATGAAGGCCGGGATGCGATCCGCCGGGTGTTGTCCATCCGAGTCCATCGTCAACAGGTGGCTAAACCCTGCCGCCGCCGCTTTTCGGGCCCCGGCCAGCACCGCTGCTCCTTTGCCGCTGTTGCGCGGCAGGCGAACAACAGTTAGTCGTTTTGCTGCCGTCGCTTCGATCTGCGTTAGCTCTCGGTCGCTGCCATCGGTGCTTCCATCCACCACAACCAAAACCGGGTAACCGGAATCCAGTGCGGCTTCGACTGTTGGCCGAAGTCGAACGCCGGAATTATAGGAAGGAATTAGAATGATGGGATTAAAACTCATCGGCTGCCTCTTTATCTGCGCACAGTAAAAGAAATTGTGCCGCCATTCTATCCGATTTTCGAATCCGTGCCTGAATACCCCTGCCCTGTCTTGAGAAATGTATTTCGAGCTGGTCACCTGGCTGAATTGGCTGCAGGTATTTGACGCTTCGCACCTCGGGCAGGATCCTCATATCCAGAGCATCCGCAGCCGCCCACACCCAGCCGAGCAAAACCGCCCCCGGGATGATCGGAAAGTTCGGGAAATGCCCTTCAACAGCGGGATGATCCATCGGCACTCGCAGACTGCAGAAACACTGCCCCGAATCCATCCGCTGAAGGTCATTCAATGTTGGCACATGTGGAAACATATTCCTTCGGTTGGTATTCGGCTTCAATGCGTTTGGCAAAATCGTGTGCTCGCTCACCGGGCTTCGCCCGGGTGCGAAGTCGCTCCTCAATCAAATAGTGTACCGGCAAACGGGGACAGCGCCACGGTGGGCAGGTTTTGCTGAGAATATCCGAATGTGGATTGATGTTCAGGCATACAACCGGACTTTTGGACTGCACGGCAATCAAGGCAAAACCAGACAAAAACGGCCCCAAGCCATGCCGGGGGCTCCGGGTGCCCTCGGGAAACAGAATCAAATTGCCCCCGTCACGCAGATGTTCAATCGCCTGGCGAACCCCATCAATCCCGGTATCATTGCGGATATAACCAGCCATGTGCGCACCGGGATTACTGAAAACCCCACGGTGCATGCTGGCCTTGTAGTAACAAATGGCCTGAGGAATCTCCGCCAGTAAAACCGGAGCGTCGAGCATGCTCGGATGATTGGCCAGGACTATACAGCCTCGAAGTTCACCCAAAGACCCCTCCTTCAAGCGAGCCTCCTGAGAATAGTTTCCGCTGCAGCCCAGCAGCCAGATATAAAATCGCATTGCCTCTTGAATCCAGCGCCGGGTGATCGGGTGTGTGGTTTCCCGATACGGGAAGAGGCCACGCAAGGCGGCAAAGACATTGAACCAGAAAGTGAGCCAGCCAAAAAAAGCGACCAGAACAAAATAAGCGATCTGATTCACGACGCCACCTCCTCATTCAGCGGCTCAAAGTTGAACCATAGATAGGGATCCGCACGCAACAAAGCCTCAACCTGTCTCAACACGGCTTGAAAGTGCAGCTTCCCGCGTGCGAGGGATTTTGCCTTGTTGTCGCCCGGCTCAAACACGGGCGACGTGACGACCGGGATCGATCCCCTTTCATCCCGGCGGGCGGCAAACGCAAAAACCACCGGGACCTGAAACAAAGCGGACAGGTGATAGATCGTGAAAGGAAACCAACGCCGGGCCCCGAGAAACTCAAATGCCTCCCGGCGGGAGCCGAATCCGAGGCGGTCACAATGCAATGCGATGCTGTGGCCTGCCTCCAAGGCCCGTTTCAAGGCAAACAGCATATCGTCCGGCTGGTTGATCCAGATAAACTTCAACGCGCCTGCAAAGGCTTCTTCGAGTGCATCCGTGTCACCGGAATTCCCGACCCTCAGCCGAATCATGTGTATCTCGCGATCAAAGACAGACAGGTAGGCACCCATTAAATCGGCCTCGCCAATGTGAAAGGATCCGAACAAGGCAGGGCGTTCTGATCGACAAAGCTCCATGAATTCCTGGCCCGCCTGTTCATCGGCGAGGTGAAACTGTGGCTGCAGGCCGCGGCTCAGTTCCAGCTTGGCGACCAGCGTCTCGGCAAAATCGGCAAAGTGCCGCCACTGCTGCAATAGCGTTTGTCGTTGCCCCGTCACCGTTTTCCAATACGACCGGCTGCAGGCTCGCGCCCTTGGCATCAACGCCCAACCAACAACCGCTCCGGCGCGCAGCGACCAACGGAACAGCGGCCGCGGCAGCCAGGCTGAAGCCCACTGCAAAAACCGATAGCCCCAAGCCGGGCCTGGATTCCTTTGCTCAGCCTTCATCCCGCCACCGCCATTGAATTTGTCCGCCACCTGGCAGGGTGCCACAGCGCGATCCCTTGCGGTCGTCGAGCCATTCAGCCCAATTCAAGCCGTCCGCAAACACCGTATCCGTGTTCTCCGCCGACCAGCGCACAGAGCCCAGCGAAGCCTCAGCTGGATCCCGGCTCAAGCACGCAACAATCCCCCAGGTCGTATCCGAAGCCAGGCCATACTCGACCAAACCCTCTCCGGCCTCTTCGGCCAGCAGGACATAAGTCCGGCCTTCCGGACGGTGCAGGGCAGCGTAGCAGAGTTTTTCAAACAAGCCTTCAGCCGCCCCCGGCATCGGCATCAGGCTGCGGAGCGGCTGACTTCGGGCAATTAATGCCTGCTGCACCGCGCTCGGGTGAATGGAAGTCTGGAACAGGGTTGGACTCGCCGCATCCGGTAAACCGGCGATGTATTTTTCCAAGGCCCGATTCTCCGCGTAGGTAGAGCCGTAAATCAATGCGTCTGCTTCGGACGGTGGGAAGGGGTCCAGCAGCCAATAGGCGACCTTGCCCAACTGGCTCATGCGGCGGGCACTGCGGCGCGGGATGCGGTCCTTCAGTTCCACATCGCGCGCGGCGGCATCCGTGGCCTGAGGCAACCAAACCCGACAATACTGGATGTATTTCTCAAGCATGGCTGATCAGCAAGGCGCCATGGGCACCTCCAAAGGCATTACACAGCAACAATACGGAGTCCATCGACCTGACATCGACCGGATCCGCACAAACGGCTTCACTGAAAAAAGGCGCACTCGAGCCGACGGTTCCGGGAACCCTTCCCTCAGCGTGCCCATTCAGGGCGAGCACCAACTCCACCAGGGCACAACTTCCAAGGCTGTGTCCGAGACTGCCCTTCCAGCCCACCAGTGGCTTGTCCGGAAACAGCCGCGCCACCGCACCCGCCTCCAGGCGACCGGCCTCAAGGGTTCCAGTGCCATGCCCTTTGACCCAGAATTTCCGCTGCGAGAGTATTTCCGAGAGCGGCTGCAGGACCGCATCAAAGCCCTCACCCGATGGGTCGTTGGCGGTAAATTGATACATCTCGTTCCACAGGCTAGTGGCCTCCAGCTTCCACGGAGCCTGGCGCTTGGAGAAAGTTGCCCAGGCGGCACCGTCGCCCAGACCGATCGAGCCCACTTCCTGATCCCGATAGGGTGCCGGCATTCCGCTGTTGAGGATTTTAAGGGAGTTGAAACCACAGCTGACAAAAGGCCCCACATAATCAAAACTCACAATCAGCACTTCTTCAACACTACCCGTTTCGATCCATTCCGAAGCCAGACACAAGGCAATCTGTGCCGACACACAGGCGTGCGAAACCACATGCAGGGCATCACCCCAATTGAAATGCCGCTGCAGCTGCGCGACGATGCCATGTGTGGTGGCCCAGTTGCGGGCCCTGTCTCCCGGCCCCAGGCCGGTGCCGATTTGATACAGATGGTCGATGCCAAAATTGCTGCTGGAAATGATCACTGGACGCCGCGCGCTGCCCCAGTCGTTTTCGGGGATGGAAGCCAGCAAGCTCAACAGATCCGCCCACCAACGCGGCGGCGTGACCTTGCGGGTGGGCTGGCGCAGAGCCAGCGGGACCTGTTCGCCTCCCGGTTCCGCACTGACCGACTGCAGTTCAAGCGCAACCCGACCCGCCAGCAGCCCCTGCAGCGTCTCGTCGGCGCTCCCCAGACCGGTGTGGCAATCAAATGCCTGCAGGTAAGCCGTCATGCCAATGGATCAACCCGCTCCCGAAACCTTTGCCGCCTGTTGGCGCTCAATGTAGTCGGCCAATACATCAATGGAAGCCAGAGCCTTTTTCGACTCTTCGCTGTTGCCGATTTTGATGCCGTACTGCCGCTCCAGTTGCAAAACCAACTCGAGGGCATCAATGGAATCCAAGTCCAGACCGGCGCCAAAGAGCGGCTCGTCGTCTTTGATATCCGCAGGATCCACATCCTCGAGGTTCAGCGCCTCGACCAATAATTCCTTTAGTTCTTCTTTGAGCATAATAAGATTAAATTCTGAGCTATTCAGAGCATTCGCATGAGAACAACGAAATAGTGTGCTCCAATGCAAAAACCCGTGGCCACTTTAACCGCTTCCTACCGGTAATTTCGCCTTCGCCGACGCGGCGACCACCTGCGGATCAGGAACGGCCTCTGGGCTGCGGAACCAGCTCCGCCAGCCCTCGGTCAATTCCAGCTTCAGGTAGGACGCACCAGCCCCTAGCAGGCGTATGGGCAGGGTCCAATCCATTCGGTAGCTATTGAACGAAAAATTTTGGCCGAAGTTGTTCTTTCCCCAGACACCGCGCCGGCGCCGCGCCTCCGCTATCCGGGCCAGGCGGCGGTTGTAAAAGCGGATAATCCGGTAGGGAATCTCCGTGTGAGGACCTGTGAACGGCGGCTGCAGCAGGCCCTGCTCACCGTGTTTGTAGGGCTGCGAAACCACCCCGTAATAGTAGAGCCCCAGGTCCAGCCGGAAGGCCAGTTTCATGAGGTCAAAATCCCCCATGTAGCGGTATTTATCGCGGTAAATAGCTTCAAACCAGCGCAGGTAGGACTCCTTGAGGTCCCGATTCAGCTGCTCGGCATGCTCAGCGATGCCCGCTTCGCCCTCCCAGTCGCGACGAATGAGCCGTACCGACGCACTGACACCAAAAGAAATCCAGTCCATGCCCGGGCTGTAAAAAGGGTCCATGAAGGCCGCTGCATCGCCCACCAGGCAAAGCCCATCGCCAGCCATGCGCTCGGAGTGCCAGGCCAGGTGTTTGCGGTAGTGCAGGTCGTCTTCGACCATCTCCGCGCCCGCCAGCAGGCGTTTCCCGAGCGGATGCTGTTCCAGGTGGTTGCGCAGCCGATCCGCCAGCGAATCTCCCGCAGCAACTTGGGTAAAGCGCTCGTCCCAGACAATGCCCACGCTCATGTCGCGCCCCTGCAGGGGAATCCACCAAGACCACCAACCGTAGCCGATGAGGTGATTGGTGGCGGTGAAACGGGTGCCGACGCAACGCCCGGCTATGTTTGGATGCTCGGCGCGAAATTCGAGTCCATCGATGCAATCGATCCCGCGCCAGCGGCTCCAGATCGAGGCGATGGGATGCGCATCGTTGGCGATCACCCATTTGCGGCTGCGCGCCATCAGGCGGGCGACCCCGCTGGCATCGATCACCCAGCGGGCAGATGCGACCCGGCGCTGGCTGTCTTGTTCAAACTCGACAGTGGACTGCCCGCCGGGTGTCCAATCCACGGATTTGACAACGGCTGGACGGTAAACCGTGACGCCGCTCGCCTCGGCCCGCCGCAGGACTTCCTCATCGAGTTTCGCACGGTCTACCTGATAACTCGGAAAACGCACATTGTAACCCGGTCCGAGCTCGCTGATGCCGTCAGCCGCATCATCGGATTGCTGATAAAACCAGAAGCGCAAACCCTGTTTGCTCAGGTGTTCATGGTTCAAGTATTCGGTCAGCCCCAGAACCCGGGTCAAAAAATACGAGCTGATTTCGACCGTAGCCTCGCCCACGCGGCGGCTGAACTGCTCCGAACGCTCGATGATCAGGATTCGCTTGTCCGGATGCTCGCGCTTCAGCAAATACGCGGCCGAAGCCCCCGACAAGGCACCACCGATCACGATTACATCGAAGGAATCCTCGGATCCGAACTTTTCGGGAAGGGCTTGTTCCGATTTGTGAGAGACCATAATCATTCAGCAGAGACACTGTGCCCCAATTGGATAGCAAACTCGGCTCATCAGCGAGCCAAAACTCAAATCTGAAATCCCATCCTCCAGCCCCGCCATTCGGCCTAAAGGGCTTGTCGATAAATTCGCAGCTTCGGCGTCTGCAATGATATCAAGGGTATACTGACACTCCTGTCGGCCCGCAAAAAGCCCACCTGCGCGAACGTGCGGCTTCAAGTGTTTGTTACTATTTATCCTTATCGTTGAAAACGCAATAAATCAACAGGCCCTAAAGG
>JAFIGG010000005.1 GCA_020831485.1 Opitutales bacterium
CGCCCCCGCGCCGGTAGCGGGGCCTTGGATTGGACGGACGAGGCGTCCGTCCCCCCGGGGAAGGCGCGCCCCCGCGCCGGTAGCGGGGCCTTGGATTGGACGGACGAGGCGTCCGTCCCCCGGAGGGAAGACCTGCACCACATTAATATTTGCGCTCCAGACCCCACTTTCCATTCTGCGTGGGTATGAACGCTTTGTGGGCCCGTAGTGTATTTGCTGTGCTGGTGGGTGGTACCTTACTTTTGCTTTGGTTTCCGGTTGAGATTCGGGTGCTTTGGCCGAGTGCGGTGGCGCTCGTGTTGGTGTTTGTGACGCGGAAGGTGATGCTGTCGCTGCTGCTGGGTGGTTTTGTGGGCTCGCTGTTGCTGGTGGGGGGCAATCCAGTGCGGGCATTTCTGGATCTGGTGGAATTTCACCTTTTGCCGCATTTTGGCTCTGGTTGGAAGGTCGGGGCAGTGATTTTCACCCTGTTGATGGGTGGGCTGGTGGCTTTGCTGGAACGCAGTGGTGGGATGACCGCACTTTTTCAGCGCTGGTTGCATCGTCCCGGGCCGCGGCGGGTTGAGGCGGTCACCTGCATGGGTGGATTGATTTGTTTCTTCGATGGCCTTGCGAATGCATTGATGATTGGACGCCTAATGCAGCCCTTTGCCCGTCAGGCGAAGCTCAGTGCGGCGCGTTTGGCCTATGTGGTGGATACGACCAGTTCGGCGGTGGCTTGTCTGGCCTTTGTTTCCACCTGGATTGCTTACCAGCTGGCCATGATCCACGAGGGTTATGTGCTGGCTGGAAGGGAAGGGGACAGCCAACCTTACCTGACCTTTTTTCAATCGATTCCCTACAACTACTACTGCTGGTTTGCATTGAGCCTGTTGGCAGTTGTCGTGCTCCGACAGATCCAATGGGGTCCGATGCGGCGCTACACCCGGCCGCCGGTGGTGGGAGGCGCGGATGCGGCTTCGACGCCAGGGATTGACTCATCGCCCTGGCGGGCGCTTGGGCCGATTGCTGTATTGCTGGTTGGTATTCCGGTGGGCATTTACCTCGATGGTGTCCAGCGGGCTGAATTGAGCGCCTGGCCGATTTCCGCCGAAAGTGTTTCAATCGCATTTGGTGCGGCGCACACGCCCTTGATCCTGATTGCCGCTTCAGTATTGGCTTCGCTGGTAGCACTGCTATCCTTACCTGTGTCGCAGCGTGAAGGTTCTGCTGCGGCTTACCTGACGGGCCTTGAGCAGCTGTTTCGCCCGGTTCTAATTTTGATTTCCGCCTGGGTTTTGAGTAGCACCCTGAACCAACTGGAAGCCGGGGCATTCCTTTCGCAATTGGTTGGCGATCACCTCGCAGTGGATTACCTGCCTCTGGTTGTTTTTCTGGCCGGGGCTCTGATCGCCTTCAGCACTGGGACTTCCTGGGGAACGATGGGCCTGCTGATGCCGCTGGCCGTGGCCATGTGTCTGGATCTGCCGGATCTGCCTGCGCACTTGATTCCTGCGGTGGTTGGTGCCGTATTCAGTGGGGCTGTTTTCGGCGACCACTGTTCGCCCATCAGTGACACAACTATTGTTTCGTCGATAGCCTGTGGCATCGATCCCTTCGATCACGTGCGGACTCAGTTACCCTATGCTCTGGTGGCAGCGGCCTGGAGCGTCGCTGCAGGCTTCCTGTTGCTGGTATTTCTTCCTGTGAAACCATTGGTCCTGCCCATTGGATTGCTGGCCATGGTGAGCCTGTTGCTCTGGCGCAGCCGCAGGCGAAGTTGATTCTGGTCTTGGCACTGGCAACAAATTCGAATCCGATACTCCAAGTTTTTCTTATGTCCAAAATTTGCCCATTCATTGCGGTTTTTCTGTCGACGATGCTGCTGAGTGCCTGCTTTCAAATGGAGTCGCCTGAGGCGATTCCAAAACTGAAGGTCGTGAAGGTCTTGCCGGTGGACAGCGATTTCCCGGTCGAACCCTCGGGCATGGTGATGCACGCGGGGGTGTTGTACGTTGTTTGTGACAAGACGGACAACCGTATTTTTCGTCTTGAAATTGGTGAAGATCGGGCGCGAATGTGGACTCATCTGCGATTTCGGCCTCCGGCCCGCAGTATGGACTACGAAGGCGTGACCATCGATTTGGCAGGGAACTTTTATGTGGTTTCAGAGTATCACCACCGCATTCTGCGGGTGACACCCGCGGGCGATGCCGAGTGGTATGGACCGAACTTTAAAACCTTTGCTGAACCGGAGGGCATGCTGCGCCGTTTCAACGCCGGCTTGGAGGGCATCACCCTGCTGGACGACGGTAGCTTCCTTCTGGCTGCGGAGCGCGAGGAGAGGGGATTGATTCGCTGGCATCCGGAGGATGGCGAGGAGGCGTCACCACGGGCTCTTGAGGCCATGCCACAGACCCGTTTCACGGCGGCCCTGGCGTTCTGGCGGATACCGGACTTCGCCGGATTGGCCCGCGATGGAGATCGTTTGTTCGCCCTATTTCGCAATGCCCACCTGGTTGTTGAACTCGAGCCCGACGGAGATCTGTTTGCAGAGAGCGACCGCGCCTGGAGCTATGCCCACGTCGAGAATGACCCCCGCTACGCCTATGTCGAAGAACGCTTTGGACAGGCCGAAGGCATCGCCGTCAACGGCAATCGGGTCTACCTGATTGTAGATAACAATCAGGGACCGCGGTTGGCCGATCCGGAGGACATTCGCCCGCTGCTGTATATTCTGGAGTTTCCTTAGCCCGGCCTTCCGCACTCGGGACGAGCGCGGCTACGGGGAGCGCGACTATGTAGAGCGCAATTCGGTTGTAATCTGCGTATCGATTGCAATGCTGGGGCCAAATGGAAACTGTTGCAACCGAAGCACCGCAGCCGCAGCCAGCCGGGTTCTGGATCCGTGTGGCTGCCTATTTGATCGATATTCTTGTGCTCATGGTGCCTGCTGTGGCCTCGCTATTTATTCGTGAGCAGGGGGCTTTGTTTGTGGTGCTTATGCTGATTTTGCTCTATAAACCGCTGATGGAAGCCTGGAAGGGTGGGACTGTGGGTAAGCTGGTTCTGGGGATGCGGGTTGTCGCTGCTCAGGACGGCCAGAGAGTTCCCTTTGCGACGGCAATGGTGCGCAATGCATTTTTCGTTCTGGCACAGATTCCGAATATCATTCTCCAGTTGAAAATGGCGGAGCAGGGAGTTCCGGTTTTTGATCCGGAGGCGCAGGAGGAATTCATGCAAGCCTTTCCAATGGTGCGTATGGCTGCACTTGTTTTTTCGGCGCTCGCGATTTCGAGTTGTCTGATGGTTGCCTTTAACGATCGACGCATGGCTTTGCATGACCGCATGGCCGACACCCGGGTCTTGAGGGTTGAATCATGAGCTACGCAGGGAAAACCATAATTCTTGGGGTGACCGGTTCGATCGCCGCCTACAAGGCAGCGGACCTGACCAGTCGTCTGATTCAGAACGGCGCGCAGGTTCACGTGGTAATGACGGAGGCGGCTCGCGAATTCATCACGCCTTTGACAATGGGTACGCTCAGTCGGAATCCGGTTGGCGGTGATTTCTGGGAAACGGAATCCAGCTGGCAGCCGGGCCACATCGAGTTGGCGGACAAGGCCGACCTGCTGCTGGTCGCACCAGCAACGGCTCACACTCTGGCGAAATTTGCCCAGGGTCTGGCTCCGGATCTTTTGTCGAATATCTACCTCGCCACCAAAGCGCCGGTTATGATTGCGCCAGCGATGAATGGCAAGATGCTCGACCATCCCGCGACGCAGGCCAATATCGAGATTCTGCGAAGCCGTGGCCATCAGATACTCCCGACCGATGAGGGCATGCTCGCCTGCGGTTACAAGGGTGCGGGCAAGCTGGCGGCGGTGGATTACATTGAGCAGCAGGTAGCACAGTTTTTCGATGGGCGCTCGACGGTTTGAATGACGATGGATAACCAGCAACTTTGGACGCAGTTTTTTCAAGCGGAACCGGATCGGGTCGTGTTCCTACGGCTAGGGCGTTTCAAGCTTTGGCTGGCGCGGGCGGAACGCGAATGGGCGCTGGCCTTTGCGGAGGGTTCGGATACCGATCTGCATAGCATCAGCCGGGTGCCGATGGATGTGGTCCCGGCAGATTTAAAGTGGGTACGCTATGGATTTCGCAAAGCCCCCAATGTTTTCAAAGTGCTGCCGCGGACACCGGACCGGCCCATTGTATTACGGCCGCCCGACTTGATCCACCTGCCGCCCGGCGAATCGGTGCCGGTGTGTGCGGTTTTTCCTGCCCGGGTTGCCATACAATTCGGCGAGGGCTCTGGCTGCGAGACGGACTCTGTACAAACTCAGGTGCTTTCGGATACCTGGTTCGGCAGTCGCGAAGAGGGACACCTTTGTTACGCCATTGAACACCCGGTCGGGGATTTTGAGTCCGGGATCGAGGCGCAACCCAACGAGATTGTCTGTCCGGTGCAGATTGAGAATCAGACCAAGGAAGACTTGGTTTTTGAGCGCCTCTGCCTGCGTACCCGGCATCTTTCTCTGTTTGCGGGACGGAATCACCTCTGGAGCACTCCGGTTCACATTCGCTATACGGAGGGCGATCCTCCTGCCCGCTTCGACTACCCGGTTCAGCCTCCGTCGCTTGAGAAGGGTTTGCGGCGGGTTTATCAGGCCGAACAACCCGAAGAAAAGGTGTTTCACCGTTTTGTTTTTGGACGGACTTTCGGCGCGGACTTTCAGGCCCAGGTACGTAAATGAATTCTCTCCCATTATTTTTTGCCGAAACTTCTGCCAATTGGTCCCATTTTGGACGCGCGGCATTGTTACTCGTATTTGGTGGAATCTTCCTGTGGTTTTTAAGCGGCGGGACTAAGGCTTTGCTGACCCGCCACGTTTCGTTGCACATCGGTTTGGTAATGCGCAAGTTGATCCTCTATATCGGGGCCTTTCTACTTCTGGTCGCTTTTCTGTTGCAGCTCGGTTTTGACCTGACAGGCGTGCTGGCGACCGCCGGTATTGCTACGGTGGCCATCGGTTTTGCCGCGCAGACGAGTTTGTCGAACCTCATCAGCGGCTTGTTCCTGATCGGCGAAAAGCCCTTTCAAATTGGCGATCTGGTGCGCGTAGGCGGAACCCTGGGAGTGGTGGACTCGATTGACCTGCTCTCGATCAAGCTGAGAACGCTGGACAATTTGTTCGTGCGTATTCCCAACGAGGAAATGATCAAGTCGCAGGTCACAACCGTTACGCGTTATCCGATCCGACGGATGGATTTCGACCTCAAGTTTGCTGTTCGCGAAGAACCTGAGCAGATCGAACAAGTGCTGCGGGAAGTGGCGCACAGGAATCCGCTGGTCATGGTCGATCCGGAACCTCTGATTCTATTCAACAATATTCAGGACCGGGCGCTGGAATACCGTTTCGGGGTTTGGTTCGAAAAGACAAACTTTCTCAAGGTTCGGAATTCCCTGCTCAAAGATCTGAAAAAAGCCCTGGATGAGGCCCGCATTGAGCTGCCTTATGCCAAAATGGCAATCGACCGGGAATCCCTTATGGAAAAGCCGCCTGTGCCGGAAGCAGCGGATCCGGATGAAGAGGAAGAGTAGTGCCTGCAGTATCAGGCGCTCAGGCGTTCAGCGTGAACGCTCCAGATGCGCAGGCTTTGCAGCATGAAATATTCCAGTGCAGCTTCTTCCTTGAGGTGAACTTCCAGCAGACCCGCGACCCTTTCTAGCTGTTCAATTGAGCGGGTCAGGCAATCGGCAGGGAAGGGGATCTGATGGCTGAGTTCGATGCAGGCCTTGCGGGTTTCCTGTTCAATCTCGATAAATAGTTGGTTGCGAATGCCCTTGCGGATCCCGGTTTCAAAGGCGATGCGTTCGTCGTCGGTCGCGGATTCCGGTAGGGCATTTTTCTCTGACTTCAGCGCTGCCTGCGTGGCCTGACCAAGGTGTTGTTCGAAGCGCGCCACCAGACCGTAAATGCCGCAAATGGCGGCCGTCCGGTTGGATCGCTGGCTCATCGGCTGGGACAAGCGGGCAATCCAGCTGCGGTAGTCCTGTTTCCAGTCCCGCCAACCCTCATCCTGCAAGCCTTCCGCATGCATCGGGATGCGAAAGTTGAAACAGCGGCTGCGAATGGTGTCCAGCAGGTCGTAAGGCCGGGTGGTCAACAGGATCAGCATTGTTTGCCGCGGCGGTTCCTCAAGCGTTTTCAGGAAGGCATTGGCGGCGGCGTCATTCATGCGGTCCGCTTCATGCACAACCGCAATCTTGTAGCCACTTTCGCGGGAGGATTGCTGGAGGTCATGCATCAGCTTGCGCATGGTGTTGGGTTCGTTGCCACCGCGTTCGCCGATACGGATCTGGCGGGCTTTTTTCGCCGGACGCAGAGTGAAGAAATCCGGATGCCGCTCGGGGTCGTCCGACTTCAGCAGGTCGGCCGCAATTGCCGAGGCAACTGTGTCCAGATGCTCAAGCTGTTCTCCGTGGAGAAGGATGCCGTGGGCCAGTCGCTGCGATTGGATGGCCGCCCGGATCACCTGAACCGGTCGGGAATCGCGCAGGGCGGCTGGAAGTTGGTCGATGTGCGGCGTTTCGGTCATCAAACAACGCGTTTGCGCAGTTCTTTCCAGATTTGGCTGGTGACCTCTTTTTCGCTCAACTCACCATCGACGACCACGAAGCGCTCGGGCATGGCCTTGGCCAGCATCAGGTAGCCATTGCGCACCTTCTGATAGAACTCGATGTTTTCGGCCTCCATGCGATCCGGCAAATCGTTGACCCGGTGGCGGATGCGTTCGAAGCCAACCTCAGCTGGGATATCGATGACCACCGTGACGTCGGGAACCACTTCGCCGACAGCAAAGGTGTTGATCAGGTGCACGGGACCAGATTGGATTTTGCGCGCGACCCCCTGATAAACAGTGGTCGAATCCATAAAGCGGTCGCAGAGAACGATCTTGCCCTCATCCAGAGCCGGCTGGATCACTTCGCGAACCAGTTGAGCACGGCTTGCGGCGAACAGCAGGAGCTCCGTCTCAGGGAACATGTTCACCGATTCCGTGGCGTGCATCAGGATGCGGCGGATTTCTTCGCCAATCGGGGTGCCGCCCGGTTCACGGGTGACGACCACATCGTAGCCGGCGGATTCAAAATGGCTGGCCATCTGACTGATCTGGGTGGTTTTACCACTGCCTTCGGAGCCTTCGAAGGAAATCAGGTAGCCCCGGGTGTCATCATTGTCTTTCATTATGAAAGGTATTTAAGGGGTTTTCTGTCGAACTGTCGACTCAATCAAGCTGACCTTTTTGCCAGCGCTCAATGAAATTGGCGGTTTGTTGCAACGATGGGCTTTTGCCCGTGCGCACATACTGGCCGCTGGTGCTGACACCGACCACCAGAGCGGCGACTGGAGACATGCCCAGTGCCATGGCCGAAGCGAAGCCGGCGTTGAAATGGTCGCCGGCGCCGGTGGTAATTTTTGGGCGCTTGCAGAAGGGGCCTTGAACATACCAGGAGCCATCGCGATTGGCACAGGCTGCGCCTTCCCTGGGGTGGATGACGACAGTGCCGATGTCCAGTTGGGAGCGGATCCGGTTAGCAGTCGCCTTCAGGCTGTCCTCAGTGTTTTCCGGGCTGCCGAGGCCGAGGGCTTCGCTGACCTGGCGGCTTTCGGCGAAATTGAGACCAAGGATTACATGGCCATGGCTACGGAATCTGCGCATCGTTTGCAGGACTTCCTTGATGTCGCTGGTGGAACGTTTGGCCGGATCGGCCAGGTCGAAAAAGAAGCTTCGTCCCTGTTCATTCGGTCCAAGGTTCGGCAGCAATTTGTTCAGCAGGTCCTCGAATAGCTCGGTCATGCGCGGGATCATGGTCCAGTTGACGAGGGCAATAAGGTTTGCGCGGTTGAAAACATCGAATAGCGCTCCCTCACCCATTTCACTGACCATGGCCGCGTAGGTGACATGATCGAGGCCTTCCATCATGCCCAGCATCAGTTTGCCGTCGTCGAATTCCAGCGCCTGGGTGATCCCCGGTTCGCTGAGGGAAACCGCATTTGTTGCTTTGGCGAATTCTTCGAAAACCGGATGAATTGGCTTGCCCAGGGCACCGATGTAGCGCACCTGCAACTTTTGTGCGTGCAGGGCATGGGCCATGATTGGACCATTGCCGCCGAGTTTTTCGAGGGATTGATAGAGTTCGAAATTGGCACTGTTGCCGGCGGCTGCGGTGACGCGTCTGCCGAATTCATCAATTGTTTCGATCGGAATGAATTCGTCGCCGAGTCCGGTGCGTTTGTCGATGACACGGATGATCTTGTCGACAAAACCATCCAGACCGACCAGGGCGTGGCGTTTACCGGCGTTTGCAGCTTTGTTGGAGATTTCTTCCAACGCTTTGTTGAGTGCTGAAGTCATAGCTTTATGAAAAATGGGGAATCTATCAGAGTATGGTTGTCTTATGAATAGGTAATGTCCTTATCTTACAAGCATGAACGGCCTTCACACTTTCTTTGTTATTGAAGCCAATATGATCCAGGCATTTGGACAATCCAATGCCGCGGGCAAGGCGATTGTCTTTCTCCTGATCATATTCAGTGTATTGGCGTGGACAGTCATGTGGGGGAAGAATAAGGAACTCAATCGTCTACGCCATCAGAATCATCTTTTCGAAAAGCGCCTCTCCGCGACGGAGAGTGTGTTGGGGATCGATCCAAAGATGCCCGGCACCACCGGACCCTATGCCGTTTTGGCGCGGGACGCCTTGAAGGCCTATAAGCGGGCACAGGGAAGCACCTATTCGATTGAACACGTTGAGAATGCCCTGCAGCGCGCGGTTGCGAGGGGGTCGGTGATGTATGAAGGGCGCATGACGCTGCTCGGTTCGATTGTTTCGGGAGCGCCTTTCCTCGGTTTGCTCGGCACGGTTTGGGGTGTGATGGATGCCTTTGGCGCGATTGCCGGGGGAGAGGGTGCCAGTATTGCCTCTCTTGCTCCGGGGGTTTCGGGCGCATTGCTGACCACGGTCGCGGGACTGCTGGTGGCCATTCCGTCGGTTTTCGGCTACAACTACCTGCTGACTCAGGTGAAGATGGGCATCACCGAGTTGGAGAACTTCGCCAGCAATCTGGCGGACCGGATCGAACTCGAGGCGAAGGAAAACTGATCTTATGGCTCGGTCCTTTCATCGTAAAGAACGCCTTTCGGCGATGTCTGAAATCAATGTTACCCCATTGATCGACCTCGCCTTCGCCTTGCTGATCATCTTCATGATCACGGCACCACTACTGGAGCAGACCATTGATATCCGCCTGCCTTCAGAAACTCCGCGGGCGCAGGAGCAACCCACTGGGGATGTGGTCAGGATTTCCCTCAATGCCGATGGAGAACTCTTCTGGAATCAGGATTCGATCGCCCATGACGATCTGGATCAACGGCTTGCGAATCTGCGGGAGATGGGTGATAATCCTGTTATGCGGATCCGTGCCGACGCCCAACTGCCCTATCAGCGGGTGGTCGATATCATGGATTTGCTGAAACGCTATCAATTGAACCGTATCAGTCTGGAAACCCAGGCGCGGTAACAACAAATGGGCTTTGACGAAGACAGGCGATGAGACGGGACACCAAATCGGCATTCTCAGCTTCGCTGACCTTGCACCTGATGTTCCTTGCCGGGCTGTTCGTCATTCCCTGGTTGTTGAGTCTGCGTGAGGAGCCACAAGAGCTGTTTTTTGAGCTGGTCACGTTGCCACCCGAGGGAGAGGTCGCTGAAGCGGATCCGCAGCAGCAACCGACGCCTCAGCCGGAAGAGACCGTTCCAGAGGAATCCTCCCTGCGGGTTCAGGAGCTGGAAGCCCTGGCCGAGTTGCCGGAGATCGATCTGGAACGCCTGCGCGAGCCGGAACCTGAGCCCGAACCCGAGCCAGAACCAGCGCCGGCCCCGCGGCCAAGGCCTGCTCCTGCTCCCGAGCCGGAACCGACTCCACCTCAGCGGGTGAGCTACGAAGAATGGCGGCAGGGGCGCAATCTGCCGAACCAGCAGTCCCAGCCCGCACCGCGTCCGCGTCAGACCGCCCCCCGGCCGCAGATCGATACCCAGGTGCGTGAACGCCTACAGAGCGCCCTCTCGGAAATCACCTATGACCGCAGCGATCGTGCCTCATCAGTCACCGATGACCAGATGGCCGCCTACATATCCGCTCTGAGTCAGCGCCTGCAGACCGCCTTTGAGCCCTCCGGCAACAACTTCGAAACCGAAGTCGAATTTCAGGTGCTGGCGAACGGGCGCTTTGGCAGCATCCGCATCCTGCGCAGTTCCGGCAATAACGCCTTCGACGAAGCCGTCCGCCGCACCTTCCAGCGCACCCAGCCCCCAGGATCCCCACCTGGGAACAGAGCCTATACCTTTACCCTTACTTTCAGGAGCACAGATTGACGTAGGCGCAGTGGTTTCCACTGCGCGGCGGGTAATCGGTTGGGCGGACGAGGCGTCCACCCCCCCGAAACCTACGCGCCCTCGGGACGAGCGCGCCTACCAGACACTGACAATCAGAGTCCGCGAATGGGGTGCGTCGCGGTGTTCCCAAAGGAAGATGCCTTGCCACGTGCCGAGGAGTAAGTGGCCTTTGCTGACGGGCAGGGTTTCATTGCTGCGGGTGAGGGCCATCTTGATGTGGCTGGGCATATCGTCGGGGCCTTCGAGCGTGTGGCTGAAATCCGGGTCGTCTTCGGGGACAAGGCGGCACAGCCAGCGCTCCAGATCGCGGCGTGCGGAAGGGTCGGCGTTTTCCATCAACACCAGGCTGCAGCTGGTGTGCAGGCAATGGATGTTGGCCATGCCTTCGCGGATGCCGGAGCGCTGAATCACCGCATCCACCGCATCGGTGAATTCGGTGGTGCCCTGGCCGCGTGACGAGAGCTTCAGTGTTTCCCTATGCATTGGCCAATGGTTCCGTGCTGGCGCGGTTGAATGCGCTGACGACGGCGAGCAGGCTGCCCAGTTCACTGTTGGCTTCGATGCTTGCCCCCCAGAATGCGCGTTTGTCCTTCTCGCGCTGAATCTGGATGAAGGTGATGGCCTGGGCGCGGGAACCGCGGTTGATCGCCTTCTGCGAGTAATCGACCAGGCGGAAGTGCTTCCAGCCAGCCCGGCTGATGGCATTGACGAAGGCTGCAATCGGTCCGTTGCCCTTGCCAGTGATCTTGAGTTTTTCGCCGTTGTGAATGACGTCTGCTGCGATCGACACCTTGTGGAAATCGTTCGGATCGCTGGTCAGATTGTAATAGGTCAACTTGAGCGGTGTATCCTTTTTTAGATACTCATCTTCAAAGATGTCGCGGATTTCATTGCTGGTCAACTCAGCGTTGCGGGAATCGGCAGCCGCCGTAGCGACCTGCCCGAATTCGGGATGCATGAGTTTTGGCATCTCAATGCCATACATCTGCTCCAGCACATAGGCCACGCCGCCTTTTCCGCTCTGACTGTTGATTCGGATTATGGCCTGATAAGTACGGCCGATGTCCTCGCAATCAATCGACAGATAAGGCACTGCCCATTCCTTGTCCTTCTGCTTTTTGCGCGCGTCCATGCCCTTTTTAATGGCGTCCTGATGGCTGCCACTAAAGGCGGTGAAGACGAGGTCCCCAGCGTAGGGATGGCGCTCGTGCACCGTCATGCGGGTGCACTTTTCATATATACGGCGAATTTGTGGCAGGTTGCTGAAGTCCAGCTTCGGGTCGATGCCCTGAGTGTACATGTTCAGAGCGACGCTCACGATGTCGAGATTCCCGGTGCGTTCGCCGTTGCCAAACAGGGTGCCTTCGACCCGGTCTGCACCAGCCATTAAGCCCAGCTCGGTCGCAGCGACGCCGGTGCCCCGGTCGTTGTGCGTGTGCAGGCTGAGGATAACGCTGTCTCGGTTCTTGACCTTGCGGGAAAACCATTCGATCTGGTCGGCATGAATGTTCGGTGTGAACAATTCAACGGTTGCCGGCAGGTTCAGGATCAGGGGCTCCTCTGGAGTCGGTTCAATGACGTCCATCACCGCTTCGCAGACCTCGAGGGCGTAATCCATTTCAGTGTCCGAAAAGCTTTCCGGCGAGTATTGGAAGCGCACATTGCAATCCACGCTGTTTTTCAATTCCTTGCACAGACGGGCGCCTTCGGCAGCGATGTTCTTGATCTCATCCTTCGACATATTGAAGGTGACCCGTCGCTGTAGCGGATTGGTACTGTTATAGAAGTGCACAATCGCATTCGGCGCACCATCAATGGCTTCAAAGGTGCGGCGGATCAGGTGCTCCCGGCACTGAACCAGGCATTGCACGGTGACGTCCTGTGGGATCCGGTTCCCTTCGATCAATTTCCGCAGGAACTTGAATTCGGTGTCGGATGCGCTGGGAAAGCCGACTTCAATCTCCTTGAAGCCGATACCCACGAGCATATCGAAATACTCCAGCTTTTCATCGACGGACATGGGGATCGGCAGGGCCTGATTGCCATCGCGAAGATCGACGCTGCACCAGGTCGGGGCCTTCTCGATGCGGCGCGAGGGCCATTGTCGGTCGGGCAAATCAATCACCGGCTGAGGCCGGTATTTGGAAATCGGATGTTTCTGCATCATAAAGCTTAAAGAAAAAAGGGTTAATTCGGAATCAAAGACAAATAAAAACGCGATTGCCGCCCCTGGCGGCAGGACAGGAAATAGTGCTCCCCCTCAGGGGAGAAGTCGTAGCGTCGCTTCGATTCGAATATGCTTTATGAAAGCCATCTTCAGGCGAAAGATGTTGCCCCTTGTCCCAGCTGTCAAGCCCGGAGAGCGTAGCTGCGGAGGTCACGTAGGTGCAGCGGTCTCCGCTGCACAGCATTCGAACGGAAGGCATGGCTTTGAATGATCTTCACCGCTCTGTTGGGAGCCAGCGTCTCTAGAAGTTGCACGGATCGCTTCCATTTGCTATACGTTGCCGTATGAAGCGATTCTATCTGATCTTGTTGGTGCTGGCCCCCGTGTTGAGTATTTCGACCTTCGCTGACATCGAAGGTGCGCTGCGTGAGCGGGCTCAACCTTTGGACGGGGCTGAAAGCCTGAAGCCTCTCGTTGGAGAAATGGCCGAGGCCAGACTGGTGTTGATGGGGGAAGCCTCGCACGGAACGCATGAATACTATCACTGGCGGGCGGAGATGTCGCGGCAGTTGATTCAGAAAGGCGAGGTGGGCTTCATCGCTTTCGAGGGGGACTTCGATGCTTTTGAAAAGTTGGACCGCTATGTGCGCCTGCGCGAGGGAGCGGGGGAGAGTGCCCGGGAGGTTTTGCTGACCTTTAATCGCTGGCCGCGCTGGATGTGGGCCAATGAGGACATGGAAGCCTTTGTTGAATGGGTGCGGGACTACAATGCCGAACGTCCGTTTGAGGAACGGGTGGCCTTGGTCGGCAAGGATGTCTACGGCATTTGGAATTCGCTGGACCGGCTTATGAAGCATATTGAGAACGAAAAACCGGAGCGCCACAGCTATTGGGAAACACAACTGGGGCCTCTGCTGCAGAATGTTGATGACCCCCACAGCTACATTCGGTCGGCCTTGACGGGTCGCCGGGACAGTGCCCGCTCCGGCGCGGAAGCCATATACCAAAAGTTTAAGGAGGGCTGGTCCGAGTCACTGCAAGGGAAAGAGCGTATGGATCGCTTTGCGCTTTACCAGCACGCCCATGTGGTGAAGAGCGGCGAAGCGCATTACCGTGCATCTGCTGCACCCGGCAATGCGGGTTGGAACCGCCGGGCACAGCACATGCATGAAACTGTGCAAGCCCTTTTGGCCAAACACGGCGAGGACCGCAGAGGCATCGTGTGGGCCCACAATACCCATATCGGTGATGCCCGGGCAACTGAAATGGCCCGGCAGGAAATGGTGAATATCGGCCAGTTGTCGCGCGAGACGCTGGGGACGGACAAGGTTTTCGCTGTCGGCTTTTCAACCTACAAGGGGACCGTGCTCGCGGGGCGTCAGTGGCAGGGCGAACGTGAGTTGATGCAGGTGCCCGAAGCAGAGCGCACCAGCATGGATGCGGAGTTGCAAAGGCTGGGGCTCGGTGACGTCTGGCTAATCTGGGGAGCGCGCGAAGAGCTTCCACGCGAGTTGCGAGCCCGCTGGTATACCCACCGAGCAATCGGCGTCGTTTATAATCCCGAGACAGAGCGCCAGGGGAACTATGTCCGGACAATTTTCCCGGACCGGTACAACGCGCTGATTTTTATTGAGGAGAGCCGGGCCCTGACACCGCTTCATTCGAGCGAGTAAAACGCCGAATCAATCAATCTTCGGACTCTTCTTCGTCCTCGTCATCCTCGTCCTCGTCGTCGTCATCATCATCATCATCGTGATCGGTGTTGACGTTGTCGTTGTATTTGAGGGTGCGCTTATTGCCAGGCAGCGGCGACAGGAACATGTTGATGTGGCGACCACTCAGCTTGGGTTCAGTGTCTGCCGTTCCCACGTGTGCCAGATCAGTGGCTGCGCGGCGAACGACGTTCATACCCAGCTCTTTATGCTCCATTTCGCGGCCACGGAACATCAGCGAAAGCTTGAGCTTATTGCCTTTGTAGAGAAACTCCTCTCCACGGCGCAATTTGGTCATGTAATCGTGTTCTTCAATGCGGACACGGAACTTAACTTCCTTCACCTTGGAAGATGAAGAGGCGCGCGCCTTGGTCTCCTTCTGCTTCTTGGAGAGCTCATACATGTACTTGCCGAAATCGAGAATCCGACAAACCGGGGGACGGGCGCTGGCAGAGATTTCAACCAGATCCAATCCGGTAGCCTTGGCAGCCCTCAGAGCGTCATCCCGCGAGACTACGCCGATCTGCTTACCGTCGATGCCAATAAGGCGAACTTCTCTAGCGCGGATGCGCTCGTTTTTACGTACTTTTTCCTCGCGGCCTCTTCTGCCACGGAATCGACCACCTGGTCCGGATTGTTTTGCCATGTATGCGTTTGGGATTTCTTTTGGATTTGTTTACTGATTTCAGTAAATTCTCGGCCAATTAAGCAGCTTGGTTTCCGCTTGGCAACACCTTTTCCTTGAGCCATCTCCCAGGTACCTAAAGCATTGACCTTTCAGTCTGGAAGTCTCAGAACATGAGGCTATTATGAGCAATCATCTGCATGAGGGATATGTGTTGGGGGATTACCGGATCATCCGATTGCTGGGGGCCGGGGCGATGGGTGAAGTCTACGAGGCGGAGCAAAAACACCTCGGGCGTCACTATGCGGTAAAGGTTCTGCCGGCAGAGCATGGGGAGGATCCTTCTTTTCGCGAACGCTTCCGCAGTGAGGCGCGATTGCTGGCTTCGCTGGAGCACCCGAATGTGGTTGGGATTCACAATGCGGGTGAAAGTGAGGGCCGATTCTTTCTGGTAATGGAGTTGCTGGAACCTTTCAACGAGGCTCAAAAAGGCCCGCTGGAACTGCCTGCAGTTCAGCGGATGATCGGCCAGGTCCTTTCTGCCCTTACATACGCGCACCGCCAAGGGGTCATTCACAGGGATCTAAAACCCGCCAATTTGCTGCGTACCAGTGACGGTCAACTGAAGGTGGCTGACTTCGGTGTGGCCAAAGTGCTGGGGGAGTCCTTTGTGCAGTCAATTGTTCAGGAAACCATTCGGCGAACACGTATGAGCGATGCGGCAACGGTCGTGGAGGGTGCTTCGAACAGCGCCCCAGACTACGTCGGCACCCTGCAGTACATGGCCCCGGAGGTGCTCGATGGGCAGCCGGCGGATGCGCGCAGTGACTTATATGCTGTGGGCGTAATGGCATATGAATGGCTGACTGGTCGCAAGCCGGTTGGCCGTTATAAGGACGCCAGCCGCCTGCTGCAGGGTCTCGATCCTGCCTGGGACGCTTGGTTGGACGCGATGATGGCAGCGGAAGTTGAAGAGCGGATTGAGAATGCCGACGAGGCCTTGCGTCAGCTTTCGGCTTTGCCGCTTGCTGCTCCGGCATCGAGCGCGCCCATTGCCGCGCCCACAATCGCACCCACTACGCAAAAAGCGTCTGCGGTCAAAAGTCCGAAGCGGATAAAACCCAGCAAAGAGGAGCGTAAACAGATATCCAAGCGCGTTTCGCATCTGTATTGGCGGTCCCCATGGGCCTACATTGGAATCGCTTTCTCGCTGGTTGGATTGGTTTTGTTTTTCTCCTCGGGCCTTATGCTCGCTCTGGTACCTGTCTACATTGGCTTGACAGTGGGCTTTATCTCGCAGTTGCGCTTTCAGTCGATGGCCAAGGCGGAATGGCGCGCCAGCCTGCCCGAGGATTTCAAGCTCGAATCGACTCCCACCGTTAAACGGGAACCCACAAAAGGACGAAGCTTGTTGCGGTTTGTGGGCGTGGTCGCGGTTGTGGGCTTGTTGGTATTCGGGGTCTACTATTATTGGGCAGATACGAACAGCTATTTGAGTGATCCTCCCGACAGTAATAGCTATTTTTCCAGCGAAGCCGAGGAGCCCCAGCCGCAACCTGAAATTGAAGCAGAGGTCATGGAGGAAATTAGCGAGTCAGCCGAAGCCCTTTTCTGGGAGGGCGCCACGCATCGTTACTGGTATGAAAATCTGGAGACTGCAGCCGATTATTTTCGGGAGGCTGCCTCGCAGGGGCACTATTTGGCAAGGGCCGAACTTGCCCTTGTTATTGCTTACCTGGAGTCAGGCAAAGAGGAACCGGACTACACGGAGGCCTACCATCTGGCGGAGGCAAATCTGGCGAAGATTGAAACTCAGGCCGCTCTTGGATCTGTACATGACCAAGTGGTTTTGTCGCAGCTTTATGGTCTATTTCTGATAGATATCGACGACTACGCTGCTTACAATCTGACCGTCGACTGGGCAGTGGAGGCTGCGGGGAATGGTTACTATCTTGGGGAATTTCTGCTGGGAAACTACTACTTTACGGACACCTTCCTCGAAAGGGATTTCGATGAGTCTTTCCGATGGTATTTGAAGGCAGCCAACAAGGGTCACACTTATTCACAAATGAGTATCGGTGTCTTTTACGAGTATGGTTTTGGTGTCGAGGTGGACATCGATGAGGCCAAACGCTGGTACCAGCGCGCTGCAGACCAAGGTTACACTCGCGCTGCAGACCACCTCGCGGCGATGCAGGACTAGTGGTCGCACCACTAGGCCTTACCAATTTTTGCGGGCAAAATCGGCGACTCCGTAGATGATGAATGGATTTGCCGGGTCTGCAAAGATATCACCGTAGATCGTTGCATAAGCACCGATACCATAGTAATCGGAGGGGAAAGACAGATCCCCGGGAGTTAGAATGGTTCCGAACCACTCTCGTATGCTATTGTGCGTTGTAATGGTGAAGTTGCCGTGGATTTCCCAATAGACCCTGCGGGCAAATTCTTTTGCGGTTTCATAGTCAAGGTTTGAAATCCGGGTATAATTGATCCCATCTGTGGAAATCTCGACGGCCCCGGAAAATCTTACGTTTTCTTCGACGAAGACGCTGATGAGCCCCGGTCCGGACAGGTCCAATCGCAGGGTCTGTCCCCATCGGGCTCCATCAATAGAGCGAAAGACATAACAGCCTGGTTGATCGATATGATCGCATTGAGCCGCGGTCAGCGTCAAGGTTGTGGCACCGCCAATGAATAGATCGCCATAGATGCCCGGCGATAGCGTTACATTGCTGCTTTGTGGGATGGAAATTGAATCACTGCTTGGTGAGAAATCCTGGAGTTTTGGGTCCGGGGGAAGCGGCGGACAACCTTCGGGTAGCTGTGGAAACCAGGGTGCCTTGCGTGGGGGAATTGGCTGAAATACGGAATCCGGATGGAGGTGATTGGTGTTTCCGCCTGCATACGAATGCCCCTGGATATCATTGGCAGAAGGACCCCAGCCGCTGTCTATTTCTAGCTTCTGGCCGGCATGGATTTCACCTGCAACGGTCGTTGGGCCCTGTAAGAAAACATTACCTGCAGTGAAAATATCGCCGCCTATTCGAGTTCCGACCACCAGCAGCTTACCATGAGCATGGACTTCCCCCCCGATCAGAGTATTGCTGGAAGCTGTCAGCACGTCCGCCCCGGAAAAAATTGAACCTCCAACTTGTCCGCTCGAAGAAAGGGAAACCACACCGCCCGCATGAACATTGCCGTCGACTCGACTGTGTTCCCGGATAATGACATCCCCGGTTGCATATAGATCGCCGAATATGAATGTGTAGGATTCCATCAGAACATCCCCAAAAACATAGGCATTGCCGGCAATAGAAGTTCCGGCAGAGCGCATGGTAAGGTCGCCATCCAGAGTGCAGACATAGCCGAGTACTTTGGCAGAGCTCTCCATTAGGATATTGCCCTCAGAGACAAGATTACCAGTGATTTCGATGGCGGATGCGGACAGTCGAATGGATGTGCCAAAAACCGATCCGTCAACCTTGGATCCGGATGGGAAATTGATCGTTCCTCCGCTAATGACGTAATCGGATCGATTGAGACCTGTCCCACTGGGAGGGGCTGCTTGAGGGCATCCGGGGACAGGGGCGAGGGCTTCTGCATGGGACTCCAGGCGTGAACCCGGACGAATCGTTGCGGTCGATCGCAGCCAAAGCCCTCCGAGATGATTGATGAGGGAAACTTCAACTTGTTCGCCAGGTTCGTATTGAATGGTAATTGTGTCGCCGGGATCCAATAATCGACTGCCGATTGAGCAGTAATGCCATTCGCCGTGTCTCAACCCGGATTCTGCCAGCAGTTGTGCGCGATTGGATGCAGTGCTCACGAGGTCTGTATCTGTGGAACTTATGCTGAGCGATATGACGGTAACGGACAAAACCCCTGTCACCAGCAGAACAGCTATGAGATAAAGCAGAGCAGACCCACTGCGTGCCTTGCAGGGAAAGGTCGCCGTGGATGCCGTACAAAAAGAACACTTTGTTTGAAAGTTCATCGGGGGTAGATACGTGTATGAAGAGTATTCATTGTAGTGCCTGTCTGTAGTTTTACTTCAATCGAATCGGATGTTGTTGTTTCGCTGACGGCGAAAAATCTTACCCGATCTATCAAAGTATACCCGTTCAGGCGCAGGTCACCACCAGGCTCGCCTTGCCAGGATAAGGAATTGACCCCGGATGCTATGCGCCCGGGATGGATCGAAACCCATTCGATACGACGATCTTCGTCCGTTATCTGTATACTGCTCCAGTTCGCTGATGTCAGTTCCTTGACGATCCTTGAAAGGGCAATGTCGGCTTTTTGATTATCTGCAGCTGCATTCCTTTCCAAGCCGTAGCGTTGGACTGAGGTGCCAAGCATCAGACCGACGATCGCAGAAACAATACCAAGCAGCACGAGCGAGGCAATAACTTCGATGAGTGTGAATCCACGTTTCATTCTTCTGTAGAGCCTGAAATATAGAAATTGTAGTGAAGTCCCGTGTTTACATCCTCAAGAGTGACGCGGAGGTGGTTGGGAGGAGTCGATTCGGGGATTGCATTGTATTGAGCGAACCCAAATTCATTGTATTCAATCCATTCGAAGCTCAAAGTATAGTTGGGCTTTGAATCGTATCGGCTTGCAATCTGGTCAGGCACGGTGGAATCCAGCTGGTTGCTGAAGTCAGCCATTATCTGCACGGCTTCAGATCGGAGTCCGTAGATTGAGAGCAGTCGATTGGATCCCTCCACGGTTGCCCGTAGTCCGGAAATCCATATTGGTAACAGTAGAACTGCAACCACTGATAGAATAAGCAAAGTCGCAATAATTTCCATCAGGGTAAATCCATTGCGTGATTCAAGTTTTACCGATCCGTTCATCGGATCCATCCGGTTTCTTGTGTGATCACAAGGTTCTGGCTTTTGCTTCCCTGTTGCAGAGTGACAACGACGCTTTGAGTGGCTCCGGAAGGTCGACCCCACTGATCGAATTCTACGGTTAATTCGGATGCCTGGATGCCGCCCTTGAAAGTACGGGCATTTTCTTTTGATCCGGGGATACGGATGGCTGTATTTTCGGGATTCTCTATTCGGTATTCCCGGCCGTTGTTGAAAATCACCAGACGCCATGGCCTGATATCGGCAAGTGCCCTGGCTTGAGTGTAACGCAGATGGGAAGCGAAGATATCTGCTTCCGTTGAAAGGTCATTGTTTGAGCGGTTGAAGCTCGCAAAACCGATGGCGGAAAGAATGCCGAGCAGGGCCAGGACCGCGACGGCTTCGATCAGTGTAAATCCCTTACAGCTGCTGAAAAGCTTCGGTGCCAGTTGGCGTTTCCGAACCTGTAACAAAGGGGCCATCGGCTCATTTGTAAGGGTTGTCAAAGGAGACCGGCCCGCCCTTTCCTGTTACCCGGTGATAACGTCCTGTTTGTTTATCCCGTTCATATTTGGTGAAGCCGGATCGCTCCAGCGTTTCGTTTGCCTGCAATTGTTTTTCGCTGCCGGGCGTATGGCAGGAAGAAACGTAAGGAGCCTGGATGACACGCCGCACCGGTAGATCCGAATTCTTGGGATGATGTGTCAACGGCGCCTCATTTATGGATTGGCACAGCTCAAAACGATGGCGATGGCAATCGATCGGGTTGAGGGTTTCATAAACGTATACTGGCATACAGGTGAAGTGGTTCAGGTTGGAATCTAATCGAATTCAGGCACTGCCGAGAGCGTGCTTCAGGTCGTGTGATCGCTTTGAACAATTGTCCTTTCTGTACTGAGGATCCCAAATCAAGTGATCTGCTTCGAATGCGCCGGGTTCACTTGGCATCAATTGCAACTTCTTCTTCAATGCCAATGGGTATTCACCTGCGGTTTCGGCCTTGCTGAAAAATTCCTTGAGCATTTGTTCGCGTTCTTCGTCCCAGGACTTCTTGCTGTCTTTTACCTCGGCAGCCTTCGTTCGTGTCATTTCTATCCGTTCGAGGAGGGACTCCATCTGACTGCGTAGGGACTGTAGTTGATCCATGCTGTGAGCATTCGCTGTTCCATTGCCTTCGGCTGTGCCAATGGATCCGGGAATACTGACAGTGCCACCGGACTTCATCATTGAACGGGCAATTGCTATGCTTTGTGGGACTGTAGACAGGGTTCCCTTACCGGTTTGCTGAAAGAGTTGGTTTAAACGAAGTTCAAGGAAATCGAAATCGAGAGGGAAGGAATGGGCATCAAAGGTCTTCAATCGCATCAATGTCATAACCTCCTCAATTTCCAGATCAGGGCGAAAATAGATCAGGTGGGCTTGACTGTTTGTTGCCCGAATTTGGCGAGCCTGCTTCAAGCCCTGTTCCCTGTCTTCCGCAAGCAATGCGATGACATCAAAGCTTGTTTGGATAAGTGCCTGACGCGCTTCGTCGATCGAAAAAACCTCACAAGTTAGACGTCCAGGCCCGGCAAACAATGCACTGATTGCTTTCAATGTCGTTGAGGCCGGACCTACAATTAAGACTTTAACTTCACCCAGCTGGGATTGTGAAGTAGTGTCGGTGGCTTGGCCGTTGCTTGGCTGGGGGGCTGGCGAGTGGACTGTATTCATTGTTCGGATTGGGTTAAATGTTGAAATTCTATTGTTGAGCCATCTGGCTCAATTCCCACATGGGCATGTATATGGCCAGGGCAAAAAAAGCTACGATGCCGGTTAAGGTTACGATCAGAATGGGACCAATTGCGTCGGTCATCTTTTTGATCGTCATATTGACCTCTGTATCATAGTGATCAGAAACTTCTCTAAGCATCTCGTCGAGGCGTCCGGTCTCCTCTCCAATGGCGATCATATTCACGAAGAGGGGAGGGAAGTAGCGGCCCCTTCTAAGCGGTCCGGAAATGCCCTGGCCGCTCTTCAAGGACTCCTGAATCTGTTCGAATTCGGCTGCGATGGCTGAGTTTCCGATAATATTACGCAGGATCCCAAGCGTTTCCAGGATCATGACACCATTGGCTTGAAGGATCGCAAATACACTCGCAAAGCGCGACATGGAAGCCTTGATCATTACTTCCCTGATGATCGGCATGCCGAGGATGAGCCGGTCTATTTGCAGTCGGGTACCTGCGTTTTTCCAGGCCCAGCGGACGCCAAAAACGAGCATGATGACAGCAGCCACGAGCAGAACGGAATAGTCCACCATAAAGTTGCTCAACGCGATGCACATCCGGGTCGGAAGTGGAAGCACCAGATCCGAACCTTCAAAGAATCCGACAAAGCGGGGGATGACAAATGAAAGCATGATGACAAATGTCACCACGAGGGCAAAAACAACCATCATCGGGTAGCGCATGGCTGTGTTGATCTCACTTTTAATCTTCGCTTCGTGTTCGATCAGATAAAGGAGTCGGTCAAGGACTTTGGGTAGAGCCCCGCTCAATTCACCAGCCTGGACAACGCTGCGGTAGAGCATCGAGAAAACCTTCGGATGGCTGGCCATAGCCTTTGACAGGCTGCTGCCGGCCTTGATTTCTTCGACTACCTTACCTACCACTTTGCGGAAGAACTGGTCCGTCGTCTGGTTGTGAATAATTTCCAGTGCTTGCGTAATCGGTATGCCCACTTTCACCATCGTAGCCATTTGCTTGGTGAACAGGAGGAGATCACGGGTGGATATTGACTTTTTTGAGATCAGTCTTGCTATCAGCGAGGAATTGTCGGCGCTTGTCGCAGGTTCTTTGGCGTTGCTGGATCTGTTATGGCTTTGTTTAACTTCAACCGGTGCCAAGCCCTGTTTTGCCAGGCGTTCGTTTAATTCATCCTGGGAATGGGCATGCAGGCTGCCTTTTATGAGCTTCCCGTTTGAATCAATGGCTTTGTAGTTGAAGTTTGGCATTTCTAGTTTCGGCTGTGAGGGCACCTACACCATGACAATGGATGCGCCCTCCTCAAAAGTGGTGAGACCTTGGCGGATTTTGGAAACGGCATCGTCGTAGAGATTGTAAAAGCCGCCGGCCTGATTGGCGGCGTTGCGCACCTGAGCTTCGGAAGCCCGGTTAAGGATAAGATCCCGGATTGACGGGTTCATCATAAGAACTTCATAGATTCCGAGGCGACCGCGGTAACCAATATGATTGCATTCCTCGCAGCCCCTGGCTTCGAGAAAATGGTCTCCACTGTTCGGTTGGACATTCCAGTGCTTGAGGGTTTCTGCAGTGGGCTGGCTCGGTTGAGCACAAACAGGGCATAGGCGTCGAATCAGGCGTTGCGCCATGACGGTGTTGAGAACTGAAGAGACCAGGAAGGGTTCAATCCCCATGTCCATCAACCGCGTGATGGCTCCAATTGAATCGTTGGTGTGGAGAGTGCTCAACACAAGGTGTCCGGTCAGTGCTGCCTGGACCGCAATTCGGCCAGTCTCGAGATCACGGATCTCGCCGACCATTATAATGTCGGGATCTTGCCGTAGAATCGACTTCAACGAACTGGCAAAAGTTGAACCTGCCCGGGTATTTAGTTCTACCTGGCGGATACGCGGAATGCGGTATTCGACTGGATCCTCAACTGTGATGATGTTGACATCTGGCTGGTTGAGGAGGGCCAGAATCGAGTAAAGCGTTGTCGTTTTTCCGCTGCCGGTGGGTCCCGTGTTAAGGAATAGCCCATGAGGCATTTGAATTGACGATCGAATTTTGGCGGCGTCCTCCGAACGGACTCCTAGTTTGTCAAGCTGGAGGACCAGAGAACTTGCATCGAGCAGGCGTAATACCAGGTTTTCGCCGTTGACCGTAGGGATCGAAGAGACGCGGATATTGATTTCCCGATCACCAACGTTGGCGGAGAAACGGCCGTCTTGTGGAATCCGGGTGACAGCTATATCCATGCGGGCCAGAATCTTGATTCGGGAGATCACGGAACTCTGCATTACCTTTGCCAGAGCTGGGAAGTCCTTGAGGCTGCCATCCACCCGCATACGAATCTGCACATGCTCTTTTTCCGGAGATATGTGCAGATCGCTGGCGCCTTCCTGAACCGCCTGAACCAGCAGCCAATTGACAAAACGTACTGCGGTTTGGCCTTCTTCTGTATCCATCCATTCCCGCATGTCATCATCGTCCACAGGCACATCTTCGACCTCACCGTCTGACGATCCGAAGCTAATGTGCTGCATTTGCCGATTGCCAAACTGGCTTTTGTTGAAATCCTCGGATGTGTGATCGACCGTCTGACTGCCTGCATAAAGGGCTCCGGCAAGTTCTTTTAGTTGGGCCGCAGAACAAACTACGGGTTCAATCTCGCAGTGCATGAACTCATGAGCCTGGTCGATGGAAACGACATCCATAGGGTCCGTCATCGCTACCAACAGGACATCGTTTTCGCGCCCCAACGGAACCATTCTCCAACGAATGGCATTTTCCGGCGGGATAACACTGGCCATTGTCGGATCGAGATAAAAGACATCCGAATGGTAGCGCCGGAGCCTCAACTCACGGCAGAGAACTTCGATTAAATCGTTTTCCCGGATAATACCTTCCCGCACCAAAAGGGATCCAATGAATTCTCCATGCGCAACCTTTTTGGACATTTCAACAGCACGGGTGAGGGCAGCCTCATTGATGAGTTCTCCCTCCACGAGGTATTCCAGAAGCCTGTCCGATATTTTCATGGGATTCAGCGGTCGATCAATTTGATGATCGCTTGAGAAGGTTGAAGATCGTCTGCATATCAATTGGATTCATTTTGAATTGCAGGTGAGGGAGGAAAGTTACCGATGACTCCGTTGTAAGGCAGGACATGCGGAGTGATGAAAATAAGGGTGTCTGTCATGGAATCGCGCGTACCACGGCTTTTAAACAGATTACCAAAGCCAGGAATTTCTTTGAGGAAAGGGATCCCTGATGTGTTGCTACTGGAGCTCTCCGTTGAGAGACCACCGATAACGGTTGTCTGGCCATCGGCCAGATAGAGCGTTGTCGTCGCACTCCGGGTGGATATGGGTACTTGAATAGTATCGGCAATAACAACCGCCTTGGAATCATCAAACTCATCCTTACTTGTCAGGATGCGCATCTTGATCCATTCGCCATCGATCACCTGGGGCGTAACTTCAAGCCGGAGCAGCGCTTTTTTGAATTCTACGGATACAGTTGCATTGCTGCCAGTTCCGGAAACACTTTGAAAGGGTCGTTCTTCGCCGCTTTCAATGATGGCCGTTTGTTTATCAAGAGTTGTTATGGAAGGGCTGGATACGATCTGCAGGTCCCCATCCCGCTGCAAGGCAGTCAGCTGAGCTTGCAGGAGACTGCGGGTGCCTTCGCGGGCAGCTCCCAAGGCAAAGCCGGCATTATTTGCAGTGAAATCGGGGGCGGGGAAATTGGAATTGTATCCTTGTTCAAAATTGCCCGCAGTGTGCGGACTGGTTCCAACCACAGTGTTGCCGCGACGACTGAAGGCCCCCCATTGCAATCCCAGGTCACGCGCTGTCTCTTTGTTTGTCTGAACGATATGAGCTTCGATAAGGATCTGGTAAGTCGGTTGATCGAGAGCCTCGGCAAGTTTGCGGATTCGCTCTACATTTTGTGGGGCAGCGTGGATAATCAGCAGATTACTGTCGGCGTCGGCGTAGACGGTCGAGCGAAAGGCGGAAGCACTTCCATCTCTGCCTTCTTCGCCGTTTCCAGTCGGGCTGATGTTGAGATTGGCGAGCACACTCTGAATGGTTCGCGCCATGTTTTCACTGTTGGCATAGCGAACTCTGAACACATCCAGAACCGGGGGTTCGCTGTCAGCCCGCTTTTGAGTAGCGGCGGCACGGGCACGGCGCACATCTTCGATTGCGATCTGGCGGTTAATATCTTCCCGCGCCAATACGCGCAGGATGCCGTTGGACCAATCATAGGTCAATCCATGTGCCTCAACCAGAGACAGGAAGAGTGATTTCCAGGTTGTCTCAGCGTAGAGATTGACCCGAATTGGCCCTGAAACATTTTCAGACAGGATCATATTGATTTCACCGGCTTCGGCCAACATCCGCAGAAAAACAGCTAGGTCGACTTCACGGCGCATGACGATTTCCCTGACAGGTGTTTCCGGTAACGCTGGTTCCGTTACTGCTTCTTCAACTGGTATCTCATCGGTCCGCTGGTCTTGCAAATCAATCTGAAAATGGTTCAGGCTAGGCTGAGGTAGCGCGCGTCCGGCCGAAGCTTGTGCCATCTCAGTCCATTCTGAGGAGCGGTCTGTGCCGCTGTCAGGCGTGGTAGTGCAGCCGACTGGCAGCAATGCCATTAGAGTGGCAGCAAGGCACTTGAAGGCGATGCGCGAGGCTGTTTGTGACTGAAATGGTAAAGGTGAGCTCATGGATTTAGATCAGTTATCTGGCTCAAGGTTGAGGGTCACGCGTTCATGGCCACTGCCACGCACCAGTTGCACCTGGTCGTGTTGGATTTCAACAACCCGGTAGTCGGCACCGTTGAGTTCTTCACCAACTCGGTATTCAACGCCGTCGATGATTGCGAAGACAAGGTCGGCAATCCTGAAGAAGCCGACATATTTGGGAAGGGCTTCCGCCGTTCGTCGGGAGCCGGCACGTTCCCGGATTTCCCGATACTCTTCCGGGCTGACAAAGGGATTCTGGCTCGAATGACCAATTTCGCTGACAAGGTTCAGCATGTGTCTGTCCAGATTGGTCAGTTGTCCTGCTTGAACGACGGTTCGAAGCTCGTTAACCACATCAGTTGGAACGGATCGGTTGTCGCTGTGTTCGGATGGAAAAAGGATCTCAGGGAGCTCAACGACGGCTGCCCAAGCAACCGCGGCTCCGCAAATACCTAGGATGACTTTTTCTCTCGTGTTCATTCCATCCGGAGCCAAGCGGCCCATTTAATCTGCTTGTGATTTTCTTCAACTGAAATTGAGAGGCTTTCGATGTGGCCGAGAAACCCGGCGCTTTCAAAATCGACGAGAAACTGCTGGATTTGAGAAAAGCTTCCTGATGCCTGCGCCTGCGCCCGTTGGAGACCGTCGCGTGAGCCTGCCGCACCTGCTTGGGGAGAGGCCGAGTGGATCTGAATCCCGGAGTCTGGAGATAGGCTTTGAAAACGGTCTGAAAGGTTTGCGAGCTCGCTGACAGGGAGTTTGTCTGGCACTGTCTCAGCTACCTCCCATGAAAGGCCCGCAAGCCGGCCGGTAAATTGTGAGTAGACCGGTGCAAAGGTTCGTTGCTGTTGGATGTCGTACTGCAGCCTGTCAATTCGCGCCCTTTCCTGGTTCAACTCAACCCACTGGGGGACGATCATCAGGGCGATGATGCAGACACTGGCAGCAAGTAGAATCAAGCTGGAGATAGCACTTGATCGGGTTGAGTGGTCAGCGTTTACGGCTTGTTTGCGCATGAATTGAATAATGGCGGTTATCCGGAAGAGGGCATAAAGCCAGTGGTCGGAACGATCCGAATGGTAAAGTAATTATGAGTTTCACTGCGCCGTTCGGCATTGCGTAATTCTTCGTCAATATCGACCTGAGTGATCAACGGCGAAGACCTCAGGCTGGAGGTATACAGAGCTAGCACTGAGTCGGTAGCCTGGTCTGTGCGCTCAATCAGGCCCTGGATGCGGATACTCCCATCTGCGGATTGTGAGCGGTTGCGGCTCTGTGCGCGTGGTTGGCCAAAACTAATCTCCGTCAATACGATACCCGCTGGGACAAGATTGCTTATTTCAACGATCAGGGCGGATGCCTGATGGCGTTCAGCCGCAGCTTTTAGCTCTCGTTGTCGTTGCTGAAGCTCAGTTGCAGTATCACGCAGAACGGTTTCACTGACGCGTGGATCGAATCCACTCACGGTTTGTTCGAGTGCCTTGCGTTCGGTCTTAAAGCCCGCTAGAATTTGATACTGCCAGAAGCCACAGACAGCGGAGATGGCCAGCACTGCAGCAGTTGAAATGAGGGTGATGCGCCCAATCAGTTGGTGCCTTTGTGCCGTCTGACGGTCTTTAAAAGTATGGAGAAAATTGATGGTTTGGTCTGGAGCCGAAAGTGCCAGACCAAGGGCCAGGTTATAAGGAATCCGTTCTTCGGCTTTTTCCGGAACCTGAGAATCTTCAGCGATGAATGCCGGAGCCATCGGATCAAAGGGAATAATGTCTACATCCAACCTTTGGTTGAGGTAATCGCGGATTGCTTTGTTGGTCGCTACAAGACCAAAGGTGTAAACAGTATCCACCGAGCCAGGCGTTTTGTGGTTCCGGTGAAAAAATTCAATTGTTTGCTCTACATGCCGAGCCAGGCGTTCGAGAGGACGGCGCAAAGCGTCAATGTAGTATTTATCAGTAATCGCCCCTGATTGACCGGCATCGGATGCTTCGTCGCTGACTCCCGAAATCCAATCCATGATCTCGCGATTTAATGGTGCGTCGACTAGGGCTTTGTCTGCAGCCTCACTCATCTGATTCAGCCCGGCTGGAATGTTGCGTGTGAGTGCAGTGAAGCCCAGGTGGCTAAGGCCGACCTGGGTGGCATCCATGTCAGTGATGGATACTGCAACCGGTGCCGGTTCTGCATCAATCCACCCGCTGCGGATGAAATTGTTGAATGCGCTCATGGGCAGGCTGATTCCGGAGAGTGGGAAGCCTGCCTGGTTAAACAGATCGCGGGTTTGGTCCAGATGCTGCCGAGAGGCGAGGTAGGCGGTGATATGGGTTACCGGAGCCTTTTCTTCGTCGCCACTGGTAACGACCTCGTAGTCAAGAACCCACTCACTTTCTTCAAATGGGTTCTCTCGTTTTACTGCCCAGAACACAGCTGCACCGAGCTGTTTGGAATCCATTTTCGGTAATTGCAGATGAAAAGTCCGCACCTGCTGGGCCTGCAGGGTTGTCCAGACTTCAAAAACAGATGCATCTTCGAGAAAAGACTGTAATTCTTCGGCAAGAATCCGGCTGTAGGATTCGTTTTCAGTCTGCAGGGGTTGAGCCAGACTATGGGTTCGCCAGGCAAGGATTCTGGGTCGTTTCGCTTCCGTCCGAAGGACTTTGACCATGCGAATCACATGCGGATGGATATCAACTCCAACTACAAGCGTATTACCCGTCTTGGAGTGTTTATTCATTGTAGGGGTTAGGGGTAGAAGGTTTGAGCGGAATGCAAGGGCTGGGGGCTACGTGTATGTGTGGTTTAAGAAGTTTCAGTTCAACCGCCCGGATTCTCCGGGCGGTTGCCTGAAACAGGAAATCAATCCGTAGAAGAATTCATTTATGGATCGGGGGTGGTTGCTTCTGTCCAAACTGCAGGGCCGTCATTGTTGGCAGCGGTCCGGGTTAAGACAACAGGGTTGCCTCCATCGAACACAAGTGTTCCGCCGGTTGCTTCGGGGCCATCTGTCCATGAATAGGAGGCTCCAATGTTTGCTGCATCGGTAGCTGTAACTATGTCCGCATCGGTTACACTGCCTGCGTTGGCGATCATCTGCTGTGACCAGACCAGGGATTCGCGGCCGTTGAGTTCGGCGATTCCTGCCTGAACAGCACGGACGCGGGCGTCGTCGGCCATGTTGATGTAGCGTGGAACCGCTACGGCAGCAAGGATGCCGAGCAAGACCAGTACAGCAATGATTTCAATTAGGGTGAAACCAGCTTTACGGCGGATGTTTTTGGATTTTGAAGGAGCCTGTGACAGCTCAAGCGTGGTTTTTTTCATGGTTTTTCAGTGTTTGAGGGTAATCAAATTGTAGGTAATGAAACCTACTTGAGTTTTGTGAAATTGTATTAAAACTAAATTCTCTGAATAACACCTAAAGTTATAAAAATAGAACCCGTAGGTGTCGTTTAGCAGTACCTGAGGTATATATTTATGGTGTTTGCATTTGTGGAGGTATACTCCGATATTATTTGGATAAGGCTGTCTGTTATCGATTGTCCAGAGCATAAATGCGCAGTCATGTTTTATCTTTTACAAGTAGGAATATTAGGCTATCCATATACAGGAATTACTCCATATGTATCGGGTTATATCTATATGAACCAAGAATCCAGTAGCAGGCAGATGCCGTTTCTTCAGGTTGCGTTTGTTGTTCCGGATTTGGAACAAGCGGTTGCCTTTTATGCCAAAGAACTCGACCTCAATCGCAGTGAAGAGTCCGCAACTATGGCCCCGGATTGTCAAAAATCGGTGGTGCTTATCTCTGATCTGTTGCGAATTGAACTGTTGGCGGAGGAAGCGATGGATGGGGTTCCTCTTGGCTTATACAAGTTGGATCCTGAAGCCAGTGCTGTGCTTCCAGAGTCTTCGAGTGATGATTCCGAGACTGCAGCTAATAAGCCTAGGCTGGATCAGGCGAAGAAGAATGAACTGCTCAGAAAGCTGAAAAAGCTTGGAAGCTTTTAGCCGAGTCTGGCTTTGCATTTTCCCGAGGCTGCGCTTTATCGCGGATGTAGCTTTCGAAAACGGAACGATGGTTGGCCCAGTTGAGGGCTTCAGTGTAATCGACGATGCCTTGATTGACCTGTCGCGCTAGAGCCAGTTCAAGCGGGCACATACCGCCATCAATGGATGAACACAAAGTGGGGTATATCTGGTGGATTTCACCTTCGCGGATGTGTGTGCGGACTGCTGCATTGGCGAGGAGAATCTCTCTAGCTGCGGCCCGGCCTTCACCGCTGGCGCAGGGGATGAGAACTTGGCCAACAACCGCTTGCAGACAGGAGGCCAATTGTGCACGTACCATGCTTTGCTGCGCAGAGGGAAATACATCAATAATGCGGTGTAGCGTATGAGCTACGTCCGGAGTATGCAGCGTGGAGAAGACCAGGTGGCCTGTTTCTGCAGCTGTAAGGGCCAGGGCTATGGTTTCCAGGTCGCGCATTTCGCCGACAAAAATGATGTTCGGGTTGGCTCGCAGGGCGGACCGCAGTGCGGACGCAAAAGAGTGAGTGTGGCTGTCGATCTCGCGCTGAGTGACTCGGCAGGTTCCTTCCTCGAAGTAGTATTCGATAGGGTCTTCGATCGTCAGGATGTGCTTCGAATGCCGGCTGTTAATTGCATTGATGAGGCTGGCAACGGTCGTTGATTTACCCATTCCAGTTGCTCCGGTCACCAACACCAAACCGCCTGGCAGGTCCTTTAAATCGATCAATGATGGTTCCAGCGATATCGCTTCAGGCGTTGGGGCGTGCTGGGGAATCATGCGAAAGACAGCAGCCAGGCCAAAGCGCTGGTAGTGCATGTTGACCCGAAGCCGGACCTGGCTTTCTTGCGTAGAGACCTGAAGGCCGAAGTCGATTTCCATATCTGCTTCCAGGCGTTTGCGCTGCTGGTCCGAGAGAAGTCCGAGCAGCATTTGCTCTGTTTCTTCAGCCGACAGAACCGGCAGTTTTCCGGGAGCGATGGTCACAGTGCCATCAATCCGCATCGATGGTGATTTTCTGCAGACCACATGAACATCCGAAGCTCTCAGGTTTACGGCTAATGAAATGAGTTCCTCAAAGTAGGGTGTCACGGTCATGGGAGATCGAATGGGCGGATGACGGCGCTGTGGTTGTGTAAGCAGCCGGTTTCTGGGATACCGTTAGCGGTATAAGAAAGATCCTTAGGTTTCGTTTATTATTGAACCTTGTTAAAAAAATCGAGTTTTTTCATGCAGTACTGCTGTCTACTGGATTTCTTCGACGGCCTTAACTTTGCCGCCTTCAAAAACTACCCGCAGCACATCCTGACTCCGTCCGCCGGTCGATATGCCAACTCCGGTTCCAATGGAGGAGCTACCACCTCCGCGGGAACCGCCAACGCCAAAGCTAAGGCCAGGGCTGGAACGGGTGTAAACATAAACGGTTTGTTCGCTGTCCTCGGTGCGACGGGTTTCAACCCGACTGGGGTCGCCGATTGCCATGCGGACCTGGTCGGCGTCGAAGCCGGGCTCGACACGGCCTTCCTCGATGGCGGTCTGGACTTCTGCGGGATATGAGTCGAACAGATCCTGATTCTTGGAAATACGGGCCTGCGGACTCTGGGTTGCACAGCCGAAAAGGAAGACGGAGAGGATGCCGAGGGTTGCGAGTCGAAGTGAAAGTGGAGCAATCATGCGACCAATAAAACGAAAGAGGCCGCCTTTCGCAAATGAAAGTGCGGCCTCTGAAATTGAATTTACAGGAAATTAGCTGTAGTTCCGGTCTTGTTCCTGTGGCAGCCGAAGTTTATTGCCCCGGTTGGGCGGCTTGAGCCAGCTCTTCTTCGGTCGCTTCGCGGACTTCCGCGATCTTGACGTCGAAATTCAGGTTCTGGCCTGCGAGCGGATGGTTGCCGTCGACAGTTACCTTGTCACCATCGATCTGGGTGATGCGAACGGTGATGGGTCCCTGACCCGTCTGTGCGGTGAACTGCATGCCGACCTGAAGGTTGTCAACGCCCTGGAACTGGCTGCTGGGCACTTCCTGCTTCAAGGCCGCATGGTGCTCGCCGTAGCCCTCTTCCGGTGGGACTTTGACGCTGACTTCATCGCCGGTTTGCTTGCCATCGAGTGCATTCTCGAGGCCGGGCACAATTCGTCCGTGGCCATGAAGGTAGGCCAGCGGCTGTTCGGGCTGGGATTCATCGATGACATTGCTGTCATCGTCGGTGAGCCGATATTCAATCGACACGATCTTATCTTTACTGATCTGCATAGTTGCTTGCTTCAAGAATTCTTGTTTTAATGAGCGAGAGGGAACCGTAGCATACTGGGGCGATATCCCCAAGCGTCTTTCCCCAAAAAATTGCCGGACGGGTGTATAAACGGCACAGCAACACTGGTCGGCAGCGCAAAGTAGACCCTGCATTCATGCAGGGTACGGCGTGGATTGGAGAGATCGGCTTGATCCCCGGGTCCCCACGCTGAAAGCGAGGGGCTACTTTTTTATTGCTCCCAGGAATACCTTAAATAACGTTTTAAAGATGAGTATTAAGGTTGCCGAAATTCAGGGTTGGTATGGGCCTTTGGCTTTGTCGGAACGCTTTATCCAGATGCTGTGGGCCGAGCAGCCTTGGCGAAAGGAGCCTTTGCGGCTCTGGAATGGTGAATCCCTGCGGGTCTTGTCGCCGGGGCTCTGGAACCATGGTGCGGGACCGGACTTCCGCAAGGCACGCCTGGAACTGAATGGGCAAAGCCTGCTCGGTGATGTTGAGATCCACCTATATCCCGAAGATTGGCGACGTCATGGGCATGATCAGGCCCCGGAGTTCGCCGGAGTGGTCCTGCACGTTTGTGTGTTTCCACCGGTGCAACCAGATCTGGCCTGTGTCACGGCTGCTGGACAGGAACTGCCGCTGTGGCTGATGGCGCCGTATTTGCCCGAAGACCTTGAGCATCTGGTGGACCACTTCAGGGAGGACGAGCGACACCATTGGCGCATGAGCCTTCAGGATGCCTTCGGTCAACGCACTGAAGCGGAAACCTTTGAGCGCTTCGCTCGGCTGGCCGGGGACCGCTTTAGCGCGAAAGTGGCCTTTGCCGATTGGTTGGTGCGGCGGGATGGCTGGGAACAGGCTTGTCACGAACTCCTTCTGGGCTACCTCGGCATGCCGGGCAATCGGGCCGCGATGCTGGCCTGCGCCCAGCACTTCAGCTGGCAGGTTATGGCTGCTCCGGATTTCTCGATTGCGGGTGCGGTGGACCTGTTTGCCAACAAATGGCGTCGGCAAGCAATGCGCCCGGCCAATAGACCGTCGCTGCGCCTGCAACAATACCGTCGCCTGCTGCAGGAACGTGGAAATTGGATGCAAGCCTGGCAAGGCTTCCAATGGAGTTACGGGCTGCCAAAGCTCGAGCCTGAACAGGGAAACTTTAGGAAGCTGAACGGACTCAATGAGCTGAGGGACTGGATACGTTCCGATCTATGGGCAAAAGTCTGGACAGGATCGCGCTTCGACAGTCTGGTGGTCGATGTGCTGATGCCGCTGAAGCAGAGCCAGTCACAGAGCTTTGACTGGTTTCCCGTTTGGTTCAACTGGTGGGCGGGCGACTGGCCGGACAGCTATCCGCTGGCAGTTAATGAAATCCGTCTACCCAGCCCATTGCGTCGCAACGGTTACTTTCAGGGTTTGTTTGAATGGATCCTGAACTGGCAAAACAACGGCGCCTTGAATTCAATCGATTCGAAATGAGCGCGCCATTTTGGCGCACTAAAGCGGGCGGCGCCCACCCGTTGACTCAGTTTGAGCTGAGGGGAATCATCGATCAATACCGAATTCGGTCTTTTGTAGTTGCCTTAAGTCTCTTGTAATAAGTGCCTTAGAAATTAGGATGTGGGTTTCGTTTAGACTTAATGGCAGGCGTTGGCTTCGTTAGGAATTGGCCCGTTCCATGCAGGAGGATGGGTATGCAAATCGATCCACAACGTTTTACCGAAAAGGCCCAAAGCGCATTGATCGAGTCTCAATCGGAGGCCCGGCGGCGGCATCACCAGCAAGTGGATGCCTGGCACCTGCTGCACGCATTGCTGGCGCAGGAGAACGGCATCTTTTCATCGGTTCTGAAGAAGATGGACATTACGCCGTCGGCTGTGCAGCTCGCCGTCGAGCGGCAGTTGAGTCGCCTGCCTGCCGTTACCGGCTCGGTCGAAGCTGACCGGGTTTATGTGACGGAGGCCTACCAGAAGGTTTTGACCGGTGCCGAGGCGGAGGCGGTTAAGCTTAAGGATGACTTCATTGCAGTGGAGCACCTGGGCCTCGCCTTGATTCAGCTCGACCGACCGGATGAATTAAAGCGCTTTTTTGCGTCCTTTGAGATCACCATCGAGCGCTTTCAAAAGGCCCTTCAGGCCGTGCGTGGCAATCAACGTGTTACCAGCAGCAATCCGGAAGCGACTTACGAAGCTTTAAGCAAATACGGTATCGATCTGGTGGAGGCCTGCCGCAAGGGCAAGATGGATCCCGTGATCGGGCGCGACGACGAGATTCGCAGGGTTATCCGCATCCTTTCGCGCAAAACCAAGAACAACCCTGTACTGATCGGCGATCCGGGGGTTGGTAAAACCGCCATTGTCGAGGGCTTGGCCCAGCGCATTGTGCGTGGGGATGTGCCAGAGGGACTGAAGGAAAAGACAATCTTTTCACTGGACATGGGTTCATTGATCGCCGGCGCGAAATACCGGGGTGAATTTGAAGAGCGCCTTAAGGCGGTGCTGCAGGAGATCAAAGCCGCCGAGGGGCGTATTCTGCTCTTTATCGACGAACTTCACACCATTGTCGGCGCGGGCCGCACGGAGGGGGCCATGGATGCGGGCAACCTTTTGAAACCGATGCTCGCGCGTGGCGAATTGCACTGTATCGGAGCGACCACGCTTGATGAATACCGTAAGCACATCGAAAAGGATGCAGCGTTGGAACGTCGTTTCCAGACCGTGATCGTCAGTCAACCGTCGGTGGAAGATACTATTTCCATTCTGCGCGGTTTGCGGGAGCGGTTTGAAATTCACCACGGAGTGCGGATTACCGACAATGCGCTGGTGAATGCCGCAACACTTTCGCACCGCTATATCACTTCGCGTTTTCTGCCTGACAAAGCCATTGACCTGGTCGACGAGGCTGCCGCAATGATCCGCACGGAAATGGATTCGATGCCGCAGGAGCTTGACCAGCTTTCCCGCCGTGTGATGCAGCTTGAGATCGAGGAGGCCGCCCTGAAAAAAGAAAAGGACGAGGCCTCGCAGAGCCGGCTGGAAGAGCTGCGCAAAGAACTGACCAACCTGCGCGAAGACATGCGTGGATTGAAGGAGCAGTGGGAAAGCGAGAAAAAGGGCAGTGAAGACCTGCGCCATTTAAAGGAGCAGATCGAGCAGACGCGTCAGGAAATGGAGAAGGCCGAGCGGGCCTACGACTTGAATCGTGCTGCCCAGTTGCGGCATGGAACCTTACCGGATCTGGAGCGGCAATTGCAACAAGCCCAGCAGCAGGCGCAGGCGCAGTCTGACAAGGCTCGCCTAGTCAAAGAAGAAGTCACCGACGAGGAAATCGGCGAGATCATCAGTCGCTGGACCGGTATTCCTTTGTCGCGTCTGTTGGAAGGAGAGCGCGAGAAGCTGCTGCGCCTCGAGGACATCCTGCACGAACGGGTCGTGGGTCAGGAAGAAGGTGTGCGGGTGGTCAGCGAAGCTATCCTGCGTTCCCGCGCGGGCATCAAGGATCCACGCCGTCCGATTGGTTCCTTCCTGTTCCTTGGGCCGACTGGCGTCGGCAAGACCGAGTTGGCGAAGACCTTGGCTGCGACCCTGTTTGACAGTGAGGACAACATCATCCGCCTCGACATGTCGGAATACATGGAGAAACACAGTGTGTCGCGACTGATCGGTGCCCCTCCGGGCTACGTGGGTTATGATGAGGGTGGTCAGCTGACTGAGTCGGTGCGCCGCAAACCCTATTCGGTGATCCTCTTCGATGAGATCGAAAAGGCGCATCCGGATGTGTTCAATGTGTTGCTGCAGATCATGGACGATGGCCGCATCACGGACAGCCATGGGCATACGGTGGATTTCAAGAACACCGTAATTATACTGACCTCGAATATTGGCAGCCGCTACCTGCTCGAGGGCGTTACTGGTGATGAAATACCGGACAGTGTGCGCGAATCCGTGATGAGCGAGTTGCGTCAAGCCTTCCGTCCGGAGTTTCTAAATCGTCTAGATGACACGATCTTGTTTAAACCCCTGAGCCTTGAGCACATTGAATCGATTGTCAGCCTGTTGTTGGCCGATGTGAATCGCCGTCTCGCCGAGCGGAATATTCTGGTCAGCCTGGATACTGAGGCCTTGAAGTGGGTTGCAGAGAAAGGATACGATCCGGTCTACGGTGCCCGCCCGCTGAAACGTTTTCTGCAGAAACAGGTAGAAAATCCATTGGCCCGGGGTCTGATTCAGGGAAGCGTGCAAGACGGTAGCGCGATTCAGTTCCGTTTGAATGCTGCGGGAGATGCCTTGGAGTTGGCGATTTAAGCATTGCACATACGGTTCAATTTGGGAGCTTTGATAGCTCCTTCGGACCGTATGTCTGCTTACCGATTCAGCATCCTCACCTTTGGCTCGGCCCTGGTAGCCCTGGTCAGCCTTTGGCTGTCGTATCAACTGCGCTACGATTTTCGAGTGCCGACTGCGGTGATGGAGGACCTTTGGGTTTTGATGCTGTGGCTGATTCCGGTCAAACTGCTTTTTCTGAGCCTGTTTGGCCAATTGGACGCATTGCCGGGGTTTTTGGGCTGGGCCGACGTGAAGCGCATTGCTGCTGCAATGGGTATTGTGGCGGTTTTGCTCTTGGTGCTGAACATCGCCTCCGGAGGCATTGGCTACTGGGCACCCCCGCGCAGCGTCGCAGTGATCGACGCCTTGTTTTCGTCGGCTGGGCTGCTTGGTTTTCGCCTGTTCTTAAACCGGATGCACTCAGGTGTATCGGAGCTGATTCCCGGTCAACTGGAATACATGCCGGTGGCCGTGATCGGAGCGGGGGAGGCGGGTGCCTTGTTTGCACAGGCTCTACAGCGCACCCACCACAACCGGCGCCGCGTCGTGTGTTTTCTCGATGACGACGCCCGCAAGTGGGGTTCAACCCTGCTCGGAATTCCGGTCTTGGGCGGCCCGGAAAAATTACCGGCGCTGCAGGAAAAATATGGATTCCGTTCCGTTGTTATAGCGATCCCCTCGGCCCGGCAGAAGCGCATCCGTGAACTGGTGCGGCTCGGTACAGATAATCATTGCCGAATTGAAATCCTGCCCAACCTGGCCGATTTGAATGCGGGGATCAGCCGTATTACGGACCTGCACCAGCCGCAAATTGAAGATGTGCTTGGACGTCCTGAAATAGATTTGAATACGGACTCCATTCGCGAGAGTATTGCGGGCAAGGTGGTATTGGTAACGGGAGCCGGTGGCTCGATTGGGTCCGAGCTTGCGATTCAAATTGCCGCCGCGGCCCCGGCCCTGCTCGTTTTGATCGAGCGCAACGAGCCCTCCCTCTACACAACGGAATCACTTTTGCGGAAGCAGTTCCCGCAGCTGGAGCTGCGGCCCCGCCTGCTGGACCTCCGCGACGCAAAAGGATTGGAGTCGGCCTTTAAGCAGGATCAGCCGGAGTTGGTTTTTCACGCAGCCGCACACAAACATGTTCCCATTACGGAACGGGAACCGGTCGAAACCCTGCGCAACAATACTTTTGTGACCCGTGATCTGGTGCAGCTGGCTTTGCGCTCGGGTGTGGGCCGCTTTGTGTTCGTCTCGACGGACAAGGCGGTGAATCCAGTCAACCTATTGGGCCTGAGCAAGTTCCTCGGAGAATCCTGCGTGCGCGCCGCGGCGCTTGCAGCTGCTGAGGTGGGTGGTTTCTCCATCTTTGCGTCGGTTCGCTTTGGCAATGTACTCGGCTCGTCGGGTTCCGTCATTCCTTTGTTCAAGCAGCAGATTGCTCAGGGCGGTCCGGTGACGGTGACCGATCCCGAGGCAACGCGCTATTTCATGACTTTGAGCGAAGCGGTTGGTCTGGTTTTGCAGTGCGGTGCCATGGCTGAGGGTGGCGAGACCTTCGTGCTTGATATGGGTGAGCCGGTGAACATTTATGAGCTGGCCAGGCAGATGATTCAACTCAGCGGTTATGAGCCGGAAGTGGACATTCAGATTCAGAGCATCGGGTTGCGTCCGGGTGAGAAATTGCATGAGGATTTGTATCCAGTCCCGGAAGCCAGGGAATCCACTTCGAACGCCCATATTTTCAAAGCGCGGGAAGCGCCGATTGCCCTGGAGCCGCTGGAAGCTCTCTTGCGCGAGCTGGAGGAAGAGCTTGAGCGCGATCCCAAAGGATTGAGGGATTGGCTGACTCAAAGGTTGCCAACGCAAGGCGGGATAGGGGATAACTGAAAACCATGCCGAGCCTCGAACAGTTTCGTCAAATGACGGGTGGCCAGGGCGCCGATTCCAGCCAGAATTGGAAACCACCGGTCGCATTGCGTGAGCGCCTGATTGTGGGTGCATTGCTGCTGCAGTTTCTGTGGCTGGCAATCTGTATGGGCGGCGTCAATCTGTGGGCACAGCATACTTCCGTCGCAATTGCCGTAGTCACATTTTTGCTGTTGGCAATCCCCTTGCCGGGAGAGGCTGAGAATCCTTTGTCCCGACAGCCCCGGGCAGTGCTGCTCCGGCTGCTGAAATTCCCACCTTTCTGGCTGGGCTTTGGATTGATTACCTACGTTTGGATCCAGTCCTGGAATGTAGAGTGGGCATACACTTTTGTACCGCCCGGCACTGGGCGCATGATCCGCCAGGACTACATTGAGTGGTTGCCCAGTGGCATTATTGCACCTCTGGAGCAGTCGAATCCATACCGGGGGATGCTCTATCTGATGGTTCCCTGGCTTAGCATTTGTTGTCTTTGGGCGGGGGTGCAGTCGCGCCGCGCTCTGAACTTCCTGCTTCAGGCAGTTGCGGTCATTTTCGTGGTCTGGGGCATCGCGGCCCTCTATCAGCACTATACGGGGATGAATCAGATTCTCGGCATTTGGGATACGCATCCGCGCAAGGCCAATTCATCGGTGCCGTTCTGGGGCACCCTGGTGAATGAAAACCATGGAGCTTTCTTCCTCGTTCTGGGCACCGGTCTATGTCAGGCGCTGTTTCTTGGAGGGCTGGCCAGGGCTGCGCGGGAGTTTCGTTTCGGCGGCTGGTACCTTCTGCACTTTGGCTTTGCCCTGATGCTTTCCTTCGCCGCGGCGCAGGCCGAGTCCCGGGGTGCGACCGGCATGGTCGTCGTGCTATGGTTTGGTTTTCTGGTTATTTGCAGCTATTTTTTTGTGCGCTTCTACGCCTTGAAGGGGGCGCTGTTTCCGATAGGCATTCTGTCTGTTTTCCTGCTCTTTGCGTTTATTTCGGTCGCCAATCCAGATCGCTATGAACGCCTTAAGCGCAGTTATGAGCGCACCGTCAGCCTATCGGATAATCCTGAGCTGGAGGGGCGCTATTACATGCTGAAAGTCACCAACGCCATGATCTCCGATCGGCCCTGGCTTGGTTATGGTGCTGGCAGTTTTCGCTACCTTCACCTGCGCTACGCAGGACCCTACGCGGAGCTTGCGCCCACTTACCGCGTCCGGGTTGTGGACTCGGAGACTGGACGACGGGTATGGCGAAGCCAACCCTTCTGGTTCCGCCAGGCCCATCTGGACCTCAGTGAATTTGTCATTGAGTTGGGGATTATCGGCTGCTCGTTCATTGTCCTGGCCTGGTTGTGGGCTCTGGGGGTTTTTCTCCGCTACTGGCGCTATGTGGACTATGGGCAAATTGCCCTGCTTTGGGCGGGGTTTGTGCTAATTCTAGGGGCGGCCTGGGAGTTTCATTTTCGTGCTCCCTTGCTTCCATTTACCTGGACGCTATTGATGATTCTCGCGGTCAAAATTGTCTGGTTGCGAGTACCCGCCAGGGAATCGCGCTGAAGGGAATGACCCAACTACAGCCCGTATCTTGACAATGCCGGTGGGCTGACCGAAGCTCACCATTTCGCATGAAAGTCATCTGGCGCGTATCCCAATACCTTTTTCGTTACCGGGCTTTGTTTTTGCTGACGCAATTATTTGCGATCGGCATGACACTGCTGGCAATTGCTATTCCGAAGGCGATTGAGGGCATTCTCAGCCGAGTCATGGAGACCGGTGAAATTGCCGGGCTCCTGTCCGGGGTGCTGGTGGTCGCCGCGCTGTATTTCGGCAGTGAGCTGTTCAATGGTCTGCGCATCGTGGTCAATAATGTCCTCGAACAACGGGTTTTGCTGGATATGCGCCGGGACCTGCACCAGAAGTTGCTCAACCTGCCGGTCTCTTTCTACGATCAACGCAAGAGCGGTGAGATCTCTTCGCGCGTGATTGAAGACGTTATGGCCGTCGAACGGGCACTGTTGGACGGGACTGAAATGGGCGGCCGGGCCTTGGTGATGATTCTCGGTGTCAGTGTGGTTCTGTTTTTGACTGAGCCTTTTCTGGCCTGGTTTGTCTTTTTGCCGGTGCCCATTCTTCTGATTCTCGGTTACTTTTATGCCAAGGGTTCCCGCTATTACTGGAAGCGTGTGCGGGAAGCGGCGGGCGATCTGAACAGCCTTCTGGTTGAAGACATTCAGGGCAACCGCTTGATTCAGACCTTTGGCCTGCAGGAGCGTGAGAGCCGCCGTTTCGACGCGAAGGCCGAGTCGCTGCGCACGCGCACCCTGGCCGCCATGTTTCGCTGGGCAACCTACAATCCGGGCACGACCTTCCTTACAAACATGGGCATTGTGGCCGTTATCGGCGTCGGCGGATATCTGCTGCTGACCCAGCCCGATCGCTTCGGCTTCCCTCAACTGGTAGCCTTTGTGCTCTATGCCAACATGCTTTACCGCCCGATCGGTGAGCTGCATGGCATCAATCACATGCTGGCGGCGGGCAAGGCTTCGGGTGAACGGGTTTTTGAGATTCTCGATGCACGTGTGGATGTTGCCGAGGACCCGAATCCAGTCGATTTTCCGGCAGGTCCGGTGGAAATAACTTACGAGAAGGTCGGCTTCCAGTATCCGGAACGGCCGGAGATTCTCACGGATTTCAACCTCAATCTGCCTGCGGGTCGGGTAACGGCTCTGGTCGGTCACACGGGTGCCGGCAAAAGCACGATCGCAAACCTGGCCCTGCGGGCATACGATGCAACCGATGGCGCGGTGCGTATCAATGGGACAGACATTCGCAAAGTACGCCTGAAGGACTTGCACGAGCGGGTAGGGCACGTTGCCCAGGATCCTTTTTTGTTTGAAGGAACCGTGCTCGACAACCTGACCCTGGCACGGGAGGATGCCACTGACGCCCAGATCGAAGCGGCGCTCAATGGAGCCTGTGCCTGGGATTTTGTCCAGAAATTGCCCGATGGCATCGATACCAACATCGGCGAAAAGGGCATCCGCCTGTCCCAGGGTGAAAAACAACGCCTGACCATTGCCCGGGTCTTATTGAAGAATCCGCCCTTTGTCATTCTGGATGAAGCAACGGCCAGTGTGGACACGATTACCGAACGTCAGATTCAGGAAGCCTTGGAGAATCTTATGCAGGCGCGCACCGTTCTCATTATCGCCCACCGCTTGTCGACGGTCCGCAAGGCCGATCAGATAGTGGTCCTTGATCAAGGCGCGATTGTTGAGCAGGGATCTCACGATGGGCTGTTGGAAAAAGATGGCTATTACAGCCGATTGTGGAATTATCAGAACGATCTGATCCCCACCTGATTTATGAAGCAGCAAGCACGAATACTCGCTATTTGTTCAGCCATCGCCCTGGTTGTCGCACCTATCGTCGCAATGGCGGGTGCCTTTGAAATCAACTTCCTTTTGATCGGATTGACATTGTTCATCGCAGGTGCATTGGGCCTTTACGCCAGCATGCGTCGGCTCGGCGATGATTAAAGGCAGCGGAGGCAATCAGTTGCCTCTACAAGAAAGGAGCTCCGAGACCTGGCATTGAACCGGTCCGGGAGCTCCCTTGGCAGAAAGCTTTGGCTGCCAGTGTAGGTCTACTGCACTTTAGCTCGAAGACCGTTCCATGTCTCGGCAGGCAGCTTTGCGCCAATCGTGGATACAACGGCTGCACCCAGTAAGGCTCCATAGTGTGCGCAGACTTCCGGCGTGCGCCCGCGCAGGCGGCCGAAAAGGAAGCCTGCCGCCCAGTAATCGCCGGCGCCTGTTGTATCAACGGCTTTGATACCTTGGATCGCCTGGGTGTGAATGACTTTTTCGTCGCTTGCAATCCACGCGCCATCCTTGCCAACCTTGACAGCCGCGACGTCCACATACTTGCCAAGCAACTGCGCATGCACCTCTGGCTTGGAAACACTGTCCTGGGCGAAGGCTTTGGCTTCATCTTCATTGGCAAAGACCAGGTCGATATATTCGCTGAGGATTTCAGGTAAGCTGTCCCGGGAAGCCTCGACGACTTCGAAGGAAGCCAAGTCCAGACTGATGGTGCAGCCGGCGGCTTTGGCTTGTTTCAAAACAGCCAGCATCAGGTCGCGGTTGAAGAGTAGATAGCCTTCAACGTGAACGTGCTTAACCTTGGCGAAATCCTCTGGCTTGACCTCTTCTGGTGCCAAAGTCATTGCGGCGCCGAGGTCCGTGCGCATAGTGCGCTCGGAATCGGGAGTGATCAGAGAAACGCAGCGGCCATTGGCCTGGTCTCCAACCTTGAAACGGCTGCCGTCACCGCCAGCGTTTACAAAGGCCTCGCGGTAGAAACTGCCGTATGAGTCATTTCCGATCTTTCCGAGGAAAGCAGTTTTCGCTCCCAATTCCGCCAAGGCAAAAGTGGTGTTGCCGGAAGATCCCCCGGCAGCCTGAACGGCGTTGCCTTTGAGTTTGGATACCAACTGATCCAGTTGGTCGGCGTTTACGAGGACCATGCCTCCTTTGTCTCCGTCGATCTGTGCGACAAATGATTCGTCAACTTCGGCGAGAATGTCGACGACTGGTGATCCTATTCCTAAGATATCTATCATAATTTATGGATGGTTGACCCCGAGGTTTGTTACGAGAATGGGGTCATTATCAATCTCAACCGTCACCACATAATTTCCAGCAGCGGTGAACGGGAGATTTCGAATTTCATTTATAAGGTTAATCTTGTGCAGGGGGTTCTTCGATTCAAATTCCCGCTCAAGAATTTTTTGCGAACTCTCCATATCCGGACCAAATGTGATCCGCAGCTGATGTTTCCCGGGCTTGACATCGGTCAGGGTGAGAAACCAGACCATGCGCGGGTGTTTGGCTGGGAATTGGCGAACACGGATATTGGAGAAGCAGCCCATGATGTAGTGCTTCCCGGTAGCCGGGTCGATGTGAACCGAGTCACACATCAACCAGCATAAAACTTGTGGTTTGACTGCCATGGCAGCAATCTGCCAGCTCGCTGAAGATTGCCAAGGGTAAAAAGATTGCAATTGAGTTTCAGCCTGAACCCGTGCAAGGTTCCGAGATGCTGAGCAGTAGTTTCTGGACAGAGCCGTATCGGATCGGGGAAGTGAGTTTCACTCCGCTATCGCTCTTGATTGGGTTTACTTTGTTGACCGTCCTGGTTCTGGTTCAGGCACTGATCAAGCGCTTGCTCACACACCGGGTGTTTCCTCGTTTCGGAATTCAACTGGGACTTGCGAATGCCTATGCCACCTTGCTCGGCTATGCAGTCCTGATCATTGGTTTAACCGTCATCACTCCTGTGGCCCTTCAGGGAATCAACTGGGCGACCTTCTCGGTGATGCTGGGTGCGATCTCTTTTGGCGTGGGCTTTGGATTGCGCAATGTGGCGGACAACTTTGTCAGTGGGCTGATCATCCTGCTGGAGAGGCCAATCAAGGTCGGCGACCGGGTCGACGTGGACGGCTACGAGGGCGTTATCGTGAATATTCTGGCTCGCAGCACTACCATTCGGACCAATGACAACATCGACGTCATTATTCCAAATTCCCGCTTTATATCCGAGTCGGTGACCAATTGGAGCCACAACGATGACAAGGTCCGCTTTAAGATGCCGATTGGCGTGCACTACAAAAGCGATCCCTTTGAAGTTGAGAAAGTTCTCTTGCAAGCAGCGAACCAGTGTCCGGATGTTTTGCCACAACCCGCTCCCTCCGTGCGCTTCATCGCGTTTGGGGATTCATCCTTGAATTTTGAGTTGCGTGTCTGGAGCACTTCATTGATGCACAAGCCACGGGCATTTATCAGCCAGGTCAATTTTACAGTCTGGAAACATCTGCGGGACGCAGGCATCCAGGTGCCTTATCCGCAACGAGACCTCTACATTAAGGAAATGCCGAAATGAAACGCAGCCGACTGACACCACTTGCGCTGGGGCTAACCTGGTTATTTTCTCTGGGGCTGGTTTTTGTGCTGGGCCTGTTTCTGGCCTTTGCCTTTCACCTGGACCCCGACCATAGCCGTGACGACGACAGTCTGGAGTTGCGGCAGTTGGGCATCGTGATCGAGCGCCTGCTGGATGAACCGCTGGACTATGGAGAGATGATGTCGATGGCGAATCGGGATCGCTTTCCCGATCAGCTGGAGCGTGCCTTGACGATCCTTCTGAACGAACACGGGGTCTTTCGGCGCGAGCGTAGCCTGGAATACATCGCTGAAGGTGTCCCGGCGCGTAAACGGATTTCCGGGGTGCAGTTTCTTCTGGATCAGCCCTCCAGCGTGAATCGCGACATGGCCCTGCGAATCTTTTTTGAGCAATGGGGGCGTACGGACGGCCGCAGCGCGCTGGCGATGGCCAACCGGGTGGAAGACCCGTTTGAGCGGGAACCCTACATAAACGCAGTGCTGGCGGGCTGGGGGCAGACTCGTCCTCGTGACGCCTGGCAATGGCTGCGTCAGAATGAAGGTGCAGAAGCCGGGACACGGATGACTGAATTGATCTGGCAGATTACCCGCTACCATCCGGACGATGCGCTGTCGATGTTGCACCAGCTGCCGGAAGACCACCGGGTTGCAGACGCGGCCTGGCTTTCCTTTGCCGATGGATTGATGCAGGCGTTGCCGCCGGAGGATGCATTGAATTGGGTAGGTGAATTACCTTCGGGTTGGTTGCAGCTTGAAATGGTTCGCATGGTGGGCGAAGCCATGAGCGCGCGCTCCCCCCGGGCAGCCCTTGTCTGGATTGAAGATGAGGCACCGGAAGGGCTGGCGGAAATTCTCACGGAAACTGTGGTTCGGAGCTGGGCTCAGGACGAACCGGAGGCGGTCATGAACTGGTTGGAGCGAAGCCCCGCTGGAGCCGAGCGCAGGGCAATGATTCAATTGGCCGCCGATAGTTGGGTTTCCGCCCGCGGCCCCGTGCCTCTCTCGCAGTGGCTGAACTCTCAGCCGGCAAGTTCCGACTGGGACGCGGCCATCGAAGTATTGGTGGTCGAAGTCATGGACCGGAATCCGCAGGCAGCCTTGAGCTGGGCACAGGTGATCAGCAATCCGGACAGCCGTGTGTATTATGAAATGCTGGTTGCCCGCAGTTGGATTTTGCGCGATCCGGACACGGCGCTTGCGGCACTGGAGGAGCAGTTGTCCACTGAAGAAGCCCGCGCTTTAGTTCTCGGGCGTATCTCGACTCCCGTGGAATCCGAAGTGCTGCCGAGTATGGACCCGGAATACACCATTGAGCTGGAAGAGCCTGAGGTGGATTAAGGCAAGCCTGACAGGTCGCTCATGCAAGCTCAATAGCGCCGCATGTCGGGCTCGATTTCGTTTGCCCAGGCATCAATGCCACCACTCATGCTTTGGGCCTTCTCGAATCCCCATTGGCGCAGATATTGGGTAGCCCGCAGGCTGCGCATGCCGTGGTGGCAGTAAACCACCAGTGGCTGACTCTTATCCAGTTCCGTGAGCCGGTGTGGGATTTCCTTCATCGGGATGGGATGAGCGCCTTCGATCTTGCAGATATCGCGTTCAAAGGCCTCGCGGACATCGAGCAGATGAGCGCCGGCATCACGTTTTCGTTTGGATTCAGCAACGCTGATTTCCATTGGTAATTCAGAATCACTCATAGGTTTGGGTTCGGGCACTTCGCAGGCCCATTCATAGTTTTCCGCTTGAATGGATTGGATGCCCGCATGCTCTCCGCAGAGCGGGCAGTCGGGATCGGGTTTGATGGAAACTTCCTGAAAGCGGGTGCGCAGCGCATCGTAGACCAGAAGGCGACCCAGGGGTGCTTTGCCGCAGCGGGTAATCCACTTGATGGCTTCCATCGCCTGGAGCGAGCCAATGATGCCCGGCAAGGCACCCAGGACGCCGGCTTCCGCACAGTTTGGCACGGTGCCCGGCTCAGGCATTTGAGGGAACAGGCAACGGTAGCAGGGGGAACCTTCGGCGGGATGGAAAACGGTCAGCTGTCCTTCGAATTGGAAAATGCTGCCGTAAACCAGCGGTTTGCCGGCAAAGTAGGCCGCGTCGTTGTTCAGGTAACGGGTGGGGAAATTGTCGCTGCCGTCTACGATGATATCGTATTCGCGAAATAGATCGACTGCGTTGTCCACCGTGACGCCTTCCGCATGGGCACGGATTTCAATCTCCGGGTTGACGCTCTGCAGGCGCTCGCGCGCACTATCGATCTTGGGACGACCGACAGACTCTGTGCCGTGTAGCACCTGGCGGTGCAGATTCGTCAGGTCGACTTTGTCGAAATCACAGATACCCAGGGTCCCGACTCCAGCCGCTGCCAGATATAGGCTTGCCGGACTGCCGAGGCCGCCCATGCCGATAACAAGCACCCTGGACCGTTTGAGACGGTCCTGGCCTTCGGTGCCAAAATCCGGGAGTATTATCTGCCGACTGTATCGCGTCGCTTCTTCAGGTGTCATTCCCTCTATTAAAGATGGCGAACCACCGCGCGCGCAACCCCTTGGATCACTAATTCTGAAACTGGATACAATTCCGGGTAGTCGGGGTTCTCCGCCTTGAGGTATGGGGAGTCGTCCGAGCGCTGAATAAAACGTTTCAGGGTGGTTTCACCGTCGATCAGAGCCGCGACGATATCCCGATCCCGGGGTAGGCATTGCTCAATGATTACCGTGTCCCCGTCATGGATGCCCGCATTGACCATGCTCTCTCCGCGCACACGAAGGGCAAAGGAGCGCCGTGAGTGACGGATTCCGGCAGTTTCCGCGTCGATTTGCATGCGGCCGATCTCGCCACCTGTCTCAACCCCGTCCGGATATCCCGCCGCGATAGCGCCATAAAGTGGAATGTCGATTACATTGATTGCGTTGGCAGGAATGGAGTCGTCTTCGAGCTCGCAATTGATGCGGAAGGTTCGCGCCTGTCCGGCAACCCGACTGATGTAACCCTTCTTCTCCAGCGCCCGAAGGTGCCCCATAACGGCGTTGGTACTCTTAAAACCGAAGTGCCGTTCGATTTCCCGGAAGCTCGGCCAAGTGCCGTTTTCCCGCATATGCAACTGGATATATCCCAGCACTTCTTCCTGCCGATACGTCAATGCCTTCATGGTAGCCAAACGTATACAATGTATAGTTGTTCACCGTCAAGCGGAAAGATTGGATAATTGGAGTAGTGGATGGATGGAGGGGTGGAAGATGGGATTCTACCTTCGGGAGCACTTTGAAGACTTATAACCGCGCTCGAATTCTGTCGTAGAATTGACGGGAGAGGGTTTCGTCGCCAAATATACCCACGCGGATGGACAGGTTGGTGGTACGGTCGGTTGCGTGCTTGAGGTTGACTTCCACTTTACGGTCTGTGGCGGTTCGGAAAATGTATTTTGCGGAGGTCTGATCCTTGGCGTCGGAGACAGCGATCAGCTCCAGATCGCGTGCGGCCCGCTGGACTGCGTTGCCTGTGCGGTCAATGTTGGATTCAACAACCGCCTGCAAATCGCCACGGATGTAGGCCACCGTCCCTGCCGCCGCGCCACCGGCCAGCACAGCAACACAGCCAGTAAGGCTGAGCATTGTGAGAAGGAGTGATAGCTGAGTCAGAGCGGACGAGGTTTTCATGATGAAAAATTTGTAGCCAAAGAAATTCAGTGTCAAATCCCCCGATCGGGCTTTTTGATTAATTTTGTGTAAAATTCAGGGGGTCTGTGCGGGTTTGTTTAATGAGTTGATTTGCAGGTCCTTATCCTTAGCTTGCTGGCATGTTTCGCTGCTTTTCTCTTATCACTGTCTGGGTTACGCTCTTTGGGCTTTCGTCGTTGCTGGCCGAGCCGCGTGCCCGGGATCTGGGGGTTCCCTTCAGCGGTGAGCCTGGACCTTTGAATGCAATCACCGATGTGCCGGGTGTCCGGGTTGGTCACCAGACCTTAATCCGCGGCGAGGGGGACTGGATTCCCGGCGAGGGACCGGTCCGAACGGGTGTTACGGCGATCCTTCCAACGGGCATGGATTATCGCCCCGTCTTCGCCGGCTGGTCCACGCTCAACGGCAATGGCGAAATGACCGGGGCAATCTGGATTGAGGAATCCGGCTTTCTGGAGGAGCCGATTCTGTTGACGAGCACGCACAGTGTTGGAGCCGTGGCGGATGCGTCGATCGCCTGGCGACGGGAGCGGGGCTATCACGATGCTGAGGACGGTTTCAGCTGGGCTTCTCTGCCGGTCGTGGCGGAAACCTGGGATGGTCGCCTTAACGACATGCACGGTTCTCACATAAGCCGCGAAGATGTTTTTGCGGCATTGGACGGTGCAGCCCCCGGTCCCGTTGAAGAGGGTAATGTGGGTGGTGGAACAGGCATGGTGGCCCATCGTTTCAAGGCGGGTATCGGCACGGCTTCGCGGGTGGTGGAGGGTGGTTATACCCTTGGTGTCTTGGTCCAAGCAAACTATGGGCGGCGGGAGGATCTTACTATTGCCGGAGTTCCGGTGGGTCGGGAGATCTCGAACTACATGCCTGAATTGATGATGACCTCCCAGGAAGGGAATTCGATTATTGTGATCATTGCCACCGATGCGCCCCTGCTGCCGCATCAGCTGAAGCGGATTTCCCGTCGGGCAACTGTCGGGCTTGCGCGCCTGGGAGGATTTGGCGCAAATTCTTCCGGGGATATCTTTCTGGCTTTTTCTACCGCAGAAGCAGAGCGCTCGGACAAAGACGATGTCTGGCAGGTTCCGATGCTGGAAAATACAGCGATTGACGGATTATTTATAGCCACTGCCGAAGCAACGGAGGAAGCGATTGTGAATGCATTGGTGGCGGCGGAAACAATGACGGGGATCAATGATAACCGGGTTTACGCCATCCCGCATGAGCGCCTGCAATCGGTGTTGCGGGACTATCGCCGCCTGGAGGAAGTGGCTCAGTGACCATGGCAAAAGGCAAGCTGCCTTCGGTCCGGATCGCGATGATTCCGGTGCTGGCGCTCCTGCTGCTGATGTCGCTGGCAATTCTAGTCTTTAAGCAGGATCCACACATTCCATTGCTGCTGGCTTCCGTTGTTACCGCAGTTATCGCCCGCAAACAGGGATACAGCTGGCAGGATCTGGAAGTGGGTTTGCTGAAGGGTATTGAGGTCGGCTTAAAAGCGGTTCTGATTCTGATGGTTATCGGCATCCTGATCGCAGTGTGGATCGCTTCGGGCGTGGGGCCTTATCTGATTTATCTTGGACTGGAATTGCTGCATCCTTCGGTTTTCCTACTTGCGACTTGTCTCATCTGCGCTGTGGTATCGCTGTCTACGGGCAGTTCATGGACAACCGCTGGCACAGTCGGCGTCGCTTTGATGGGAGTCGGAGCCGGGCTCGACCTACCGCTGGCCATGGTTGCTGGTGCAGTTGTATCCGGTGCCTACTTTGGGGATAAAATGTCGCCGTTGTCGGATTCAACCAACCTTGCCCCGGCGGTCAATGGGGTCGACTTGTTTGTCCACATACGGCACATGTTCGGCACTACTTTCCCTGCCTTTGGGATTGCGCTGTTACTGTATGCGTTGACTGGTCTATTCCTTTCCCCAGGTCCCACCGAGGCTGGCAATGTTGAATCCATTCAGGTGGCACTTGCGTCGACCTATCATTTGAGTCCCTTGCTTTTGCTGGCGCCGCTGACAGTTGTCGTCCTGAGTTTGCGCCGGTTCTCGGCTTTGCCAGTGCTGGCGGCTTCGGCTGGTGTTGGCGCCGTTCTGGCCGTCGCATTACAGGGGGTTGGTCCTGGCGAGATAGTTGGCATTGCCCACTATGGATTCGTTTCCGAGACGGGTCACGGCGAGGTGGATGCATTGCTCAGTGGAGGTGGCCTTGACGCCATGATGTTCGCCGTATCCCTGATTCTCTGTGCACTGGCTTTTGGCGGCATTATGGAGCGGTCGAGAATGATGGAAAGCCTTGCGGAGGCCATACTCTCTCGGGTGCGCAATCGTGGTGACCTTACCGGGGCGACGGTCCTTACCTGTGTGGGCCTGAATGTGACGGTACCTGATCAGTATTTGGCTATTATACTGCCAGGGCGTATGTATCAGTCTGCCTATCAACGGATGAAGTTGCATCCCAAAAACCTCTCCCGGACGGTTGAGGATGCCGGGACCATGACCTCGCCCCTTATCCCCTGGAACACCTGTGGGGCGACCATGATGGTTGTTCTTGGTGTTTCGCCATTTGTCTATTTGCCCTACGCTTTTTTCAATCTGCTGACGCCTATCGTGGCAATTCTCTGGAGCTACCTTGGCGTTTTTCAGGCAGAACTTGAAAGCCATTCACCTGCTTCTTCCCGTGAATCCTGCCTTGATTCAGAGGGCTCTCCTTGATAAACAGCGGACAATGAAAAAATTCCTCATGTTACTGCTTCCTTTGTTTGTACTGCCGGGTTGCGAAACCATTCCTGAGCCATCGCCCATGACTGCCCAAGAACGCACCGTCCGCCTAATAGCGGAGAGCACTCGAACAGTGGTCATACCCAAAGAACTGAAGTTTTACGATAATGAGGAGCCGGCCCGCGGAATCCATCTGCCTCCGGGCGAATATTTGCTCGAAGCTGAAGACGACGAGTATTACTACTACCTGGCCCCGGAGCGGATTAGCTTCCGCATGATGATACGGACCATCGTTGCGGACGAGCAAAACCTTCCCGGCGGATTGATGCTCAGCAAAGAACCGCGGAGGAACAACCCGGCAGCTATCTATCTTCAGGCGAGCGGAACGATGCGAATCCTGACCTGGAAACTCGACCAACGCTTTATGAACCGGGAGGGTGAGGACTGGTCGCGGTCGGGGAATTGAGATGGAGCTACGGTTGTCCGGATGGATCGTCGACGTGGTTGCTGGAAAATTAATCTAAACAGCGAAGCTCTCGCCGCAGGAGCAGCTGGCTTTGGCATTGGGATTATTGAACTTGAACCCACCGGCGACCAGACGATCGGAATAGTCCATTTCCATGCCCTTGAGGTAGAGTGCGCTGCGTGAGTCGATCAGGAGTTGGTTGCGTCCGGTGCGAATCAGAATATCGCCCTTTTTAGTGTCTGCCACGAATTTCATTTTATAGGATAAGCCACTGCAGCCACCACCGGTTACCCGAACCCGGAGGTAGCGTTTGTCGGGCTCCTTCTCGAGGAGCTGCGCCAGCTTGGCATCGGCTGCATCGGTTACCCGGACCAGCTTTTCGTTGCCGAGGCGTACGCCTTCCGGCATATCTGTGGTAGCGGCAGTCATCGGTCAGTTTGCTTCCTGTTCCTGATCCTCATCCTCTTCTTTAACCGCATATTGTTGCAGAGGAGGCTGGAGGATTTCGAGCTCAAAACGCTTGCCCCGGAGGTCAACGCTGAGGCCGCCTTTTTCGATAGAATCTGTTTCGATCAAAACTGAGCCAATTGGAGCATTCAGAATGGGAGAGTGGCTACCGGACAAGACCCGACCGACTTCGCGATCTCCCTGAAGGACGGTCGCCCCTTCGCGGGCGATACGGCGGTCTTTCATGCGAAAATACGCTACCTTGCGCTTCAGGCCCTGATCCTTGTTCGATTTGAGTTTGGCTTTACCGTTGAAGTCCGGCTCCTTTGCCAGTTTCACGACCCAGCTGAGACCGGCCGTGAGAGGATCGATCTCCTCGCTCAATTCGTGTCCATACAGCGGGTAACCGGCTTCAAGGCGAAGGCTGTCTCTGGCACCCAGACCGCAGAGTGCGATGCCGTGGGGAATGCCCGCTGTCAGCAATGTTTCGGCAAAAATTTCAGCACTCTCCGCAGGGATGTAAATCTCGAATCCATCTTCGCCAGTGTAACCAGTGCGGCTCGCGATAACGGGAATACCGGACCATTCCCGCTCAATAAAGTGGAAGCGCTTCAAAGGCTTCAGGTCCGGCCAGGTCAGCACCATACTGGTAATCGTTTCTGCCTTTGGACCCTGCAGGGCGATCAAGCCATAGGCGTCGGAAACGTCGTTTACCTCACAGTCGAAATCCCCGGCGACCTTTTGCATCCACTCGAAATCCTTGTCCCGATTGGAGGCATTGACACACAGAAAGTATTTGTCGTCACCCCGGCAGTAGACAATCAGGTCATCGATCGGTTTCCCCTCCCCATCGCACATCACATTATACTGCGCCTGACCGACTTTTACCCGGTCAATGTCGTTGGTGACCAGCTTCTGCAGAAAGGCCTTTGCTTCGGGTCCTTCCACCGTAATTTCTCCCATGTGCGAGACATCGAACATCCCGGCATTTTCGCGCACGGCGCGGTGCTCTTCCAGAATGGACGAGTATTGAATCGGCATGTTCCAGCCGGCAAAGGGTCCCATGCGGGCGCGGTGGCGCTCGTGGAATCTCCAGAGAGGCGTTGGTTTCAAATCAGACATACCGCGCAACCTGCCACGAACTCCCCAGTTTATCAATCATGAATCCTCGTTCAATGGGGTCGCACCACTTAGCGTAAACCAGAATCCGTGTCGTAAGCCGAAATGAGTTCATCAAATCTGGTTTCCCAATGACTGACACCGTTGTCCACCTGCGCACCCGGTATTATCAGCAATTCGACGCCGATCCTTGCCTGCAAGTTCCCGCCGAATCCTTTGGCGGCTGGAAAACGGCGCAACTGCCTCTGGATTTGAAGCGCAGTGCGCTGGTTGTTATGCACGCCTGGGATTACGGCTCAGCGGAAAGCTTCCCCGGCTGGCGCCGAGTGGTCGAATACATCCCACGTGCAGAACGGATTTGTAAGGAGGTCTTACCGGACTTATTACGCAGCGTTAGGTCCTCGCCCATGCAGGTTTTCCACGTCGTAAGTGAAGGCGATTACTACCGGGACTATCCCGGCTTCAAGCAGGCAAAATCTTTGGTGCCAGGCACCCCAAAAAAGACGAAGTCCATCGATCCAGGCGAGGTGTATTCTCAGTTGAAGGCATTTCGATCTAAGGCGGTTTATGTCGGCGAAGGCAATCAAGTGGATGTCCAAGCAGGCTTTGCCCGCCTCGATTTTGCAGCAGAGGCCCGGCCGCTGGATGACGAAGGCATAGCGGAAGATGCTGACCAGCTTCTGGCGCTGTGTCGCGAGCACCAGGTGGACCACTTGATCTACGTCGGTTTTGCGCTCAATTGGTGTCTCTTGCAATCGCCTGGTGGAATGGTGGACATGCGCCGCCATGGCCTGCTGTGCTCAACTATTCCTGAAGCCGTCACAGCGGTTGAAAATAAGGAGTCTGCGCGCAGGGAAGGGGAGAAGATGAGCGCTCTTTGGCGGGTCGCCCTGGAGTATGGGTTTGTGTATGCCCTAGCCGATTTCAGCGAAGCTCTGAAACCGTAGATCTGACAGTCAACTCTTTTTGCAGTGTTGTGCCCTTGCGGCTTGGTCGGGGTGAGTTATTGAAGGGATGCAAGTTCTGGAAGCTTTAACCCCACTCATTCTATTCATGTTCTACCCTTCTTTGCTCCGCCGTCCCTTCGTTTCAGTTATCACTGCCTTGCTCGCTCTCTGCGCCGGCCTTTCCGCGCAGATGCAGGTCGAAGCCCTGCAACGGGGCCTTATAGCAATTCAGCAAGAAGATGGCTTCTACCTGAGCTGGCGCCTGCTGGGCACCGAACCCTACGAGACCGCCTTCAATGTTTATCGCGACGGTGAACTCCTGAACGAAGAGCCGTTGTCAGGTGCCACTATTTTTATGGATGACGAAGGTTCTGCTGAGAGCCACTATACGGTGAATGCAGTCATCGACGGAGCCGAAGTCGATGCCAGCGAACCGGCGCGGATGATTCTGAACACCGAGGGCGCAAATGCCGGCTATTTTGACATTCCGCTACAGCGCCCGGAGACCGGGCCGCAGGGTGGCAGCTACTCGCCGAATGACGCCAGTGCGGGTGACCTGAACGGCGACGGGCACTATGAGATTGTTCTGATGTGGGAACCCTCCAATGCCAGGGACAATGCACACCGCGGGATTACCGACAATGTGCTGCTGGACGCCTATACGCTGGATGGCGAGCTGCTCTGGCGGATCGACCTCGGGCCGAACATTCGTGCCGGCGCCCACTACACACAGTTTATGGTTTATGACTTCGATGGCAACGGCCGTTCCGAGATAATGGTCAAGACGGCGCCGGGCACTGTTGATGGCGAAGGCAACTTTATCGCCAAAGGTCCGGCCGCAGATGCTGACCATTCTGCCATCTACCGCAATAGAGCGGGATACATCATCGAAGGACCCGAATACTTGACTGTGTTCGATGGCCTTTCGGGTGCGGAACTGGATACGGCTGAATACTTTCCCGTGCGAGGCGATGTGTCGGCCTGGGGCGATAGCCATGGCAATCGGGTCGATCGCTTCAATGCGGCGGTGGCCTACCTCGATGGAGAACGTCCGAGTGCGGTTTTTCAGCGGGGATATTACACCCGGCTGACCATGGCCGCCTGGGATTGGCGCGATGGCAAACTGACGTGTCGCTGGACCTTTGACTCCGATGAGCCTGGTAATGAAAGCTACTACGGGCAGGGGAACCATCAGCTTTCCGTAGCAGATGTAAACAACAACGGCCGTCACGATATCATCACCGGACCGGCGGTGATCGGCAGCGATGGCCAAGGCCTGCACAATGTGGCCGAGACCATTAACCCGGACGGGCACGGCGATGCCCTGCATGTGACCCAAATGATCAAGGGCGATCCAACGCCGTATATCTTCATGCCCTTCGAGGGCGCCGGCGGATTGGCTTTGCGCCCGGGGAATTCTGCGGAATACCTCTGGTATTTTCACGAGGGCGTGGATCATGGCCGGGGCGTGGCCGCCGAGCTGGATCCGGAAATGCCCGGATTCCACTTCTGGGGTTCCGGTGAGGCCGGTTCCAACTTGTTTAATTTCAATGGTGAGCGGGTTGGCAATTCACCTTCTTCGGTCAACCATGTAATCTGGTGGAACGGCGAACTGAGCCGGGAACTGCTGAACCGCAATACCATCGAGCAATGGCACATTCGCGAAAACCGACCAACCCGCCTGTTGACGGCCGAAGGTGCCAGCTCAATCAATGGCACAAAGGCAAATCCCAACCTTCAAGCCGACTTGTTCGGCGATTGGCGCGAGGAAGTGATTTTCAATCTGAACGATACCCATTTGCGGGTATACACCACCACGATGCCCACCGAGTACCGACTGCCGACCTTGATGCACGATCCGGTATATCGGGTGGCCATTGCCTGGCAAAACTCCTCTTACAATCAGCCGCCACACCCGGGCTATTATATCGCTACGGATATGCTTTTTCCGCCGCCTCCTCTGAATGTGAAAACCCCTGAGTAGATTTTGCAGGACAATCAACCTGAGGGCCGATCAAGGAACGGCGCTTGAATTCAAGGCTCAGCCTGCTTTATTGTTCAGGCAATGAATTCAAGTGCCAAGGCGCGTAAGGTCGGAGTCGAGCTGGAACTGGGCGGCCTGGACCTCTCTACCATAGTGCAGCGGGTGCAAGCCGCTGTCGGCGGTGAGCATGAGCCCGTGAGTTTGTATGAGTCGCGGGTAACAGGGACCTCGGTTGGCGATATGCGGGTCGAGCTGGATGCAATTCTGTTTCGGGAATTCAAGCTCAGGGGTTTTTTAAAGGGATTGCGGCTGGAAAAAGTAAAGGCAGACCTGGGTGCTCAGGTCGAAAAAGCCATGGCAACTGAGGCCCGGCGTTTCGTTCCCTTCGAGCTGGTTTTTGATCCGATTGAAACGGACAGGATAAAGGAACTGGAGGCGGTGCGCGAATCGCTATTCCTGGGCGCGGAGGGTACCGGGGCCTCGGTCTTTAATGCTTTTGGACTGCATTTCAATCCGGAACTTGATCCGTTGGATGCAAGTATTGTTTTGAAATACCTTCAGGCTTTTTTGATTCTATATGAGGAGTTGAAAGATCTTCATGGGATTGATTCAACCCGGCGAATCAGTCCGTTTATAGACCCTTATCCCAAAAGGTATGTCCGTAAGGTATTGAATGCTAACTACAGACCGGATATCGAGACCTTGATCGATGACTACCTGGATGACAACCCGACCAGGAACCGACCTCTGGACCTGCTCCCGATTTTTTGTCACCTTGATGAAGAGCGGGTTCGCATGCGGCTGCCGGATGAGAAAATCAGCAAGCGCCCAACGCTGCATTACCGCTTGCCGGATTGCCGGATCGATGAACCCGGCTGGACGATCAGTGGCGAGTGGGAGGTGTGGCTGCGAGTCGAACAACTGGCGAATAATCCACGTGCTCTATACGAGCGCCTGCGCAGTGAACACCGCCGATTGAAACATCCTTGGCGGTCGACCATCCTTGCGTGGGTTAAAAAGTTGAAATTCCGATGACGAAAAAACGAGCAATAGTTGCAATAACCGGTCCAGATAGAGGTGGTTTCCCCGCCTGGTTTCTGACAGCCCTGGCGGTTCGACGCGCAGGTGGCAAACCTTTGCGCCTGCGTCCGGGCAAGCATGCGGAAGCCGCGGAATTGCCAAAATTCGAGGCCCTGATCATTGGAGGTGGAGCGGATATCGCTCCGGAGCGGGCGCGCATTCCACTGCGGGAGCTGTTCCCCAAACAGGATCCCCAGGACCGCGGTAAGGGTCGCCGCATTGGTTGGCTGCTCGCGCCGTTCTTTTTGATTCTGCGTAGGATTTTCGCGGTTAAGCACTCCGGCCTTGATCCGGCTCGCGATGCCTTTGAAGAACGCTGTTTGAAACAGGCGCTCGAGAAGAATTTGCCGGTGCTTGGAATATGCCGGGGCGCTCAGTTTATTAATGTTCATTTCGGCGGCAGCCTGCACGCGGAATTGTCGGGATTCTATGGCGAACACGGAAATCCGGATTCGGTTTACCCTCGGAAGCGTGTGCATCTGCAGTCCGACACGCTCTTGCGTAGCTTACTTAACCGCGACAGCCTCAAAGTAAACAGCTTCCACCGCCAGGCCGTCGACCAATTGGGAGAAGGCGTGAAGGTCTCTGCCCAGGATGAGGCGAAGGTGATTCAGGCTATCGAGGTTGAAAACCACCCGTTCATCATCGGTGTTCAGTGGCATCCTGAGTACCTGCCGACATTAAACAGTCAGCAGCGTTTATTCCGAAGTTTGATTGCGGCAACTGGCTAACCGGCGCTTGGAGGTTGCCTTTGTCTGACGGTTCTGTATGGGTCTTCAGATCGATCAATGGGTAATTTTGAAGTCACTTGGATTGATATAACCGTAGTGGTCCTTTATCTGATTGGCGCTCTGGCCGTCGGATTGTATGTCAGTCGCAAAACACAGGATTCGGAAGGGTATTTCCTGGCCGGTCGCCGTTTGCTGTGGCCCCTGGTGGGTTTGTCACTGTATGCGTCGAACATGTCGGGCAGTTCCTTTGTCGGCCTTGCCGGCAGCGGCTATCACAGTGGCATTGCGGTTTACAATTATGAGTGGGTGGCGACGGTCATTCTGATCTTTTTTGTCTTTTTCGTGTTGCCGTTTTATATCCGCTCGCGGGTATTCACCATGCCGGAGTTTCTGCAGAAGCGTTTCGACCGGCGCTCGCGGGTAATCTTTTCGGGCTTTACCCTTTTTGCGAATCTCTTCATCGATGCGGCCGCCGGTCTGTATGCGGGTGGGGTGGTGATGTCGGTGATGTATCCGGAGGTTCCTATTTGGATCCCAATTGCAATGATGGGAGTACTCGCTGGCCTGTATACTATATTCGGCGGATTGTCGGCCGTGGTGATTACGGACTCGATTCAGGCGGTCGTCCTGATTCTCGGTGCGATTCTTATTTCCGTCATCGCTTTCAGCCAGATTGACAGCTGGGAGCAGGTTGTGCAGGCGGCTCCGGAAAATGGCATGCGACTTATTCTGCCTGCAGACGATGCCTTCCTGCCTTGGCCGGGATTGTTTACGGGGGTTTTTATCATCGGCTTTTACTTCTGGGCGACCAATCAATTCATTGTTCAGCGCACTCTCGGCGCCAAGGACCTGAACCACGGTCGCTGGGGTGCCTTGTTCGCCGGATTGCTCAAGCTGCCGGTCCTTTTTCTGATGGTGCTGCCCGGCACCATTGCGCTGGTTCTTTATCCAGACCTGCCGAGTCCGGATCTGGTTTTTCCAACACTGACTTTTGACCTCTTGCCCGTCGGCCTGCGCGGCTTCATTCTCGCCGCCATGATTGCGGCCATCATGTCGAGCATCGACTCGACCCTGAATTCGGCCTCAACCTTGGTGACCATGGACTTTGTCAAACACCACCGCCCTCAGGTCAGTCAAAAAACCCTGGTGCGGATCGGACGAATTGTCACCGGGGTGTTCATGATTTTTGCAGTCCTGTGGGCCCCACAGATCACCCAGTTCCCGACTCTCTGGCAATACCTGCAATCCATTCTGGCGTACATCACGCCACCTGTGGTTGTTTGCTTTTTGGCCGGCCTGTTCTGGGTCCGTGCCAACAAGGATGGTGCCTTTCTGACCCTCGCAATTGGCGTCCCGCTCGGGGTAATCGGATTTTTCGCCAACGAGATATTCGGCCTCATGCAAATTCATTTTCTCTACGCCTGTTTTGCCCTCTTTATTTTCAATGCCGTCGTGATGGCAGTAGTGAGCCTTTCAACTCCCCGCCCGGCAGCGGATGTCATTAAGAACTATACCTGGAGCCTCCAAACCTACCGTGAGGAAACCGAAGACCTCCGAGGCCTTCCCTGGTGGCAAAACTACCGCTACCAGGCACTGGTCCTGCTTTCCCTGACCATCGCGATTGTCGCCTGGTTCTGGTAATAGCGATTCCCGCATGCCGCACACACGCGCTTTTGGTTGTAGCTCTAAGTTTCTGACTTTAAGCTGTTTACAAAAATGGCGGAGAGGGAGGGATTCGAACCCTCGGTGGAGTTTCCCCCACACATCCTTTCCAGGGATGCACAATCGGCCACTCTGTCACCTCTCCGAAGGGAAAGTTGGTCATAAAGTAGAGTTGTTTGGTTTTGGTCAAGCCTGCATCCCTGAAAACACATATTCATCGAAATCGAAATGCGAACAGGTCCGCTTCGGTCATTGAGACCCGGATGCGGATGGTTTTGCCTGCGATATCGGAAAGATTGGAGCCGACTTTCCATGGGACGAGTTGATCGATGGCATCGCCAGTCATCCAATCAGAGCTAAAAAGTATTTCGCCATCTTCTGGTGAATCGGAGGCGTCGAGGATTTCAATTTGCAGTCTGCCGGCTGCGGAAGTGCTGAAATTGATTTCGAGTGAATTACCGTCGAAGTTGAAAGGTTTGCTGAGCCAGAAACCCTCGTTTGCGCCTGCACGCAGCGAGATGAAGCCATCGGTGCGCAGGGTGTAGCGGTTGCCGTTGCGGTGGTAGAAGCTGATTTCATCGGGGCCGGTGGGGACGACATTCAATGCCAGGTAATTCGCCCGGTTGCCCCAATGTGCTGGATCCCTGCCGGGGCGGATGAAGGCTTCTTCGAAGAGCCTGGTGTAGCTCAGTGCTCCTGCTCGCTTCGCCATGAAAAGGATGTCTGTTGAATTGCCCCTGTCTGGCATGAATCGGGTGGGCAGAGCTATATAGATATGGGGCGCACGAAAATACGGCTGAGTATTACTGGTGTAGAGGTGCTCACCGGGCCGATTTGGATCCAGTGATACGGGCTCGCTCCAGTGAATGAAATCTTCGGAATAGCTGCGGCTGATTGTTCGCAATGAACCGTGTTGACTGTCCCAGCTGCGGAAGTAGCAGACATACTGTTTTTCCACAACGCACCAGAAGGCCACATTGTGGGAATCGAAGGCGAAGTCGTCCATTGTCAGAATCGGATCCTCCTGCAGGCGCTCCCAGTGAATTCCGTCCGGCGATGCATAGGCATAGAGGCCGCCGGTTGGGTGAACGCCCGCAATTGCCTTGTAGCGCTGCGCTGGATCAGCCTGTGGATTTCGGTCCAGAAAAGGCGAGAAATTATGGCACCTTCCATCCTTATCCTGGGTCAGGATAACATTCCGTCCTTTCGAACTTTCCACTGAACTCAGCCCAAGATCCGGAAAGCGCCAGTGGATCCCATCGTCACTCTCTGCGTAGGCGTAGACTTCACCCCAGTTGCCGTCGTAGAATTCCCCTTCGTAGTCAGTCCGGTAGTCCCGGTAATAGGCCCGGTATAGCCCATCATCCAGAATGACTGTCGTGTACAAGGCCGGCAAAGCGCTCTTTGCCGCCATTGGCTCCGCTCTGGGTTCATGCAGATGGAAGGCCAGGCCCTCCATTGATTCTATCAGGCGATCGTCGACGAATAGCTCCCGACGATCGCCAAGCTCAATAGAATCTGCAAGCCCCACAATTGGGACCATGCCACACAAGACCCTTAACAGACTGCATTTCATTCGGCAATTCTGGCACTGTCAATGTGCCCGCCAATGCCGAAAAGCTGGTATTTGGCTATGCGGTAAACTGGATCTGTTCGAAAGACTTAGTTCGTCATTTCCTTTTCCGGCAGTCGTTTTATCAGCTCATAGAGCGGAGTTTCGGTGCTGAGGATCAGGGTTGTGTTCTCGCCGAGAGTCTTGTCGTAGGCTTCCAGGCTGCGCAGGAGCTGGTAGAAGATCGGGTCCTGATTGTAGGCTTCGGCGTAGATCGCGATGGATTCACCTTCGGCGCTACCGCGGATACGGGCGGCGCGTTCGATGGCTCCACTCTCAATGATCGAGAGTTCGCGTTCCATCTCACCAAGGCGTTGTTCGGCCCGTTGTTGACCACCCGAGCGGAAACCGGCGGCGATCTTCTGCAACTCTGCGTTCATCTGCGCGTAGACATTGGATTCGATCTCGCGGATGTAGCCCAGCTGTTTGATCAGAACGTCTTCCAGGTGAATACCCAGACCCACTTGCTCAAGACGGCGACGTGCTTCGGCCAGAATACCTTCCAGGACGATTGGGCGGCCGGCTTCATAGCGGCCATCGCTCCTTTGGCGCAAACGCGGCAGGTCGGCTCCGAGGGTCGCCAGTTCGTCGGCGGAGATAATTTCTTCCTCGTCGTCGGCGGAAATGACCTTGGCCATGTCGTCATGACCTTGGTCGAGAATCCGGTTGGAACTGCGGACCACCTCATAGAGGTCGTATTTGGCGATTTCGTCCTTGATGGCACCTTCGATGATACCGTTGAGGCGGCTGTCCGCCTGATTCATCGTGCGAATGGTTTCGCGGAAACGGCGGGCATCGGAGATGCGCCAACGGGCGGTGACGTCGACATTGATGGTCCGGCGGTCACGGGTAATAGTCGTAGTCTGGCTGCCATCCCAGCGCTGCAGGCGTTTGTCAAAGGTCTGGACCTTATGCCAGGGTAGTTTGAAGTAGAGTCCGGCCTCGGTTCTCGGTTCGCCTTGAACCTCACCAAACTGGGTGATGATGGCCTGTTCCCACTCATTGAGAGTGAATACGCAGAATTTAAACACGACAACAGTCAGGCCGATAAGGCCGATCAGTAAAACTAACAGTGCGGATCCGGAGCGGTTCATTGCGCACCTCCTTTCAAGTTGAGCATGGGCAGCAGCGAGGACACATCATCATCGATGATAATCACTTCCTTCACGTGAGGTATTCGGGCCTCCAACCTTTCGAGGTAGAGCCTGCGGGCTGTCACATCCGGTGACAGGCGATAGCTTTCGAGCATCTGCAGGAAGCGGTCCGATTCACCTCGGGCGGTGCGGATGCGCCGTTCGCGGTAACCTTCGGCCTCAAGCACGGTTCGTTCGGCCATACCGCGTGCGCGCGGAACCCGCGTCTGGTATTCCCGCGAGGCTTCCTCAACAAAACGCACTGCGTCCTGCTCGGCTTTGTTCAGGTCATTGAACGCACTGCGAACCTGCTCGGGTGGGCTGACAAAGATCAAATTCACTTCATTGATGCGGACACCCATTTCGAACTGGTCCACATAATCCTGGATCAACTCCCGGGCTCTTACCTGAATCTCGGCACGGCCGATGGTGAGAATCGGGATGCTGGCGCGGTCGCCCATGACTTCACGCATGACCGATTGGGAAATATCGCGCAGGGTCTCAACGGGATCCCGCACATTGAACAGGTAGTCCGCGGGGTTTTCACGGGAGAACTGGACGTCGAAACCGGCGAGCACAATGTTCAGGTCACCGGTCAGCATGGACGATTCGTCTTCATAAGACCCACGTGTGCCGCGGCCGCGGTAGCCAAACTCCTGAACATCCACAACGCGCGTAGGCACTTTGTAGACATTGTCGACGGGATAGGGGAGTTTGAAGTGCAGGCCGGGTCCAACGGTGTCTATGTGGCGTCCAAAACGCAGCACAACCGCTTCCTCCTCGGCATCCACCTGGTAGAACATGCTGCCGCCAAAGAGCAGCACCAGAAGGAGAACACCGATCCAAAGATACTTCAGGATCGGAATCTCCAGAACCTCGTTATTGGGTAAAGGAATGCGCATAGAAGGATGACCGTAGAAGCGGTGCCCTCAGGCGCAAGCGCAATCGGGAAATCCCGAAGACGTAGGCGCGCGAGGAGGTTTTTACTCCGGTGGCAGGCTATAGACTGCGCGGAAGAACTCAGCCGCTTCGTCGATCGGTAGCTCGATCTCAATCCAGCTGTCTTCTGGCCCAACAGTGAGGGGGGTGTGGTGTGGATTGTTCGCGAACAGAGTGTCCGACTGTTCGATGCGAAATGCACCCTCAGCAACGACAGGATCGAGGCGCAGAAGAACGGTTCGTTCGACCAGGTCGATGGCTTCAACCGTCAGTTTGAGTCGCGAGGCCGGATCGGTGGGGTCGGTTCCGAGGTAAAACTCAACCAGATTGATCAAGCCATCGCCATCGGCGTCGACATCCGGGGCTGCCAGTGGGTTGTCTTCTGCCTCAGGCCCGAAATAGTTCTCCTGCCATTCGCTGTAGCCGGCGGGTTCTTCGGACGGGGAGCGAATGGTGAAGACTGCAGTTTCCGAACCCTGGAAATTCTGCTCATCGATGTTGGCTTCGACGTTGTAGGTTCCCGGATCGCTTGGCGCGCTCTCTTCGCCATCAAACTCCAGCAGCACATTTAAATTGGGCGGTTCGGTCAGGACAATGGGTAGCAGGGGCGCGCCGTCGAACAACTGGACCAGATCCAGAAAACGAATTGTGGCCGCCACTGGACTGACATTCACCAGAGCGGAGTTGCTGAGGCCGCTTTCGATAACGGGCTCTGAATTGTTCGCAGCAAAGGCCTCAATGACTTCGGCAATCGCAGATATTGTGAAGTTGTCACCGACTGAAGTGGCGCTGAAGAGGCCGTTTTCGTCAATGCTGCCGCCTCCAGTGGCGGCCCAATCGAAGCCTTCGGGCTGCTGCGGCAATGGTTCGTCGAACTGGTCGAGCATTGTCGCGACGAATTGCTGAGTTTCCCAAACGGTCAGAGTGACCGAAGACGGTGTAACCCGAATGTCCGATGCAGCGGGTAAAACCCGAATGTAGGTTGTTGCCAATGAAGACAGTCCATTGTTGTCAGTCACGTTGACACTAATGGTGTAATCCCCGGCTGCTTCAAACTCGACCCGCGAGGTCGATGCTTCCGCCGTGTTGTTTGGGGAAAAGAAGACCGGGGCGGGGCCGGATCCAGTCCAACTGAAACTCAGGCTTTGCGAACCCTGAGAGGGCTCGGCGCCGACAGAGACCACGGCATCAGCTTCGCTCACGATGGCCCAGCTGACATCTTCCTCATCCACGGTTTCAGCACCTTCGACAAAGGGTTCTGTAGTGATGATGGGTGGATCGAATTCCTGAACCGCCTGAGTTGTTAGGGAGATGCTGTCGACATACCAGCCCGGGCTGGCGATGCTGCCGTTGGTTGCAAGGGTCCAGGCGAAGCGTACGCTCTGGTCCGCGAACACATCCTCGTCGATTTCAACTACTGTTTCTATAAAGCCGCCACTATCGCCGGACCATGCCCTTTCTCCGGCAAAGTCACTGCGGCTTTGAGGCAATCCGATGCGTCGGATGTTGGCATTGTAGTCGTTGCTGACAACGTTCAAACCCGAACCCGGTTCATCTGAGCCGATCCATGGTCCGCCGTTGAAGGATACATAAAGGCGGCCTCCATCCTGGTTGGGCTGAAATTGAAACTGGTGCCAGAAGCGGAGTTGCAGATTGCTGGCTGCCGTCGGAATCTGGACCGCAGGGGAAATCAGTCGGGTTGTGGTGGCCGTTGCCGGGGCTGGAGAAAATGCCGAACTCGGCGGGGAATGCGCATCTGCATTGGTCACGAACCATTGGTTACTTCCGCGCACTTGAGCAAATACCCAGTCACCAAAATCCGTATTGAAATCCTGGCTCAGTAGCGTGTCGACAACTTCGAAAGCGTTCTCCAGAACGACAGAGTTTTCTTCGTTGGAAACGACAACATCCCAAAAGCCAGCCGACGCTTCGGCGAGGTCGAACAGGCCTCGCAACTGGTTGCCTGCCATGCGCAGGTCTTCGGCGATGAGATCCTCAAGTTCTGATCCTTCCCGAGTCAGGCGAACGTCGGTAACCGTGCTCAAAGCAAGGCCGGAGAGATTGAAGGTCAGTCGATCGCCAATGGCTCCCACTGCGGGAGAAATACCAAAAACGGTCAGGTCCGCCGGTTCCGGATCATCGCCTGAGGCGCCGCTGATGAAGAGGGAGTAGTCCTGCATGTCATTTTGCAGACTACCTTGGTGACTGACGATTACACGATAGACGCCTTCTTGTTCCGGTGACTGTATGAATACCTGTTCAACGTTGTCGGTATTGTTGATGCCTGTGGTAGCTGGCTCGGACATCGATTCCTCGGTCCAGGTCCCGACAAATGGCATGACGTAAGGGTAGTGGTCCTGCATTTCCGGGTCGACCACGCGCACATCCAGATTGTTGCGCAGGCGAGGGGCGCGGATGTCCGTACCGGTCGTGGCGCTGCCCGGTGGATCGGTCCAGGCGAGGGTGACGCGGATCGGCGAAACGCCGTCCCAGACAAACTCGTAGACCTCAATAAAATTCTCTGTATCCAGACGGTTTTCGGTAATGCTTTGGCGGGCGGGATCCTCTGCATGGCTGCGAATCATCTGGGCCGCCGCTTCGACATTTAGAAGGCCCCAGCCGGTCTGATAGTCCGGGCCTGGGGGGCCAATGTCGTCGGCTGTGTGGATCAGCAGGCCCTTAAGGGTTGCGGCGCGCATCGCCTGCTCAGGAAACAAACTACTGTATTTTTCGATCAGCAGCGCCGCCGCACCAGCCGCATTTGGGGAAGACATACTCGTGCCGCTGAAAGAACCATAGGAGCTGCTACTGTTGTTCAAAGTCGACAAGAGGCTTTCACCATTTGCGACCAGGTCCGGTTTGATACGGCCGTCGTCAGTGGGACCCCAGGAGCTGAATGCGGAAACCTGTGCTGCCGTGATGTCGCGCTGGCCGGCGGTGACCGCATCGGAAACGGAGCCGATGGTGATGACGTTTTTGGCGAGACCATCAAAACTGATGGTGTTGTAGCCGCTCCTGTAGACTCCGTCCCCGGCCGGGTGCACTGCCGGATCGTAAGCGACTGTGGTCGAGCTGCTGGGTGAGAGCCGCACAGCTTGACCGGGCTGCGGATTCTCCGTGCGGTCATTGCCGGCGCTACGGAACATCAGGTAATACGGCGCGGCATAGGCAATAGCATCGCTGTCGCGTGCGAACACGTTGTACTGGCCGAATCGGGGATCGATTTCAGAGCCTCCATACCAGATGAATGCCGGGCTGCTTTGCCCGGTCCGGGACCAGCCGGCAATAAATCCGTAACTGTGATTGGAGAGAAAAAGCCGGTCGACATCGTCCTCAGAGCTGGCCGCCCTTGAAAGCATTTGCGACTTGTCATTGTTCCAGTCGTAGGATTCCACCCGGGCTGCGGGTGCCATGCCGCGGGCATCCGCTCGGACACCTGCGGCGATCATGGTTCCGCCAACGTGGGTCGCGTGGTTGATGGCGCCCGAGCTGTCCATGACCAGCATGCGGCCCCCGTCAAATTCCTGGTGGCTCGCGCGCGCGGTGCCGCCATCCCACATGCCGATGGTCACCCCATAGCCGTTGAGCGCGTAGTTCGGACCAAGCAGCTGGTCGGCGGCGACTGAAACGGAGGCGCGAACATTGTGGGTAGTTCGGTAAACCGGGCGGCCGTCGTCATCGATATCGACAATCTCCTGAACCGTGCCGTCCGGATGTTCGATTCGGGTGGGTAAGTCGTTGCGCTCGGCATAGTCGATGGCTGCCTGTCTGCGGGCATTTTCCTGCTGTTCCATCTGCCGGACCACTCGTTCCCGCTGTTCCGGATCGTTCAAGTCCACGCCCTCCAGCATGTCGGCCAGGCTCCCTGTGTTTCCACCTGATCCGGGCTGGTATTGAAGAGCCTGTTCGATATGTTCGCGGTCTGCGGAGTCTTCGGAATCCGGTTCAGGCGCCTCCGGTTGGATGGGCGTTGAAATCGGCTCCTCCATCGAAACCGGCCGATCTCCTTCGATGAATTCACCGGTGTCGGGTTCCTGGGTGCTGCGTTCGCCTGAGTGGTAAAGAACTACCGCAAGGAAAAGCAGGATAAGCGCAGCGACTGTGGTTGCTGCTTTTAAGTGGCCGGGTTTCATTAAAAATATTGGATTCAGGAGTCCGGCGTCCGCTCTAGAAATGCCTTCAAATCTTCGGCAATTTTAGGTCCGATACCGGGAACTTTAGTAAGCTCAGAAATGGGTGCTTTGCGAATCGCGTTCAAGGTTTTGAAGTGTTTCAGAAGCTTTTCGCGTTTTTTTGATCCTAATCCCTTGAAATCGTCGAGAACTGACTCCCGAATGCGTGCCCGCCGCAGTTCCGCATTGTAGGCATTGGCGAAACGGTGGGCTTCGTCGCGGATGCGCTGCAGGAGTAAACGGCTCTCATCGTTGTGGGCCAGCTGCAGCGGTTCCCGACGGTCGCTGAAGAATATGGTTTCTTCCTGTTTGGCCAGTCCGATCAGGGCCGGCGGTTCGAGGTCCGCCAGCATGAAGGCCTTGCGCGCGGCTCCGACCTGACCCATTCCGCCGTCGATCACCACCAGGTCGGGGAAGGGGCGGCCTTCGTTTTTAAGGCGCTGATAGCGGCGGCTGACCACTTCTTCCATTGCGCGGTAGTCATCATTGCCTACAAAGCTGCGAATGCGGTAGCGGCGGTAGCTCGAACGGTCGGGTTTGCCTTCGACAAAACGCACCATGCTGGCAACGCAGAACGATCCCGAAATATGGGAAATATCAAAGCACTCCATGGTCCAGGGCGGGCTTTTCATTTCAAGTGTTTCACCCAGCTTGAGGACGGCCTGTTCGTGGCGCTGATAGCGGGCTGGCGAACGCACAAACTTGCGGGTTTTTTCAATCGTGTGGCGCAGGGCTTTGAGCAGATCGCGCAGCTCAGCCGCCCGTTCATACTCCATGCCCTCTGCCGCCTGAGCCATTTCCGCTTCGACATCCTTGACCCATTCGCGCGATTTGCCGTCGAGAAACACACAGGCCGCTTCCACTCGCTCGCGGTAAGCGGCTTCCGTGACCTCATTGGGGTGTCCATAGATTTCGGCGCGGGCGTCGTCATACAGACGCCAGCGCCCGTCCTCCAGACGCTGGGGGCTGCTGTCGCTCAGCAGAATCCCGTAGCGGCTTCGCAGCTCCGCCAATGTGCGCCGAAGCAGTTGACTGTGGACGAAGGGACCGTAGTAGAGCGAGCGTTCGTCGCCGCGGAAGCGCACAAGGCGGAAGCGGGGCATCGGCTGTTCGACATCGACTCTTACCAGGAAGAACTGCTTGTCGTCGGTAAAGAGCGTATTGTAGCGCGGCTTCCACTCCTTGATCATGCGGCCTTCCAGCAGCAAGGCTTCGCTTTCGTGTTTGACCGTAATGACTTCCAGATCGTGGACCATGTCCATCATCAAAGCGATCTTGGGGCGCTCGGCCCGCAGGCGCTTGGATGACTGGAAGTAGGATGCCACGCGTTTACGCAGATTTTTGGCCTTGCCAACGTAAAGAATTGACCCCAATCGGTCCTTCATCATGTAAACACCCGGCTCCTGTGGCAGGTGTCGGATCTTTGCTTTGATATTAGTCGGGTCTGGCGCTGGCATAATTGGGTAAAGGTGACTATATTGACCGCATAATTCAAGTTAGCTCAATTCATGCGACACCACAAGACAGTCGAATTCATAGCAATAGGTGACGAACTGCTAATCGGACTGCGCAGCAACGGTCACCTTACTTTCATTGGTGAGCAGCTTGCGCGGCGCGGCCTGCGTTTGAGTTCGGCAGGAGAAGTGCCGGATCATCCTGATGCCATTCGCAGGGCCTTTAGCGAGGCTTGGAGCCGGGCCGATTTGGTTCTCGTCAGCGGTGGATTGGGGCCAACTTCCGATGACCTGACCTGTGAAGTGATTGCATCCGCCCTGGGTCGGGACATTGAGCACAATACTGGGGTCGAATCGGATATTCGCGAGTTTTTCAAGCGTCGTAACCGGGTGCCTTCGGCTAACAACTTCAAACAGTGTTCCATCATTGCCGGTGCCGAACCGCTGCGGAATCCCAATGGGACCGCTCCAGGCCAGTGGTATTCGGATGGAAATGGCAGAATCGCCGTCCTCTTGCCGGGCCCGCCCAACGAACTGAATCCAATGTTTCTCGACCAGGTCTTGCCGCGGCTCGAGAGCCTGGGCTGGGTCGAAACGGGCAGCAAGGAACTCGAATTCCGCAGCATGGGAATTGGCGAAAGCCTGGTCGCGGAGAAGTTGGAGCCGTTACTCGAACCGCACAAAGGCTTGGTACAGATCGCCTACTGTGCGCACGCCGGAATGATCGATGTGCGCCTGAATGCCATCGACGAAAGTTTCCAGCCGGAGCAGTTACGAACACTCGCTGAAAATTGCCGGGACGTGCTCGGGGAAGCTTTTCTGGGCTACGGTCAACCGGACCCCGCCGAGCTGATTCTCAACCGGTTGCGCGCCAATGGACAGACTTTGGCTACGGCCGAGTCCTGCACGGGAGGCCTGCTTTCCAGCCGATTCACGGACATCAGCGGCGCCTCGAAAGTCTTTATGGGCGGATTGGTCTGCTACCGCAACGAGGCCAAAGAGAGCATGCTGGACCTGCCAGGCTGCCTGCTCGAACAGCACGGGGCGGTCAGTGCCGAGTGCGCTGCGGCAATGGCGACAGCAGTCGCCGAACGCATGGAGGCGGACTTCGCACTGAGCGTCACCGGTTTTGCCGGACCCGATGGGGGCCGCGAGCCGGCGGGCACGGTCTACATTGGCTATCACAGTCCCTGCGGAATCTGGTCGCGTAAGGAGGTTTTTCCGGGCAACCGCGCCCAGGTGAAGGAACGGGCTGTGCTCGCGGCGCTGAATTTCATGCGTCTGCAGCTGATGCGAAATGAGGTCCCTGACATGATTGAGAGCGTAAAGTAATTTTTGCATTGTCCAGAGCGGGTCTTGATGGGCATGGTTGGAGTTTCACCTGATGAGTAACGCGCCAATCACATTTATCTGCGGAGCTGACGATTTTTTGGTCGGCCGCCAAGCCCGCAAGGTCTGGGAGCAATTGACCGCAGCGGTAACGGATGCCCACGCTTGTGAGATCGTCGATGGACAGGCCGGAAATGCGGAAGAGGTCGAAAAAGCGGTCAACCAGTTTGTAAGCGCCGTGCAGACCATGTCGCTGTTCGGCGACCGCAAGGCGGTCTGGTTGCGCTCGGTAAGTTTTATGGGCGATTCAGGTGCCGGGCGTTCCGAAACGGCCAAGGCTCAGGTCGAGCGGCTCCAGGGCATTCTCGAACACATCGACCCCGCTGGTGTTTCGGTGCTGATCACAGCGACGCCTGTGGACCGCCGCCGCAAATCCTTCAAGTGGCTGCAGGCCAACAGTGATTTCATTTTCATTGAGGAAAGCAAGGACGAGGGCGCACTCATTCCGGCCCTGCAGGAAGAAGCCGCTACCTTCAATTGCACCCTGACTGATCCCGCCGCGCGCATTTTGCTGGGCAAAATTAACGGCAATTCCCGGCTCGCGCTGGAGGAAATCCGCAAGCTGGCAACCTGGCTGGGCGAAGAGGGCGGCCGCATCGACGAAGCCCTGATCAACGACCTGGTTCCGAGCTTTGGTGAAGGGGACTACTTTGAGGCGGTCGAAGCCTTTTTTGCCCGCAACCTGCCCTGGACCCTTGATGCCCTTAAGCGTCACTTTTTTGCCGGCAACGATGCGCGCCCGCTGATCACGTCCATCCAGAACCGCAACCGCCTGCTTATTCAGATCAAGGTGCTGCAGGAGGAGCGGGCGCTTGGGCCCCGGATCAATCAAGGTTCACTGAGCCAGGCGCGGGCCCGTTTTGGCGACGACTGGAAAGATGCCGCCGGTAAGTCCACATTCAACCTTTTCACCCAACACCCGTTCTACCTCAGCCGCCTGGCTGACAATGCCGGTCGCTTCAGCTTGAAAGAACTGGTGCGCACCCAGGTGGATTGCCTGGAGGCCTTTCGCCTGTTGCTGGAGCGGCCGAACGACGCCGAGGGTGTGCTCCGCGAGCTGGCCTTGAAGAGCCTCAGCTGAACCGGTCAACCGACTTTGTTTTTATAAGATGCATGTTTACTTTATGAGTATCTGCGGCACGGGCATGGGAAATGCCGCTTTGCTGCTTCGCGACCTGGGTCACCGGATTTCCGGGGCCGATGAAAACACCTATCCTCCGATGTCCGACCGCTTGGCCGAGGCTGGGGTAGAGGTGATGACGGGCTATGACGCTGAACGTCTGGCCAAGCTGAATCCGGACCTGGTGGTGGTTGGCAATGTCAATACCCGGGGAAATCCGGAGATCGAGTGGCTGCTGGACGAACGCAGGATTCCCTATGCATCGCTGCCACAGGTGCTGTCAGAACTGGTCTTGAAACCACGACGCAATATCGTGGTAACCGGTACCCACGGGAAGACGACGACCACTTCACTGACCGCCTGGTTGCTCTGCAACAACGGCTTTGATCCCGGCTACCTTGTTGGTGGAGTGCCGCGGGATCTGCCCACCGGCGCCAAAGTCGGCAGTCTTCAGCACCCCTTTGTGATTGAAGGCGATGAATACGACAGCGCCTTTTTCGACAAACGCAGCAAGTTTATCCACTACCTGCCGCACATCCTGATACTCAATAACCTTGAGTTCGACCATGCCGACATCTATCGCGACCTGAAGGATGTCCAGCGTAGCTTTCAGCACCTGCTTAAAATCGTGCCCCGCTCCGGCTATGTGCTGGCAAATGGCGACGACCATCACGTGCGCGAATTGCTGAATTTTAAATGGACCCCGGTTATTATTGTCGGCGCCGGCGAGAACTGTGACCTCCGCATCGTCGATTTCACTGAGTCGCCGCAGGGCAGCAGCTTCAAGCTGTTCTGGAAAGGGCAGTTGTGGAGCGAGGTTCGCTGGCACCTTTGGGGCCTTTACAATGCCCGCAATGTGGCCATGGCCGCGCTCGCCGCTGGACTGTCCATGGATCCGGAGAATCCCACGCGCTTGCTGCTCGACAGCCTGCAGGACTTTAAGGGAGTCAAGAAACGCCAGGAAGTGGTTTTTGAGGATTCACGCCGGGTCCTGATCAATGATTTCGCCCATCACCCCAGTGCCATTCGCCAGACTTTGGAATCCATGCGCCAGCGCTATCAGGGCAAACGCATTACCCTGTGTTTCGAAGCCCGTTCCAACACGGCTTGCCGCAATGTGCTCGAATCCGAGTTCGAGGCGGCTTTCGGCACGGCGGACCATATCCATCTGGGTGCGGTTTACCGACCGGATCGCTACGCGGAGGACGAGCGTATTGATTTGCCCGGGATTGCCAGCCGTCTCGGCCCACGCGCCCACGCCTACCGCAGCAATGGCGAACTTGCGGACGGTCTGCTGGCCTCTCTCCAGGAGGACCCGGATCAGGTGGTGTGTTTCTTCTCCAATGGATCTTTTGACGGAATTCCTTCAAGGGTGGCCGCAAGCCTGGAAACGGCAGGTGTGCAATGATTTCACTCAGTAAGGTTTCCCTGGCTTATGGCGGGCCGCCACTGCTTAACGAGGTCTCACTTGAGATCCGTAACGGTGAAAAGGTCTGCCTGGTCGGCCGCAACGGCACCGGCAAGTCGAGTCTGCTGAAAATAATCTCCGGAGAGGTTCCGGCGGATGCAGGCGACATCAATCGCCCTTCGGAGAATGCGGTGGCAGTCTTGCCGCAGACCGTGCCGGAGGCGCGCGATGGAACGAATGAAGAACTCCTGATGCAGGCCATGGACGACCTGGTTCTGGAGGACTGGGAGCGCGAGGCCCGTCTGGACAAGACACTGCGCTCCATGCAGCTCGATGCGGACAAGGCTTTCAACGACTTGTCCGCTGGCATGAAGCGGCGCGTTTTACTGGGAACCTGCGTGATCCGCGAACCGGAGCTGCTGTTGCTGGATGAGCCGACCAATCATCTGGACATCGAATCCATCCGTTGGCTCGAAAGTTTTCTTCAGGACTACAATGGGGCGATCCTGTTCGTGACCCACGACCGGGTTTTCCTGCAGAAGCTGGCGACCCGCATTCTGGATCTTGACCGTGGCCAATTGACCAGCTGGGACTGCGATTACGCGACTTATCTCGAACGCAAGGACGTCTGGCTGGAAGCCGAGGCGAAACAGCGGGCCGTGTTCGACAAAAAGCTGTCGCAGGAGGAGACCTGGATTCGTCAGGGGATCAAGGCGCGACGGACTCGGAATGAAGGCCGGGTTCGCGCACTCCAGAAGATGCGCCTCGAACACCGGGAACGCCGTCAGCGCAGCGGTCAGGTCAGCCTCAATATTGAACAGTCGGCCCGTTCCGGCGCCAAGGTGATTGAAGCCAAGGCGCTGTATTTCGGCTATGGTGAAACACCTCTGGTGAAGGATTTTGACTGTGAAATTCTGCGTGGCGACAAGGTTGGCATCGTCGGTCCGAACGGGGCGGGAAAAACCACCCTGATCCGTCTGCTGCTCGGAAAAATCGAACCGAGTGCCGGAAGCGTCAAACTCGGAACCAAGCTGCAGGTTGCTTACTTTGACCAGCTGCGGGAGCAGATCAATGATCATGTCTCTGTCTTCGACAACATCGCCGACGGCAATGAAATGGTCGAAGTAAATGGCAAGCCGCGCCACGTGATGAGTTACCTGAAGGATTTCCTGTTCACGCCCGACCGCGCCCGCGGACCGGTGATGAACCTTTCCGGTGGCGAGCGCAACCGCCTGCTGTTGGCGCGCCTCTTTACCCGGCCTTTCAATTTGCTGGTCATGGACGAGCCGACCAATGACCTGGATATGGAAACCCTTGACCTGCTCGAGGAGCTGTTGCAGGACTACGCCGGCACGCTTCTGCTGGTCAGTCACGATCGCGCCTTCCTGAACAATGTGGTCACCGAATTACTGGTGATCGAAGGCGAGGGCAAGGTCAGGAGCATTGTCGGCGGCTACGACGATTACCTTGCTTTTCAACAGCGCACCGCCGCTACAAGCGCCTCGGCCAAGAGTCCTCAAACGGACGGCAAGGGCGGCAAGAAGCGCGCGAAAGCCCGCAAATTCCTCAACCGCGAACGCTGGGAACTGGAAGCCCTGCCGGCGGAGATCGATGCCCTCGAAACCGAAACCCAAAACTTGGCGGCAGCCCTGGCCGATACCGCTAATTTCCAAAAAGACCCGGATTTCGGTTCCAAAACCAAAGCCCGGATGGAAGCCATTGAGGAAGAGGTAGCTGGAAAACTCGCCCGCTGGGAGGAGCTCGAACAGCTTCGTGAAGAACTGGAAGGCGGATGAAATCACGCGGAGCCAAGTAGCCCCTCGCTTTCAGCGTGGGGACCCGGGCCTAAGCCGAGCTTTCCAGGCCACCCGCACCCAGCATGAATGCAGGGTCTACTTTGCTCCGACCGGTCCACTGTGCCGATCGCTTCTAATTTGGGGTTGAAATTCACCCCTGCCTGGAGGATGTTTTACGGTTTGCAAGATTGCATTCAGCTATGAAGACCGAAGATAAACAGAAACAGGATACGCAAACGACACCGGAAGAGGTCGTTGACCAGCCGGCTCCGCAGGATTCGGAAGAACCCAAGGCGCAGGACGACGCCACAGCCGAGACGGAGGCCGAGGTGGAAGCGACGGCATCCAAGGAGGCGGAAGGGGATGAAACCAGTGACCTGTTTCGCCAGATGGACGCTTTACAAATGGAGTTGAAGACCGCCAAGGAACGCTACCTGCGCACTGTCGCGGATTTGGAAAACTTCCGTAAGCGTGCAGTGCGCGAAAAGGATGAAGCCCGGCGCGGCGCAACCAGTTCGCTGATTGAGGACCTGTTGCCCGTCATCGACAACTTTCAGATGGGTCTGGCGGCAGCGGCCAAACACGACGGCGGGGAAGCCTTCACTCAGGGCTTTGAGATGATCCTGAACCAGATTCAGGGTGTGTTGCGCAGCAACGGAGTGCAGGAGCTGAATCCCGTGGGAGAGGCCTTTAACCCGAATCTGCACGAGTCGATTGCCTACCAGCCCAGTGACGAACAGCCCGAAGGGCATGTTATTTCGGTTGAGCGAGTAGGCTACGTTTTGCACGAGCGCCTGCTTCGGCCGGCGGCAGTGGTGGTCTCCAAAGGCAGTGAACAGGCGTCCGAACCTTCGAACAGCTAAAGTATAAGCATGGCAAAAGCGGATTATTACGAGCTTTTGGGCGTTTCCAAGAACGCGTCCCCGGAGGAAATCAAAAAGGCCTATCGAAAGAAAGCCGTTCAGTTTCACCCGGACAAGCACAAGGGCGACAAGGGCATGGAGGCCAAGTTCAAGGAGGTTTCCGAGGCCTATGAGGTGCTCAAGGATCCCGAGAAAAAGGCGGCCTACGATCGCTATGGCCACGCCGCCTTCCAACAAGGTGGCATGGGCGGAGGCGGCCGTTCGGGTGGCGGCGGCTTCCACGATCCCTTCGACATCTTTCGCGAGGTTTTTGGCGGCGGCGGTGGCGGCGGCTTTGAAGACTTTTTCGGGGGAGGAGGCCGCTCCTCGGCGGGTGGATCCCAGGCCGGTTCGGATTTGCGCTATGACCTGGAAATCAGCCTGACCGAGGCCTTCAAGGGCACGGAAAAGGAAATTTCCTACCGCACGTCGGTGAGCTGCGATCATTGCAGCGGCAACGGCGCTGAGCCGGGCTCCAAGGTGGTCACCTGTTCCACATGCGGTGGCGCCGGGCGGGTTATTCAGTCGCGTGGTTTTTTTCAAGTTCAGCAAACCTGCCCGACCTGTGGCGGCGCTGGACGGATTCCGGAGAAGAAGTGTAGCAAGTGCGGCGGCGATGGCCGTGTCATGCAGACGAAAAAGGTCAAGCTGAAGATCCCGGCTGGCATCGATACCGGACAGAAGTTGCGTTCCGCCAACAACGGTGAAGCGGGTGTGATGGGTGGACCAGCCGGCGACCTCTATGTGGTCCTGCATGTGCGCGAGCACGATTTGTTTGAGCGCCGCGGCAGTGACCTATACTGCGACATTCCAATCAAATTCACCTTGGCCGCCCTAGGCGGGACCATTGACGTGCCGACCTTGTCTAATGAGTCCGGTCTGGTTTCGTTGAAGATCCCGGCAGGAACTCAGGATGGCACCGTCTTCAAGTTGCGCGACCGCGGCATGCCGATCCTAAGGGGCGGCGGCAAGGGCAACCAGTATGTGCGGGTGCACATAGAGGTTCCGAAAAAGCTCAACAGTGAACAGCGCGAGCTGCTTGAAAAGTTCGCCCGCGTCTGTGGAGATGCGGAGGAGCCGATAGCCGGCAGTTTCTGGGACAAAGCCAAACGTATTTTCGAATAAGGGATGTTATGAAATTCGCGATCCTCGGCTCCGGAACGGGCTCCAATGCCAAAGCCATTCTCGATGCCTGGAAGGCAGGCCAGCTCGGCAAGGCTGAGCCGGTAGCTATTTTTTCTGACAAGCGGGACGCTCCCATTCTGCGCTTTGGGGAGGTCTATGGCGTGCCCGCCCGCTATCTCGATCCAGGACGCTTTCGGACCAAGCTCGACCCCGAAGCCGAGCAATGCTACATCAACGCCATCCGTGCCGCCGGTGCGGATTGGGTTGTTCTGGCCGGCTTCATGCGCGTAATTAAACCCGCCTTCCTCGATGCCTTCCCCAAACGCATCCTCAACCTGCACCCGAGCCTCCTGCCCAGTTTTAAAGGTCTGGATGGCATTGGTCAGGCCTGGGATTACGGAGTCAAAGTCACTGGCTGCACGGTGCACTACGTGACCGCCGACCTCGACGGTGGTCCCATCATAGACCAGCAGGCCGTGCGCATTGAAGAAGGCGATACCCGCGAGACCCTTGAAGCCAAAGTCCATGCCGCCGAGCACACTTTGCTGCCCAAGGTCATTGCCCGTCTAAGCCTGAGCTAGGAAGCGGGGGATGGACGCCCCCGTCCATCCATCCAAAACCACTTCGCAAAAAAAGGGCTCCTCATTCGAGGAGCCCTTTTTGTTTTAGATTCGAAACTTATCGCTTGCGGGAATCAGGATTCGGCTTCGTCGCCGCCCTTGTTTTCGTCGCCTTTGTTTTCGTTACTTTCGCCTTCACCACCGTCTTCGCGGCGGGGGCCACGGCGGCGGGGGCGGTCATCGCGGCGGCGGGGACGGTCGTCTCCACCACGGCCACCGCGTCCACCACGGCGGTCACCATCGCGCCCACCTTCACGGCGGGGGCCACGGTCACCACGGTCGCCACGGTTTTCCCGCGGTGGCTGGCTGGCATACTTTTCCTTGGCGGCAGCGACTTTCTCGCTGATGCCATCGGTTTCGCCTTCGCGGTCGGCGAGGGCAGCGACACGGCTCAGCTTTACGCGGCCACGGTCGTCGATGCCGACACACTTGACCCACATTTCATCGCCCATGCTGCAGACGTCCTCGACCTGATGGACGCGGAAATCGGCCAGTTCGGAAACGTGAACCAAACCTTCTTTGCCGGGCAAACATTCGACGAAGGCACCAAAGTCCTTCACCCCACGGACTACACCGCGGTAGAGTTTGCCTTCTTCGATGTCGGCGGTGATCTGTGCGATTTCTTCCAGGGCGCGATTCATAGACGGACCGGTGCGGGCATAAACGCTGACGCGACCGGAGTTGTCCTCGTCGATATCCAGTTCGGCGCCGGATACTTCGCAGATACGGCGAATGGTTTTACCACCGGGGCCGATGAGCAGACCGATTTTGTCCGGATCAATCATGACCGTCTGAATGCGCGGTGCGTATTCGTTCAGCTCGGTGCGCGGCTTGTCGATGGTTTGCTCCATGACGTCGAGAATCTTGTAGCGCAGATCGCGGTTACGGAGAATCGCTTCCTTGGCAACCTTCATGCTCAGGCCCTGAATCTTCAGGTCCAACTGGAAGCCAGTGATGCCATTGCGGGTGCCACAGATTTTGAAGTCCATGTCGCCGAAGTGGTCTTCAGCGCCAATGATGTCGGACAGCAGAATGTATTTGCTCAGCTTACCCTTCTTGTCGAAGCGCGTCACCATGCCGCAGGAAATACCAGCCACCATGTCGGTGATCGGGACGCCCGCATCCATCAGGGCCAGAGTGCCACCGCAGACCGAAGCCATTGAAGTGGAACCATTGGATTCCATGATTTCGGAAACCAGACGGATGGTGTATGGGAACTCGTCCTCGGCCGGGATCACCGGCAAGAGGGAACGCTCGGCGAGGGCACCGTGACCAACTTCACGACGGCCGGGGCCCATGATGCGGCCGGTCTCACCGACGGAGTAGTTCGGGAAATTGTAGTGCAGCAGGAAGCTCTTCTCCTTGGGACCACCGGTCAAGCCGTCCATGTCCTGGGTGTCGCGCTTGGCGCCCAGGGTTGCAAAGACGATGCCTTGCGTTTCACCCCGTTGGAAGAGGGCGGAGCCGTGAACACGAGGGAACAGGTCGACCGCGCACTCGATGTCGCGCAGGTCTTCCGGTGTGCGGCCATCGGCGCGCTTGTTTTCGTCGAGAATTGCACTGCGGTAGACTTCTTCCTGCAGAACTTCGAAGGCGAGCATCAACTGGTTGGAATCGAAACCTTCTTCGCCGTCGCGCTCGATCATCTTTTCCTTCACCTCTTCCTTCAGCACGTCGACAGCCTTGCCGCGCTCGCTCTTGCTGTCCTGGAAGACGGCCTCGATCAGGCGTTTGCCGACGATCTTGCGGGCGAAGTCGAGGTTCTCCTCGGTGGCGACGAACAAATCGAATTCCTTCTTCGCCTTGCCAGCCTTCTTGGCCAGTTCCTTCTGGGCCTTGATGATCGGCTGAATGGCGTCCTGGGCAAATTCGAGGGCAGCGATGAATTCATCTTCAGGAATCTCTTCAGCAGAGCCCTCGATCATCATCATTTCCTTTTCGTTGCCGACGTAAATGATGTCCAGATCGGACTCATACTGCTGTTCGTGAGTCGGGTTGACCACGAACTCGCCATCGATTCGGCCAAGGCGGATACAACCAATCGGGCCGTTCCATGGAATGTCGGAAACCAGCAGGGCTGCCGAGGCAGCGTTGACCATGAGCACGTCCGGCTCGTTTTGGAGGTCGGCGGTAAGGAGCAGGCCCTGAACCTGGACTTCGTTGAAGAAGCCCTTGGGGAAAAGCGGGCGCAACGGACGGTCCGTCAGGCGGCAGGTAAGGATTTCCTTTTCGGTCGGTCGGCCTTCACGCTTGAAGAAGCCACCCGGAATGCGGCCGGCGGCCGAGAACTTTTCTCGGTAGTCTACCTGGAGTGGGAAGAAGTCCTGGCCTTCGCGCAGGGAAGTGGCTGCGGTGGCAGCGGTGAACAATGTGGTTTCGCCGAGGCGAATGGTCACGGCTCCATTGGCCTGCTTGGCCAGGGAACCGGTTTCGATCGTAATGTCGTATTCGGGGATCGTTACGGAATGTTTTTGCTGATACATATGTTTTCTATAATTTAGATCTCAGCCACCCGCTGTCCGCTCTAGGAAGTTCGCATATCCAACACGCTTGTCATCAAGCGTTTGGACACGCGGACTTCCTACAATTGCGGGCGCTTCAAAGGGTGGCAGTATCGATCCGGTGTGGGTTTACAAAAAGGGGAGGAAGGGCATTGGCCCGACCTCCCCTTAAAAGTGAAAAAGCTTAGCGGCGCAGCTTGAGGCGCTCGATCAGCTCCTTGTATTTTTCCAGATCGTGGCGCTTCACGTAGTCGAGAAGCTTACGACGACGGGCCGTCATGGCGATAAGGCCGCGACGGCTGTGGAAATCCTTGCGGTGGGTCCGAAGGTGCTCTGTCAGGTGCGAAACGCGCTGAGTGAGCAGAGCGATTTGGACTTCAGAGGAGCCGGTATCGCTGTCGTGAGTTTTGTAATCGGTAATAACCGAGTTTTTATCGAGTTTTGCTTTAGACATGTTGTTTCCATGGTTTTCACGGTGCTCAGGGGAGATCTTTTGGATATCCCGTAAATCCAGCCCCATGCCGGATTTACCGTCTCGATTCCCGAAGGGAACGACCGTGGATAGCCCGATTGGAGACAGGCTATCTCGACGCAAAGGTGGTAAAAATGGGAATGCACCCGCTGGACGCAAGCAAAAACGACTAACAAATCAGGCTGCGGAAGTCATCCACCTCGCCACTGAAGCCCCGGTCGACGCCTTTGTTGACGACGGCGACGGCATCGTGGCTGTGAAGGGATTCGAGGTGGGCACAGGCGATCTGAAAGTCGAAAATCCGGCTGTCCTGCTCAAACGGCTCGTAGAGCAGGCGCACGGCGTCTTCGACGAACTTGGTCTGGGCGCCGTTGAGTTCCGCGAAGGCCTGTTCGTCGGCACGGCGGACCATCACCTGGGTCTCCGTTTTCAAGGCCTTGGCGCAGTGGTCCTGGATTTCCTCCAGGGAGACGGTCTGACCCTTGCGCACTTCCACCTTAATGCGGGCATTACTGCGCTGACTGTGAGGGATGGCGTAGACGCCACGGTGTTCTTCGGCATGGTCCGAAAGCTCTGCTGAGCAGGGGCAGGCGGAGCTGTAGATGAAGTCAAAATGGATGATTTTGCGGAAGCGTCCAAGGTCGTCGAGCACGCCCTCGTAGGCCGCGCGGTAGTACTGCCAACCCTCCATGCCGCTGCGCAGGCTGTTGCGCAGCATCGGATAATTGAAACTGAGTTTGATACGGGCGCGGCTGCTGCCGATTTGTTCGCGGTAGGCGATCAGGATGTCCTCGAGCAGCTCCGGGGTGAATACACGATCCCTGAAGGTGTAGAAGACCCGCATGATCCGCGACATGTTGATGCCCTTGCGGTCGGCCTGTAGGGAAACGGTGCCGGTTACGGAGGCTTCGAGAAGGATGGGTTCGTCCCGGGCGGTCATGAATTTGAGCGGAATGCGGAAATTCGAGATGCCGACCTGAGCGATCGGCACATTGGCTCCGAGGATTTCATCGGCTGCGCGGTTTTGGATGTCCGGCAGTGAATCTGATTGTTGCGTGTTCACCTGGATTGCTGAAGAAGGTTGGTCAAAAGCGGGTTAGCCTTACTTAAAAAAGGCCTAAGGGCAAGTTTTCTGGTAATTTATGGGTCGCACCACCAGTCAGGCTTTGGAGCGCTGGGCGAGAAAGTCCCGCGATTGGCGCTTCAGGCGCTTGAGTTTGGAGTCCATCATACGCTTCTGGCGGGTTTCCATGTGGTCGATGAAAAGCACGCCGTTGAGGTGGTCGACCTCGTGCTGGATGACCCGCGCCATCCAGCCCGCTGCGATCATGCGGTGCGGCTTGCCGTCGAGGTCCTGATACTTGACTTCGATGCGTTCCGCCCGGGTAACGTCACCGCGCACGCCCGGAAAGGAGAGGCAGCCTTCCTCTGCGCGCAAGTCGTCTCCCGGCAGTTCTGTGACTTCAGGATTGGCCATGGCCAGGGGCATTATGAGGTCGATGGGGGGGCGTTTGCCGTCGATCTGGTAGTCGAGGTCTGCATCGTTCAAATGGCTGACATCGATCACGCACAGCATCAGCGCACTGTTCACCTGCTGAGCGGCGAGGCCAATGCCCTCGGCCTCGTGCATGGTTTCAATCATGTCGCTTGCCAGTCGTTTCAGGGATTCATCGAACGTTGTGACTGTTTTGCCGGTCTCACGCAGTATGGGCTCCCCGTATATGGTGATTCTCAATTCCATTTTTTAAACTTGCTAGGATTTTTTCTGGTTAAGATGCCCAAATCGGTTAATGATGCAGCCGAAAAATGCCGTATTTCCAGAAAAATTAAAATGATGCGTCTGATCCAATTGGTGGCTTGGATGCTGGTAGCGGCATTCGCCTTCTGGCTGGGGATGAATATCCCTGCGCACTTCCGTTCCGTTTCTCCGCTGGTTTTGGAAGCGGCGGGCGAGGGGACGCGGCAAGTCGACGACCTGGCCCTTCGCCACCTGGATGCGGGCCGCCTGGGTCCGGCGGAGCTGCTTTGGCAGGCTGGCATGGGCGAGGAGCCGAGCGAAGAGAGCCGCGCCTACGCCGAGCAGCTGCTGTCCGAACGGCCGGTGCTGCGCTACTCGGGAGGCCCGGCTCCGTACTGGGAACAATTTGTCACGCTGGCGCCGCGCCTGCGTGAAGACGTGCCGACGGTGGCAGCCAGCTTACTGCCGCCTGAGAACCGCGAAGTGCTGCTTAGGTTTTTGCGCGAGTCCAGCAACCGCAAGGTGCTGACCATCCTTGAAACCCGTGACCTGAGCGGATTTCAGCTCTTCCTGCCGGTTTATTCCTCGGCGGGTCAGCCCCTGGATGCTACGATCCTGACGATGGCGCTGCTTGAGCAGAGCAATGCCTTTGCGATGGATCTGAGTGATGAACTCAACCGTCAGGTGCGCTTGGCTATCGATGGCGACGCCGAGGCCCTGATGAAGCTGGAGGCGAGTTTTGCGGCCATTCTCACCCTGGCCCGGCGCGCGAACTGGAGTCAGCTGGAAAGCTGGATGTCGGTCCTCTCGACCAGCCGTGATCTCATGCGTTTGAGTCGATTTGTGCAGCAGGATGACAGCTACTACCCGATGCTTTTTGCCGCGCTCAGCATCGCCGAAGACCCTTCCCAGTTGCTGGACTACATAGAGCGTCACGGCGACAATGCTTTTGGCGGCATCAAGGTGGCACTGCCTTTGGGCGCGGGGGCGATCAGCACGATTCTGCGCTTCGAACAGCCGCTCTATCAGCGCCCGGACTTCTGGTCGGTCGTCCCGGAGGAGTGGTTTGCCGCAGAACGCAATTTCAAGGGCTTTGCCGAGCAATATCCCTATCTCTCGCTTGCGGCCCGTCTGGGGGCCTTTACCCTTGCCGGCTTTGCCATCCTGACGGCTTTTATTCCGCGTCCGCGCAAGCGTCTGGCCAACGACGTCCGTGGGCGCAGGCTTTTGCGGCTTGACCACGCAATTGGAGGCGTGGTTCTTGCGCTGCTTTGCTGGATGCTGCTGGAACCGAATCTATTACGCTTTGAACCCAATCGCGATGGCAGCTTGCAGCTGAACCTCGCATCTGTACAACCTTTTGCCGCGGATGAAGACGCGGTCAATCAAACCCAAGATGATTCTCTCATGGACCAAGTAACAATTCTTATTCTCGTCATGTTTTTTGTCATTCAGCTGATGGTCTTTGTCTACGGCATGCTGAAAATGCATGAGATCCGCCGTCAGCCGATTGAAGCAAAAGTCCGACTCAGGCTTCTGGATAACGAGGAGAACCTGTTTGACCTTGGACTTTATGTGGGCCTGTTCGGCACGGTTTTTGCCCTCATCCTGGTAGTGCTGAACATCGTTGAGGCCAGCTTGATGGCGGCCTACGCCTCGACCCTTTTTGGCATTATTTTTGTCGCCTTTTTGAAAGTCGGCTTTTTGCGTCCGCTGCGGCAACGCCTGATCCTTGAATCGGAAGAAAAGTGAACAAGACCCTGCTGCTCATAATATGTGATTTCCTCCTGATCAGCATCCTTGCGCTGGTGGATTTCAGGCCTGAGATTTCGGACTTCAATCCGGAAGAGGAACTGCTGAGTTCTTCGGACGCGGATCTGGTCGAAGTTCTGCGCCTGTCGCTGGAATCCGAGGACGCCCGCAACCGCGAGCTGGATCAGGCTTTGAATCAGACACGGACGGAATTGGAGGACCGCACAGAGCGTCTGAGCCAGACCGAGCAGGAGAGGGAAGACATGGCCCGGCAGCGGGCGGAGCTGGAACAGAACCTGACGGGGACGATGCAGGATCTGGAATCGACCCGTGAGCGCCTGAGCATGACCGAGGCCGAGCGCGAGGAGGCGGACGCCCTGCTGCGTCAGCAGCAGCGTGACGCCCAGCGGCTGCAGCAGGAGCTGCAGGAGCGACTGGCCGCCTTGGATGAGGCTGAAGCGGGGTTGAGGGAATACGAGGCGGCTCAATCCGAATGGCGTGAGCGCGAGCGCCGCTTGCAGACGGATCTTGAAGTGCGCGATGCCGAGCGTTCGCTGCTGGAGCAGAACCTGATCGCGGCGAGGGCCGAGGTCGATATGGCGCGTCTGGAATCCGAACGTGCCCAGCAGCGCTCGGAACTGCTGGCCCGCGAAGTGGGTGGGCTTGCGGAAACCTCAACCGCCTTGCGTGAAGAGTTTCGTCAGGCACAGCCGATGTCGCTCAATGCTGTCTTTCGCCGTTTTGAACAGAACCGCGCACTGGTGACTTTCCGCTCGCGAACAGCGGGCGTTCTAGGTGGACGTGAACGCGTCGATTCGGCGCAGACGGTCATCGTTGAGTGGGACGGTCAATTGTTTGCGGTGTTTGAAGCCTCGCGGGCTGGGCTGGGCCGGGAACGTATGGATCGGCTTCAGGAATTCGATGCGCGCATCACTCTGGGAAATCGAACCCTGCAGGTGACGGAGCTGAGTTTTCTGGATGCGGACGGCAATGTGGCGATGGTCAATGTGCCGCGTGAGCAGGTGGAGCAGGCAGGTATTGAACCCTTTGTGCTAGCCCAGGAGCCGCTACGCTTTCCAGAGGCTGTGCTGATTCACAGCGCCAATGAAGAATACGGTGAATTCAGCATGCGGGTGAGCCCCGGCCGCGAGGAGTACCTTTCCATTGAAGGCCGTCTGTTCACGCGTTTGCTCGGCAACTTTGCACCGACTCAGGGGGATCTGGTCTTTTCCAAGACGGGCGAATTGATTGGTATTATGGTCGAGTCCGGATCCGCCCGTATCCTGAGTGATTTGACCCCGGGACCTCATATGCCGGTGGGCAGCGATTTCAGCCGCGCAGCCGCGGCGGAGGCACTGCGCAACTTATCACGTTGAGCGGTTTAAGCGCAGTTCCTGCCATTCCCGCTTGAGCATGGCGTAGACTTCCAGGTCAACAAAATGGTCATACAGCCACTCGGCCTCGCGCTGGCGGCCTTCATGCTGAAAGCCAAGGTGTTTGGCGATTCGGCGGCTTGGGGTGTTTTCTGTGGCGCAGCGCAGGTAGACACGGTTCATATCCTGTCCTTCGAAGGCAAAATCCAGACAGCGTTCGACGCTGCGGGTCATCAGGCCCTGTCCGGTATGCGCTTCGCTCAGCCAGTAGCCGAGACTGGTGACCCGGTGGGCGCGGTCAAAGGCGTGAAAGCCGATGATGCCCGCCAGTTCGTCGCTGTGGCAGATCCCGAGACTGAATCCCTCACCGCGCAGATAACCGGACCAGGAAGTTTCGAGAAAGGGTTTGGTGTCCTCAATGGTCTGGGTCTGGTCGATCCAGGGCAACCAACGCCTGAGGTATTCGCGGTTCTCATCGATCAACTGAAACAGCTCTCCGGAGCGGGCCGGATGGAGCAGCTCCAGCCATAGGTCCTCGGCGATCTCAAAGCGAACTGGCCGCATCTTATCCATACTAAAAGTCCAGGATGAAGCTGTCTCCCTGCTGAGGGATGGTGACGTCCCAGCCGAACTGTTTGCGGATCAAGTCGGCCATGTTTTCCGCCGCAGCGGATTCGCCATGCACCAGAAAGACCCGCTCTGGTGCGCGGTTGAAGCCCATTAGCCAGGCCAGGATTTCATCGTGATCGGCGTGTCCGGAAAAGCCCGATATGCTTTCAATGCGTGCGTTTACTGGCACATCCCCACCAAACATTCGGATAGTCGGCTTACCTTCCATCAGCGACCGTCCGCGGGTTCCCTCGGCCTGATAACCGATGAATAGCACGGTGTTTTCCGGATTCGGCAGGCGCTCATTGAGGTGGTGCAGAATGCGTCCACCGGTCACCATGCCGCTGGCAGAGATGACAATCGCGCCTCCGCGGACCTTGTTGATCGCTATGGACTCGTCGCGGGTGACCGAGAGCTTCAGCTTCTCCGGATGGAAAATACGGGTACCGGCCACGGTCAGTTTGCGGGCCATCAGATTGAGCTGGGGAATGTGCGCTTTGTGCGCGCTCAAAGCCTCTACCGCCATCGGCGAGTCCACATAAACGGGCAGCTTCGGAATCTTGCCAGCCGCTTCCAGTTGCCGGATCAGGAACAGCAGTGTTTGAGTGCGGCCAACGGCAAAGGACGGAATGACCAGCAGGCCGCCGCGGTCCATGCTCTCATTTATGACCCGTACCAGTTCGCGAACCGGTTCCGCTTCCTCATGCAGGCGGTTTCCATAAGTGGATTCCAGAACCAGGTAGTCGACGTTATAGACCTGGCTCGGAGGCTGCAGAATAGCATCCAGTGGCCGCCCGACGTCGCCGCTGAAAACCAGCTTGCGTTCGCCCTGCAGACGCTGCGATTTGAGGTCGAGCATCGCCGACCCAAGGATATGTCCTGCGTCCCGATACTCTGCCCGAACGTGATCCACCGGAGCAAAGTGTTCGCCGTAATGGACCCCGGCCAGCAGCGGAATGACCGCCTCCGCATCCTGGCGTGTGAAAAGCGGTTTGGCGGGGTGGTGCTTGGAATAACCCTTCTTGTTCGCCCATTTGGCCTCTTCCTCTTGCAAGTGTCCGGTGTCGGGCAGCAGGATTTTGGCGAGGTCAGCAGTGGCGTGGGTACAGCGGATATGGCCTTCGTAGCCCTGTTTTTTCAATTTCGGGAGTAAGCCGATGTGATCCACATGCGCATGGGTCAACATCACCTGATCGATTTCACTGGGGCTATAGGAAAAGGGCTCCCAGTTCTTCAAACGATGCGCTTTCGGCCCCTGAAAGAGCCCACAGTCAACGAGCAATTTCTTGCCCCGCGTTTCCAATAAAAAACTGGATCCGGTCACCGTCCCTGCGGCCCCATGGAAGCTGAGTCGAGTCGTGGTCATTGCCATAGAATTAAAACCAAATTTCACAAAAGGACAAGGGAAAGCTTGGAGGGGCCCGTTCAGTCGGGGCCGAATGCCGGGCCTCAGGCTGCGTAACAAGCCTTCGTGCTCGGTGCTTCGTGTTGAAAGTCAGCAGAAGACCCGGGGAACACGTAAACACGTAAATCCGTAAACACGTAAAGCGAAAACAGAGTGCGTTGTTTTAGGTGGTGACTCTTGGCGGCGCAGTTAAAAAGGATCTCAAATCTGAAATGGCGAAGCCTTACTGCCTCAGATGGAGGTCGACAACCTCGCCGGGGCGCAGGTCAAGTCCTGGGGGTAAGGATACCAGAAAGGGAAGGGCGCGTTCTTCCGGATCACCGAAGGGGCGCTGGAAGGCTGGGCCCAGGGCTTCGAAATGGGGTCCTACTTTCAGAATCTCGGCGGATCCGCTCAGACGCCGAGTATCGCGGCGAATGACTTCGATTTCTGCGCCTTCAGTTGGGATCGTTCTGAGGGGCATGCGTGCGTAGCCGATGATGTAATCCGGTTGCTGCGCCCGTATGCGCAGCAGTGAATCCCCTTCACGGACAAATTCACCTGTGCGGCGAATGCGCGATACGGTTGTTGGGTCCAGCAGAGTGAGGATGCCTGAAATCGGTGCTCGCAGCGCCCAGGGCTGAAGCTCACTCTCCAACTGGCGCAGACGTGCTTCCTGCCATTGCAGGGTTGCCAGCAGGGTTTCGTCGAGCATGGATTCGCCGTTGTCTGCGGAGAGGTTTGAGTCCTGCACAAAGCGTTCGAGTGTGGCCACCAGTTGAACAACCTCCTCCTCTTCGGCCTTCAGCGCCAGGTATTCGGTGCGGGTCGCATCATACACGGATTCGGAGATAAACTGGTTTTTGCGGAGACCTTCCAGGCGTTGGAGCTCCCGTTCAGCGCGGCTTAGGCGAACCTGCAGAGAGGCCAGGCGGGCGCGGGCTTCCAGCCAATCCTGATACATGCTCTGCTGGTTGTGCAGGTTGCGCTGGAGGTCGAGAATGGGGTCCATGCTGCCGATGCGTGTCAGCGCGATTTCCGCCCGCAGCACCTCCAGGGCCGATTCCATTTCCTCCGTTGGAGCCGTTCGGATGAGGCCGATGATATCGCCCGCTTCCACCTGCGTGTATGGTTCATCCAGCAGCTGTTCGATGATGCCTGAGCGGGGTGCGGTGACCTCACTCGTCGAGGCATGGACCTCAACCGGACATAGTGGATGGGCTCAGTTCCTGGTCCCACAGGTAGATAACGAAGGCTACGGCGATTGCAAAGACCAGAATCGGCAGTAGTTGAATGCGTATCTGGCGCCAGCGTGTCCGCCAGGGAGTGGGTATTGGGGGGTATTCGGACATTCGGAAAACGACTGTTAAAGTTCAGACTCCTCCATTGCGCTCAGGCCGGTGACTCTTGAGGTCCCTTCGAAATTTCGAACTTTTTGGATGAGTTCATCCATGCGCTCATTGTCACGCAGTAAAAGCCTGTAGGACAGATCTGTTCCGGATTCTTGCTCGTGGCTGCGCTGGCTGGCGCAGACCGTGCGGAGACTGTAGCTGCGGATCAATGCCAGCAGACGGTCCAGTTCGGGCATCGGGCGCTGCCAGTGAAAATTGAGGATCATGTCGTAGCGGTGACGCGATCCGAACGAGGCGTAAGACAGGTAGAACAGGGTTCCACAAATGATGATAACCCCTGCGATGGCGGTGCTGTAGCGCCCCGTGCCTGCAGCCATGCCTAATGTGATGCCTGCTAAAATATAGCAGGTATCGAGGGTGTCGCGGAGAATGTTGCGAAAGCGAACGATGGCAAAGAGTGCCATCAGGCCGAAGGCGGTGATCAGGTTGTTGGACAAAACCATCATGACCATGCTCACCAGCAAAGGAATGACCACGAGTGAGTTCACATAGGTGCGGGAGTAGGAGAGCCCGGAGTGGGTCAGCATGTAGGTCCAGGCTATGGCCTGGCCACATAGAAAAGCCATAAGCAAGCCGAGGAGGACGGAAGCAAGGCGGACCGGTTCATCCGTCTGGTCGGCTTGGAGAAAACTTTCAAGCATGATTCAAGAAGTGGCGTAAAGATCTATTGTCCCTGACGCACAAACTGAATCTGTTTCAGCTTTCGGCGTTCCGCTGTGTTTCGCAGCTGTGCGTGGGTGGGGTTGGTGAGTATAATCTGTTGATCTTCCATGCCTAAGATTCCGTCAACATATTTTGCCGCCGAGCAGGGGCGCAGTCCGAAAACCCGCACCATTTCAGCCATCCATTCTGGGAAGCGGTTGGTGAATTTTAATTCGAGCACAACTGCATTCCCAAACACGGAAATAGCTTCTTCGCTCAATTGGGTACACAGTGAGCTTCTGGTTTCTGGGCAGCTCCGGACCTGTCGATCCATGGTGACGCGGATCCGGGTGTCCCCCAGTCCGTGCCATGCCTCGCGACGGTAGCGAACGTGGGCCACCGGTCGGGCCCTGAGGCTATTGACCTGCTGACAAAAGTCGTGTAGAGCACGCTCTTCTGCAGGTCTTCCGTCGTAAGCCAAGTCGGTCCGAGAAGGCAGGCGGCCTGCCAGAATCTCGCTGGCCGAACTCCGTCGCACCGGGCAGCGCTCTTTGAAGATGGTATTGTCCTCCCTGCGCTTGATTTCAAAAAACACCGGCCTGTCCGGATCGTCTTCGTAGTAGCGGACGCGCAACTTGAAGCGGTTCCGGTCGCCGTTGATCGTGCTTTGGTGAAGTGTCAGGTCGGGCGAGTCCAGATACAGGCTGTGGACGGAATAAGACCGGTCTGGCTGCAGTGCTCCATAGGCATCCAGCTCAAGGTAAGGTCGTAAGAAATCGCGGATATTGCTGGTCCGCGCTTCATCGAGAATGTACTTGAGCTCAAAGCGCTGCCTCTGGAACGGGGACACCATGCTCAGTTGAAATAAAACCGGAACCCAATGGATCCACTGATCACGACCCTTGAATCAGGGCTGAGGTCAACAATTGGAGCCACTTCGGCAAAGATCTCAATCGGATTGTCCGGGATGTGGTAGGCAATGCCGATGGGGGCACGGAAACCAAAACGATCTTTGTGGCCGCTGCGGGCCTTGTAGCGAACTCCTGCGCCGATGTAGAGGGCCATGGCACCGCGGTCTGTATGGAGCAGTTCGAAATCGTGGAACAGGTAGCTGGCGTGCACGTGCAGGGAAGACTTTCCTTCGAAGGACCAGGCAACCGCCGCGTCCAGTGCCCGGTCGTCGCTCAGCCAGGTCTTGAGGCTTAGGCCGGTGGGTTCTCCGGCTATAACACCGACGCCCCATTGATTCTGCTGAACCGTGCTTGGCTGAGCGATTGCAGCAGTCGTCAGACAGATAAAGGAAATGAGAGTAAGAAGCTTTTTCATGGGCTGAAGAAAGTGAATGACCCGGCTTGAGTCAATCCCCGGAAACACTGTGGTGGATATACTTAAAAAGCTGTAAATTAAGCTTAAAGCTTAATTATGTTTCTGAAGCACTAAACGATTATGGGCGACAAACATTACCTTTTCCTCATCGGCGATCTCGTCGATTCGAAGAAGGTTTCCGGGCGAAATGCTTTTCAAAAAGCAGCTGCAGCGGATCCGATTTGCCATAGCGTCGGACCTGCCTTCCATCGGGCATAGAAGTCCATTCAGCAACTAGGAAAAAAAGGGGGCGCCAGGATTGGCCGGGAGAAGCACCAACCTACTCGCACTTCGAGTATGAGGTCGGTCCACGCTTTGCCTTGCGTGAGGATTCGGAGCGGGCTGGGGCCGGCAGTGTCACTTTTGAGATCGAAGACGTCAAGGGCCTCTGGGCCAAGGTTGAAGGCGCGGATGCCGTTCAGGAGGAGCTTTATGGCTCCTGCGCCGGTTTCAAAAAGTTTGTGATGCGGGATCCGGATGGCAACGAGCTGATCCTTCAGGGAAAACGCACAAAGTGAATGGCGGCAAATGCGCCTGACGCCTTGCGTTCGCATTGCCTTTCTGTTGTAGTGGTTACGTGAAAGATTTGCTCGATGAAATCTCCCAGTCTGTTACCAGGCTTTATCACGCAGCGCTCGATCCAGTGGAACGAAAGTTCGCATTTGAGCAACGTCCCTCGGATGGCGAGATAGCGGGCGGGCCTCTTGTTCTGATCGTTGGAAATCATTCCTCCGGCAAATCGACCTTTCTCAACCACATTCTGGGCGAGGCGATCCAACGGACCGGGATGGCTCCGACGGATGATAGTTTCACCATCCTCCGGCACGGCGAGAAGAGGGAGGATCGGGACGGAAACGCCATCGTGACCAACCCGGAGCTGCCTTTTTCTTCACTCAAACAGTTTGGCCAGGATTTCCTCTCCCATTTTCGCATGCGACTCTTGCCGATGCCGATCCTGAAAGACGTGACCCTGGTGGACACGCCGGGCATGATCGACGCTGCCGATCCGAATGCTGGGCGGGGGTACGATTTCGAGGCGGCGGTCCGCTGGTTTGCCAATCGGGCGGATGTCGTCCTGATTTTCTTCGACCCGGACCGACCGGGAACCACGGCCGAGTCCCTCACCGTCTTGACCCGTTCCCTTAAAGGAATGGACCACAAGGTGATGGTCGTGATGAACAAAATGGACCAGTTCCGCAGTATGCGCGACTTTGCCCGTTGTTACGGCACGCTCTGCTGGAACCTCGGCAAGGTTATCCGGAAGAAGGACATCCCGCAGATTTATACCACCTACGTCCCGGTCGAGGGCGCAGCGGAAGCGGTGCTTCCGCTGGACGACTTTTCCGTCGCGCGCGAGGAGTTAATCGACCAGATTCGCCGGGCACCGATTCGCCGGGTCGATAATATGATTACCCACGCCGCGCGCCACTGCGAACACCTGCGAATGCACGCCCGCGTCGTGGATGGCGCCGTCGCCCGTCTGAAAAGGGGCCGCAAGCGGTGGACGGCTGTGTCCGCCTTGCTCGTCATTGCCGCGGCGGGCAGCGCCTACTATTTTTTTCAGGCGGAAAACTGGATGGGCGTGGCGATCAGCACGGTCGCCGCCATCGCGGTCGCGGTGGGCGGATACTTCGGCGCCCGGGAAATGGGAAAACGCAATGAGCGAAAAATCATTAACAACCTCGATGACATTTTTGAGGAGCTTTACCGGCGCGAACTGGTTGTTGAAAATCGCCCGGAAGACCTTTTGCGCCTGTGGGATGAAGTAAAGGCAGTGACGGTGCGAACCCTTCAACACCTCGGTTTGAAAGCAATGCCCCGGATGAAAAATCGGGAGCTCAAACGCCTGAATAACGTCCTGCAAAAAGACATTCCGGAAATACGCTCCCGCCTCCACCGAGTCCTCGAAACCCAAGGCGAGGCCCCATTCAAAGCCGGCGCGGATGTGTCTTCTGGAAGAGGGTGAAAAAATTTAATGGTCGCACCAGTAGGTCGCGTCTGGAAATAAAGAGTCTCGTATGCCAGTGAACAATAGTAGTGGGTGGCGGACGGGCGATAGCCCTTCGGGGATCGATGCAGCCAGACCCTACCCCGAGGCGCTGTCGCACACCCGCCACTCAGGGCGATTTGGAGAATTTCCAGACGCGACCTGGGCACGTCAGAATATGAAAAGCCCAGCCAGCACGCCAATGATGCCGATGATCGCAATGCTGTAGACAACCGCGCGATTCATATCGCCACCGCGCTCCATCGCCTGGCCAAACATGAAGAATACGATGGGGTGCACCAGGAAGGGCATGGCGAAGACAAACGCGATCATGCCGGCCGCGGCTTCGCCGGCCATGCCTTCCTGAATCGCGGCAAAGAGGCCAAAGTGGGACAGGGAGGAGCTGGTCGCCATCAGGGCATTGTCGATCGACATGCCGGAAGCTGCCAGCAGGATCAGGCCGCCGAACACAGCGGTGAGCTGCCAGCCAAAGGAAAACTGCATCAGGGCTTTGACTTCTGCGCGGTCGACGCCAGCCGCACGGCGCAGTTGCAGCAGGGACCACAGGGTCAGGCCAACACCGACCGCCGCGACAATCAGCGATGGAGCCCAGAGCAGGCCGCCGCGGTCGATGCTCAGGGCGAGGATCGAAAACACAAAGATGTGCCCGAAAAAGGGAATATTGATCATGATCGGTGCGCGCTTGGCGGCCCCGTCGCCGAGGTCTCCGGCCGTGCAGGCACCGGTCAAGCCTGCGTGAGACAAGCCTCCGGCCATTGCCGGTCCAAGGTTGTGCGTGCTGGCGGTTTTCCCGACCCACATCAACAGCGCTATGCCACCGAACATCCACAGGATCTGGCCAAAGAAGCCGTAGGCGAGCACCGCGTTCATACCGGTCAGACCAAAGGCTTCGCCGATCCGCGAACCACCGATCACAAAGTTGGCCGAAAGAACCACGGGGATGCCCGCAAACAGCAGGCAGCGAATCGCCGGGCCGTGCACCCAACGGTAGAACACCGCTCCCAGACCGGCGGCGATCAGCATGACAAAAAAGATCTGCGGCAGGGCGATTGTCGGCCGCACCGCCATGGCGATGGTGTAACCGAGCAGCAGAACCCCGGTGACCACCAGCATTTCAATGAAGCCCTTGCGCAGGTAAACGCGCTTGTTCTGGATAGTCGCCTTGTGGTCGATCAGGATCACGGCAATCACCAGACCCATATAGGCAATCAAAGGGTAGTAGCGTCCGAGCGAAGTGTCCGGCGTCGTTCCCAGCAAAACCCGCGTCAATGCCTCAATGCCTAGCAAGAGCACAAAGGCGCGGCCGATGAAAATGACCTGGGTGCGGCCTGTGCCGAAAAAGGACTCTTCTGTGGCATAAACCACGCTCTCGTCTGCCGGAACCTCAACCTTGGAAAAGATGCGCCGCAATTGCTGTCCACCGACAAAAAACGAAGCCGCCAGGGCAATGATCGTTGACTGCGCAATCATGCCCAGCATCGGGAAATCCCGCAGCCCCGGTTCGGAAACGCCGGTCAGGACCAGTAGATAACCCATCAGCAAGCCGAAGATGACAATGATCAGGATCGCAGAATAGCGTGTTCCCGCAACCACCGCCCGGGCGACCAGGACCATGGGGATTACGAAAAACAGGGTCAGCCAGAATTGATTGAACAAGTGCTGGTGGGCGATCTCCTGCATCAGCTGAAGGGCGAGTGTCGTCATGCGGATTCCTTATTCGGGGTTCGGGACGACACCATAGCATAAATAAGTCGAAGCCTTGTCCATACCTAAGCATGCCCCCGCTTAACTGATACACTGTGGCTAATGGATCTTATAAGTCTCGGCATAAAACTTTTCTTGAAGCTGCAGCCAATGGAGATAGGTTCTAATAATTTTCAAAATTCCAAGGAAGCGGGTTGCGAAATTCGAGTGGAGCCTTTTCGATACTCTCTTAACCAAATTGTGGGAATAAACCCTCAACTTTTCACCAGAAGCAGTTAAGACGACCTATGGGCGATCCATCACAGACAAACGCAAATCAGACCAACAGCACAGACGCCGAATCCGGCGGCAAGTGCCCCTTCATGCACGGCCAGCTGAAAAGCAGGGCGGCCGGTGGCGGCACCCGCAACCAGGACTGGTGGCCAAATCAGTTGAATCTGAATATCCTTCGTCAGCACTCCTCACTGTCGAACCCGATGGGGGAGGACTTCGACTATGCCGAGGCCTTCAACTCCCTCGACCTCAAGGAGGTTAAAAACGAACTGCTCGAGTTGATGACCAACTCGCAGGACTGGTGGCCCGCCGACTACGGTCACTACGGCCCGCTCTTCATCCGCATGGCCTGGCACAGCGCCGGTACCTACCGCACGGGCGATGGCCGCGGCGGTGGCGGCACGGGTTCCCAGCGCTTTGCACCGCTCAACAGCTGGCCGGACAACGCCAACCTGGACAAGGCCCGCCTGCTGCTTTGGCCAATCAAGCAGAAATACGGCAAGAAGATTTCCTGGGCCGACCTCATGATCCTCGCGGGCAATGTCGCCCTCGAATCAATGGGCTTCAAAACCTTCGGCTTCGCCGGTGGCCGCGTCGACGTCTGGGAGCCTGAAGAAGATGTTTACTGGGGCAACGAGCGTGAATGGCTCGGCGACAAGCGTTACAGCGGCGACCGCGACCTCGAGGATCCCCTGGCCGCAGTCCAGATGGGTCTGATCTACGTCAATCCGGAAGGCCCGAATGGCAATCCGGATCCGATTGCCGCAGCCCGCGATATTCGTGAGACCTTTGCCCGCATGGCGATGAACGACGAGGAAACCGTGGCCCTGATCGCCGGCGGTCACACCTTTGGCAAATGCCACGGTGCGGGCGACGCGAAACACGTCGGCCCCGAACCGGCAGCCGCAGGCATCGCCGAACAGAACCTGGGCTGGAAGAGCACCCACGGCAGCGGCAAGGGCGGCGACACGATCACCAGCGGCATCGAAGGCGCCTGGACCACTTCGCCGACGAAATGGAGCAACAACTACTTTGAGAACCTCTTCGGTTACGAGTGGGAGCTGACCAAGAGCCCGGCCGGTGCCTACCAATGGAAGCCCAAGGGCGACGCCGGTGCCGGCACGGTTCCGGATGCACACGACCCGAACAAATCCTGGGCACCGATGATGCTGACCACGGACTTGTCCCTGCGCATGGATCCGGCTTACGCCAAGATTTCAAAGCGCTTCTATGAGAATCCGGACGCCTTTGCCGAAGCATTCTCCCGCGCCTGGTTCAAGCTGACCCACCGCGATATGGGACCCAAGGACTGTTACCTCGGGCCCGAGGTTCCGCAGGAAGAGCTGCTCTGGCAGGATCCGGTGCCGGCGGTCGACCACGACCTGATCGACGAAGCCGATGTCGCCACGCTCAAGGCAAAGGTTCTGGAATCGGGTCTGTCCGTTTCCGCCCTCGTGTCCACCGCCTGGGCCTCGGCTTCGACCTTCCGCGGTTCCGACAAGCGCGGCGGCGCCAACGGCGCACGCATCCGTCTCGCTCCGCAGCGTTACTGGGAAGCCAACAACCCGGCCCAGCTCGGCAAGGTGCTCGATGCCCTCGAAGGCATTCAGAAAGCCTTCAATGAGGCCCAGTCCGGCAACAAAAAGGTTTCCCTCGCGGACCTCATCGTTCTTGCCGGTTGCGCCGCCATTGAAAAGGCCGCCAAAGATGCCGGTCACGATGTGAAGGTTCCTTTCACTCCCGGCCGCACCGACGCCAGTGAAGATCAGACCGACGTCGAATCCTTCAGCTTCCTCGAGCCCCAGGCCGACGGCTTCCGCAACTACAGCAAGCGCCGCTTCAGCCTCTCGGCGGAAGAAATGCTTGTCGACAAGGCCCAGCTGCTCAGCCTGACCGCTCCGGAAATGACGGCCCTGGTCGGTGGTCTCCGCAGTCTCGACGCAAACTACGACCACTCCAAAAACGGAGTCTTCACCGCCCGTCCTGGCCAGCTGAGCAACGACTTCTTTGTCAACCTGCTCGACATGGGCACCACCTGGAGCGCCACCTCCGAGCACGAAGACCTCTTCGAAGGCCGCGACCGCAAAACCGGTGAAGTCAAATGGACCGGCACCCGTGTCGACCTCATCTTCGGCTCGAACTCCGAACTCCGCGCCATCGCCGAAGTCTACGCCTGCACCGACTCCGAAGAGAAATTCCTCAAGGACTTCGTCAACGCCTGGGACAAAGT
>JAFIGG010000054.1 GCA_020831485.1 Opitutales bacterium
GGCGGACGAGCCGTCCGCCCCCCGGTTTACTCTTTGAACAGGTCGCCTTGAGGATCGCTGGACGACTGCTTGGGCTCGTCCTGATGGATGTGGCGGGGAGGGCGGCTGACGCGGCGGCTGAGGGCGGATTCGCATTCTTCGACGATGCGGTCGCAGATCTGGCGGACGTGGGTTTTCAGCCACATGTGGGTATCGCTCTTTTCGCGGTAGTCGGCACGGCCGAAATGGTCGACGCGGCCGCAGGAGCGGAGGGCGTCGTTCTGGGCAAATTCTTTTTCGTTGCCGGGTTCGTAGACCGCGTAGGTTCGGCCACCGTTCTTACGCACGACGGAGAAGACCGGCACATCGCTGGGGCCATCGGCGACATAGATCATGTTGCGGATCGGGATCCGGCGATCTTCGGGGTCGATCTTTGAATTCACATCAATGCTGGCGATCTTGTTGGTGCCTTTGTTGATTTCGAAGATGAAGCGGGTCTTAATTGTGTTGTCGACAACCTGTGCAATCTGGCTGATTTCCGCCGAGGTATCGATTTCGAATTCCTTTTGCAGGTCGAAATCGGGTGGGAGCGGACTTTCGATGAATTCACAGCCGTAGACATCCTCCACCCAGGGTGCGATCGCGCTGCCGCGAATGGTTTCCGCCAGACCCGTGGACACGATGTAGTGCTCGAGTTTGATTTCGTAGCGCTTGTAGAGCGGATCTTGGGCCACCAGGTTTTTCAGGGTCTGAAAGAAGTCCGGCAGGCCTTGATAAAAGCTCAGTTCCCTACCCAGCTCGCGAAGCAGGCGGTTGTTCAGCCCGGCAAAACGACCGTGGCGGACATAGGTCAGCATGTGGTTCAGGTAGGCGATGTCCTGGGCCAGTCGCTGACCCCGCTGCTGGTAGATTTCCGGCAGGCGATTGACCTCTTTCCAGAAGTCATTTTCGTCGATCCCGTAGTGGCGGAAAATCGGGGCCTGCATGTAGCCGGGGATCAGGGTTTTGTCGAAATCCCAGATACAGGCGACAATGTTCTGCCGATGGAGTTTGTTTTCGTCAGGCATCCTTCACTCCGGTGGCGAGGATGGTTTCAAACCAAGGCTCGCGATCCTCGCGGGCGACAATGTCTACGTGCACGTTTTTAAAGCCGGCTTCGCGAATCCACTGATAGAGGCGATTCTGGGAAAAGCCCAACCACTGGTCTGCGTAGAGTTCACGCGCCTTCTCAAAGGTGTGTTTGTTGAGGTCGAGAATCAGCACCTGTCCTCCCGGTCGAAGAATGCGGTGGGCCTCGCTCAGTGCGGTCTGCGGGTGTTGGGCGTGGTGCAGAGCCTGGCTCAACATCGCCAGGTCAACCGATTCATCCTCCAGTGGCACTGATTCGATGTCGCCCAGCTGGTAGTGCAGGTTGTCGAAGCCGTATTCGCGAGCCAGCTGGGTGCCCACTTCCACCATGCCAGGTGAATTGTCGATGCAGTAGACGTTTTTTGCCCGCTTTGCCAGTAACTGCGAAAGGATGCCTTCGCCGGCACCCAGGTCGACAATGTCGATTTCCGGGGTCAGTTGCAGCAGTAGGTGGCCGATGGCCTCCCAGGAACGCCCCGGGCAGTAGTCTTTGCCAAGCTTGCCGGCGACGGTGTTGAAGTAGGATTCAGCTTTTTCCTGTCGCCGCTGGAGAACCCTCTGCAGGCTTTTCTGGTCATTGAGAATCCCGCTATCGCCTTCGACCGATTTCAGTGCCATCTGCACCAATTGGCCGGCGGCATCTTCGGGAAGTTGACAGAGAGTGTAGTAGCTGCGCTTGCCCTCACGACGATCCTCCACCAACTCCGCCTGGCGCAAAAGCGCCAGGTGGGAGGAGATTCGGGACTGGCCCATGTCGAGGACTTCCTGAAGCTCGGCAACCGAGAGTTCATCTCCGCGGAGCAGGAATAGAATCCGAATCCGCGTTTGGTCGCCGAGTAACTTGAGGATTTCAACCGGGTTGGCCATGAACCCTTTGGGTGGGGAATGGGGAAGGTTTATTTCTTTTCGTCGAGCCAACGGCGAATGCCGCGGATGGTCCAGTTTTCACGGTGACCATCGATTTCGATTTCAACCGAAGCACCGATTTTCTGGCCGATCAAGGCCTTGGCCAGAGGTGTTTGGTAGGAAAGCACATTCTTTTCCGGGTCGCTGTCCCAGGCGCCGAGAATGGCGTAGGTGTTGACCTGGCCAGTCGAAGCCTGTTCGAGGTCGACCATATTGCCGATGCCAACATTGTCCTTCGGCGCGTCGCTGAAGTCCGTGACCTGGGCGCGGTTGATGTCCAGTTCCAGTTCCGACTTGCGGGTCAGGAGAATGTCCTGCTCCTGGCGGGCCATCTTGTATTCCGCGTTCTCGCGCAAGTCGCCGTGGGCGCGGGCTTCGGCGATGTCTTCCTTGTTTTTCGGAATCTTTACCTGGATCAGGGTTTCGTATTCCTTCTTGCGGTCCTCGAAACTGCCCTTGGAAACGATGAGGCTGTCGTCCTCGCTTTCGGCAGGGAGTCCGCCGCTTTCGCCGTCGACTACGGCCTGCACACTCGGGAAGAGCTTGATGAAGCGGGCCAACAGAGACTTTTTGGAAAGGTCTTCGAAGCCCTGGTTCAGCATCAGGTTCTGCGCAAGGTCGTGAGCGGTTTCAAATCCGGCGTCGGCGAGCAGGTCCGGAATCAAGTCGTGGTCTTCGCTGACCTGTTCCGCGAGCGGAATGCGCTTGTTGCTGGTGTTTTGCAGGGCCTCGTAGTCAATGGCGTAGAAAATGGCATTGAGCAGGCGCGGCGTCATCAGCGGCTCGAGCATTTTGCCGTAACGCTTGGAGTTGCGGTTTTTCAGCATCCAGATCAGGACAGGGGCTTTCAGGTTCTGCTCAACCAGCCAGCGCTCAAGCGTGGTGGTGATGTCCTTTTCGTGGTCCTTGTCGATCAGGTAGTTGATGCACTCGGAAGTGAGTTTGCCCGAGCTGTTCTTGAGCAGATCAAAAGTGATCCGTACCCACTGGTCGGGCAGGGTGCGCTCGATCAGGTCGATATAACGGCGGTAGTGCGTGGACGGAATTTGCTCCGACAGGGCGCAGAGGTCGTTGGCCTCCTTGATCAAATAGGCTGAAGTTGGCTCGAGCGATTCGACATCCTCATGGATAAACCGGGCCAGGTCATTGCGAACCCAGATGCCGAACAGGCGTTCGCCGTCGGTCAACTGTTTGGTTTCGGCGAGGGATGAGGTGAGCTGCTTGAGAATACTGGGCAGGGCTTCTTCGATGTCCTGGTGCTTGACGGACAGGTCGATCAGTTTGCTGGCGAGGATGATTTTCTTCTTTGGCGCCTTGGTTTCGTTGAATTCTTCGAGGATTTCCTCTTCAGCCTTCACCGGAACATCCCGGAGGATAAAAGGTTCGGTCTTTTTCGCAGGCACCGCGATGCGCGGATCCTTGACCAATGCTTTTTTGGTGCTGGTCCACCACTTCTTGAATTTGGTGGGGCCGAGCAGACGGCTCAAAATGGTTTCCAGCTCGAGCGCGGTGGCTTCCTGATTTGGAGCCCGGGAAAGGATATCCGCAATGAGGTCTGTCGGACGGCTCTTAACCATCTCTTCGACCTCCTTCTCGCCCGCATGGGAACGGATAAGAATGTCATCCTCTTTAAGGATTTCGAGCTTTTCGACGCAGAAGGCGGGATCCATTGGATGGCCCTTCTTTCCATCTTCGAAGTCAATGATGAGGCGGTTTTCGCGCTCGTCATAGCTTTGGATTTGGCCAAAACCCCAGGCGCGGTGGATGACATACGCGCCAGGTTGCATTGTTTCCAGTTTGGCCCGCGCGCGTTTCAGGCGCGGGGTTTTCTGGATCAGCAAATCAATTGCTTCCTTGTTCATAAATAGCTTACCGGTTTCGAAATGATGAAGAGGCCTCGTTGCAGGGTTGCAGAGGATGTAAGTTCCATTGGTTTCCGCTTGCTAATCAGCAATTAGGGAGGCGATCTTGTTTGTAAAGAAGGTGGGAAACATCAATAGGTCAACAAAAAGCTTTAGTGACAACGGTGGCTGGGCTCCAGAGAGCCATGCTTGGGACAGGGCTGTGGCCCAGGTGGAGCGCTATTTACGCACACCCTCCAAGCTCGGAGATCAGTGGGAACTGACGGATGGCGATGCCCCGTCGGGGCACCAGCGTTGGCTGGTCTGGGGCGTTTTTCGCCATTGGCTGCGCTTCAATGATTTGCTGAACCGGCGCTTGCGCCGTCCTCCGCGGCCGCGCATTCAGGCCCTAATGCTGGTGGCGTTGGCCGAACTGGAAATTGCCGATGCGGCGCGAGAGGCACAGGTGATTCATTTCGCGGTTGAAAAAGCGAAGCGGCTGAGCGCTGCGGAGGGGCGCCTGGTCAACGCGGTGCTGCGGGGTATCCTGCGGGATCCGCCGCCGCGGGAGGATCTGGCCTGGCGTACAAGTCATCCGGACTGGCTGGTGGAACGCTGGGGCAAGTTTTTCGACGAGGCATCGCTCGCGGCTTTGATGGAATGGAATCAGCGCCCTGCGGAACATTTTCTGCATTGGCTGGACCGAGGCGAGCCGGCTGATCCGGCCGGGTTGGAAGCGACTGAATGGGCTGGTTTCTACCGCATCACCGAGTCGGGCTGGGACGCGGCCATGGCGGCTGTGCAATCGGGCCGGGCTTGCATTCAGGATCCTGCCACGCGGCATCCGGTGGCTCTGGCGGGTATTCAGCCGGAAGAGTCGGTGATCGACCTGTGCGCAGCTCCTGGGGGTAAGACTCTTTGCCAGGTCTGGGCGCTGCAGGGCAGGGGAGAGTTACTGGCCGTGGACTTGCCGGGGAAACGCCTCGATCGCCTGCGCTCGAACCTGCGTGCGGTGCGTGCTCATTTCAGTCAACTGGCTCTGGTTGTCTGCGGCGTGGATATTCTGGACCCTGTGGATTCGGAGTCTTTGTCGCGTTCGCATTTTGACGCCAAACCGGGAGCCGATGCGCGGCTCTTCGATGTGGTGGTGCTGGATGCGCCGTGTTCGAATACGGGTGTTATTCGGCGTAAGCCGGATGTTCGGGTGCGCCTGGAGCCTGTGGATTTTGAGCGATTGCCTGACTTGCAGTTGGCCTTGTTGTTGCGGGGAGCGGATTGCCTGCGCCCGGGCGGGCGACTGGTTTATAGTACCTGCAGCATAGATACGGAGGAAAATCGCGGGGTGGTGGACGCTTTTCTGCGGGAGCGCTCCGATTTCAAGCTGAAGGCGGAGCGCCTGAGCTTTCCCTGGCGCGAGGGACACGATGGAGGGGCCGCTTTCCTGTTGACGCATAAGTATTTGACGTCATGAAATGGGTACGGCGATTTCGCTGAACTCCCATGCGGCCTTCATCCACGACTCAGCTTATTCTCACTGTTTCCAGTTGGACGGGAAATGTCCTTCTGACGGCATTGGCCGTCTACCTGGCCTGGACCCACTCCGGTCCCTTGACTCCGGTGACTTTTCTGACCCTGGCCCTGTGCATTCTGTTGGGCAATCTGCTGCCGATTTCGGTGCACCTGATCAACTACTGGTGGTCCAAAGCGCTGCTCGATGCCGAAGAAAAGGAGGCCAGCTTGTCACTGCGCAAGGCTGTTACCCGGATTGAAACCATTGAGAGCCGGTTTGAGGATCTGCACAATGCTGCTTCCAAGGCAGTTCTGATTGCGCGCCAGGTACCCGAGCGGATTGAAGAAAAAACGGAGCCTTGGTTACAGGCCATCGCGGCCCTCGACATGGACCGCATGAACCGGCTGCGCGAAGCGCTGGTGGACCATGAAGATCGCCTGCGTGAGAATCTCGAGCAAGGTGGCCAGTTTGAAGAGCGGGTCAGGGACGCGGCGGAGACGGTCAACAAACTTTTGGAATCCGTGAGCGCCGTTGTCGACAAACTTGAGCAGCTTGCCAATGCACCAGTCCCGAGTGCAAAGGAGCCGAAGGAGCCAAAGGAGCCCTTGGATGCGGAAGACGACGCCGATGAACCGGACCCCGCCCCTGCAGCGCCGTCGCGCAAGGCGGTAAAGAAAAAGGTCGCGAAGGCGGATAAGGGGCCTTCACCCCAAATCGAAATCGGTTCGCTGGTGGCGGCTGTCGAGGCGGATGTGCAATCGACCGCGGAGGACCGGATTGTGGTCGTCGCCAAGTGCATGACTGGAATCCGCAATCGCCTGTTTATACGCGGCGAAGGCGGTGACCTCAGCTGGGACGAGGGCACACCGATGGAATTGACCGGAATCGGCGAATACCGCTACGCGGTCGAGCCGGCCGATGAGCCGATTCGATTCAAGCTTCTGATCAACGACGAACTCTGGTCCACCGGCGACGACTTTGAAGCCGAGCCGGGGCAGATCGTTCGTGTGGCGCCGAAGTTCGAACAGTAATGACCGGGCGGACGAGGCGTCCGCCCCCCGGACTTAAACCGGGCGCTTGGAGAGCACGGACTCTTCGTAGCTGCGGATGTCCTTGAGGTATTCCAGGCTGCCTGGGACACCTTGCTTTTCGCAGTGGTATTCCCAGACTGCGCCCCAGGGCAGGGTCTTCAGCTCTTCCTGCATGGTGAGGCGGCTTGTGTAATCTCCCTTGGCTTCGAACTCGCGGAGGGTGTCCGTCGGCTGGAGCATTGCGCGCAGCAGGCTTTTCAGGGTGTTGCGGGTGCCGATGGTCCAGGCGGCGATACGGTTGATGGAGGCGTCGAAGAAGTCGAGACCGATGTGGATGCGGTCAAGGCTGCCGGAGCGCACCAGTTCTTCGCCAATGGCGGTCAATTCGTCGTTGAGGGTGACCACGTGGTCACTGTCCCAGCGCACTCCACGGCTGACGTGGAGAAGGATTCCCGGAACGGAATCGATCACTGAGGAAACCTTGTCCGCGATCGTTTCGGTCGGGTGAAAGTGGCCGGCGTCGAGGCAGAGCACTTTCTGATTTTTGATCGCGTAGCTCAGGTAGAATTCGTGCGAGCCGACGACATAGGATTCGGAGCCGATGCCGAAGAGTTTGCACTCCACCGCGTCCAGATTGTGCTTCGGGTCGATCTCTTTTTCGAAAATCGCATCCAGGGATTGAGCGAGGCGACGGCGCGGTGACAGGCGGTCGACTGGAGTGTCCTTAAAGCCGTCAGGGATCCAGACATTGGTCACGCAGGGTTTGCCCAGCTCGCGGCCGAAGAAGGCGCCGATTTCGCGGCAGCGACGGCCGTGCTCAATCCAGTAATCGCGCACCTTGGAGTCGTTGCTTGCGAGAGTGAAGCCGGAATCGGCCATCGGGTGGGCGAAAAAGGACGGATTGAAGTCGACGCCAATCTTCAGCGCCTTGGCCCAATCCTTCCAGGAAGCGAAGTGGCTGGAGTCGACCTCGTCGCGGTCGACGGATTTGCCGCCGTTGTCGAGATACATCGCGTGCAGGTTGAGGCGGTGGGAGCCGGGAATCAGGCTGTAGGCCTTCTCGAGGTCTTTGCGAAGCTCATCCAGGTTGGTGGCTTTGCCCGGGTAGTTGCCGGTTGCGAGAATGCCTCCACCGGAGGTGCCTTTGCTGGATTCAAACCCGCCAACGTCATCGCCCTGCCAGCAATGCATTGAGATCGAAATTTCAGCCAATTGCTGAAGGGCGTTGTCGGTGTCGACACCGACGGCTGCAAAGCGCTCGCGCGCGGCTTCGTAGTTTTGGGAAACTGAGGTCGTCATGAAGCTCATTCTAGCAGGATTCCCACAGAAGCAACCCCGAAAATCGGGTCTGGAGTCGGACAGTCTGAACGATTGGTGGATTCTGCGAATGTCGTTGATTCGTGAGATTCCAGGCTATTGAGTGAGTTTTGACAGGATTTTGATTGGGATGTCTGGATTTGATGAACAGATTGTACGCGAGTATTTTGAGCTGCACGGCTTCCTTGTGCGGCAGGTGCGGAAGTATCAGGTGCAGTCGCGGCGCAAGCTGGCGGAGGAGGAGATCGATTTGCTGGTCTACAATCCTGGCTGGGTGACGGGGCAGCGGGATCCAAACTTTCTTTTGTTTGCTTCGGAGCTGCCCTTGATCCGGAGGGCGGTGGTTGCGGTGAAGGCTTGGCATTCGCATGCACGCTTCACTCCGAAGATGCTTCGCAGCAGCTCGGAGATTTTTAAGTTTCTGGAGAAAAACGTGATCAAACAGGTGGAGGCTCTGTTTGCGGATGCGGGCGAAGGCGATACCGAGCCGGATTTGTTGAAAATACTGGTCCTGCCGGGCTTGCCGACGGTTGAGCCGCACCGCAGTGAGTGCATCGAATTACTAAGGGAGAAGGGCGTCGATGGCATCATCAGTTTCCGCACCATGTTGCTGGACATTGTGCAGAAAGTTGAGGTTAACCGGAATTACGTGAAAAGTGAACGCCTCCAGATATTGAAGGTCTTGAAGAATTACGACCTCATCAAAGATCCCCAGATGGACCTGTTCCCCGGCAGTTGAGGCCGGGGATTGCCGGATAGAAGAAAGCCATGGACAACCCCGATAGTAATTTTGAATCCTATGAAACTGCTCCCAAGCGCCGTTGGTGGCTTTGGGCGGTGCTGTTGTTGGCGACGGCTGCAGGTGGCTGGTTTTTTTTGAATCGCGAAAGCGATACCAGCGGCGGAGTGCGTTTCCAGACAGTCGACAGCGAGACTGGCGATGTGGTTGCCTTTGTGCGTGCCACTGGCCAGCTCAATCCTGTACGCAAGGTTCAGGTGGGCAGTCAGATTTCCGGTAATATTGCCGAACTCCATGTGGACTTCAATGACCCGGTTGAAAAAGGCCAGCTGGTGGCCCTGCTGGATACAGCCACCTACGATGCCGCTTTGCGCTTGGCGGAAGCTGAGCTGGAGCGCGCAGAATCGGTTCTTGAATTACACCGGATAACCGAGTCGCGGACCCGCGAGCTGCTCGACCGGGGGCACACTACAGAGTCCGAAATGGACCGCGCCGCAGCCGAGACTCGTCAGGCAGAGGCATCCGTTCGTATCCAGCGCAGCCGGGTCGATACCGCCCGTCTTGACCTTGAACGTTGCCGGATTATTTCACCCACCGATGGCGTGGTGATTTCACGCAATGTGGACGTGGGGCAGACGGTGGCTGCCAGCTTGAGTGCGCCGGTTTTGTTTGAGATCGCGGACGACCTTTCGCGGATGAAAATCAATACTCACGTGTCGGAGGCGGATATCGGCGTCGTGGTGGAGGGCCAACGGGTTGAGTTCCGTGTCGATGCCTACCGCAATGAGGTTTTTGAGGGCAGTGTGCACCAGGTCCGCAATGCACCGATCCTCGTGGACAACGTGGTGTCCTATGACACCGTCGTGTATTTCGCAAATCCCGGAGAGCGCTTGAAGCCGGGCATGACCGCTGAAGTGAATGTGATTACCGATGAGTTGCGGGATGTGATTCGCCTGCGCAACACGGCGCTGCGGGCGCGCTTGCCGGACGGGCTTTTGCCGGAGCGACCGGAGCAGCCGGAGGCAGACGGTGACTGGCGTCTGGTCTATCTGTTTCGCGGTCACGGCCAGGTCCCCGAACCCCGCTGGGTGCGTGCGGGGATCAGTGACGGAATATATACTGAGATTCTTGAGGGCCTTGAGGAGGGCGAAACGCTGGTGGTCGGCCTTTCCTTGCAAGCCACAGGTGCTGACGGTGGCGACCGCGGCTCGCTGTTCACCGGGCGTCAGGCCCAATACTGAGGAGTTTTCAGCGATGGCAGTAGTTCAACTGGAGGGCATCCATAAGGTTTACGGCAGCGGCGGAAACCGCGTCCATGCCTTGCGCGGCGTGGACCTCAAGGTGGAGCGTGGCGAGTTTGTCGCGATCATGGGGTCCAGTGGCTCAGGCAAATCGACCCTGATGAACCTCCTCGGTTGCCTGGATCGACCCACGGCTGGGCGCTACCTTCTGGATGGCGCGGATGTGGCGCGCATGAATGCGGACCGTCAGGCCGACCTGCGGAACCAGAAGCTGGGGTTTGTCTTCCAGAATTTTCACCTCCTGTCGCGTACCAGTGCGCTGGAGAATGTCGAAATGCCGATGCTCTATCATCCCCGGATTATCCCGCGCAAACAACTGCGTAAGCGGGCTGAAAGAGCCCTGGCGCAAGTCGGACTGGCGGAACGGGCCGATCACCATCCCAATCAGTTGTCGGGGGGGCAGCAGCAGCGCGTCGCCATCGCGCGGGCCCTGGTTAACGAACCGCAGATCTTGTTGGCAGACGAGCCTACCGGAAACCTCGATACGCGGACTTCGCTGGAGATAATGACGCTTTTTCAAGAGTTGAACGACTCCGGATTGACCATTTTGATTGTCACTCACGAGCCGGATATTTGTGATTTTACACGGCGGATTCTGACGGTGAAAGACGGCCGGATCTCCGCAGACAAAGCGGTGTCCAAGCGCATGGTTGCACGCTCTCAGCTTGAGCATTTTATCAAGCGGGCCGAGGCGGAAGCAGTGGAAATCCCGGAACCGGAGTTGCCGGCATGAAGTCCTGGATTGTGCTGTTGATTGCCTTGAGAGCGATTCGGCGGAACCTGATGCGTTCGCTGCTGACTGCACTCGGCATCATCATTGGGGTCGCGGCGGTGATCACGATGGTCTCGCTCGGTGAAGGCGCGCGGGCGGAAGTCGAAGCGCAGGTCAGCCGACTGGGCGAGAATGTCATTCTGGTTTTCCCCGGCAGCCGATCCCTGGGCGGCGTTTCGATCGGCGGCGGCAGTGCGAACACTTTGACCATCGAGGATGCAATCGCCATCCGGGAAGAGATCCCGGAAGTCATTGCGGCCAGCCCCGAGGTGAGATCTCAGCGCCAGGTGATTTACGGAAACCGCAATTGGTTTACACGGATTTATGGGCAGTCCGCCGACTACCTGCAGATTCGCCAGTGGCCCTTGGAGTCGGGACGCATGTTTGATGTCGATGATGTCGCCCGCGCCACCCAGGTGGCGGTCATCGGGCAGACGATCGTTGAAGAGCTTTTTGAAGGCACGGACCCGATCGGCGAGACCATCCGCGTCCGCGGTCTGCCCTTGACGGTGATCGGAGTGCTCGACCGCAAGGGCATGTCGCTGATGGGTTCGGTGCAGGACGACATTGTCATCGTTCCCTACACCACCGGCTTTCAGCGCATATCGGGCCGCTCGCACGCGATGGTGATCAATGTCCAGGCTTTCAATTCCGCTTCGATGGGGATCGCGGAAATGAAAATCCGCGACCTCCTGCGCGAGCGGCATGGGCTTGCGCCGTACCAGGAAGACGATTTCACGGTGCAGACCCAGGAGGACGTGGCCGCTGCCGCCACCGAAACCTCACGCGTGATGACCCTGTTGCTGGCATCAATCGCTGGCGTTTCCATGCTCGTCGGTGGCATTGGCATCATGAATATCATGCTCGTCAGCGTAACCGAACGTACCCGGGAAATTGGCATTCGCATGGCCATCGGCGCCCACGGCAAACACATCCTGCTGCAGTTCCTCGTCGAGGCGATTCTGCTCAGTGTGCTTGGCGGCGTCCTCGGTATTCTCGGCGGCATGCTCGCTACCAACCTCATTTCGGAGTATGCCGGTTGGCCAGCGGTCCTGTCCGAACAAGCGGTGATCCTCGCCTTCAGCATCAGCGTTGCGGTCGGAGTGACGTTTGGTTATTTTCCGGCCTACAAAGCGTCCAAGCTGGATCCTATTGACGCCCTCCGTCACGAGTGAGAGTTTAGTCTAATTCATGAGTCCCCGTCCCAAAGCTTTATGTGTCATCGCTGGCTCTGTCGAAGGGCTGTCAATTCCTGCTGTTTTGCGGGATACAGACTTTGATTGGAAGTGCGTGATTGCGGACTCCAGCCAGGGCGTGGCAAAGCTGGATGCCATCGCTTCAAATGCTGTTCAATTGAGCGAGGTTGAGAATCCGTTCAGGCCCGTAAACTGGTTCAACCAGTCGGTTTTGGATGCTTCTCAGCGGCTGCAGGCTCTAATCTCCAGAGAAGCTCCCCAAGTTTGTTGGATCATTGGCGCGGTTGGGATCGGCATAGTGCCCTTGCAGGCCCGCGATACCGCTGCCGATCATCCGGTCCGGAAATACCTGTTGAGCCCATCGGCAAGACGCCTTGGGGCGAATGTTTTTCCGGATGCCGCGATTGAGGACTTTGCGCTTGGTGAAACGCGCCGCCTCGCGGATGTGCGCCTGGATGGAGTGAAAGAAATAACCGGATTGCTTCGCCGCTGGACGAATGAGTTGGCTCCATCGCCTGAGGAAAAAAGCGAAAACCCGGAGCCTTTGGTTTCCGTCTGTATCCCACATTATAACTACGGAGCTTTTCTTGAGCAGCAGCTTCAGAGTCTGTCCGATCAGAGTTACGGCCGTTTCGAGGTTATTGTCATTGATGATGGCTCGCAGGATCCCGAGTCTCTGGCTGTTTGGGACAAGCTGTCGAAGCGTTTTGGAGGCCGTAAGTTCCAGTTCATACGTCGCCCGCGCAACCGTGGACTGTCTTTGACCCGCAATGAGGCGGCAGAGCGGGCAAGCGGTGAGTGGCTGGTATTCTGTGATGCCGACAACCGCTGTCGACCGCAGATGCTCGAACGATTGGTCCAGGCTGCCGGACGAACCAATGCGGATGTATTGACCTGCTACAATCATCAGTTCAGGAATACTGCCGAAAACGGTGAGCAGACCGTTGAATATTACACTCCTGTCGGCGCTTGTTTGAATGTTGGCTGGTATGCCAATGTTTTTGGGGATGCAAACAGCATGGTCAGGCGCAGGGCATTTGAGGCAGCCGGAGGATTTCGTTCGATGCCTGGACTGACTGCGGAGGACTGGGAACTCTGGGCGCGCATCGCCTGGCAAGGGGGTAAATTTGCCGTCGTTCCTGAAGTTCTTTTCGATTATAGAGTGCATTCGGAGTCGGTTGTGCGGACCGCTTCCTGGAAAAACTCCGTTGCGCGCGTCCATCGGGTTTACGCGGAACAATCGGAGGAATTGGAATCGCCGGTTCAAGCGGATTTTTGGCAGAGCCTGATTGCGGCTTTGCCAACCTTCGAGCAATGGAGGGATGAACGCGATGCGAACTGGCGGGATCGCGAATCTTTTCGGCTGGAGCGCGATCAGCTGTTGGAGGAGTTGAGGCTGGCGAAGCAAACCATTGAAGGGCTACAAGGAGAGCAACTGAGTGCCGATGTTGGACCGAATCAACGTAAGTCTTCTTTCTGGAAACGTTGGGCTCGTATCGGCTGAGCTGCAGGATGGAGTTGCTATGGAGAAACTTTTCACTCTTAAACGTGTTTACGTTGCTTTGCCCTCGGGCATCAATCGTCCATGAATATCGATCCGAAAAAGAAACAATTGCCCACGGATTCTTGTGTGTCTCAGAGCAAGGCAGCGGGCAGGGGTCAGATTGCACTCAGCTTGAGTTCGGTCTCCTGTTCGGCGGATGCATTGTCGCAGTCCATTCAATCCCTGCAAAAGCAGACTTGGCGGGATTGGATTCTTTTTGTCGATTGCCCTGAGGCTGAGGTGCAGGACATCGCTGAGCTGATTGAGTCGGATGAACGTATCCGTTTGCAGAAAGTGGATGCTGAAGAATGGGCTCAATCCAGTGCCTTTGTTTCGGGGGTTCTGCTTGCGGGCGTTGAGTGGAAACATACAGAGCTTGAAGAGTGTGTATGGACTTTTGCGAGCTGCTCCGGAATTGGCTGGATTGAGGGCGGAGGCATGTTGCTCGCCCGGGAATACATTTTCCGAGCCTTTCCAAAGGAGCTCCCGCTTGATTTTGAGCTGGTCAGTCAATGGCTTGGTGAGGCTGGAGCCAGTCTGGACTGCAAAGGCTGGAAACGCGGCGTCGAAGCTGCCCGGGACCTGGACCTGATTTTGGCAAAGGATAGCGCTGTCGACAATAACGCCCGGGCGATGGAAGAGTTCCCCGACAGTCTGCCCCTGGAAAATTCGATTATGGATCCGGGGAAGCGCCTGTTGCTCTTTGTTCCCTCAATGCGTCTTGGCGGAGCTGACCGGTTCAACTTGAACTTGATCGACCAGCTGCAGAATCGGGGCTGGAGAGTAACCGTCCTGGCTACGGACAATGATGTCCACAGCTGGCGGGATGCTTTTGTGGAAAGTGCGGATGAGGTGTTCGCATTATCCGAATTCGTTGTGTCGAGTTGGATGCCGGTCGCGCTGAATTACTTCATCAACTCCAGGAAGCCCGAACTCGCAATGATCGCTGGCAGCGAGAAGGCCTATTGGTTTCTCCCTTATTTACGCAGCTGCAATCCCGGCTTACCCATTGTTGATTATTCGCATATTGAGGAAGACTATTGGAAACATGGTGGTATCCCCCGCTATGCTGGTCGAAGTTCAGCTTTGTTGAATTTAAATCTGGTTTCTTCCGAGCGCCTGAAATCCTATCTCCTTGATCAGTTTAATGTAGCGGATAAGTCTGTTCAGGTTGTCACTACAAACATCGATACAGACTATTGGAGCCCGGATCCGGGCGAACGCAACAAGCTGAGGTCCGATCTGGATGTTGATACAAATACAAATGTAGTGCTTTTTGCTGGAAGAATATGCGCCCAGAAGCAGCCGAAGGTATTGGCCGAGGCTATGCACAAGGTGCTGAAGGATTCAACGGATGTTGAGTTCTGGATTGCCGGCGATGGAGACGACCGGGCGTGGCTCGAGGGATTTGTGCAGAAACAGGAATTGCAGGACCGGGTTCGGTTCTTTGGCTCGATTCCACCGGACCGGATTCGGGCATATTTCAGGGCCGCAGATATTTTCTTTCTGCCCTCATTGTGGGAAGGTATTGCCTTGGCCCTGTATGAAGCCATGTCTATTGGAATGGTTGTGCTAGCGTCTGACGTTGGAGGACAGAAAGAGCTGGTTGTTGAGGGAACAGGTTACCTTATTCAACGAAATCACAAGGATCCCTCTGCGGAAGCAGATGAATATGCCCGAATACTCCTGCAACTGATCCATGAGCCGGATACCCGAAAAGCGGTTGGTGAAATGGCAAGGCAGAGGGTCTGCAAAAGCTATCCTTTCAACGATCTGGGAAGGAGGCTGGAGGCTGCTTTTGATAGGGCTTCGGAAGTGTCAGTCAGTCCCGGTATTGAACGGGCGGTCAGTTATGAAATTGCCATTCGGGCGGTTGAGTATTTCCGCCTCACTGCATTCCTGGAGGACAAAGAGCTGAGTTACCGGAGCTGGTTTGCGAAATTGCAGGAGAAGGCTCGCTGGTTGCAGGCTGAGCGAAATGCAATCGAGGACGAACTTCAATCGCTTCAGGAATACACCGAATCCTTCAAGCAGCAGTGTAAGCTGCTTGAGGAAGCAAAGGAGTGGCTGGAGGCACAGAACCGCTCCATGCAGTTATTCATCGACGAGCAGCGCGACGCTCATGATCGTGAGAAGCAGGGACTTCAGAAGCATATTGACCAATTGCAATCAGGAGTTGACTGGCAGGCCGAACAGATAAAGCAAATGGAAGCCCTCAATGTGGAATTGCAAGCCGGGAATGAGTGGTTGGCGGAGCAGACGAAGCAGTTGGAAGTCCGGAATGCTGAGTTACAATCCGGAAATGAGTGGCAGAGCCAGCAGCTTGCCGAACTCGGTGCCCACGCTGAAGAGTTGAGACTGGGGATCGAATTTTATAAGAATGAAAGGGATAAATGGGAGCAGGATGCGCAAGCTCTGAAGGCAGAGTTGTACCGAAGGAAAAACTGGTGGAAGATTTGGCGCCGTTGGCAGAAGGAGGTGCGGAATGATTGATCCCCTGGCTCCAGACTATTCCAATACCCCTGCTTCCTCCTCGAGATACTACGGTCGCTATACCGCTTTGGAGCCAAAGGCTCAGCCGGTGGTAACGATTCTGACGGCTTTCTACAATACCAGCTCTGTTTTTGAAGAAACTGCTGAATCTGTTTTTAAGCAGACTCTCCAGCAATGGGAATGGTTAATTATCAACGATTGCAGCACAGATCCTGAGGCATTGAAGGTGCTCGATAAATACCGGAATTCAGAAGATCCACGGATTCGCGTTATAGATATGCCGGAAAATGGGGGTCCTTCGCGGGCGAGAAACTTTGGGGTTTCCAAGGCGAGTACGGATTACATCTATCATTTGGACAGTGATGACCTGATTGAGCCAACGACTTTGGAAAAGTGTTTCTGGTATTTGTTTTCCCACCCGGAATGCCCGTGGGTTAACGGTTGGTCCATAGGCTTTGGGGCAGAAGAATATTTATGGCACTTTGGGTACGGAGATGGTCAACGTTTTCTGGAGCAGAATCTGGTAACCGGTCGTACGATGATCCGTAAGGCTGTGTTTGAGGCTATCGGCGGCTACGACCCGGATATCAAGGCCGGTGCAGAGGACTGGGGCTTCTGGCTCAAAGCAGCGGAGAAGGGCTTTTGGGGACATACGATTCCTGAATATTTTGATTGGTATCGCAGGCGCGAGCAGCACTGGTCGCGATGGGAAACGATTGATGACGAACGACGGCTGGCCAGCCTGAGGGATGAATACGCAGCCGAGTTTCCTCAAATTTTTTCCGGCGATTTCCCGCACTACAGTCCAAGGCCCCATTTGGCATTGGACAGCTTCGAGGATGTGCTGCCCGCGGATAACCGGCTGAAGTCATCAAAGCCCCGTTTGTTGATGATCCTGCCCTGGATGGCAATGGGAGGAGCGGACAAGTTTAATTTGGATCTGATGGACCAGTTGGACCGCAATGGCTGGACGTCATCGATTGCAACAACCAAGCGCCATGCAAACCCGTGGCAGCAGCAGTTTGAACTGCGCACGCCCGAGGTTTATAGCCTTAGTAACTTTCTTCACCCTTCTTACTACGCTTTGTTTCTGCGGTATTTGATTCACTCGAGGCAGTTTGATGCAGTGATGGTCAGTTGCAGTGAGTTGGGCTACTGGCTGTTGCCGTATTTGAAATTTCATTTCCCCAAGATTCCTTTTGTCGACTACTCACACATCGAAGAGCAGTATTGGAAGAACGGGGGTCATCCTCGCTACGGAGCGATGTCACAGAGCTTCGTGGAGCGCAATCTGGTTACTTCCGCGCATCTCAGGAACTGGATGATTGTAAAATGGCATGCGCGGCCGGAGCAAATTGAAGTATTGACAATTAATGTTGATCCTGAGCTTTGGAAGCCGGATTCGACTGTTCGGCATCGGCTTCGGAAGGAATTCGAGATTGATGAATCAGAGCCATTGATTCTGTTCGCAGGACGTTTCTGTTCCCAGAAACAGCCAGAGGTCCTGTTGCAGACTCTACAGGCCCTGGATGAGAAGGGCAGCCCGTTCCGAGCGGTCCTTGCTGGAGACGGAGAGGACTTTGCCTGGGTTAAAGACTTTGTTCGGCGCAACGGATTGGCGGACCGGATTTTGCTCCCCGGTGCTGTCCCTTCCGCAGAAGTCAGGGAATGGATGCAGGCAGCTGACATTTTCTTCCTGCCTTCTCTTTGGGAAGGTGTGGCTTTGTCCATTTATGAAGCTATGTCAGTAGGTCTGGCAGTCGTTGGTGCGGATGTAGGGGGACAGAAGGAACTGGTTTCTTCCGATACCGGGATCCTGATCAAACGGGATGGACTGAACCACGAGGAGGAGGTGGATGCCTATGTCCGTGTGTTGAGTGATCTGCTTGAAGACGAGGATCGGCGCGCTGCCTTCGGAAGGAACGCCCGCGACCGAATCCTCCGTTATTACAATCTGGACGCTATGGGTGACCGTTTTCTGAAGATAATCGGGGATGCAAAGCGCTTTGCGGCAGAGCGAACAGGCCTTTCCCTCGACAGGACCTTTGCCCATGAGCAGGCGATTCGGGCCTTGGATTATATGCGAATCGATGACTTGGCTGAACGGCTTTGGCTTGAACGCATGCAACGTTCGGAGTCGATGGTTGAGTCCAAGGAATTGAATGTAGCAGTTGATCCTTTGCGGGAATGGCAGCATATCCACCGGTATATTCCGTTCCGGATGCACCGTTTTTGGCACCAGTCTGTCCTCGCTGGAGTATTCGGAAGAAGCCTTTCTGAAAGTTGTTACGATTCCCGTCTGAGTGTTGGAGAACGTTTGCTGCGTCTCAAGCACAGTGGTTTCTACAAGCGATTTATGGCTCTCAGACGCTTCCCCCTCTTTCGTCCACTCCTTCCCCGCTGTTGAAACCCTCCATGGATCAGCTGAAACTATCGAAGCGGTCGAACCGTTTACACTGCTAATCAACAGTCCCTATGTTTGAAAAACGCCCAAATATTCCGGTGTTCAATCCCGATTGGATGCAAGACCTTACTTTCCAAACCACGGATGAGCCCTTTGAAGTTCTGCAAGCGGCTTCTGCCTACCGGAATGACCCCAAACAGTGGATCGACATTGACTCCCTGGGCTTGGAAGAGCCGCTCGAGGCTTATCTGGACCGGGACCCGAATCCAATTCCATCGCTGCAGGATCGTGAGGGCTACTACGATCAGGACAGGCACTTTGACTGGTGGCTTTCCGGACTGGAAGATTTTCTTAAAGTGCAGCATTGCCTGAAGTCCTACGGCCAGCCGCTCCTCGGCAAGGGTAGCCGCATGCTGGAATTGGGTTGCGCCTCCGGGCGCATGCTGCGCCACGCATACTGTCAGGGGCAGGGCTGCGAAGCCTGGGGCTGTGATATCAAACTCCGTCACGTGGAATGGATCAGGCACTTTCTTCCCACCGGCATTAAAGCATTTCAAAACACTGTATTGCCCCAGCTGCCGGTGGAGGATAATTACTTTGATGTGGTCACCGCCTATTCCGTATTTACGCACATTGACCACATGGAACTGGCTTGGATCGCCGAGTTAAGACGCCTTTTGAAACCCGGAGGGCTCGCATTGCTGACGATTCATGGCGATCATTGCTGGTCTCAACTGGGCCCGGACAAACCCGTCTACAACGCCATTATGCAGATGCGCAAGCGATTGGTTGGATGGAAAGATTTTTCTCCGGAAATTTTCCAAAATCCAATGCCGCAGGATAAAACAGTGTTCACCTGGAGCACTGCCCGCAATTACAACTGCAACGTTTTTCATTCAACAGAATACATTCAGAAAGCCTGGGGTCGTTTTCTGGATGTCGTGGAAATTATCCCAGGTGGACACAGCGGCTATCAGGATCTGGTGGTACTGAGAAAGCCAGAGGGGAAGAACCCTGCTGGCGGTCAGGAGTGATTGCGGGTCGCGCAGAGCTGTTATCGACTTTGTGGAAATGAATAATAGACAGGATAACTCTGGCAACATTCGCCTGTCATTGAGCGATCAGGTTTGTGCCGTTGTCGTTGTTCTGCTGATCTTTCTAGCGTATGGGCCTTCGATTACCGGGAATTTTGGATTCGCCGATGATTACCTGGTTCTCGCTCAAGAAGGATCTAAATTGCCGGCTCAGTGGAGGCTCGGCAGACCCGTTACTGGTATTTTGATGGATTTGGGTTTTGGTTTGGTGCCGGCGGTGGATGACTTGCGATGGCTGCGGTTCTTTGCTGTGGCGACATTGTGTGGTTTTTGCCTGACGGTTTTTGCATTCTTGCGGACCACAGGCCATTCAGCGCAGTTTGCTCTGTTGGGCTCAATTGGATTGGCGATGCTTGCACCGTTTCAAGCTTTTGTCTCCTGGGCGGTTTGCTTCCCTTACATTCTGGGTGCTTGGATTGCCTTTGTAGCGGGGTGGTCGATAACGAGGCATGCAATTGACCGTATCGACACAGAGGGTTTCCGGATAAGTTGGTATCGTGTTTTAATGGTGAGTTTTGCTGTTGGTGTGTGCAGTATGATTTATCAGCCAGTGGCGATGTTCTTCTGGGTTTCTTGTTCCTGGCTGCTCCTGCAGAATCGATGCGGCTCCAAATTACTTATTTCCAGAGCGCTGCTGGTCTTCGGGACTGGAGTTGGAGGAATCCTGATTGGATTTCTGGCGTTTCGTTTGGGTGTTGCCATGCACGGACAACACGATGCATCCAGATCTGGCCTGACAGATGACATCTTGGGCAAGTTAAGCTGGTTTGTTACGGAGGCCCTGCCGCGGGTGACTCAGTTGCAATGGGCCGGTCTGCAGCTCTCCTGGGCTTTGGCAATAGCCCTGATAGTCTGTTCTGTGTTGGGGGTTTGTATTGTTAGGGGGTTGTCCTTCGGAACTATTCTTCTTCGTCTGTTGTTCGCTTTCGCGGCCTTTTTCCTATGCTATATACCCAGTTTGATAGTCGCTGAATCCTGGGCCGCCAGTAGAACCCTGGTAGCGGTGTTTGCCCTTTTCTGGTTGTTCTTCCTCAGCTCTGCGTGGGGATTGTCGAGTTGGTTTCTGGGGATGATTACTCTGCGAGGTCGACAGGATCGGCATAGTGAATACTCACCTGAAAGAAGCGCTCCGCTGCGTGCCGGGAGCTTTATCGCCCTATCCCTTATCCTCAGCCTCGTAGGACAATGGGGAGTGGTTCAGGGTTTTGTTTTACCCCAGAGTTACGAATGGGCGAAGCTTTCCAAAGGAGTCGGTGAAATTGTCGGTGATCCTGACCGTTCTGAGCAGAGAATGCTTGTTAGACAATCCGTTTGGTACCTTTCCTCGCGCACTCCTTTATACGATGAGCATTGGCTGCAATCGGGGACGCACAGTTGGGCTGCAGTGAGCATGGTGCAGCTCGCATTGACCGCGACCGGACAGAACCCATGGAACTGGACCATAGAGATCGTTCCCTATGAAGAGGAAAACGATGATGTGGACCTGAATATGTCGCAGTTTGCATTTTAACTCGGCTGCGCCGGTCGGGTTGATTCTTCCTCCTAAAATTCTCGTTGCGCGTCGCCGCTAAGCGGCAATGCTGGTTGACTATTATGGCAGAAGGTAAAAAGCAGGCGACCTGGGGTGGTCGTTTTTCCGAGGGACCGGCGGAACGCATGGTTCGTTTCAGTGAGTCGGTGTCTTTTGATTGCCGTTTGGCGCCTTATGATATCCGGGGCAGCCAGGCGCATGCGCGGATGTTGGCGCACGTGGGTTTGATCCGGAAAGATGAAGCCGAGGCGATTTGTGCGGGTCTGGATGCGGTCGGCAAAACGATTGCGGCAGGCGATTTCAACTGGGATCCCCGGCTGGAGGATGTGCACATGAACATCGAGCAGGCGCTAACCGCCCAGGTGCCGGCGGCGGCCCGCTTGCATACGGCGCGCAGTCGAAACGATCAGGTGGCGACGGATATGCGGTTGTTTCTCAAGGATGCCTGCGCAGCTTTGATTGGAAATGGCCGGGCTTTGATCGCCGCATTGATTGACCGGGCGGAGGCGGTGAAGGGCATCTGGATTCCGGGCTATACGCATTTGCAGCGGGCGCAGCCGGTTTCGATGGCGCACCACCTTTTGGCCTATGTGGAAATGATTGCACGCGATTTGAAGCGCTGGGAACAGGTGGCGGAGCAGGCAAATCATTGTCCCCTGGGCTCGGGCGCTCTGGCGGGCACGACCCTGCCGATCGATCGCCTGTTCACGGCGCGTGAATTGGGTTTTGTGGATGCCGAAGGCAAGCCGCAGGTTACGCGGAACAGCATGGATGCTGTGGCGGATCGAGACCTTTACATGGACTTTGTACACGCCTGTTCGGTGGCCGGGATTCATTTGTCGCGTATGGCAGAGGATTGGATTCTGTGGAATGCGGCCGAGTTCGGTTTTATAGACCTGCCCGATGCCTACACCACGGGTTCGAGTCTGATGCCGCAGAAGAAAAACCCGGATGCATTGGAGTTGATTCGTGGCAAGAGCGGCCGCCTGTGTGGCCACGTCACTGCGATGCAGATGATGGTCAAGGGCCTGCCGCTGACTTACAATCGGGATCTGCAGGAAGACAAACCGCCGGTTTTCGATGCCTTCGACACGATTCAGGACTGCTTGCTGGTGTTGACCGGCGTGGTCGAAGGCATGCGTCCGCGTCCGGATCGCTGTGCGGCCGCAGTTGCCGATCCGGCCTTGCTGGCCACGGATCTGGTCGACTACCTGGTAACGAAGGGCAAACCCTTCCGCGAAGCGCACCACGTCATTGGAGCCTTGGTCGCAAAGGCCGAAGAGGAGGGTTGTGCCCTGAATGCCTTGAGCGACGCTGTGGTAGCTGAGATTGATCCTTTGCTTGAAAGCGATTGGAAAGAGGTCTTTGATGTCGCGACTGCCATGAGTCGGCGCAACCGCCCAGGGATGCCTGGACCGGAGCAGATCGATGGCGAAATTCAGCGATGGAAAGACGTTTTAGGCAACAGGAGTTAAGGCGGTGAGCAGCGAGCCTGAAGGCTCGCTGAGACCGTACTACACGATTCTCGGATTCAGCTTTTTCAATGCGACGACCTGGATGATCGCTCTGGGTACGCCGCTGGTTTTATTGGCGGGGGAATTGGGGGCCAGCTCATTTGAGGTTGGATTGCTTTATGCTTTTTTCTTCCTGTTGTTGCCGGTTCAGGTTCTGTCGACGCTCTTTTTGCCGATACTGGGCTATAAACTGCAAGTGGTCATCGGCTGGAGTTTGCGGGCCGCCGCTCTGCTGATTCCGTTTTGGCTGGCTTTGCTTTCGCCGACCGAACCGGAACGCTGGATGGTTCATGCGCTCCTGATCAGCAGTTTTTTATTTGCCTTGTTCCGTGCTGTCGGAAGCAGCGGTATTATGCCCTGGCTGTATGGCCTGATTCCGGAAGAGTTAAGGGGGAAATACTTTGCCACCGATCAGGTGCTGACTGGTTTTGCAGGTCTCTTGACCTTGCTGCTCTCCGCAGCGGTTTTTGCCTGGCTGCCGATTTATGAAGCCTTTGCCTGGCAGTACGGCTACGCGATGCTGGGCTCGATCATTGCGGTGGTCTTCCTGATGTGTATGCCCGGAATCCCGAGTCCCCGCAAAACCTCGGTGGGCCAGATTTTCAGGCAAACGCCCAAACTGTGTCTGCAGGCGGGGGGATTCCGGCGCTACCTCTGGTTTATGATCGCCTCCAATGTTGTGGTCACTGGACTGGTCCCCTTCATGGCCTATTACCTCAGTGTGGAGGTCGGATTGAACAGCCAGACCGTGCTTATCTACACTGCCTTTCAGTATGGCGGAGCCATTATAGCCTCGCAATTGGTGCGGCGGCGGATCGATCGGCTGGGGGCGGGACCGGTCTTTCGCATTGCGATACTGCTGAAAATGTCGGTCTTACTGTTTTGGTTGATGATGGTTTCGGGCCGCCACGAATGGGCGATCTGGTTGCCGGCGGTCTACATGGTCTTTGGCATGGCCACCAGCAACTGGGCCATCGCCCATTTGAAATACATGCCGAGCGTCTGTAAAACCAGGGAGCGGGCATTGGCAGTATCGGTGCACAGCTCGGTGGTCGGTGTGTTGGGTGGCATTGCGCCGATGGTCTGGGGGCTGTTCATTCGCCAGAGCGATGGAGCACCCGGCGTTCAGTCCGGTGCTTTTGCGATCTACTTTATGGTCGCTTTGTGTATCTACGCCGGTCTCTTTCTCGCCGTGGCCTTGCTCCCGCGCGAACGCAAGGGCGTCGAGTCCCTACAGAATGCACATTTCCTTTTGCGGCCGATGCGCTACATCAGTCACCTGATTTCTCCGATTTCGCCGGGAACCAGCGCTTCCAGAAAGGAGCCTTCCGCGGAGGAACCCAGCGAGCGTTGAAACGCCGCACATCGTGGGTGAGCGGAAGGCTTGAAGTGCCTTCCCGCAGAATTTGCATTAACTGCCCGGCCAGCCAGGGGCCCTGAATTGCACCCTTGGAACCGAGGCCATTGAAAATGTAATGCCCTGTGGCTTCCGGGTGGGTGCCGACGACCGGCTTGGTGTCTTCGATGATGGGCCTGACGCCGGCTTCGCTGCGCAGACATTCCCAATCACAATCGAGCCAATCACGGATTTGACGGGTGAGGGCTTCTGCACCGGTCTGTGACGGACCATCTTCAAAGCCGTCCCATGAATAGCGTGCACCTACCCGCCAGAGACCCGGCTCGACGGCCTGCAGCCAGGTTCCGCCATGCAGCAGGTAGTTTTCAGGCAGCGGCCTGGCCGGCCGAACCCAAAGCAGCTCTCCTTTTGCCGGGTTGTGGGGCAGGTAGGACCAGAGTGGATCGGCACCAGCCCGCCAGCCCTGACAGTGGATCACGCAGCG
>JAFIGG010000132.1 GCA_020831485.1 Opitutales bacterium
TCAGCCACTTCGTCGACAAGCCCTACTCTGCCGACACCCTGCTGCGCATCATTGCAGAGGTCTTGCAAAAGCCCCAGAAAAACTCCTGAGTGGGCGGCCTGCATGGACTTCCCAAGTGCGCGTGAGCATTGGGTTTTCCAGGTCAGCATCGGATTCGGAATGGCGGACGAGGGCGTCCACCCTCCCGGGGGGCGGGCACGCCTCGTGCCCGCTGAAAAGCCACTACCCCCACAGCCCTTCAATTCTCCGGCAGGCGTCCTCCAGCTCGTCGTCCTTCTTTGCGAAACAGAAGCGCAGCAGGTACCTGCCATCTTCCGGATTGCCGTAAAAGGACCCGCCACTGACCGAGCCAATGCCAATGCGGTCGATCAGGCTCGAACAGGCTTCCTGGTCATTGGAAAATCCAGGACGGTCACTGAAGGGCTTAAAGCTCGCAAACACATAATACGCTCCTTCAGGCCAGGGCACCTCGAAACCGGCTGTTTCCAGAGCCCGGCAAAAGCGCTCCCGTTTGCGCACATAGTCCTTCAGCATGTCCTGATAATAGGCCGGATCCGTTGCGAATCCTTGCGCCAGACCGTTCTGCAGGGGGCTCGGTGCGCAAATAAAGAAAAGGTCGCTGATCAGCCCCATCTTCTCAATAATATCCGCCGGGCCGGTCGCATAACCGAGCCGCCAGCCGGTGATATTAAAGGTCTTGGAAAAACTCGACAGGGTGATGGTCCGCGCCCGGGCAGCCTCCAGAGAGGCCAGCGAAATGTGTTCGCGGCCCTCATAGGTCATGTACTCGTAGACCTCGTCGGTAATCGCATACAGGTCGTGCTTTTCGAGGATTTCCGCCAAGCGTTCCAGTTCCTCCCGAGTCCAGACCTTGCCAGAGGGATTGTTGGGCGTGGTCAGGATCACCGCCTTCGTGCGCGGCGTGATCACCTCCTCCAGGCGATCAAAATCGATTTCCCAGGCCGGCGGCCGCAGGGTCACCGTTCGGATGCCCGCCTCCCGCAATTTGAGCAAACCGCTATGGTAACCGTACCAGGGTTCGAACTGGACCACCTCGTCGCCGGGATTGAGCAGGGCAAAAATCGCCGCCACAAATCCACCCGTCGAGCCGTTGGTGATCAACACGTTCTCAATCCCGTGTAAAGGCACCTTGTTGAAGGACCGCACTTTCTCTACAACCCGCTCCCGCAGGGAGTCGACCCCGCTATATGGCGCATAAATCGACAGGTCGCCATCGATCGCCGCCTTGGCTCCCGCCTTCACCGCCTCCGGCGCAGGCATATCACAGATCCCCTGCCCCAGATTGATCCCCTTCACCGCGTTGATCCGCAGGGTTACGGCGCGAATGTCGTTCTGTTTCAGATCCTGAGCAATGGAGGAAAGCGACTTCATCGTGCGGAGCATACGCTGGTGCCTGACACCAACTCCAGAAATTTCTGCTCCCTGCCCTCGACGAAATCGAGTTTCGGTGAACCTTTTGTTCCGGTCGGGGATCTAAGAGTTCAGAATGGCAAAGTACCATACTTTATTTTTGGCTCTTGCTCTGGCCTCTACCGGATCCTGGGCCATCGCCAGCGAAGGGCCACGCGAACGCCACCAAGTGAGCCCGGAGGTCATCGCCCCGCACCTTAACAGTGGGCACTATGCGCCGGGCCACCGCTACTATCGACACCATCCCGCCTACGGATACTACCGTTACCCGGGCTGGTTCGGCTATTCACCTTACATGGGGCAATACGCCCCGGCCATCGGCCGCTCCTCAATCTGGATGACCGCTGGCTCCAACAGCTATATCGGCGGTGGATTCAGCACCCGCCAGCCGATCGGGGACAGCCCCTTCGTCTACGGAGTCGCCGTCAGTCGCGAGCAAGGCCAGACTTGGCACCCGGACATCGATTTCCGTCGCAGCACCATCAGCCCCTGGCTGGAATGGCACGGCGAGAACACATCCATTTATGGCGGATTTTCGCGCAGCACCCACCATTATTCGGGCGGGCGGCAATAGCGCTAGCGGCAAGCGGCCTGGGCACAGCGCATGCCGTCCAGCGCCGCGGAAACAATGCCGCCGGCAAAACCCGCCCCTTCGGCGCATGGATAGAGCCCCCGCAGTTCGGGATGCTCCAGCGAACGTTCGTCCCTCGGAATGCGCAGCGGCGAACTGGTGCGGGTTTCAAACCCGATCAGGTTCGTTTCCTCGCTGATATAGCCGGGCAGGCGTTTTTCGAAAAAGTGCAGACCCTGCTGCATGCGGCGGACGATAAAACCCGGCAATAACTCGTGCAGTGGTGCCGCCGTAAGGCCGGGGAAGTAACTCGTGCCCGGTAAATCCGCCGACAGGCGTCCAGCCAGAAAATCTTTCGCCCGCTGCGCCGGAGCCCGCTGCATGCCGCCACCCGCCTGCGAGGCCGCCAATTCCAGCGCACGTTGAAAGGCCATTCCGGCCAGCACCCCGTGTTCCTTCGCAAACGACGCGGTGTCCTCAGGCTCGACCGTCACCACCAGTCCACTGTTGGCAAAGGGCGAATCGCGTCGCGACAAGGACATGCCATT
>JAFIGG010000133.1 GCA_020831485.1 Opitutales bacterium
AAGGTCTTCTCCTCGCTCACCCGGCGCATAAAATACGCGCCATCGCCGCTGTCGGAATAATCGAATTCCCGCGTCATCACCGGATTCGAAGTGGTGCCTGTCGGCACCTGGGTGGGGTTGCCCAAGGCAGTGTTGTTTACTGGCGTATGAATCGCTTTAGGCAAACCTTTCTTGCGCATATCCAGCGCATTCGAACCCTGATAGTATTCATGATAACGCCAATTCCCGTATGGCTGTTCGACCACACCTATTTTGCCGAAAGTCTCCGGATAATTGGGATCCGCATAATAGTGGTAGCGCGTAACCAGCTCACCTTTGCGGGAATACAGCAGAACCCGACTGAAATCGCGGTTGATCAGCTCCTCCCAACCCGGGTGATCATAATCCAGATTGCCATACAAGCGCTCACGCTCCTCATTCTTTTTCCACTGACTGCCATCGTTGCCGAATACTTCGATGTGTCGGCGAAGGCTCCAGTGCACGCCGTCGGTCTGGCCATTGGAATCGAATTCCGCATACACCTCCGTGCGCCGCAGATCCGCTTCCGTGATCACCCAGGATTCCTCGTGGCTGAAATTGGACACCGTGAAATCGGTTTCGAAATTGAAGTTATGACTAAAAATTGGCGTTGAATAGGCAATGTGATACCACACGACGCTACCCTGCGCGAGCATCGTGCCCTCTAAGTTTCCGTCGGCAGGCAGCTCCACAGCATCACCCAAAGCGCGTGTGTGGCTTTTGCCATCGACCTCATATGTCACCTGATTGATTTCGACCACCGCGCGAATGTATTGGTATGGGTCGCCGTAAGGCTCCAGATGGCTTTGGAAATTGGGATCCTGGGATTCTGGAAATTCGAATTCAAAAGGTGGGTTGTCCGTCGAGGAATACTCCTCGTTGATATTAAACGTCCCATTGGGTGTTGCCTTCAGCGTTACCAGGGCGCCCGCCGAAGATGGCTGGGCCGAAACGACGTTCAGGTTCGCTGGACTTTGACCGGAAACCGATCCCAACCAGAACACGCCCGGAGGTACTGTCTGGGTGGTACTCTGACTCACATTGAAGGTCTGGGGATCCAGTTCATAAACAATCTGCCCTTCTCGCTGCCCCCCATCCTGGGTAACCACCAACTCGTTGATTGAGGACCCCTGCTCGACGGTATAAGTGATGGACTCCGTCGTGCTTACGATAAACTCCAGCTCTATGGAATCGGATGTGAGCTGCCGCAGATACACCACGTTGCCCAGCGGTGTGGTGATCTGGCGGTCTCCATTGCCGAGAGTTGCGACGTGCACGGTGCTCTCGTCACGGGCAATCTCCACCATCGAAAAATCGACGACACCTTCCAGAAACGGTGTCTTTCGGAGCTTGATCCAACCGACATGGGCACCGCCTTCCACTTGACCCAAACTGATATCCAGCAAGGTCCGGTCACCCGCGTAGGGATTGGTGCGCTCGCCAAACAAAAGGTTTGTTTCCCGTTCCGGGACCATGCGGAACATCCAGTTTTTGAAGTAGTGATCTCCCGATGGTGGCTGATGAACCAAGCCCGAAAGGTTCTCCACGTGCATACCTTCGCGGATGTGTGAGCGGGGTACGTTATCCACCAGAATCCGATAGCCCTCCGGCGCATCGAATAAAACCTCAATGTGGGGATCCTCCATTGGTCCGCCGCTTTCCACAGGAGCATAGGTCACCAGGTAGTAAGTCTGGTTGGGAATGAGCTCCGCCAGAATGCGTGGACTGTCCTGCATGCTGTTACTGGCCGGACCACTGGTAGTCGTGGCAGTGGTTGTTCCCTCCGCAAGTGGCATCGATGCGTTATCTGTACGGCTGAGAACAAAGGTGACGTCCTCCATGTCCCCAATCACCTCAATGCCCACTCTGCGGGACAACTGGTCGGCTGTTAAATCTGCCTTAAAAAGGCAGATAATAATAAATGTTAACAAAAAGGAACGAATTAATGCAAAATAGCGAGAGAGAGTGAAATAATTCATCTAAACAGGGGGTTCGGGGTAGTGAATGGAGGGTTAACTATCGGCGACTTTCGGGATCCGCTTTCCCTTCCAGTAGTTCTTTGGCAAGGCGGTCCCCTCTACTTCTGGCTTCTTCGGCCATCCGCAGGGTCTCCGCGTCCGGCCGAACTTGATGCAGCCGAGCGCCCGCCCGCACGAATCCTTGTCGGTGCGAGGATCTGAAGTGTTGCAGGGCTCGTGCCTCATCCGGTTCGACCCCGAGCCCTTGAAGGTAGATCTCGCCCAGCAGGTACTGCGCTTGCGAGTGTTGGGCTGTTTCGACGACTTCCTCCAACAGCCGACGGGCTTCCACTGGATCCTTCTCCAAGCCGCCCTGGCCCTCCAGGTAGGCGATGCCGAGTCTAGCCTGCATCTCAACATTGCCAGCCGCCGCACCGGCTTTTAGCCGAAACGGGTTTATGTAGTCCGCATGCGAACCCCGTCCCGCCCGGCGCCAGATATCCAGCTGCATCTGTGCGCGGCGGTCTCCGCCGAAGGCCCGCTCATGCAAGCTGAGTAATT
>JAFIGG010000055.1 GCA_020831485.1 Opitutales bacterium
CCCCCCCCCGCCCCGCGCGGGGGGGGCCCCCCCGCTCCCGGGGGGGGCGGACGCCTCGTCCGCCCTTCCTACGTTCGCAAGCGCAGGGACATCAACGCTGCGGCGGCGCTCAGGCTGGCCATGAAGATGATAACGGCTTGATTGGAAACGGTGGCGATGAGGGCGCCGATGAAGCCGGCGAGCAGGAGCATGACTCCGATGGCTGAATTGCTGACGGCGACGTAGTCGGTGCGTTTGTTGCCGTCGGCCATGTCGACCAGATAGGTTTTGCGGCCGGTGCGGACGCCGGTGTGGGCAATACCGAGGACAAAAAAGGCGAGCGGATAGAGGATTTCCAACCAGGTGCTGGAGAGGTTCCAGAGAGGGATGCTGGCAACGGTAAAACCCATGCCTGCGGCAATGAACGAAGCGACGGTTATCACGCGTTCGCTGCAGCGGTCAGCGAGTTTACCCCAGAAGGTTCCACTGATCAGTGCGGCCATGCCTTCGGCGAGGATGAACCAGCCGAGGAAACGAATGCTGCTGCCCAGGGCCGATTGGGCCTGGGTGACATAAAACGGCGCGGCCAGCGAGGATCCCAGTGCGAGCGAACGCACCAGCACAAAATCCCGAAACGGTGCATCCTTCCACAGCAGGGCGACGCGCTCACGGGTTTCCATCCAGCCATTGCCGCCGCCGTCGATCTCCCCGGCAAACTCCCGGACGGTCCCCATGCTGGCGGCGGCAAACATCCACAGGCTCGCGGCAAAGGCCAGCAAGAGCCCGTAAATTGCCGGAGAATCCCAATCCGGATTGAAAACAAACACCAGGCCCGCTGCTGCAGCCACCGCACCGGAGGCGGAGCCCATGAGCCCGTTCAGCAGACCGCGACGCGTCTTGGGCACGGTCTTGCCCTGCACATCCTTGAAGGCGATGGAACAGAAGCCCCTGGACAGGCTGAACATCACCAGCAGGGCAATGATCAACCAGCCGCCCAGGGCGCCCGAAAGCAGCCAAGCCGTCAGTCCCATCCCGGCAATGGCCAGGGCCTGGCCGATGCTGCCGACGACCCAAACCCACTTGCGCACAGCGAACTGGCGCACGTAGCCGCCGATCCAGATCTGTGGCAGGAGGCTGCCCGATTCCCGAATAGGTGTCAGCAGGGCAGTTAAAAACAAGGGTGCCTGCATGACCTGCAGCAGCCAGGGCAGGGTCGACTTCGGGCTGCTCAGCTGGTCACCAATTTTGCTCAGTGTGTTGGCGAGCAGGATGCGGAAAAAGTTGCCCGGAACCTCGCGGCAGGCTTCATTGCTGATGTCCTTGCAGACGCGCCCCTCCTGCTCGTCCGCAATGCGCTCATACCAGCGCTCCATGGCTGCGTTCAGCCTGCTCTGCTTGCGGCTCATTCCTGAAAGTGACGACTCAGCCCCGCCTTCACGGATTCGGTCGCGGCCCGGGGGTCGTCGGCACAGAGGAGGTCGGAAACGATAACCACATTGGGCACGCCGATGGCCAGCACTTCGTCCAGATTCGAACGTTTGATGCCGCCGATGCAAAAGTAAGGCAGCTGTGGACGCTGTTCGCCCACCCAGCGGGCCAGATCGAGGCCGACCGGTTCGTAGTCCGGCTTGGTCGGGGTCGCAAACAAGGGTCCAACCGCAAAATAGCTCAGGACATCTCCCAACTCCATGGCCTTGCGAGCCTGTTCGCGGGAATGGGTGGACCATCCGATCAGCGCATCCGGCCCCAGCAAACGCCGGGCCTCGCGCGGGTCCATGTCGTCCTGCCCCACATGCAGACCAACGTCCGGCATATGCGCGGCCAGTTCGACATCGTCGTTGATGATAAGCGGGATGTCCGCTGCCTTTGTGAGCGGCAAGACCGCCTCCAGCAAAGCCTGCCGCTGCGCGGAGTTCTCTTTTTTGGCCCGTACCTGCAGCAGGTCACAGCCCCCTTCAATCAAGGCCACCGCCCGCTCCCGCCAGTCCCCTGGCGACACGTAACCCGTGTCAAGAATTCCGTAAAGCTGACCTGTTTGTTTCAATCGCATGGTTTCCATCAAAACCACCACCTTAGCAGACTTTTCGGTAAAAGCGAAAGTGCCAAATAGCAAGGACCCTGCTACGGGCGCGGGGGCGCGCCCGCTCCCAAGGAGGTTCGACGCATCGTCCGTCCGGGCATCCACAGAAAAACCAAGGCCGCCAGCAGGAACAAGGACCCTACCCCCGGACCGAAAACCCAGGCGAGGCGTTGGGCGACTTCGGCGCTCTGCTCGGCCACGCCCTCCTCGTAGCCGATCCAGGCGAGCAGCAGGCCGGTGAAGCCCAGGCTGATGGAACGCATGACCTTTTGTCCCATGCGCCAGTAGCCGAAGTAGAGGCCTTCGCGATTGCGGCCCTGCTGCTGGCTGTCGAGGCGGGCGATGTCGGCGACGATGGATTCAAAGAGAATGATGGCGCCGACGGCCAATCCGCCCAGCACAGCAACTATTGTTGGTCCGAGTAATTGTCCGGGCGGAAACAGGGGGTAGGCAATTGCGGTCATCAGGCCGAGGCTGAAAAGGCCTATGAATGCAGGCCATTTCTTGCCGAAACGCTTTGAAATAAAGGTCCAGAGGGGCACCGAAAGCACAATGAAGAGGGTGAAGACACTCAAGATTACGCCTTGAATTTGCTCCTCTGGCAGCTCCAGCCGGACCTTATAGAACGGCAGGGCCAGGGTCGCATTCATTGCCCGACCGGCCGCGACCAGCAGGAACGCACAAAACACCGGCAGGAACAGACGATTGCGCAGGAGATCGAACATGCCCTCGTGCCATTTGCCCAATTGCTGTAGCTGCGGACTGGCTTCGGGTTCAAGATCCCTCTGGGAGCGGTAGCTGGACAGCAAGGTGATCGCCATGAAAAACAACACCGCGATCACCATCCAAAGAGCCCCACCACCGCGGTTGGCAGCATACATGCTGGCGTCGTTGCCATTGCCACTCGCCCAGGCATAGGCCAGGGGTGCCAGAATTCCGGCGAACAGGCCAAAGGTGCCGAAGATCAGGCGCCAGCCGTAATAGGTGGTGCGTTCATCCCGGTCTTTGGCCAAGGCGGCCGCCAAAGCCATGTGAGGTACGCCCATCAGAGTTGTTGCCGTATTGACGAGCAGGTAACACAGCAGCAGATAGCCAAACAAAAATCCCTGTCCAAGGCCTTCCGGCGGGTGAAACAGTGCGTAAAAGCTTAAGCCAAACAGCAGGGCTCCGATAAACATCCAGGGTGCGAAGCGGCCAAAACGGCTCCGGGTCCGGTCCGTGAGGATGCCCATCAGCGGATCGCTCACCGCATCCCACAGCACCGCCAGCCCCAGCGCGACCCCGGCCAGCATCGGACTCAATCCAACCGCCGAAATATAGAACTCCAGCAGGTAGAGCTGCAGCATCAACTCTGCTCCCGACAAGCCAAAGTCCGCCGCCCCGTATCCCGCTTTATTGCGCCAATTTGCTTTCAACGGAAATCAGTTAACGGGCGAAGCGGGAAATAGCAAATTTGGGAGCGGGTGCGCCCCGCACCCGTAGCCGGGCATTGGGTATGGGCGGACGAGGGTGTCCGCCCCCCCCGGTTTGCTTCCCCTACTCCACTTCAACAATCATCTCCACTTCAACCGCGGCGTTGAGAGGGAGGGAGCTGAAACCGGCTGCAGCGCGGGCATGGCGGCCTCTGTCGCCGAAGACCTCACCAAGGAGATCGGAGGCACCGTTGATGACTTGCGAATGCTGGCTGAAATCGGGTGCGGCGTTGACCATGCCAAAGACTTTGACGACGCGCACAACCTCGTCGAGAGAGCCGATCTCGGCTTTCAAGGTGGCCAGCAGGGCAATGGTTGCCTGGCGGGCAGCTTCGTAGCCTTCGTCCACATCCATATCGGCGCCGAGCTTGCCAGTGATGACCTCGCCGTCGGCATCGCGGGGAAGGTGTCCGGCGAGAAAAACCAGATTCCCGCTGCGAACCGCTCCAACGTAGTTGGCTATCGCCGGACTGACCTCGGGCAATTCAATGCCGAGAGCATGCAGGCGTTCTTCGGGTCCGAGCTCGCGGGAGCAGGCTGAAAAGAATACAAGCAGACTGAGAACAATGGTGACTGAAAATAACTGTTTCATGGAGACTTAAAAGGGCCAGCGGTTAATCCGGCGGAGACGTTGTTCGAGACCGGCGTCGCGCAGCAGGTCGGCCGTTTCTTCCGGACTGAGGTGCGGGACCTTTTCACCCGGCTCGTTAGCCAGGTGATAGACCAGCAATGCGATAAAGGCACTGGATTCAGCGAGCATTTTCCGGTCCACTTTATCAATGGTATCGGCCAAATCGTGGTAATAGCGAACAGCTGCCGGATCGATGGGCGCGTAAAATGTGATCGCCGGGACACCTTCAAAGATGAAAGGCAAATGATCGCTGCCAGCCCAGGGGCTGTTGGAGACGCCGCGAGGCATCTCCCAGCTGCCCAGTGAGTCGGCGTAGGCTTCGAGGCTCGGGACCAGGTTGTCGAAGCCCATGGCATTAATGCCCTCAGGAACGCCGACCATGTCGAGATTGATCATGGCACGGACGTCGCTCAGATCGACGTTCTCGGCGTAGTAGCGTGAGCCCCAGAGGCCAAACTCCTCGGCATCGAACCAGACGAGTTCTATGGAATGGCGATTTTCAGGGCTGTGTGCTTGAAAGAGGCGGGCGACTTCATAGAGCTGGGCCACACCAAGGCCATTGTCGATCGCTCCCTGGCCCAGATCCCAGGCGTCGAAGTGGCCTCCGACAATAATGCGCTCGCCGGATTCGCCCGGAATTGTGGCAATCAGGTTACTGCCCGTGAAGGTTTCCAATTTTGAAGTGGTACTCAGGCTCACTTCCACCTGCTCGCCGCGCTCGATCAGCTGGCGCATCCATTGACCTTCTTCCATCGTGATCGAAAAGACCGGGAACGGAGTTGCGTTGCCATCGTGGTTGGCAGTCCGGGCAAGTAACTGGCCTCCGTCAACACGATTGGTGTAGAGCGCACCCTTGGCTCCAAATTCCTCCGCCAGGCGGACCATATCCTCATACAAAAAAGTCACATTGGAGGGTGTCAGCACAATGCGCCCGCGCACGGCATCGGCCTCCAGTTCGTCGAGATCCCCGCTCGACACAAAGGCAAGCTTGGTGGAACCCAGCTCCCAGGGCCCCACATAGCCCAGCGCAACCCCGCGCAGTGGGCGGTCAAAGGGCTCGGTCATGCGAATCTCCGCTTTCCCACGCACCCAGCCAGGATAGTCGAAAGTCTGGCGGTGCGACTCGAGTCCAAGAGTCTCCAGTTCCTGTTCCAAATACTGGAGCGTTTGCTCATGCTCGCGGGTGCCAATCATCCTTGGACCGAAACGCACAGAAATCGTTTCCAGAAAGTCATAGGCACTTTCCGTCAGAACAGCATCGCCGAGCATGGTTGCCGGCACGTGATCTTTTGCCTGACTCGGCAAGGCGAAAGCTGCAATCAGCGCCAGGCCCTTGAAAAAGTTAATTATTTTTGGGAAGTGTGTCATAAAATCTATCCTATTAGCGGCAAGTCTGTCCGCCAGTTAATATGAGCCCCCTACCAGATCAATTCCGGCAGTGAGCTTTGGGTATCGAAAACACCACGAATGTCCTCTGCTTCAAAAAACCATCCGCGTTCGTTAGGAGCAATCGAAATGCGTGGCAGGGTGCCTTCGTCGCCGTCTTTACGGGCTACAAGAACGGTGACGACGGAATGTTCCGATCCACCGCTGGACTGAACACCGATAAAGGGGAATTGACCGAACTGTTCTTCGGCTTCAGCCTGGCTGATGGGTTCATCCGGCGGATTCGGAATGCTGGAAATCAGGTCCAGCTTGTGCCTGGCAACCTTGAGCTGGGCGTTGCAGGCACTGGCACCGTAAAGAACCGCATTGGGACGCTCGATCAGGAATCGGTCACCTCCGGTCGAAAGCAATGCGGCCTGGTCACGGTTGTCCGGGAAGAAGCGCACTTCAACCTCGCCGTTCGAGTCGTCCAGTCGCACCTGATCCAACAGCACAATGATGTTGGGTTTGACGAATGCAACGGTCCTCAAAACCTGTTTCACCGCAGGATTGACCAGCTGATAGGCCTGGGTGGCATCGGAGCACCACCAGATGCGCTGGCCCCGATCCTCGTAGCGGACGATGCGGGCGATGGCCTGACCCTCGTTCACGCCTTCAGATCCATCATGATACTGGTGCCCTTCGCCATTGATTAGAATGGCGTTGTGGGCCTCCGTCAGCCGCAGTGTCCAACCGGGGCTGCGGTTGCTGTAGGCTGCGCCGTAGTGATCGGTCAGCAAGCGCTCGCCGAAAATCTTGTACAGGAAGCTGTTGCGGTCCGCGTGTTCGTGGTTCGCCGGGAAGCCGCCACGAAAGGCCAGAACGGCGTCCTCAGGGCGCCAGCCGCTGCGGCTGACCACCCAGTCGAGTTCGTTGCGGTAATTCTGCAACTCCACCCTCGGTGCTTCGCGGGGACGCCCCGGACGGTACCAGAGGTAGTCGACAAAAAAAGCAGGATGCGAGAAGTGCTCGGCCGCATACTGTGCCACCGGATTACCGGTTTCGGCCTCCAGCCAGGCCGGGACCATCGCATAATAGCTCGAGGGGGCATCGCTGAAGTTGATAATATCCGGCGTACCATCGGCGTTGCGGCCACACTGGAGGGCAATCATGTAATCGAGCTGGCCGTCGAAATTCATCTGCCGGCTCCAGTCGATCGTTCCCTTGATGCGGCGGTGGGCCGCGCAGAACTGCAGCATGGTCCGATAGGTGTAGGCCGCATAGCTGAGGCCTTCGAAATAACTGCCATCCGGGTGGAATAGTTTGAATACCGTCATGGCACTCGATTCGGCAGCCTTCAGCCAGCGCCCGGCGCGGGGGTCATGGCCTTCGAGAGCAAGCGCCGCAAGCCCAAGGCCCATGGTCGGCGCACCTCGCAGATTGTTGCTGCCCAGCAGGATTGGCCAGCGATCCATGTTGAAGGGCGTCGGGCCTTCATCCGGATCGTAGCGCCAACCCGTGACGCTGTCGGGATTGTCCATGCCGTAAATGGCCCGGTAGCAGGGTTCAGCCGCTTTTTCGGCCATCGAATCCAAAAGGCGTTGCTGCAGGTCATCGCTCAGATCTTTGTAGAGGACTTCGCGGGCAAACAAGAGACGCGAGGTTGCCATCGAGGCACGCATCAGGCCGATCGGGGTGTCCCCATCCATCAGGTAGTCCCAGCGCGGCAGGGCCACAATGTTCTCGATCATTTCGATCAGTGCGTCCCGCAGGTCATCACGCGGTTCAACCAGCTGAACCATGGCCGTATTGGTGAATTCGGCCCAAAAGCGGTTGAGGTCGGAAACGTAATTATTGCTCTCCCGAAAGCGTTCCCAGGTGGCAAACATTGAGGCGGGCACATCGCGGGCCCACTTGCGGTATTGAGTGCCGAGAAGGATGGTACGGGCGTTCGAGCGGATACGGGGTGTATCCATTGGCTCGAAGAAAATCCGCTGGGTGCGGGCCGGTGGCAGCGCGATCTTCGCCAGCAAGGGATTGCTGACCGCTGAACCCAGGAGCGCCAGCGTACCCAGACGCAAGGCCTGACGGCGGCTTAATGATTTCTCCGGACCCGGTGGCTGTTGGGACATACCTAAATCGAACCTATTTCATTGGAACCGCCTGTGGTGCCAAGGCAGCATTGTCACAATAGCGGGCTTCAAAATTATTGTAGTCCCTCACATTCAGAGACCTCGGCTGTACGGCCCAGGGCGCTCCGAGGTCCGCAAATGCACATTTTTCCAGATACGACCGGATACCGTAGTATTCCATGTCCTGAATGGTATCGTAGCTCTCGCCGTCGACGATGTCGACGTGCTGACGGTAGATTTGGGGAACCTCGTGGATAGGTGCCGCATCGTGTACGGCATTGACCCATTTAGCCGTGCCGCGGGCGATCTCGGTGCTACAGAAATAACCGCCTTTACCTTCAATACGGTCCAGAACAGTTTCGAACATGATTTCGCGGATTCGCAGCAAGCCGGGGGTCTTTATGGAATAATCCCCGTCGCGGGTATAGATGCTGTGATGCCCGCGAAAACGCCAGACCAGAGTACCGTTGGTCCCCGTGATCCGAATCTCGGGATCGATTGCATTGGTATTGCTGTGGGTTAGAATCACCGCCGCCTCAATGCCGTTAGCCATCTCGGCAACGGTGCGGATCGTGTCAAAACTCTCGATCGGCTTGGCCCGATAGGTTTCGCTGCTCACGCGCACAAGATTTCCGGGTTTGTCCAATTCTGAACCGGTCCAGAACAAGATCAAATTCACCATGTGGGACAGACCGTTGTGCAGGGGTGAATCCAGCACCCAGGAGTGCCCGTCGTGTAGCTGTCCAGCCCAGTTATTGCGGGCGTAATAGTTCGTCGACCGCGGCCAGAGCGCGATGCAATCCACCCGTTTGACCTCGCCGATTTCGCCGTCCAGCAAGCGACGCTTCAAGTCCCAAGTCTCCTCCAGATAGGTATGCTGGAAGCCGACACAAATTGAGATCCCGGTTTCTTTCTCTACTTTGCGAATAGCGTCCACATCCTGCAGAGTCGGCGCCAGGGGCTTTTCCACCAGAACCTGTTTGCCAAGACGCAGGCAGTCGATGGTCATTTGTGTGTGCCAGCCAATAGCGGTCGGGATGCAGACCCAGTCAATGTTGTCCTGCTCCTTGTCGAGCATCTCACGGTAGTCGGCGAAGACCGGTATCTTCCGGTCTTTGAAAAATTGCATTTGATCCGGCGCCTGCTCCGGATTGATCACAGTGACCGCCGCCCATTGCGCCCGGCCAGAATCCACCAACTTATTCAAATCCTCAAAGTAGGCGAGTGCGTAGCCCGTGACACCGATCAAAGCGATCCGTATGGGCTGGCGAGCCCCAGAAGGAGTGGAGTTTTCGTTCATAGTTTGTGCAGAAAGATCAACAACAGGACAGCCCCCCATAAGCTGGGTTTCTGCCAATTTCGGCAGTTCCTTAAAAAAAAGACCCTGACCTTGCCTGCACACTGCAAGAGAAGCCCCTGCCCGTCATTCAAAAGGTTTTTTTTCTGTAAAGCGGTTTTTGGGGGGTGGACGCCCTCGTCCGCCCGTTGGTCGCGGCAGGTAACCCGGGGTCCTGGCCTGAAGGCGCAGGGCTACAGCTGGGGTGTGGCGCAGACCTACTTCAGGCAGGTGGAAAGTCCTTTTGGTGCACCTTTTCCGCAGCCTTGAGGGTTGCGGTGGTGTAGCTGGGTTTGGCTGAGGCCGTGAGGCAATCTTCCAGTTCGGCGAGGTTTTTGGCGCCGGAAAGGGCGAGGGAAACTCCGGGCTGATCCAGCACCCAGCGATAGGTGGCTTCGGGCAGGGTTTGGATTTCGCCAGTCTGCAGGATGGAACGAAGCAGCTCGGCGTATTCGACGCGCTCGGCGATTTCCTCGCGGGAATAACGGGCGTTGAGACTGCCCTCTGGGAAAACGGTGTCTTTGGTGATTGCGCCGCTGAGAAAGCCATTGGCCAGGCATTCACGGGCGACGACGCCACAACCTTCTGCGATCGCGGTTTGAATCAAGGGGCGGGTTTCGCGGTTGAAGGGGCCCAGCACCACTTGCACGACCTCGATCCTGCGCTCGCGCATCCATTGGGCAGACATCTCGGCGGTCTGCTCGTAGATGGACACGGAATGGCCAATGTGGCGGATCTTGCCTTCTTCCTTGAGCTTACTCAACTCCGCCCAGACATCGTCGTGAATCTCGTCCGGCGAAAAGGGTGAATGAAAGAAAAACAGATCCAGCCACTCCCGGCCGAGGCGCTTGAGGCTGGCTTCACAGGAGGCGCGTGCCTCCGCCGCATGAAAACGTCCAGGAATGACATCGGTTGCGGTGCGGCCAAATTTGGTCGAGATGACTACCTTGTCCCGATGGACTCCCAATCCCTTGCCGAGAACTGTCTCAGCGACACCGTCCTCGGCTTTGCTGCCATACAGTGGCGCTGTATCGAAAAAATTGATTCCATTGTCGACCGAAGCCTGAATCAGCTCCATCGCCTTGCTGTCATCGGTCTCACCATAGATGCGGCTGCCTAATGCCCAGGTGCCCAAGCCGATTTCACTACATTCAAGTCCGGTATTGCCCAACGTCCTATATTTCATCCTGTCAATATCCCATGTTCCGCAGCCAATCCTGAACCTGCGGTATTCCATTTTTCAATACAACATCCAATTGACGCTGCCCGCGTTCAGCCGAAGCCTCACGCGGGTCGTCACCTGTTACTCCGTGCTGGTCCAAGGTCAGCGCGCCTGCGGGCAAACCACTGAAGTCAACACTGCCTGGCTCGAACAACATCTGAAAAGAGGTCTCCGTGGCACCGGCGTGGTCGGCCTTGAAGGCATCGCCCATCAGCAGGTTATCCGCCCAGACCACGAACTTCGTGTCCTTGACCTTTTTACGTGCACGTTCCGCTCCGGCTTCAAGGGCATCGATTTGCTCCGGCGGGTAGTGTCCGGTAAAGAGGATTACCAACTTGAACGATTCATCCGCAAGCTGAAGGCAAAGCTCTTCAGCGACGCGCGTAGCGAGGTCGGCGGAAAAATCGATGGTGTGCCCGAAGCCCTTGTAAGGCTTTATGGTATTCACCCCCATTGGAATCGGCGGCAGAACCACCCCACCCGTTGCGCGGGCCAGCTCAACGCAGATGCCCTGCGCCTTGGTCGAATCCAAGCCAATGGGATCGTGGTTGCAATGCCATTCCAGGGCACCCCAGGGCACAAAGGCCACAGGCGTAGCGGAACGGATTTTCTCGATCTGTGAAGGACGAAGCTCGCCGTAGTGACCCCATTTGGGATGACCCGGCCCGTAGTGATTCGGATTATCTGTAGCCATTACTGAAGGCCAACAATTTGCAGAATCCTCTTGCCCGTCAACCGCTCATTCTTGTCGAGTGTGTGCGGGGTCTTGTCTCCGTGAACTTTAGTCAACTCCTTGAAACGCTCCTGAGTGGCCTTGACGAATTCATCCACCGGGCGGTCCTCACCGAATAACTTCATGATCTCAGGAAGCCAGCGGTGGCCATAGCGCACGTGGTTCTGCTCGTCATTACGGTCGAAGGCCAGCAAAGTGTCGGCTTCAAAATCGTTCAGTTCACGGATGCGGTCCATGACCTTGGCTTTGACCGGGAAACTGCCTGCTTCAAACTCCATCGTCATCATCGCATAGCGCTCGGCCGGCTCCATCTGTACCAGGACATTGTAGAGTTCCAACGAGTGCTCAACGGTCTTCAAGTCCACCCCGTGTTTGGGCAATTGGCGGAAGCCAAACTGGCTGTGCCGGGACTCGTCCCAGAGGTGACGGGCGAGGTCAAAGTGCAAGTCGAACGGCGCATTGGCCGTGTCGTAGAAAACGGTCGCCAGGTAATCCACCGCATCCAGCTCCATCATCAGCCAGACATACACCATCAGGCGAATAACGCGGGCGTCAGTTTTCGGGTCTTCCAGCCAAGGGCGGACAATCGGATCCGATTCCGGATCATTTCCAAAAACACTGGAACAAACCGGGAACTCGCCGCGATTACAGGTTTCGGGGTGACGGTAGACGCTGCTGTCCTTAAGCCATTTGAAGTCGTCGTCCAATGGGATCGGCGTCGTTTCACCCATCCAGCCACCGAGGGCATTCAGCGCCTTGCCCAGGTGCTTGCACCAGGAATCTGCTTCCGCAGGCAGGTTTTTCAAGTAGGGTGCGATCTCCTTCTCCATGCGCTCCTCGTCGGTGATAAACTCCTCGACCAGGTTCCGTGAAGGCCAATCCGCAAGATGGTGGGTCGCCTCCAGATAGTGGCGGTAGGCCTTCATCACGGCGGGACGAATGACCTTGTAGAAGCCAGCGAGCGCAACCATGGCATCCTCTGGCCGCACGGCCTCCTCAAAAATGGCGCGATAACTGTCGCGTACCTGTTCGCCCTTGCCGAATCCGCTCATTTCGCGGCCTCGCTCGCGCAGAAAACGAGCGTGACCGGCGGCCTCCCAGACGTGCTGGCAGATGAGGTATTTCAGTTCGATGCTGCCGACCCGGTAGACCAGTGTGGTCGCGGTGCGGACAAATTCACGTTCCACTTCGAACAGTAGACGCTGCAAGGCAGCCATTTCCTGCACCGCCGCCATGCGGCCGGTGGTGGATCGAACAGAAGGAGAAGAGGTATTGGAAGAAACCATGAGAGAGAAAGTTGAGGGATCAGCAAATGCGACCGCGCTTTGCAGCTGTGGAGTGCCCGGGCGGATTGACTCCGACCCAGCGCTCGTCGATCGGCTCGCTGGCGCGTTGGTAACGGCTATCGCTGGAAATGCGCAATTGATTCTCGGTCGTATTGTCGACCGAAGCGTGCACCAGGAACATGCCGAAGGTCAGCAGGTCACCGGCGTTGAACTCCGTGGTCAACCAGCGCCCACCAAACTTGTTGCGCACAGCCGGCGGGTTGTGGGAAAGGGTGCCCGTGAAGGTCCAGCCGCCGTCCTCGGCGCGCTTTTTCTGCTCCGGTTTGTTTTCACAAAAGGCATCTACATCGCGGAAAACATAGTTCTCCAACAGATCCATGCGCTTGTGCGAGCCCTCGAGGATCATCAGGCCACCGAGCTCATAGGAAATATCCCCGTAAGGCATCCAGCAGGTCATATGGCCATGGGTGCCACGCCCCATGTAAGGCAGGTCGCAGTGAGGATTGGTGCCCTTACCCGGGCGCATGGCCCGCAGCCAGGTGAAATCGTAATGGCGGATTTCCTCGCCATAAAACCTGCGGTAGAACTCCGTCAGACGGCCCGCATAGAGCAAGTCTTTGACTTCCTGACTGCCGCTGGCGACATCCGGGATAAAAATAAGTCCCTTGCCACCAGGCTTTACGCGCGCTTCTTCCGGAGGATAATTCGGATCCAGCTCGCCACGCTCAGCGAGACGGTCGGTGATCTGGCGTCGAACACCCAGAACCTGCTCGCGGTCGAGGTAATTGGGAATATAAATATACCCGTCTTCGTCGAAGCGGCGACGCAGCTCGTCAAAGTCTTCGGCCGCATCCGTAGAATCGCGCAGCAGACCAAACTTGTCCTCGCTCATGTCGAGCTCGTGACCGTATGATTTCAAGGGGCGGATCAAAGTAGTACTCATGGTAATGACTCCTTTTAATAAGAGAGATAAGACGCCATTATTATACACCAGCAGGCATTTCTTCTAAATGGTTGAAATGGGAAATGAAATGTACATTTTGGGATTATGGCCCCCAGCATCCCCAGCCGCAACGAATCCTGGTTACGCAACCCATTAAGGTCCCAATTTGGTGACCTTCTCCTAGCCGGCAGGCTTTATGACAAGGTGGGCATCGACCCGCAATCAATGCGTATTCTGGGGGATTACGCTTTAATTTACGTCCTGCATGGTTCGGGGCATTACAGCGACGCCAGAGGCCACAGCCAGCGGTTTAAAACCGGAGACGCCATTCTGGTGTTCCCGGATATCCCCCACGCCTACGGCCCGGACGTCGGCGAGAGCTGGGAACAGATCTACGTGATCTTCAACGGCCCTCAATTCGACCTTTTGCGCGAGCGCCGGATACTCAGTCCCGGGCATCCGCTATGGCATCTGGAGCCACCGGACTACTGGCGCCGGCGGCTGGAGGACATCTTTCACAACCGACCGCGCCGCACTCCGACTGCTGCCCTGCGGGCGATGGGCCAATGGGTTCACTTACTGAGCGACATGGCTGCCAGCGAAGCCGAAGCCCGCAGCGGTCCCGCGAATGCCTGGCTGGAGGAGAGCCTGCACCTGCTTGCCGAACGTGCCGAGCGCGGCTGGCTGAGCCCTCAGGAGGTGGCCCAGCGGGTCGGCCTCAGCTACGAAAACTTCCGCAAACGCTTTGCCGAAAGCACCGGCGAATCCCCCGGCCAGTTCCAGAAGCGCCGCCGCATCGAACAAGCCTGCGCCGCCATCTACCAGGGCTCCCACTCCTTCAAGGAACTCGCCGAGGAACTCGGCTTTTGCGACGCCTTCCACTTTTCAAAAGCCTTCCGCCAGGTAGTCGGCGAAACCCCCTCGGATTTCCGCAAAAAGGTCCGCGGCCGTTGATTGGGAAGAAAAGGTCCGACGGCCCGGCTTTACGGCAAAGCTCGCCAAACATCGGCCAGGGAAGGGCCGCTACCTATATCTGGCTAAGACTTATTATGGAATTAGGAATTATTTCGGATGAGGTATCCCTCGACTTGGAAGAGGCGTTTACCGAAGGCAAGGCTTTGGGCTTTAACAAATATGAGATCCGCTGTTTCGATGACTTCGAATACCGGGTGCCATATTTTAAACCGGGACGTGTGGAGCGGCTCTATGAAAAGGTCGCATCCAAAGAGATTGAGGTGACTGCGCTGACGCCAGGCACCTTTAAAATCGAATTGGGTGAGACCGAAAAGCTCAAGGTTGAGATGGAGGAAACGCTGCCCCAGACCTGCGAACTCGCAGTTCGTCTGGGTGCGCCGAAGATCATTGTCTTCGGCTTCATGCGTGGCGGCGGCGGAACTATGGAGGCGGCGATAGAGCAGCTTAAAAGGGCCGCGCAAATCGTGCATTCCTACAACCTTGAGCTGTCTATCGAAAATGAACCTGGCTCCTTTCTCGATACCGGTGTCAACACGGCGGAAGCTATGCAGGCACTTGCCGGCAAAGGCATCGGGGTCAACTGGGATCCGGCCAATGCCATTACTTCCGGCGAAGCCGCCTATCCGGTCGGCTACGATGCGGTTAAGCCCTACATCAACAACATCCACATCAAGGATTCCTTCCCCCTGCCCGGAGGCAAATGGGAAAACCGTCTGATCGGCGATGGCGGCATGAACTGGATCGGCCAGTTCAAAGCATTGCTCAAGGATAAGCCGGTGCCATTCATGACCCTCGAAACCCATGTTTTCCCGGTCCTTGAAGCGACCCGGGAAGACCTGCGCCGCTATCGGATTTTTCTGGATGCCATCCGCGCCATAGAAACCGGTGCCTAACCTCCGAACCCAAACTTCTTTATGAACTCCTTCAGCAAACAACTCCTTGCATTCCTATCCCTGGGCCTAGCGCTCACCGTCAACGCCGATCAGGGACCCCGCTGGATTGATGCCACCGCTCAGGCAGGCCTGGACCATCAGGACGCCCAGCGTCTGAAATTTGCCGACCTCAATGGCAATCACCGTCCGGACGCGATTCTCATGCCGGCGGGGCGGGGCGAAGGTCCGGTGCGTATTTTCCTGCACCAGCTTAAAGACCAGAATGATCCGCAAAGTTTCCACTACGAACTGCTGGAAGACACCGGCCTTCCAGTGCTCAATTGGGCCGACATTCTGGTTTTTGCGGACATCAATAACAATGGCATACCGGATGCCGTGCTCGGCCGCAATCTCGACATTTATCAGGAGAATTACACGGCCCCACAAAGCCATCCGCAGGTATCCGCCTGGTTCCCTGGCAATGGCGACGGAACCTTCGGCGAGGCCGAGATTCTGACCGAAGCTAAAATGGCCACTACCCTCGCCATCGCCATCGCGGATGTGAACTTCAGCGGCCAACTCGATATTTTCATGGGCCTTGGCTACAAGCGCTACTTCACCGGTTACGAGGCCTTCGTCAACGACCTCCTGCTGCAATACGAAACCGTCGACGGCGAGGTCGCCTTCAAACGCTGGCCAATGCCGGATGAAACAGTGCCCACGGACTACACCGACGACCTCGGCGGGCGTCCTTCGTACGGGGTTGCCATCGCGCGCTTCGATGATGGCCTGCCAATGTTGATTGAAATGAATTACGGCCGCCGCTGGAACCGGCTCTATCAATTGTCCTTCCGCGAATCCCTGCGTGAAATCGACTGGGGCGACCGTGAACCGCCCGGACCTTTTGTTCCGCAGGATCCACGTGCCCGCGGTCAGCACCTCGTCTCTGAGCTGATAGGTCGCAACATAGCCGCAGAAGCGCAGGTGGACGGCGACCACATCCGCCATGGTCAACACCCGGAGTGGCCCCATGCAGCCCAGGTGATGCAACCCCGGGTCCGCCGGGCCGACGAACCGCCTTTCCGGGCCAACGGCAATACCTTCGATGCCGCTATTGGAGACATAAACAATAACGGCGACTTCGACCTCTTCCTTTCCACAATTATTCACGCCTGGGCCGGCGATTCTTCAGACCGTTCACGCTTTCTCGTCAACCAGCTCTCACACACCGGTGAACTCAAATTCTACTACCAGGAGCGTCTCTCGGTGGACCGGATTCCGCCGATGCCAGAACCGGGTGAAGCGAAGGAATGGATTCACTACAACTACAACCAGGGCGACATCTTTGCCGAACTGGCCGACTTGAACCACAATGGCCGGCTCGACCTCATTCTGGCCTCTTCGGATTACAGGGACCCCCCACCCTATGAGGAACGCCTGCGTATTTTCCTACAGACGGACGACGGACGCTTCCGCGACGCAACTCATGAGCTCGGTCTCGACCACGTCGGTGCCGGTGCTCCTTCCCTAGCAGACGTCAATGGCAACGGCGCCCTCGACCTGCTGGTTGGCCAGAGTTTCAACCGCATGACTCAGGAACAACGCAGGGCTGCCGCAATTGTCACTGGCGCCCTGAGTGAGGACAGTCCGGAAGACGCTCCTGCCGAAAGACGTGCTCGCCTCTTCCTCAACGATCTCACTGAGGGCCGCAAATCCATTATCCTCGAACTCGAAGGCGACCCGGAAATGGGCATCGCCCGAGACGCCATCGGTGCCATCGTGCGAATGCGCACGGACCTCGACGGCGATCCGGAAACCCCGGACGTAACCCAGAGCCGTCAACTCATCGGCCCCAGCGGCCACGCTGGCAAACAGCACCAGTTCCTGATACACTTCGGCCTCGGTGAAGCGGATGAAGCCAAACACGTCAAGATCAGCTGGCCCAACCGCGAAGGCACGGTCACCGAGTATGAAAACCTCTCGGCGGGACGCTACATTGTGCGGCCGGATGGTTCGATTGAACAGCTTTAAAAGTGCATGCGGGCGCGAGGGCGCGCCCGCCCCCGGGGGGTGGGCGCCACGGCCACCCGGAAACAACCAACCCCCCACGCGCCATGAAAACAATTTAACATACAACCCCCCCCCCCCCCCCCCCCCCCCGGGGGGTGGACGCCTCGTCCACCCGTCTACAACCAACCCCACTCGCTCCATGAAATCTCTTTACCTGACATCCGCTCTACTCGTTCTCAGCCTTTCAGTCCCAATGACCATGAAAGCAGACTCCTCGGCATTCTCACTCTCGGACCTGCGCACGGACGGCCAGCTGATTCTCGCATCCAATGCCGATTTCGAACGCATTCGAAACGCACAATGGGACGAATCGGGCATGCGCTACCTCGACTTTCTGCGACACACGGGAGAAGCAATGCTGGAGACGGAGCTCGTGCGCAACGAGAAGATCGGCATGCGCCTGCTGCAGCGGTCGCGTGAATTTCTCAAGCGCGTGTCCACCTTCGCCCTGCTCTACCGGATTGATGGCAAAGAGGTCTATCTGGAGCGCGCAATTGCAGAAATGGAAAACGTCGCAGCCTTTCCCGACTGGAACCCAAGCCACTACCTTGATGTGGGCGAAATGGCTCTGGGCCTGGCGATCGGAACGGATTGGTTATGGAACGAATTGAGCGAAACCCAGCGCGAACGGTTTCTCGCCGCACTGCTGGAAAAAGGCATCCGCCCTTCCCTCGATGAAGACCATCCGGACAACTGGTGGCTCTATTACAACAACAACTGGAACCCGGTCTGCCACTCGGGCATCGTCGCTGCGGCCTTACTGAATGCCGAGCGCGAACCGGAACTGGCCGAGCAGGTCATCGAACGCGCACTGCGTGCGCTGCCCAATGCAATGGCTGAAACGGATCCGGACGGCATCTACACCGAAGGCCCAATCTATTGGGGCTACGGCACGGAATTCACGGCAATTTTCCTGAACCTGGTCGACCACGCCTTCGGCAGCACCTACGGATTGGACGAGCGCCCGTCGCTGCAGAAATCAATGCTGTGGCGCACGCTGATGGTCGCACCCAGCGGGGATTTCTACAATTTCTACGACAACCCGAAGCAGGTCGGATTCAGTCCGGCCCCCGCCTGGTTTGCCTCCCATTTTGGCCACAAGGCAGGGCTTTACGAAAACTTCCGAAGCCTGCGCCTGTTTCTCGACGATCCAGACTGGAAGCCAGAAGATGCCAGCCACCGCCTGTTGCCTCTGCTGGCCATCTGGTATCCGGACGGCATGGAAGTCCCCGAGGACCCGAATGAGCTCAATCTCCCCCTCAACTGGGTCGGCGAAGGGTCGATGCCGATGGCCATCGTGCGCGAAAGCTGGGGCGATCCCAAGGCACTCTTCCTCGCCTTCAAGGGCGGACGCGGAACTATCAGCCATGCCCACATGGACAACGGTAGCTTTATCTTTGAGGACAAAGGCGTGCGCTGGGCCATCGAACTGGATCCACAGAATTACAACAGCCTCGAAACTGTAGGGCTCGGCCTCTGGGACCGCCGACAACACGCTGACCGTTGGCGGGTTTTCCGCATTGGCCCCCACAGTCACAATCTGTTGCTAATCGACCAGCGAGATCCAAACGTCGAAGCCCAGGCCACTATTTCGGAATTCATTGATGACGGAAACCAGGTCCGTGGCACCGTCGAGCTCAGCAGCACCTATGTCGATCAGGTCAGCAGCTACCAGCGCCAATATACTGTGCACGATTCCAAAGTGGTGCAGATAACGGATGTCGTCCGCGGCGCACGCCCCCGCACCGAGCGCCAGGGCCGCCAACCCGCCACCCTGCGCTGGCGCATGATCACCGAAGCCATTGTCGACATCCGCGGCGACGAGGCCGTTCTATCACAAGATGGCCAACTCCTTTATTTCCGCGTCCTCAGTCCTGACAGCTATTACCTTCACAGCGCCCCGGTCGACCCGACACCCTACTTCTGGGACGCTCTGAACCCAGGTGTGTCCGCCCTCGATATCTGGCTGAAAGCCGACAACGAGGGGGATCAGACGGTTACCGTTCTGATGAGCACGGATCCCAAAGCGCTGGAACGGGTGGCGAAACAAGTTGAGTGAGTTGATTGAAACGGGCGCGAGGGCGCGCCCGCTCCCGGGGTTGCATCAATACGGGCGCGAGGACGCGCCCGTTCCCGGGGGGGGGCGGACGCCTCGTCCGCCCAAAGAAGCATGGCGCCGCCCCGGTTCCCAGACCTGAGAGGCCGGAGTTACTTTTCGACGGCGCTGCGCATCTGCCTCAGAGCACGGCAATGTTCGCCTTCGTAGAAAGCGCGGTCCTTGTCGGAAAGTGCATCAACGCCTTCGGCTTCGGCTTCGTCAATAATGGCTGTTGGAAAATACTTTCGTCGGAACCAGAGGGCGACGTGGACGAGGCCGATCAGCACAGGAACCTCAATCAGGGGACCGACAACCGTGGCAAAGGCGACGCCGGAGCCGATGCCGAAGACGGCAATGGCGACGGCGATGGCCAGTTCAAAGTTGTTGCCGGAGGCGGTAAAGGCCAGAGTGGTGCTGCGTGAGTAATCGGCACCAACCATCTTGCCCATGAAAAAGCTGACCAGGAACATCAATACAAAATAGATTGCCAGAGGCACTGCAATGCGCAGCACATCCAGCGGCAGCTCGACCATTGCATCACCCTTGAACATGAACATCACAACAATGGTGAACAGCAGGGCAATAAGCGTAATGGGCGAAATACGGGGAATGAACTCACGGTCATACCAGGCTTCGCCCTTGAGCGGAATGAGAATGACCCGACTGAGAATCCCGGCAGCAAAGGGAATACCCAGGTAGATCATCACACTGCCAAATATCTGGCCAATGGTCACATCGGCAAGCGTTCGACCGCCAAGTCCCTGAACCTGGCTCAGGTCGATACCAATCACGCCCGGCAGCCAGGTAACAAAAATCCAGGCATAGAATCCAAAGAATACAATTTGAAAGACACTGTTGAGGGCCACCAATCCCGCACAGTATTCCGAACTGCCCTTGGACAACTGATTCCAGACCAGCACCATCGCTATGCAGCGCGCGATCCCAACAAGGATTAATCCGACCATGTATTCCGGATGGTTGTGCAAAAAGACCACAGCCAATACAAACATCAGCACCGGCCCGACCAGCCAGTTCTGAATCAGGGACAAGGCCAGGATGCGCTTATTGGCAAACACCTTTGGCATCTGCTCATACTTCACCTTAGCCAAAGGCGGGTACATCATCAGGATCAGCCCCGCCGCAATCAGCAAGTTGGTCGTCCCCACCGTCACCGGCGCAAACAAACGCTCCGGGTCTGGTATCAGCAAAGTACCGATACCGACCCCAAGGGCCATAGCTACAAAGATCCAAACCGTCAGAAAACGGTCCAGAAGCGACATTTTTTTGGATACAGAATTGGTCATAGAGAAAAGAGTTGGATGGGTGGAGTTGTGGAAGAATGGAGTGTTGGAATGCTGGATTGGTGGAGCCCGGCCTTAGGCCGAAGGGCGGGTGACTTGATTGTAGAGGGAATTGCTTTCTTCGACAATGAAGCTGTCGTCCCAGGAGCCATCGGCTTGTTTTCGTTGGAGGGATTCGATCAACCTCAACATCTCGTTCTCAATTTTGAAAGACAGACTATCCAGCTCTTCGAATGTTTCGTCATTGATCAAGCCGGATCGATGGTAGGCGATCTGCGCAGAAACGGATTCTCCAGCAGAGGCCAGAGCCGTGTATAGAAAATGTATGTATTCGCGAATGGATCTGCGACAATAGCCTTCAGCAATATTTCGATGAATCGAGTCAACCGAGGCGAACTGCTGAGAAATCAATTTTCGCTCCTCAAAAGAAATCACTTGGTTTCTCATCAGCTTCCGCGTCTCTGCCAGATACGCAACAGCATCCTGCCAAACAATCAGCTTTTGATAACCACGATTCTTATTTCTCCTTTCACCACTCATACACTTCTCCAATCATCCAAAATTCCATTCTTCCACTCTTCACCAATCCGAGTCCCTCATGCCCTCCCTTCGGCCTAAAGCCACGTTCCAACATTCCACCGATCCAGCATTCCACCAATCCATCATTCCATCACTCCACTCTCGCCCCGCCCCTTCCGGTACCCAGCCGCAAACGCTTCGAACACCAGTTTGATTTGGTCGCGGACTTTGCGGAATTCGTTCATCACTTCTTCGTCGCTACCTTTGGCGTGGGCGGGATCGGAGAAGCCCCAGTGGTAGCGGTCGACCTGGCCGGGGAACATGGGACAGGCTTGGTCGGCGTTACCGCATACGGTAACAACGGTATCAATCTTCTGGTCGAGAAATTCATTCATGTGTTTGGAGGTGTGACTGGAAATATCGATACCGATCTCCTTCAGGGCTTCGATCGACTTCGGGTGTACGTAACCGGCGGGCTTTGAGCCAGCGCTGAGGACTTCGAACAGGTCGCCGGCCGCATTGCGCAGGATGCCTTCAGCCATGTGGCTGCGGCAGGAATTTCCGGTACAGAGAATTAAGACACTGGGTTTGCTCATGGTTTTTGAATTAAATAATCAGCGTTTCAATAATCCGCGCAGGCCAGTGGAACCCACAGGCTCGTCAATGCTCCAGAGCACGTGATAAACGGAGCCCTGGGCATGTTCGTCGATGATTTCGTTCAGGTAGCGAAGCTCAGCCTGGCCGCGGGCGGCGAGCAAGGGTTCGCGCGTGTCCGCGCCTGCAAGACTCTGATTGACGATCCAGGCGTGCGGTTCGATTTCAGCCCGGCGCAAATCTGCCTGCAGGGCCGCCGCCTCGTGAACGGGAGTTGCCTCCGGCAGAGTGACCAGGAGAATCTTGGTAAAGTCGGGATCGCGCAGCCGCGGCAAGAGCTG
>JAFIGG010000056.1:5000-21483 GCA_020831485.1 Opitutales bacterium
CCTGCAAGGAATCCTCGGGCATGCCTTCCAACACGAGTCGCCCTCCGAGCAGCGCCACCAGGCCAAGAAAATAACTGGAAGCGGTGAGGTCAGGCTCAATGGCAAAAATGGCCGAAGGGAAAACGATTCTGCCTTGCCGCACTAGCAGCTCGGAAAGGCCGCGACTGCAGTCGACGTGGACGCCGAGGCGCTCCATCAGCTGCAGGGTCATTTCCACAAATGCGGGACGGGTGCCCTCGGTCAGGAGACTCATGGGCTCCCGAGCAAAAGGGGCGACCATGATCAGTGCCGACAGCATCTGGCTACTGGCGCGGGCATCCAATGCGACCCGACCTCCGGCCAGGCCGTGGGTCTTCAGGGTGAAGGGGAAATGGCCAGCAATCCCGGCATATTCCACTTCAGCCCCCTGCCCCACCAGAGCATCGAGCAGGCCGGCCATCGGCCGGTGGTACATTTCGGGATCGCCGTCGAGAAAGTATTCGCCCTCAGGATGCAGGCTGAGCAAGGCGGTCAGAAAACGCGCGGCGGTGCCGGCATTGCCAACGTGCAGACGGGCTTTGGGACGCGGGATCGCACCACCCTGCCCCTCTATATAGATGGTCGCTGCATCTGAGTTCGCCCTGACCACAAAACCGAGCGCGTCCAGCGCTGCGCACAAGATCTGCGTATCGCGGCTGAACAGGGCTCCGGTCAGGGTAACCGGTGCATCGCCGAGCGCCGCGAGGACCAGGGCACGGTTTGTCAGACTCTTCGAACCGGGCAGACGAATGCGGCCACGAATGGGTGCCTGGAAAGGTTGGACGGATAAGGGATCCGGATAATTCATAGGGACAAAATTCAGTTGCGGTGATCAATACTCAATCATCCAGACTTCTGCGAAAGGATTTGCCGGACTCCAAAACCTCCCGGAGCCTGGTCTCATCCTCCGCCTCAAGCGCTTTGGTAAACGCATTCAACTCTTTCTTGAAGCCGTCCAATGACTGCAGGATCGCAGACCGGTTCTGATGCAGGATGTCCATCCACATAGGCACACTGCCAGCCGCGATCCGGGTAGTGTCGCGCAGTCCGGCTCCAGCAAAAGCCCGCCAGCTGTCCGGGTTTCGGCCCAAATAAGCAGCCAGCACCGAAGCCGCCACGTGCGGCAGGTGGCTCAATTCCGCCACGACCTGATCGTGCTCCGTCGGTTCGAGCGCGTGCACATCCATGCCCACCGCTCGCCAAAAGGCTTCGGTGCGCCGCTGCGCCGATTCACTGTTTCCCTCCGCAGGCGTCACCAGACAGCAGCGGCCGTTGAACAAGTCAGGGTCCGCGTGCTCCAGACCACTCTTTTCCGAACCTGCCATCGGGTGCGAACCCACAAACTCGACGCCGTCCGGCAGTGTGCCGACCAGTTCCCGGCAGATTTCCGCCTTGGTGCTGCCGACATCGGTGATCAGGCCGCCGGAAACCATCGCCGCAGCCGCAGCACGAGCCAGAGGCGGAATCGCCTCCACCGGCGCACAGATCACTACAATCTCCGCCTCGCTCGCCGCTGCCTCGACTTCGGCGTAGACCGCATCGCACCAAGCCAGGTGCCGGCATTGTTCGCGGGTTTCCTCGCGGCGAGCCCAGACGACAATACGGTCCGCCAGTTGCCGCGCCTGCGCGGCGGCGCCGAGTGAGGCTCCGAGCAAGCCCGGAGCGATGATGGTGATTTGCTTGAACACGTTCGTTTAACTGTTTGGATGATCCGACGCTATTCTCACGGGAATCGCCCTCAGGACAATTTATTTTTCCCAAATCCATGGCACTCTTTCACAAATACGGCACACGCTCCTCGGAAATTCGGCGGGCAAAAAAGGAGTTTTTTCTCAAGCTCAAGCTGTCCCTGCTGGCCGTAAGCCTGATTCTGCTGTTTTTCCTGCTGGCTCAATTCGGACCACCGTCCTGCAGCGGCGACCAGTTTGAATTTTCCGAACCAACCACTGTTCTGGACGACTCGGCAAGCATCGCCCTTTCACAAACCTTAAACGAACTGCAAGCCGAGCTTGAAAGTCTGGAACCGGAAAGCGCCGAGGCCACCACCCTGCTCGAGGAAACCCTGAACATTCGACGCGAACTCGACCGCTACCCTGCCAGTCGCGACACGGCAGAAACACAGCGCCTGCAACGCCTGCTCAGCACCTGGCACAGCCAACCCCTGAAAGACGAACTCGAGCTGCGGGTCGGCGAGGCCCAACAAGCGGCCGCCGGGGAGGACTGGGTCAGCGCCGCCGAAGCCTATGCAGCGGCCATCGGAATCCAGCAGCAGCTCCTGCGCGACCACCGCGAATCTCCTCATGCAAGTTTGTCGCGCCTGCAGATGCTCCAGCGCGAATACGCTTCCGTTGCGGCTGAAAGCGATGGCTCCTACGCCCCCACCGAAGCCAGCCCAGCTTCCCGCCAACAGCGCGCCGAAGAGGCCGTTCGGAGCCAGGCCAAAACTCTCCAGCAGGCCCTGCGCGCAGGCGACAGGGACGCCATCACCCTGAGCATCGCCAAACTGAGCCGAAGCATCGAGTCCCACAATCAACGGTTCCCCGAAGAAGGCACTATAGACCCCAACCTCACAGCGCAGGTGGCTTTCCTGTTTCCGTTTCGCGCTGAAGTGACACTGCTGCAGGAACTCGTGCAGCGCCGCCTGCGGCCGATACCGGGCGAGGACTCCTGGCAGCTGCTCGAAGTCGAGGTCTGGCAAGACCTCTATCAGCGCATGGTCGGCAACAACCCCTCGCTGAACCGCAATCCACGCTATCCGGTGGATTCTGTTTCCCACGAAGAGGCGCTGCAGTTCTGTCAGCGCATAGCCTGGCTGCTGGGTCGTGAGGTTGACCTGCCTTCTCCACAGGACCTGCGGGCCGCGCTGGGCGATCAGGTCTCACTACCGGTTGTCGACCGCCTCGCGGTACACGCACTCAGCCACCAGCGCGAGCCCGCAGTCGTTGCCTCCAAAACGGCCAATGAACACGGTTTCTACGATTTGCTCGGCAACATAGCCGAGTGGACCCGCAGCCCGGACGGCGAGTTCGCTGAGGTCTGGGGCGGTTCTGCCCGTGATTCGGCAGCCTTGCTGGCAACGGTGCCAAGCGAAACCCGGCGCATCTCCGAACGCAACCGGACCACGGGTTTTCGCATCAAAGTTTCCAATCGCACACACCATGACTGATCCAAAAACACCGCCTCAAGAACCCGAACAACAGCCGGCTTCCCCGGAAGAGCTCGCGCAGGCCGCCAAACACCGCGTCTGGCTGATCGCCATTCTCGCGGTTTTTATCATCACTCCACTGGTGCTGGCCAGCTTGCGGCTGCTTGGGATTATCTGAAGCTGCAGGACCCGGGTTCCGGGTTCCGCCCAGGGCTTCAAATGTAGTCACTCAGTTCGTATAAAGTGGCATCTCTGGAAGCCATCTGCCTGCGCAACCAGCCCCGCACCCGGCTTCCGGCGCTGGATTCAGCGCCCTCATCGTCGCCAAAGTCCTCGATGTCGCCGAGCGATTCTTCCAGCGACTCCGGATCCTCCCCGGCCTCCAGGCGGCTGATGGCCTCGCGCAGACTTTCGGGAATCTTTTCCCCGGTCACGTCCGCGACCTTGCGCATCCACTTGGCCAGTTGTTTTGGATCCGGGTTCTCGCTGTCCATGCCGTCCAGCTCACGCTCCATTTCCGCCATCAGCTGCTCCGCCCGCGGGTCATCCGCGTCCACGGCCTCAGCCGGATCCGGCACGCCCTTCAGCGGCGCAAAACTCGAAATGACCTTTTGCATGGGCAGATCGGCTCCGTCCGGACAGCGGGGCACCGCACCACCCATGCCGGGTCGGCGGGCAAAGAAGCTGTAGATACGGTTATTGCTCGGACAGTAGTATTCAAAAATTGGCATAGTTATATTCAGTTCGTTCGCCCGTCCTTTTTGAAAAATGCTGTGGCAATGGCAAGCCGCTTCCGCTACATCCCTCACCCATGCTGAGTGCCTATGCATCCATCCTGAGTGCCGTTGTTCCGATTTTCCTGCTACTGCTGGTCGGCTGGTCCTTCCGCAAGCGCGACTGGCTGAAAACTCAGGCCGACGACAGCCTGCGTGTGCTGATAGTAAACGTCTTCGCACCCTGTCTGATCTTCAGCTTCATCGCCGGCAACGAAGCCGTCAAAGACCCCGTTAACCTCGGCCTGCCACCGATTCTTGGTTTCCTCAGCATCGCGGGTGGTTTCGCCCTGGCCTACGCCGCCGGCAAATGGTTCGGCCTGAAAGTCGGCACCGGCCGCCGCACTTTTGCCTTCACTTCCGGCATCTACAATTACGGCTTCGTGCCCATCCCGCTGCTCATCGCGCTGTTTCCCGGCGACACCGGCACCCTGGGGGTGCTGATGGTTTTCAATGTCGGCGTCGAAATTGCGATATGGAGCATTGGCATTGTCCTGATCTCAGGAAAACTGACCCGGGATTCCTTCAAGCAATTGCTCAACCCACCGCTGATGGCAGTCCTGCTCGCCCTCCTCACCAATACCGTCGGACTGGATGCCCACATTCCGCTTTGGTTTGATCGCCTGCTCGAAATGCTGGGTTTCTGCTATATTCCCCTCGGCATCATCCTGGCCGGCGCCATTCTGGCCGACCACACCACCCAGACCGGGCTCCTCCGCCCCTTCCGCATCCCCGCAGCGGCCTGCCTGTTTCGCCTGCTGTTGCTGCCAATCCTGCTGATCCTGCCAGCGCTGATCTTCGAGCTGTCCGAAGAAATGACCAAGATCCTGATCATCCAGGCAGCCATGCCCGCCGGTATCTTCCCCTTGGTGCTCACCCGCCATTTCGGCGGCGATACCAAGGTCGCGGTTCAGGTCATCCTGACAACCACATTGGTCTCACTGATTACGATTCCGCTGTGGATTGTAATTGGGCTCGGGTTAGCTGGTTTGGCCTGAAGCCCGATCTCCGTTGCGACAGGAAGAACGATCGCCTCTCGTCCAGCTGGACGTCAACATCGACATCCAGTCTAGTGGTCCGACCATGTTGAGCTCAAATCTTTCAGGATTTTCTTCAATCTTGGAAAACCAAAATTCGCAGCGGATACAGCAAAATTGTGATCAACAACCTTCTGATATTGGACCGGATCCGTCAGCAACTCCACCACATTAAGTGCAGCGCTCGAAACAACCTCCTCCGGTAATTTTCGCAACTTCATCTGACCGCCACCGGTGCAATTACTGCCCAAACTGACTACGTCGAACCCACAAATCTCCAAATCTGAAAGATAAACCGGATACTTAAATAAAACCACTGGCAACCTGGCAAAAAACGCTTCTATCAGCTGATTCCCCCAACCTTCCCAAACGCTGGGATAAGTCACGAAATCCGCGGCAGTATAAGTATCCCAAAGTGAATAGACCTTTCTGCCATTTCTAATTGACCGGCTGTGGCCTACCTGGTCGGCGACCCAACGAATATCCACATTCTTCTCCTTAGCGCGCTGCTCAAGCTGAACTGCATAACTCCCCGATATACCCAACGTTTCTACATATCCCGCACAAACCAGAACGATCTTATCTTCCGCATTAAAAACCCGTCCATCGTAAAGTCGTGATCCATTCAATATTTTGCGGACTCGAGACTGATTGAGCTCCGCAATCAGATCAATCGCAAATTCGATTCCCTTTCGATCCAGAACGCGGGTTGCCTGCAAAAAAACCAAATCGGATTCTCCGACACCAATCGCATCACGAAAATCCTTGTTATAGCCATCCACAGCCCAGGACGATTGATCAAAATCAAACACATTGGGGACAACAATCGATGGCAGGCCTCGCCGGTCCAGCAATTCTTTTTGCGCAAGCCGATTAATAACGAAATAAATCATCCCATCCATTGCTGGTGGTGCATACTGTTCGTAAAAGGCAATTACTTCTCGACACGTTGGATAAACTTCTCCGCTTTCTTCCCACCAAAAATCATGACAGTGACAAATCGATTGAACTCCTGTCTCCTCAATGGCCTGAGTCAACGCTAACATCCCTGGTAGATTGTACCCCACCGACAATAAATTATTCGGAAAAATCACATCCAGCCGATAGCTGCGGATAAATGATACAATCCCGGGGAGAATCTTTTTCGCAAGAAGTCGAACCTCGGCGATCAGAGCATCTCCGTTCGGGTAATCGACCAGACTGCGTGTTGCATTTCGAATAATCCGTGCGGTCACAGGATGCTCAGGATGCAATTCAGGAATAAAATTGCCTCCAGGAACATCCGCATTTCCGGAAAGGTAAAAGACTTCGTGCCCTTCCACCTGTAATACGGATCTAAATTTGTCGACCTCAAGGGAAACCCCATCTGTCCGCCCAAGTCTATGCTGAATAAAACCAATTCTTGCCATCAGGAATGCCTCCAAGAACCTTAAACGAAAAACCGCCCAAGCAGTTCAACACTCATTAGAAACAGATATACAAAGGCTGCAAAACCAATGACCCCTAACCAATCCCAACGGTAATCCCATAACTTAACTTCACCCCTCCTCAGTTTTCCCGGCAGGTATAGAATATCAACCAACAGCAGGCGATCACTCCGGCCCGTCAGCTTTCTTTCTTCAATCGCTGGAGCCTCCCTGTCCAAGGCGATCAGATTGTCTTCCACAAAACCTGCATCACGAATCTTTTCCTCATCACCAACAGGGGTGTCCAAACGGCAATAAAACTGAGTCACCTCGCGCTCAGAATGCTGCCTTGTGAGGAAAGAGACACCAATGATCGTCAATAGAGAAGGAATGATGTACATCGGATACCTGACTTGCACAGGAAGTGTTTCAATCCAACCCTCCGCATTGACATAGCCGTGCATTGGATCAAACAAGTTCATCGAATAAAGGCCTGCCACCCAATCCGCCACTATATGTAGCTGAAAAACATGAAACAGCGGAACCCCCCAGCCCAAAGTCGGCTGACTGACAAGAATATACAAAGGAACGGATACGCACACCGACGCTATAGCGGCCATGGAAGTTACACGCCGCCATATAATGGCCATAAATATCGCCATCCCGACAATCCCGTTTATTGGCTCCGATATAGTGGCAAAATGGACAATATCGTTGATTCCAGTAGCTACCCACCAGCCCAAAGCCAATCCCAGGATACAGAAGAGCCTCGCAACAATGAGGTAATGACGAGGGCTAGCACCCTTAACAAAATGCTCGAGATAAACGTTATTCACGGCCATACTGCTGAAATAAATGGCACTGGCATCCAGACTGGACATAACTGCGGCAATGATTGATGCAATCATCAGGCCGACAAGCCCGACCGGCAGCAATTCACTGCTCAGGACCGCAAAAACGTTATCAGGACTGGCTCCGGGATGACCACCGCCAACATCGAGAAGGGGATGCCCAGAAAACAAAGCCAAACCGATAACTCCTACCCAACCCCACCCCAAAGTGCAGAAACGCTTTATGATAGTACCCCAGACCTTCATACGTGACGTCATTTCGTCCCTCGCAGCAGCAGCTCCTCCAGCAAAGCTAATAGTCGCCGCAAAAGTGATGCCTATCGAAAACCAGAAGATCCACCAGAACCCGAAATCACCCGATGCGCTGGAGAAAAGACTCATGACTTCAGCATCAACATTCGCCCTAAATTCAGTCAACCCACCTGCGCTGAAGACCGCAAAGGGGATTATTAGAAACGACAATATAACGATTAGTAAGCCCTGATAAATATCTGTAACGTAAGCAGCGATCACTCCACCCAACAAAGTGTACAAAATAGTTGGTATACAGACAATTGCTATAGCCACCATTCCGCTAATAGTACCACCTGTTGATATTTCGAGCACAATAGCAGCAGATTTGATACCGAGCCCCATCCCAATTGGGACGGCAAGCAAACTCACAACTTTAAAAAAGCCAGCCATCAAAGGACCGAAACGCATACGCACAATGTCGACAGTCGTTACAATCCGTAGCCGCCTGACTGCGGGTGGATACATCCATAGAAAGGGTGTTATCAGGATCCATGTAAGGCTCAACCAAACACCCTGCATACCACTTTGAAAAGAAGCCGCGGCCACCGCCATTGGATGCGAAGCATTAGTCCCACCGGAAAACGATGCGGCGACCATCGACATTCGGCCCATTTTGCGAGATCCAACAAAAAAGCCACCACAGTCCTTGATGACAAAGTAGTAGCGAAATGCGATGGCAAACATCAGAATGCCATACATGGCAACGACAACCCAATCCCAAAACCGCAGTTGAACGACTGCCGATGAAGCGGTAAAAAGATATTGTGAAAGCATCATAGCAGTATTCTCGGGAAATCAACTTTCAGGAATAAAAGAACCTCCATCGCGCAGCTCCTTCCGGAGATCCGAAACATCGATAGAATCGGCGCTGGTATCACTATCCAGAGCAATACTTGCAGCCAACCCAGCAGCTTCACCCATAACATAACACGCAGGTTGGTCCCGAACTGAGCCATTCACTTTAACATCACTGGAAGCGCAACGACCAACAACCCACAGGTTGTCGATGCAATTCGTTATCAGCATCCGATACGGCAATCCATAATACTCTCCAGCACCCATTTTATCCTGACTTTCGTATTCACCCAAATAACGCTCCCACTGTTCATCGCTGGTGTCGTAAACATGAATATCCACCGCCTTGTTGTAAACGCCTATCTGATCATCAAATTGCCGCCTGTTCACAAAGTCTTCATAGGAAAGCTCATAAACACCTTGTATGCACCGCGACTCTCGAATACCCATCAAGGTAGCAGTCGATACCAGCACCGAATTTTCACAACCTGGGATCCTTCGATTCGCAAAATTCAGGTATTCACCCACAAACTTTCGACCTAAAATGTAGCCATTCGACAGGCTCTTTGCGCTCAGTGCATTCATCCCAAAAATGTGACCCGCATTCTGAATGGCAGTGTTCGCACCTGTTCGAAAGATTCCCGGTACATGTCGGTCTGGCTGAGTAAACTCATTATCCGCAACTGCCTGCTGCAGAATCTTTTCATACTCGCGCCGGTTGAATCGTGTGAAATCTATATCAACCAGCGAAGCGCAAAGTGTCGGGGGCATTATGTGCTCGGTATCGCGCCCTGCCTCTCGGCACGGCACCCCTGACATATGAGCCAACACTGCATCACCTGTTGCATCAATTGCAGCCAGACAAGGTCTGAAAACAAATCCCTCCACATCATGGGTGACGACACCAGAAATCCTTTTCCCCTCGATTTCTACATCGACCAGACGAGTGGAAAATCGAACTTCAACTCCCGCCGACAGGCATAGGTCATCCAAAAGCATTTTCAACAATTCAGGATTGAACCCCGTTCCCGTATGCAGTTTTCGCTGCCAATCAAGGTCACGTGGATCCACTCCAGGCGGTAAAGCCCCAAGATCCGCTAGCTTGAGCAGAAGCTCCCAAAAGAAGCCACGTGGAAGGATCTGTTCGCCATCGGACAGGCTATACCAGTTCGAAACCAACCCGTTTGTCCCCATCCCTCCAAGGGCACCCGTGGCTTCGACAAGTAATACTCGCTTGCCAGCGCGCGCGGCACGAATAGCCGCAGCACAACCGGAAGGCCCTCCTCCGACAACAATTAGATCATAGTGTTTTCCCCTGCGAATGCTTCGACTGAATTGGTACATTGTTTCCATAGCGAATACGACCAAAGAAATCATCCTTGATGCTTGAATCAATTAAAGCGCATGTGTACAGTACAACTTTATGTTTAAAAGACCCTCTATCCGTTCACTGGCTAAACACTGTGGAGTCTCTCCCATGACCGTGAGCTTCGCCCTGCGCAACAACCCCCGAGTCGCCCGCGCAACACGTGAAAGGGTCCAAAACGCAGCTAAAGAACTCGGTTACCACATGGACCCGGAGGTGTCCCGTTACATGCGCCACATTGCATCAGGCAATGCTGGGCGGATTCAGGATTCCCTCGGCTTCCTGCATTTATCCGATAAGAACGACCGGGAAGTGCAAATCCACGAGATCGCAGAAGCCCGGGCGCGCGAATTGGGATACAGTCTCTATACACTTTGGGCCTCCGATTTCAGAAAACATATCGGTCGTGTTGGTAAAATCTTCCAGGCCCGCGGCATCAGTGCATTCATCGTAGGCAATGCCCGAGAAACGCTTGAGATGCCAAGCTTTAACTGGAATGATTTCTCTGTTGTAGAAATAGGTCACACGATTAGAAATCCGCCGGTAAACAGAGTCATTGGTAATCATTTCGACAACACTGTTCTTGCGCTGGAAAGGATTATTGCATCTGGCTACCGAAGAATTGGTTTTGTTAGTCCAAAAAACGTAAGCCAGATACATTTCAATCGACCTCATGCCGCATACCTCCTCAAAACCCAATCGACTCCAGGAATTACTGGACTAGCACCCTTAATCGCCGAGAAGCAACTGACCTTTTCAAGCTTTAAAACGTGGTTCAGCGATGAAAAACCTGATGCAATCTTTACTACCAGTCACCTGCCTTGCGAATTTCTACGAAAAATGGATATTCGTATTCCGGACGAAGTTGGACTGGTTGAATATCACGATGCAGCTTCCACCAGTTCAGAGGTAACGGCTGTTATAGAAGACAGAGCGTTAAAGGTCCAAACTGGCATCGACCTGCTTGTAAGCATGAAACAAAAATTCGAACTCGGCCTACCAAGGGTTCCCATTCAAACCCTGGTCAACGGGATCTGGAATCCGGGAATAACTCTCTTACAAAAAAAAGGGAGCCGAAACTCGGCTCCCAAGGAATAAACAGACTCCATACAATCGCTTACCAGTCTATCGTGTAATGGATACGAGCCAGTCGTGGTTCACTCAACCAGTTGGCCTCATCAACCCATTCCCTGTCCATCAGATTACGGATATTCAAGCTGATCGAGTGGCTACGCCCTCCCCATTCAAACCCGTAACGGATCAGCGCTTGCACATCAACGTAACTGTCGCTGATCCGATAGACATCGTTCATGCTTGGAGCGATCCGGGTAGAGCTGGCATAACTTGCCCCAAAACCAAGCGTAAGGCCATTCATTATACTACCTTCAAGAAAGCGATAGCGAGCCCATGCGTTGATCATGTTTTCCGGAGAGCGGACCAACCCAAATCCAACTTCTTCAGGGGTACTGTCATTGCTAACAACTTTTCCAGACGAAAACATTGCGCCCAGCGTCAAAGTCAGGCTCTCCGAGACATTCCAGTCCAAGTCAATATCCACCCCCTTGCTATTTTCTTCTCCGGAAGCGAGCATAAAGGTACCAAGTACAGCTTCACTTGCCTCACCGGCAACCAGGTTCTCTCGAACAAAAAAAGTCCTTCCGATATTCGTCCTCGATTGATCAAAGTAGGCAATAGAAAAAATCGCCTGGTTTTCAAAAAAGGAGAACCGGGCACCCACTTCAAACCCTTTACCCTCTTCAGGATCGGCCGCATTCGGCCTCAAGCTGTTAACAAAATCCCTTAAATCGTCCACGCTTGAGAAGCCCTGAAAAATAGTTGGATCCTGTTGATTTCCGGATTGGATCAAAAAGCTGGTAGAGTAGTTCGCAAAGACAAGGGCCTCATGCCCATTTCTCTTCAGAAGCTGATAGGTTGAACCTACGGTGTAAGTGTTCCCACTCCCGTCAAAGCTGTCTGATTGTCCCGTTACAATATTTGTTGTGGTTGATTTCCCCTCGCCTCTCGACATACCCCAGAGCAGATTGCCCCTCGTGTCCGGTGTTGTTATTATCTGGGTAAACCGAATGTTACTGGATTCGAGGTCATCCCGGGCGATTCGCCGAAGGTTAACAAATTCGTTTAGAGGTGGAGGCGCAGGCCAGTCTGAAACTTGAGTCCTGCGCGCAAATGGGATCGTGACCGTATAGGAATCCGTCCTGATCTGGCGAAAAGCCTCGGATTGAGTGTATTTTTCGTAACCGACAATCGAATCGAAGACAAAACCGTTCAATTCAGCCTGGTGAAGAATGTCTACTTTGTAGCCCTTTCGATCCAGTGCGTTGTCTTCTTTTTCAAACGGTGAGCTTGCAGATTCGGAGGTTCCCAAGCCATAAGCGCCTACGAAACGAATGATATCCGTATCACGATTGAGATAGATTCCACCAAACCGAGCCGTTATTGAATCTGAAAGTTTTGCCGTCAGGTAGCCGCTTACAACCACAGTTTCAAAAGAGTTACTGGAATAGGGCCCATTGTAGGAGAAATTCCGGTCATTCCGCTGTCTGTTGAAAGGATCAATAACTCGATCCTCACCTGAACCAACAGAAACAAACGCGGCCGTTCTGCTAGGAACCGTGTCCATATCAAAATACTCGGCTGTAACATCCAGTTTGACTTGCTGGTTTGGGATCCAGCTCATTGCAGAGAAAAGAGTCACCGATTGATTTTCGAAGAAAACTTGATCGCGTTCGTAATGCTGCCCACTTCCGCCCAGCCGGAACGCTATCTCACCGAGACCATCCGAGGACACAGGCCCTCCCATGTCAAAGGAGGCACGACGGAACGACTGGTTACCAAATCCGACAGTCGTACTGAGATGACCTTGATCAAATCGAGGGGATTTAGGGATAAAGTTAATTATTCCACCTCCGCCGGACTGACCGTAGAGGACCGAATTTGGCCCTTTGCTTACTTCGACCCGACCAATGTGTTCCGGACTGGAAATCCTGCCTGCCTGAAACCCATTGTACAAGGGTTCCGACGCAAAACCTCTTACACGAAAGGAATTTGCAGGCTGACCACTTTCGTCAGCAATTGCCGGGTTTGTATCAACCGATACCCCCGAAATCATTCGAGCAAAATCTGCAACGTTATCGATCGCCATATCATTGATGAGAGCTTCGTTGATAACCGACGTCATGAACGGTATTCTCTGACGCTCGATACTGATCAAAGTGGCCGTATTCGACGAGCCAACCCGGTAACCGGTATCATCACTTGTCTGAACCGTAAATGGATCCAGATCAAAGATTTCACTTTCAGACTGACCACTGAGACCGTTGACTGAAAATAGCAGAGTTAGAGGAGGCAGGAGTGAGGCGAGACATCCCCAGGAGATAATTCTGTATCGCATAGATATGTAGTTTTGGAGTTTAGTTTTCCACCAGGACTCGAGTCAGGTGGACGCTGTGACTTCTGCTAATATACTGAAATCATGACAAGGACTCCGGATGTGTACAGTACACAAGAAGGAATATTCGCTGTTACATTGCCTCAATCCCAAATTTCCAGAATTCCCCCAGGACTCCGGTCAACCGCACTTGCCAGTGCCCGAATCAACTGCACGACCTCGAAAATCACGCAATCGGAGACAAAAATGAATCCTTAAATACAAAACCCCACCCGGGCCCTTCATTTGGGTAGGCCCAACCGTCTTGCATCCGGATCGGGTTCGTTATCAGCGGGTCAATCCAGTCAAAGCTCTCTGCACCATGGGAGTTGGGAACCGTCATCAACAAAGGCACATCGTATTCTTTGTAATAGTGCGGCAGCACCGGCAGCTGATGGGCTCCTGCGAGGGCTGCGGACGCGAGCCAGGGTTCCACACCCCCGAGCCGGAGGATGTCCGGTTGCCAGAGGTCGATGGCTTCATGCCGGATCCACTCGCGCAGGCTGACGCTGTCAAATTCGCGCTCGCCCATGGCGATGGAAACGCCGGCCTCGCGCCTGAGCTGACGGTAGCCATCGTAGTCGGTATTTTTCAGAGGCTCCTCAAACCATTGAATCCCGAGCTCCCTGACTGCGGCCAATAAGTGCCTGGCACCAGCGAGAGTCATTCCCTGATTGGCGTCGATCATGATTTGCATCTTCGGTCCGAGCGCCTCGCGGACCCGGTGCAGGCGCTCGATATCGCGCTCAATCTCCGTCGACCCCACCTTGACCTTTACCGCCTGAAAGCCGCGGCTTTTGTAGGCGAGGACTTCATCCAACAACTCTTCGGTCGAATAGGAAAGCCAGCCGCCACTGCCATACAGCGGTACCCGTCGGTGCACGGTCCCGAGCAGTTTCCAGATGGGTTGACCCAGGTGCCTCCCCCAGGCGTCCCACATGGCCAAGTTCAACAAGCCCATTGCCCAGCGCTGAATACCGGATATCCCAAAATACTCAGCCTCCCGCTCGCATTGCCGCAAAAAGGCTCCGGTTTCGTTCACCTCAAAGCCGAGCACGAGCTTTCGCATATCTTTCAATGCGCCGACAATGGCCTCGGGAGAATAATGAAAGGACAGCAGATAAGCCTCCCCACAAACACCACTGTGCAGCCGCAGCCGAGCGACTATAAAGGCAATTTCACTGATTTCATGCGTGCTGTCGGCAATCGCCATGGATTGCGGCGACACCGCACGAAAGTATTCAACGGATGCAATTTGGGTCGCGGAAGCCATACAGAGAACCCTAACACAAAGGCCCAGTTTTACGCGAAATCGCTGGGTTTACCGTATCCCAGTGAGGCGTTTACGAAAACTCAGGACAAGCCAAACAAGCGTGGCAACCAGAGGCTGAGGTCGGGCCAGAAGGTCACGATTAAGAGCGCCGCAATCAGAGGAATCAGGCAGAGCATCAGGGGTTTGATGACGCGCTCGATGGTGGTTCCGGCGACGCTGACGCCGACAAAAAGCAGGGTTCCGACGGGCGGGGTGCAGATGCCGATGCAGAGGTTCATGACCATAATGATGCCGAAGTGCACGGGATCGATGCCGAGTTCGGTGACTATGGGCAGGAGAATCGGAGTAAAGATCAGCACCGCCGGGGTCATGTCCATGAACATGCCGACGATGAGCAGCAGGATATTTATCAGGATCAGGATGACGATGCGGTTGTCGCTGAGGCTCAGGATCGAGCTGCTGATGGCCTGTGGCAGTTCGGCGAAGGAAAAGACCCAGGACATGCTGATCGAGGCCATGATCAGGAACAGCACGACGGAAGTGGTGCGCACGGCTGACAGAATCAGCTTGGGCAACTCGGGCACCTTCAGTTCTCCATACACGGCCGCCAGGACCAGGGTATAAGCCACGGCAATACCGGAGGCTTCGGTGGCGGTGAACATGCCGCTGACAATGCCACCGATCACGACCACGAGGAGGGTCAGGCTTGGCAGAGCCGACAGAAAAGAGCGCAGCAACTCCCGTCGCGATGTGCGCGGACTGCGCGGATAGCGTTTGTAGAGCGCATAAAAGGTCGCCACCAGCATCAGGATCAACCCCATCAGCAGTCCGGGCAAATAGCCGGCGACAAAAAGGGTCGCGATGGAAGTGCCCCCGCTGGCGAGGGCATAGACGATCAATACGTTCGATGGCGGAATCACCAGTCCGGATGTGGCAGAGGTGATATTTACTGCGGCGGCAAAATCCTTGGAATAGCCATCCTCCTTCATCTTGGGTCCGAGCACCGAGCCAATCGCCGAGGCCGCCGCCACGGCCGAGCCGGCGATGGATCCAAACAGCATGGCCGCCACAATGTTGACGTGGGCAAGGCCGCCGGGCAATGAACCCACCAGGTTTTTCGCCAAGTCGATCAAGCGCCGGGCAATGCCGCCCTGATTCATGATCTGGCCGGCGAGGATGAAAAACGGAATCGCCAGCAGGGTAAAGCTGTCGAGGCTGGTCAGATACTGCTGGGCCAGCGTGGTGACTGCGATCAGTGGATCGAGCATGAACAGGATCGCCGCCAGGCTGGCAATGCCGATGGCCCAGGCTATGGGCAAACCCAGGGCCAGCAGGCCAAAGAAGACAACGGAACAGAGAATGATTTGGCTCGTTTCCATTAAAAATCCTTCTCCTCAATCACGGTTTCCAACTCCGGTGCGCACATGTCCGCTATCTGATAATATATCATCAACAGCCCACTCAAGGGGCCCATCGCATAAACAAATGCCACCGGAACCTGCAGGGCCGGGGAAATCTGGTGCAGAGTCCAGGTGATCCAGACCAGGTGACCACCGCCAATAACAAACACGCCGAAGACAAAAGCCACCACCAGCAGGCGCATGGACTGCTTGAGCCAGAGACGTCCGCGCAGCGGCAAAGCCTGGGGTAACAGGTCGATGGCAACGTGACCGTTTTTACCGACCATGTAGGTTCCGCCCAGCAGGCTCAGCCAGATCAGAAGGAAGCGCGCCAGTTCGTCGGTGAAGGTGCTCGGGTTCATCAGCACATAGCGCGTGAACACCTGCCAGACCACAGTCAGCACCAGCAAACTCATGATCAGGACGAGGGCGCCTTCGAGGATCCGATCGAGTGTTTTTCTCATAGTTCGATTTATTTTGAAATCGGGGGGTGGACGCCTCGTCCGCCTGGCAGGACCAGGCATTGCGGGCGCGGGGGCGCACCCGCCTCCAAGAGACATTGCGGGCGCGAGGGCGCACCCGTCCCCGGGAGACACTGCGGGGGCGGGGGCGCCCCCCCCCCCCCCCCCGGGCCCCCGCCAGCCGTCACCAACAGTGGTACCACCCGATTGATTCGG